>NZ_JAQBOF010000020.1 GCF_028288185.1 Mucilaginibacter sp. | reverse complement strand
TTTTAACTACAGAAAAATTATATTTGCACCCTGCTTTAGCAGCCCGGATGGCGAAATTGGTAAACGTTGCGGTCTCAGAAGCCGTTGAGAATTGTCTCTTGAGAGTTCGAGTCTCTCTTCGGGCACGTCGATGTAGATATGAGATGTGAGATTTTTGGATAAGAGATAAATATTAAGTGTCTCACTTCTTAAGTCTGATATCTCATATTTTTAGGCCCGGGTGGCGAAATTGGTAGACGCACCATCTTGAGGGGGTGGCATTCGTAAGGATGTACGAGTTCGAATCTCGTTCCGGGCACACATCTTAGGCGGTTGTTTTATATTGATACTGATAATACCACTCCATTAAATAAACACCATCACTCCAGGATAATTTCCCGTCAGCGGCAACACCCGCTACTAAAATCGACAAGTTGTGCAGAAAAGCGCTCTTAATATCGCCATCTAAACCCTGTATAACTTTAACCGCACAGGTTGTTAATTGTGCAGGATCTGTTATGTTTTGGCAGCTATCAGCTAGTTTAAGCTCGCTTAAAATTACCGGAATTTTTGCACGAAGCAGATCTTTAATTTTATCATCTATGTCGCCGGGAATCAATGCCGTTAATACATCAGCAGCAGGCGAATCGATAAATATTTTTGCATTTTCGGCCACAATTACGCCAATATGTATAGCAGTTTTTAACTCGGCAGGTATACCGGCAAATAGATTTTTAATTTCATTCCAGATTTTGGATAAAAAAGATTTTAAGCTCATATAGTGTTATTTTTTAATTTGTTTTACAGTTTTAATTTCATCTACTTCTTGTTGTAGCACCGCTACATTGCCCTCCAATAGTTTTAGTCTGATCTCTGTTATCCTGGAATCAGTATTTTGCTGGGTACGCAAATCTTTTATGTCATTTTTTAATTGGAAATAGGTTGTCATTACCGATACAACAATGCTTGCCGTACTGAGTATTGTAACCACAATATTTTTTAAGGTAATACCTCTTAGTTCCCTGTGTTCTATTGTTGTCATATGTTAGTTTTAGTGATGTTTGATAAAAATAATTGTCGCTCTTTTGCCCTGCGTTTTACTAATGCATCCAGTATTATCTTTTCGCCGGTTGACGGATTGGTAACTTTGTTCCATACTAAACTGATCGGCTGAACCTTCATAATCTTCAGCATTTAGCTTATGAAGCAAAGTGGATTTTTGTAATGCGCCAATTCCTTCGTTATAAGTGAAAGACACAAGCGCGTCGAACTGACTTTGCAATAACGAGACTATAACAAATTGATGAGCCTATGCAATCGGTATCCGTATCGTATAAATAGATTTTGTAACTCATGTTGTTTGAGATGTGAGATGTGAGAATTGAGTTTAATATTGTCTGAATCGCTGATTGACACGATTTAAGGATTACATGATTCGACACGAGTATTGGTCTTGAATTGTGTTCTGATAATTGAACTATACAAATATCGGGGTTATTTCTTTTAGTGATGGTGACACTAGTTTGTCAGTAGTCTTGGGTGTTGATTTTATTGATTTCGATAACTAATAATCCTATAATCTTTTAATCCTACAAATCTTAGTCAAAGATCGGGAGTATTATTTTAGGATTGGGTGACACCACTTTGTCACCAGATAATATCAACGTAATCTTTAAATCATTAAAATCAGCAATCGAATGGTTTGTTATGCTGATTGGCATATATCAAAGGTCGGAAAACTATTTTGAATGGATGGTGACACTAGTTTGTCACCATCCGAAAAACTATTCATAGCCCGCCAAATGGTACGCTCATCCTTCTCGAACTTTAATTCGGCTTCTAATACAGCCTGGTTCTTAGTTATACCGCGTGCCTTAACCTGGGCTTGTACCCATAAGTAGATCTCGCGGTAAATAAAAACTTTAGTAGTAATAAACCCCGCCTTGTACATTGCAGAGAACACACCCTCGTCAAATAAGGTATTTGCAATCTTTATATTCATCGATTTTAATATTGATAAGTTATACATTATTGTTCCCCCTTCAGGGGGCTAGGGGGTTAAAGATTAACCCTATTAACCGTTTGTGCCAATATATTTTGCTGGCTGTTAATATCCTTCACATCCACATAAACAGGAGGGAAGTTATTGATCATTTGGTAGGCTATGGTATTGGCAAGGTCCTTCTGGTCATTCATGGGTTGGTTGTAGTAGCGGTTGGAGTTACCCCCATCAGTAAAGATCCCGCCAATGGCATAACCACGGCCCGGGTTTGTTATAGAGAAATCCCGCCCGCCATGCGCTACGTTAATAGCACTAACCAAGTTGCGTGCCCAGGGGTTACGCATAGCTTCAGATACCACCACAGCCTCGCCCGACCGCAGGTAGGCATTGGTATTATCTGTACGGCTGTAGCCTGATAGGAGAGCCCCTTTGCCGTCTGAAACAAACCGACCGCCTTTAGCAAAGCCTGGTTTTTGTTTGGAGATCTCTGCGATAGATGCCGCGCCTTGCGCCCCCATAAATACCGCTTGCGCGATACCCAACGCCTGGCCAATAAACGGAATGCCTGCATAAGCCTTTAACGATTCCATTACCGCCCGTTTGGTGCTGATAATGGTATCGGCAATAGAAGTTGCTTTTTTAGCCAGGAAAGCCGTTTTAAAAATTGCCGAATCTTTCTTGCTGTTTTTTAAGGCGGCATCTATAAACTTATCGCCTGCATGAATTTTTGATTCTGTTAGCTTTTCTTCTATCTCGATTTTCTTTTTGGCAGCATCAGTTTCTATATCAAGGATAGCCCTTTGTGTTTGCTGTACATTTGTAAGCACCATGCTTTTTTGGGCCTCTAATGATTTTTGTACACTTTGGTCAAGCGAAGTTTTTACAGATGAGGTATCAGACTTTGTATTTTCAAATTGTACCGTATCAGGCTCTCGTTTATCATCTTCGGGTACAACAGGCTGAGTATGCTTTTTGTGTTTTCCGGACCCATTACCGTGATATGAAATATTAACGTTATTGTTTACATCGGCACTTATGCTATTAACTTTGTTTTTAATGGAATCAGCATCTTTAGCAAATTTCATCAGGTAATCAACATTAGCCTGGATAGCTATTTTTATTTTATTCTGCTCATCAATGGCGGTTTTGGCCCGGTCATCGCTTTCTTTTTTAAAAAAATCCAACTGGCCGTTTGATCTCCCTCCCCGGTAAAATGTCGGTTGTTTTGCCAGCTCCTCTTTTTTATTTTTTACTTCATTGTAATTTGCATTTTTTATCTTTTCAATCTGGTAATCCGCGTCTAACAACTTAGCAGTTTGTTCTGTCATTTTATTAAGCGCGGCTTTGGCTTTTGCACTCGCTAAAATTGACTTAGCAAGGTCAGTATAAGCCGTTTTAGCTTTTCCGTTTGCAATCTGTTCCCTATCAAAGTTTTTAAACTGTTCAGGGTAGGTGTCTTTTAGCTGCTGGGCATATTTAAGCCTGTCGGCCTGAGCATTGTTAGCATTGGTAGCCGATTTATACAATACATCAAGCTTTGCAGTTTGTTCAGCAGCATCTTTATTGGCTGCTTTCATCACTTCATTTAGGTTTTTGAAGTTTTGAGCCCATACACTTGTTGCTTCTTTGCCTTTAAATAAAGCCGTTGTAAAGTTTATAATTTCGGGTAAGAAGGCAAGGACTACACTTAGTCCGCCGGTTAAAACGGCCTCGAAAGATAATGCTCCAACTTTTGCTAATTCAAAGCCTTTTTTCAACCCACTGATGACATATGTAAGTGAGGTATAAGTTTCTTTAATTTTAACTATCGAATTACCAGCAAACTCATTTTGTGAGCTAAGTTGCTTTAAGGAATCATTAAGCATTGCAACATCACTATCTAATTTATTAATCGGATTCGACAAATTGCTTATAGATGTTTTCAAACTATCAAAAACTCCTTTGTATTGATTAATTTGCTGTTGCCCATCGGCGTTAATTTCTACATTGATAGAAACGTTATTTTTATTATTATCTGCCATTTTATTTTTTTATTATTGATTAACTTATTACTTAATTTATTGCAAACCCATGAAAACTTTAAAATCCAAAACCTTTTTAGATGATACTTTATTGACTTTGTTTGTAGCTAATAATAACATAGCAAAGGAAGACATAGTAATCATAACCAATGTGGGAGATATCGGGCTGATAAAGTATACAATTTTTTTTTACATTGATTCTGAAGCTAAATGAAGAATAGATGCAGCGTTCTTTCGCTCTTGTTGGTGTTATTACCAACAAGTACCGATATTTTGTAAATTAGCACTATAGCCAAGATGATTTAGATTAATATCGAATTATGCTTGGCCTACGTTTGTTGGTGATAACACCAACAAAGGCGCAGAAATATTTTTATTGTTTGCCATATAGTATTTGATTATTAAATTGGTGAAAATTTATTTAGTAGTTAAACATTAAGATCATGATAGTTTTAAAAGCTCAAGCATTTCCCAGTATTGAAAGGATTACAAAATTTATAAATGAGAACACGATCAACAGAGAAGTAATTCTTGAAATTACACATGGAAAAGATTTTGGTGAAATGGCTGTATATACGGTTTTTTTTTATGGTGATTCTGATATTGAAGAAAAATTACCGGGTTTTTGGGGGTGATCTTAGCAAGAGCGATCTGTTGCATTAAGCTGCTAGCTTCCAATTATATTTTCGAAATACTACCTGATAATCTATATTTAAAAATGGGGCCGATTCCTCTGTCATTTTATTAAGCGCGGCTTTGGCTTTTGCACTCGCTAAAATTGACTTGGCAAGGTCATCGTAATTCTTCTTGGCTTTGCCGTTTGCGATATCTTGCTTATCCCAATTTCACCAACTCCACCTTTATAGGTTGTCCCTTACGCCAGGCATCAATTTTATTAATATAATAATAGGCGCTATCCTGCTCCAGGTAAAGGGGTATTAATAAGTCAAGTTCCAATATATCGCGCGGAGTTAGTAAAAAATAGCGCACCACTTTTTTTGTTTGCTTTAATATTTTCTCCAGTTCGGGGTAATATTTTGTTTTTAAACCGGGTAGTGGTTTGCCTGCAATGGTTCCGGGCATATCGCCAAAACATAAGCTGTACTCGCCATCGGGTTTGTAAAAATAAGGGACGCTTATAATATCATTTACAACAATATGATTACTGCCACCATCAGTAAATGTTACGGTTTTACCCAACTTGTTAATATCCAGTTTACGGTCAATCAGTATCCGCGGCGAAACACCAATGCTAAAATCTGTACCGCCATTGTTGGTATCTATCATTTTAATTTGTGCGACTGTTCCACCAATATAGGGCCGGTTTAAGGTAGGGGTAAACTGACTTTCCAGCAGATCGGTTGTTGCCGGTAAAGTAGTGTCGGCTACATTTATTACCGCGTCTGCAAAACCTGTGGGTAACACAGCATCATCATTTTTATACTTTAATGTATTAGCCTGCGCATAACCACCTAGTTGAAAGTTGATGGTTTTGCCTTGGTCCAGACATTTTTTTGTCCAGTTTTTTGCTGTGGGTATATTACCAACAATATCCCGGAACGAATTGAATGAGATGGTTTTATTAGCATTATCTGCCTGGCAAATTATACCGAAACGCTGTAGCGTATCTTTAAGCAGATCTTTCTGTGAAATATCCGGAAAGATACGTTCGCACTGTACCGGCTGGCTATATTTAACCAACCTGTTTTGCGCTGTAACTGTAAATGTAGCACCCGTAGCAACTGTAAAGTATGATGGATTATCGCCCATCCAGGTATAATTAACCTCCACACTTTGGCCTGCGGCAAGCTCGGTTTGGCAGGATAGGGTTTGCTTATAAATATCAATATACCCGGTAATACTGCCACCGCTTGTGCCTTGGTCTCGTACCCAACTGCCCATGTCCCAGGTAAAATCAAGCTCGGCGGGATAGATGTCAGGCAAACCTGGTGTGTGCACCGTTATGGTTACGTGTAAGTATGTAGGATGCTTGCCGGTAATTTTACCACGCATATTAACATGCGGAAAGTTAACGGTAACGGTAAAATCGCTGCGCTGTAAAGCGGTAAATATGCCGTTGTTTAATTGATTGGAAGGGTCGGCCAGTTTATTATTAAAAACGAATCTTCCTGACGGATTGCTGTTGTTAGGATGGTTAAGTTGTATGACAGAGCCCGTAGCTGCCGAGCAGCTTAGTATATCGGGCTGTGTTTGATAGTCTGTGCCATGTTCCCATGAGCCATTGCTAAATTGAGCTATTAATAATGGGTACAACGGATCTGAAAGTAATGACCCGGTAGCTTTATAACCCGCGCTTTTAACCAACAGATCTATAGCTGTTTTTATAAAAAAGCCGGGCCGCATGGTAGTTACATTAATGGGTTGCGCATAATCTTCGGTAAAATTACCATAGTCAACTACCGGGTATATCCAGCCTTCTGTTTTGGTTTGCGAGTGTGCCGCATTGTCAAGCGTCCAGGCATGGTCATATTGCTTCCATAAAAGCCCTTTTCCCCATTGGCTTTTGCTATCGCCCATTTCATATAGTTTGCCGTCAATAGCATCAAAGAAATCAACATTTCCTGACAGGATGGTTATACTGGCGGTGTCCTGGTCAATGCTGTTTAACTCGCCAATACCGTAGGGGATGATCTCTAAACCATCCTGTACCAGCTTAGCCGGGTATTGGGTGTATGGCAAGTTGGTACAAAAGGCAACATCATCCGGAAAGCCTAATATTCGCCGGTTACGTTGGGTAAGCGGCAATTTAAACTGGTTGGAGGTATTTCCCTGCTGATTTTTTACCTCGGCCAGGTTGTTAATCTGGAACGTTAAGGCAATGGGGCTGTCATTACTCAGATCAACCAACTGATCGTTTATATATAATTGAATATCATTCATTTGTTTAGTATCAGGTAGCTAGTATCAAGTATGTAGTATCAGTTATTGCATGTGTAATATGTCTTGCTACTTGATACTAATTACTTGATACTAAATAATTATTGAGTTTGGATATTTATACTTGGCATATTAAAGGTCACGCTAAAAGGTGCTTGCCCGTTAAGTGTTTCGTACTCGCTAAAGGTTGCGGTATTGATAACAATTGTTTGCCATTTAACCGGGTTTTTATTCGTCAGCATTTGGACTTTTGGCGAGTATTTTATGGATTGCAACCCCTTAATATCAGCCACCGAAAGATCCTCGGCCATTATCTTCATTTTTTGGCCTGCGGTTTTGCTTATTACATCTTCAATGGCATCCTGGTTTTCCCAATCGGATACAAAGTTTTTAATGATGGTGGCGTTCTGAACATCCAACGTTACTTCCTGGTTATACACAAAGCGATAATAGTTCCAGGAGCCGCTTAACCCAACCCAACGCAGGTAAACAGATCGTTCATCAACCGCATCATCTATACGGATGGTTTGGGTTTGTGTAACCGCATGAACATTACTACCATCATTGTATTTTAAAGTGATGGTGAAATAATAGGCATCAACCGGAAAATCGTTATTAATCAGCAGCCGGTTTAAACCCAACTGTTCTGCAAGTGGCGCGTTGGCTATTGTTTGTTTAGCTATAATGAGCTTACTTCCATCCTGATTAAGCAACCATGATCCATCCTCATTTAATAAATAGCTGTTTTGCGGGCCACCGGGTAAAGGGTTTCTGTTGATATCTAACAGCGTAAGCTCGCAATATATATTCAGGCCAAGCAGGTGCTCACTATAAATAAACCCGATATCAAAGGGGTAGCCATTTGAGTAGGCTGGCTCTGCAAAATCAGTTATCCATTTAGCGGGTGACTGGCCATTTGCAAAAGGAACATAGACAGCCAGGTTGCCTCCATAACGCTCACCGAGTTGTTTGGCAGCATACACTGTATAGTATGGGTCGGCAATTTGTATCCAGTCTGAGGTTTTTCCATCGGCTGAGCCATCGTCCCAATGTTGCGCATAGCCAATCTGGTAACTGGCGCTTAAATTATCATCCCGGAAGTTGGCCTTAGTGAAATCACTGTCGTCTTTAACCCTTACTATGGATTGCAGAAAGTTTGATATGTCGGCTTTTATCAAACCTGCATTATCAGGCCTGTTGGTTGATTGTATAGTAGTTTGCGCGCCTGTAATGCTATCCTGGTAAGTAATTTTGGTTAGCAATTTATAATAGGGCCGCAAACGGTTTATATTAACAAACCCTGAAGCAGATGACAAGTAAAGTGTATTAATAATAAAAGTATTATTACTGCCCGGTATGGGCGTAACTTTATAAGTCCCTTTATAGGTTTCAGTGTTTATATAAACAAGGTCATCCTTAATAAGTCCTGTTACATTGGTATTAGCTAAAATTTTAGCATTGCCTGATTGTGAATCTAAAGTAACCGATACTACTTCAAAATCTTTACGCTGATAAGTAAATACAACCGGGTTAAACGCCGCGCTCCACCGACTTATATTGCCGCTAACGGTTACCGATGGATCGCTAATTAACAAACGACTTAGTGTAGGCACGGTTACAGACGCGTTTTCGACACAGCCAAAACTATTTGAATCTATAACCGTAATTGTTTTTAACCCGCCTAATAAACCAGTAAATGTATTTGATGATTGAAAATGTATATTATCAAGACTATACGATAAAGGCAAATAGCTTGAAGATGCTTGCACTGATATTTGCGCATCGCCGGCCCCGGGTGCAGATTCGGGTTTAATAATATTTATGCTATTAATACTCAAATCGCAATTGTTTACAGGCGGCGGGGCATCTAATAAAGGGAATATTGCTGCAAAGCCAAATGTTTTTGAATAATAAGACACAAAATTGCCCGACCCGTCATCATGAGCTCTGTCAATAATCCCATCAAACAATAATACAGACTGGCCCGAAGCAACTTTTATTTCGCGCGTTACTGTTCCATTATCATCAACACTATATTTTATTAAAGCGCCATTGCCGTTTGCCGGTGCGCCTTCATCATCTGTGATAACGGCATATACTCTGGCTGTGGTTACATAGTCTGGCCCATCGTAGTCAAATATTCGGTTACTGACTACTATATTACAATTTAATCCCATGTGTATTTAATTTAAGTTGATATTTAAGATATTAGGTTAGTACTTATCAAAGTACATGGTAGCCAATGTTATAATTAAGCTAACACCCGTTGTATTAGCATCAAACTTGTTGTAAACCGGCGTGCATTTGGCTCTGTCGCCTGCTTTAATTTTAAAGTAACGGCCATCGCCCTCGCGATATTTGGCAGCCTTTGCAATGAACTCATTAGCCATATGCAATGCCTGGTTTACATAGGTTTCGTTATCGGCAGTGTATTGGTCAAAATCTGTTTTATAAAGAAATTCCAGCGTAATAGCAAAGGTATTATCTACCGATCCATTGATCTGCGGCGACAGGTTGATCAACTGTGGGGGGTACAAAAACACAGTTGGAAATGTGATATCATCGGCAAGCGTGTTAAGCTCGTTAACGGTGCCATATACAAACGATGGGTTGCTGGTTAAGGTTTGTACAATGGCTTCAATTTGGTTACGTATGGGCATGGTTGGTTTATTAGTTTAATGGTTCATTAGTTCATTGGTGGTTAGCGTTGCGCTTGTATTAGTTCGGTATATTTGCGTTGATACTCCGCTTCTGTTTTGTTGAGGAGGAGCTTAGTTAATACGCGGTCATAAGGCATGTTTAATACATCGTCCCATTTAGTGATATCGCCGCCTGACAAAGAATTTACGGTGTTTATATACTTAAACTTCTCGAATGATTGGATACCGGCTTTTTTCTCCAAAACTGACGGAGCCGCAGAAAGTAATTTGTTTTCGGTTTCGATAAGTTTGGATAGCTCATAAAAAAATGTTTGGCTATGGGCAGCGCCTCCAATACCCCAAGTTTTTTAACGGTTTCGGTAAATACTTCTGCCTGGTATTCGTTGTATTTATTACCTGTGGCCCGACAATAAAAATATTGTGCCAATACCAGGCAGCAGGCTTTTAAAGATGGGTTAAAACGCTCTTGCCAATCTTCTTCCCCATGCAGTGTTATGTGTTCATTTATTTCATCAGCAATAATATCCCTTGCGGCCATGAAAGCTCCGGCAGGCTCCACTGATAAATTACGGATAACTTTTACCATTACCTTTTTATCATCAATATCAAAACTTACGTTAGTAGGTATATCATCGCTGTTATACAGGTGTTTGATCTGATTAGATAATGATAGAACTGCTTCACCAAATACATCAAAATCATGTATATCAATTACGTTTTTTAGTTCATCAATTGGAGTGCCTGATAATATATTTATGGCATCCAGATCACTTAAATTCAGCTTATCCTGCATCTGCATCATTTGCCCCAATGTAATTTCCTTCAGTTGCGATGGCATCTGAATACGGAGTTGGCCGTGGATGGTTTTGAACGTTTTTTCTATCATATATTAATAAATTCTGAAAGATGATTTTGCAGGTTAGTTTCCTTGTAAGGTAGTTTTGATCTTGTCGACGCTACCGGGGTTATTTTCAATTTGTTTAATGCTACATATCGTAATGGATCAATCAAATGGTTCCATGTATCAACCGGCTCATTCATGGGTTTGCCAGATCGGTCAACCTTCCATTTGTATCGCGCCAGTTCTTTCTTTAAATTAATACTGCGCCTGGTAAGATTAAACTTGTATCGCTTTAATATATCAATGGAGTTATTTATACTGTCAGCCCCTTTTTTTGCGCCGGTAACATACCAGCCCAGTCTTTTTAATTCTTCTATTGATTTGGGTTCGGCGCTGTCTGCAATAATTTCGGTGCTTTTGCTTACGCCTGATGATATTAGCCTGGTGGATATATCTTTATTGGTTAAACCGGTCTCATAAAATAATTCATCAATCCATAATTCCCCGTTTTGCAGGTACACTTCTATGCAACCGGTTTGGTCGTTTGTAAAGCCAAAATCAAGGCCGGCGGCTATTAGTTTGGCATCGTTAGGTATATCATCGCAGATAAACCAATTAGTAAAAATTAAGCCACTTACTTTGCCTGTAAGCCCGCGTGCATAAATCCTCCAACGCTCATGGTCCTCGTCTTTAGTGCTTTCAATCTTATTGGCCATCCCTTTATCCAGGAATGGGTTATGCCGATGGTCTGATATAATAAGTTCGATGCCATCGTTTCCTATCAGATTATCATGTACCCAAAACTCCGTATTGGGGTTATAATCAATAAATATTTTGGACCGCGTACGCAGCGCCAGTTCGGTATAAATATTCCATGTAATACCATTAGCCTCGTTAATAAAAAGATAATCTCTTTTACCCGACTTCGCATCCTGCGCGCTGCCGAAGCTTTTAAATTCAATAAGTGATCCATTGTAAAATTCAAATATCCTGTCGGTTTTGTTAAAGTTTTTTACCAGTTTTTTTAACTGGCTTGACTTGTTATAAATGGTTAAAGCATCGCGCAAAGCGCCAGCTTTAAGGTTGGGTATATCCTGGCCTACCACGGTTATAACCTGTTTGTCTTTCTCGCAAGCCAGGCAAAACAATACCTGCTCTATCGCATAAGTTTTGCCCGAGCTGGTGCCGCCCTGGTTTATTACAACATGCGCGGCAGAGGCGTAGTTTAGCTTAAACAAAACCGATGCTTCGTAATTTTTTGCTGCCATTTTTAATGTTATTATAGTTGTACTTCTTTCTCGGACGAGGCTGGTTTTGGACCCGACTCTACCAGTTTTACTTTGATTGATTTTACCCTGCGTGGTGCTACTTTAGCAGGGATAGGTTTTTCATGCCAGCCCATACTTTTTAATGCGAATATGGCGCCGGCAGGGGCGGGGTAATGTAGCCTGCTCTCATAGTAGGCCATTATTCTAAACCGTGCTTGTGTTAAGGTTGAGCCAAGCCGTGCCCTGTTTTCAAATTTGTCGAAATCTTCCTTGCTTTTAAAACCTAAATGTAAAGCCAGACCGCTGATGGTAGGCGGCTCGTGATGTTTGCTTTTGTCATGGTTCAATGCTTTTATAAAATAGCTTTCTATTAAATTAACAAGCGTGGTTTTATGAAGGAAATATGGTAATCTTTTCATAGGTAAGGAGATTGAGTGATATTTGTGCCGGTTTGAAGTTTGGTACTGGTTTTTAAGTTAATTTTTGTTAAATTATTACTTAACGCAACTGTTTACACCGTATATTCGTATAATAATTATCTAAGTTTATCGGGCGTATGCGTTTTTTAAAGTTTATCTTAATTGTCTTGCTTTTTTCGGTGGTGATCGCATCCTGCCAGAAAGATCAGGCAGTTGATTTAACGCTTGCCAAAACAGGCTTAAAAGCCGATACCAGCAATAATTCGGGCAATTTTTTTGCCGTTAGTGGTACCCTAAATATTACCGTAGGCGACACCACCTATACTTTCGATGCTGCAAAGGATTCCGTTGCTTTTATAAACGCAAATATTGATAGTAATAAATACTTCGGTATTACGGCTATTAATAAAGCGCATACCATGAGTTTTGGAATTAGCTCCCCAGGCTTTGCATCGCCTGATTTAACTAATGCTATAGCAGGTGGTCAACTATTATTTAGCAAACATGGCGCTCAGTTTACTTTAGCTAAAGATGCAGAGCCGAATGATTCAAACAAGATCACGCTGGAGAAATATATGCAGGATAGTATTCTTACTAAAGGAACGTTTAGTGCTGTTATGACCAGTCAAGATGGTAAGCAGGCAGCACCGGCCAGTGTTACAGGTGAGTTCAACCTTCGTATCAAATAATTTATCGGTTTTAAAAAGCGGTTGTTAACCTAACATTACAAAGATAAACAAAATTTATGATATATATGCTATTTGGCATAATATTTACCAAATTTCTATATCGGCAACTTCGTTTTCTACCAGTTGTGTAAGTAGTAATTTTACTACGGCTTCGCGTGCCCATTGCTGCTCTGTAATTGACGCGTCTTCCTGGTACCATCTAATGGGCTCATTAATTTCGATACGCGCTTTATAAATAAAATTTTTCCGGGGATGCATTTTTGTGCCTTCGTAACTATTCAGATTCTCGGCCCTTATTACTTTGGCGAATTGTTTCGTGGTTAGGTCAACCTGCAGGCATTCTTCTAACGAGTTTTTAAAATCATGCTTGTCTTCGAGCCATAGGGTTAGGGTGTCGGCATTTAACTCGTGGTCGGCTACGGAAATGCGGCTGTAATCATAATCAACAGATATGATCATCCACCACAGCTTGTCTTTTAATTTTTGTGTGATCTTTATCATTTTTTTTGGTTTTTAGGAGTGAATGTTTTTAATAGTAAGGCCTCACCTAAATCCTCTCCAAAGAAGAGGACTTCAACGCAAAGCATAAGAAGATTTAAAGCCCCTCTCCTTTAGAGAAGGGGTGGGGTGAGGCCACGGGGTAGGCGGGCACCCACCCGGGTATGTATTTTTGTATGGCAGTAATTTCTTTACTGTATTTATTGCAGGCGTTTTGATAGGCTTTAAAGCGGATGCTTAATTGGTCAACGGTAGTTGGTTTGGCCTGTGCGGTTTGATTATTTGTATTTTGTAATGCGGAGTAAGCGATATGCATAGGTTTGGTTTTATTATCTGTATTAATGTATTAGTATCGGCATGTAATTTTCGCTTTCATTATTAGGTATATACCCATAACTTCCATTTAAATGTTATTCCCTTTATTTCTTTATTCATATTTCTGTATATTCTTTAGTATTTATTTGGTTTGTATATAAATTTATGTTAGATTAGTTGCGAATTGGAATACAAATATAAAGAAAAATCTTTAACAAAGTAAAGAAATTTAAAAATAATTTTCAACAATTATGGAAATCCCTGAGAAAGCAAATAAGATAAAAACGGTTCGTCCTGAAACACTGGAGTTTATAATTTTATACAATCAGCTTAAAGGAAAAGCTTTTACCGGTAACGCCCAATTAGCCGAGGCGCTTGGCTTTAATTCGCCCGCATCTATTACAGAGATCATTAAGAGCCGCCAAAATATTGATCCTGAGAAATTCAGGATATTTAAAGAAAAATATAAAGATTTTATTGCGGGTACGGCTTATGTGACAAGTACCCAGGTATCTAAAGTAGGCGAGGGTATACCTATGTATGAAATTATCGCCACAGCATCTGGTGTTGAGGTGTATAATGATATTAATGATGCTACGCCGGTTGGCCGCATGAATTTTCCGGGTATTGAGGATTGTGATTTTGCTTTACCGGTTTGGGGACACTCTATGTATCCTTATTTAGAGAACGGCTGCTGGGTGGCTTTGAAAATTATACATGATAAAAAAATATTGCCAGGCGAGGTTTACTATATTGAGTGGGGCGATTACCGTATGTATAAAAGGCTTTTACAAGGTGCTAACGAGGACGAAGTTATTGCCCACTCTGATAACACTACCGAAATGGTTGGCAACCATCTTAAATACGCGCCTTTTATTATTAAAATTGCTGATATAAAAAAACTTTGCCTGGTTAAGGATATTCATAAAAAACATAATCATTAATGGATAGCGTAACCATATATCCTTACAGTAAGAAAAATAGTATAGTCACTATTATAGTAATGCTTATACTAGGCGTGCTTTTTATATCGAATGTTTATAAGGCATATAATATTAATGACAGGTTTGATTTAATTGTATTTGCCATATTTATTATGGTATTGGTGGGCGTATTAACCATAGTTGTATTTAGACGGCTTATGCCCTCGCTACATAACGATGCCATATTGGAATTTAATGAAATATGCCTGGTAGATCACCTGAGAAATATTACTATTAACTGGGAAGATATAGAATCTATGGGTTTTAGGCGTACTCGCAGCTCATCATTAATTATGGTGCATTTAAAATGGGAATCAGACCATGGTAAAGATATTTCTATTTCGCTAAGATGGGTGGAAGGTAAGGACCTTGAGATCTATAATACCGCGTTGGCTTATTTTGATAGTTTAGCAACACCCCAAGCGCTGGACGACAACTAAACTACAGCGTATTGCGGCGGACTTATGAGGGACATGTACATACAAACTGAGAAATGTTTTAACCATTGGTTTTTATTTTATATTTTTAAATATTATTCAATGTGTTAAAATATTATTTAATGTGTTAAAATATTATTTATGGATGTAAATGTTTACTTAGTTGGCGGCGTAATACTTGTGCTGGCCATTATCATTATTAATCACCAGAAACAAAAAAGCAGAATGAAGAATTTTCTTCAGGACTCTGGCGATATGCAGCCTATTTTTTTGATGAAAGCCGTTGAAAAGAAAAACAAAGCATTGTCTGATATTTTATATGAAGGTGGTGTAAAACCAGGCATAACTGCGGTTCCACCCAACAGCGGGCCAAAACAAATTCTTATAGGAGAATTAGAGAAACTGGAAAAAGATTATGCCTCCAAAAAGGTCTCGCTTCGTACTTATGATGAGCATCTTTTTAACTTGTTAGAGAAAGCCCATAAACTATCTGCTACAGCGTAATATTACCCCTTATCATTCTTTTAATAAAGGTTTTACTTTTATATGCTACTTTGTTTATACTTGCAGGTATAATGGCAGACGACGGTATAGTAAAGCGTATAAAAGTAATTGTTAAAGACCATGGCGGCCAACTGGCACTTGCCGGCGCTATTGGTGTCGACCAGGGCTTTATAAGCAAGGTCATCAACAAAAAGCAGGAGGTAAGCTATTACCTAATCAGCAAGCTCTGTTTCCAGCTAAAATATTCGCCGGAGTGGTTGATACTAGGCACAGGCGAGAAAAAGATAACTAAGGCCGAATCGCCAAAGCTCATTACCGAAATACAAATGATGCGTACCGAGCTGGATATATTGCATGCTCGTATGCGCGCGTTTGAAATGGAGATAAAAGAATTAAAACAACAACGCAATATCCAACAAGCAGGATAACTAAAAAATATATTCTAAAAAAGAAAGGCCCCCGATTATCGGGGGCCTTTTCTGTATATGTATTATTCTGGAATTAGAAACTGTAACGAACTCCAAATTGCATTTGCCATCTTGAAGTGAACAAATCAACAGAGTAAGGTACTCCAGGATCCTGGAAAGTGTACTTTGGATAAGTTGTTCCAGCATTAGCGAATGACGGTGTACCAGCTTTAATAGGCGTTAAACCAATACTTGATGTTGAGTTAAACGTATTTGGAGAGAAGTAGTATTGTCCCCATTTTTTGTTTAACAAGTTAGTAAGGTTAACAATGTCATAAGTAAAGGTTAACATTTGTTTGTGTTTACCGTTACCAAATTTAAAGTCCTGAGTGAAACGGAAATCCAGATCATTATTCCATGGGGTAAACGCAGCGTTACGTTGTGTAAATTGACCACGGCGAGTGCTTAGGTATTTGTCTTTATCAATAAACTGATCAAAAGCAGCAGCTTGTTGCACTGCAGTAGCGCCACCTGCAACATCAGTAAAGAAATTTGCAGTTTCGCCTACTTTAGGGATATAGGCTAAACTTACTTGTTGGCCTGTTCCATCAATAGCGTTTGGATAAAAACCGTAAGTATATGGATTACCAGATTGCGCGCTAAAGAAGAAAGTAAAGTTAGCAGTATAATCACCTGCAGCAT
Organism: Mucilaginibacter sp.; assembly: GCF_028288185.1. Taxonomy (GTDB): domain Bacteria; phylum Bacteroidota; class Bacteroidia; order Sphingobacteriales; family Sphingobacteriaceae; genus Mucilaginibacter. Next base: position 63,900 of record NZ_JAQBOF010000020.1, on the reverse strand, counting down.
CCCAGTTATGACGGAAGTTAATGTTTGATACTATACGACTGCGGATATCAAAGTTAGAGTTAGCCAAGCCCGGATCATTAGGATTTAAAGCCTGGTTTAACTGCCAGTTAGATTCCATTGAGTTACGTATGCCGTTGGTAACATCTTTTGAATGGCCATAAGTATAAGCTACGTTAGCGCTCAAACCAAACGGAAATACTTTACCAACTTGTGCAGTTAAGCTATAACGGTAACCCTGATTAGTGTTTGATAACTCATAAGCATTAGTATATAACGCGTTAGGCTTAGTATTGATAAATATCGGCTGTTGATGCTGGGTATCGTACGGATAGTAAGTTACATTATCAGTAGTATTTACCTGTTGGAATTTAAGGTCATGGATTACTTTAGTATAAATACCTTCTAAAGTAAATTTCCATTGATCTTGTGTAGTATAATCAACAGCTAAACTGTTTCTCCATACTTGTGGCATTTTAAAGTTGTTGTCAATTAAATCTGCTTGTGTTTGGCTGGCGGGGTCGTTTACGTTAACAACACCACGGTCTTTTACGTAACCGGCACCGCCAATTGCAGGGGCCTGTAATATAGGAGCGCCCGCGGTAGGTGCTTTGTTATCATAAGCACCATAAGTTACACCGTTGTTGTAGAATGCGTAACCTAACCATGCAAACGGGATACGACCGGTAAAGAACCCGCTACCGCCACGTAAAATCAAACTTTGATCACCATTAACATCATAGTTAAATGATACGCGTGGATTGATCTCAACATTATCTAAAAACTTATTAGTAATATCCTTTGGCTTGGTATAGGTAAAGGTATTGCCATAATTTGGATCAACCGGTGCACCTGTAGTTTTTGTGCTTAATGGTTGTTTGTTTGGCATGCCTGCATAATCAAGACGGATACCTGCAGTTAATTTAAAATTATCAGTTATCTGTATTTCGTCCTGGCCATAAAGGCTTAACAAGTTAACTTTAAATTTTGCTGATGGATTAGCTAATATATAATCTCTTGTATTATTAGTGTAGTTATAGTTAGTACGTACACGTGACGGAGCATCGGCTAAGAAATTAGCTACACTGCTGTAAGCGTCGCGGCCGTTCCATGCGTTAACAAAGTTGTACGTGATATCATAAAACTCGTTGTGTGTACCAAAAGTAAATGTGTTTTTGTTTTTGGTCCAGGTTAAGTTATCGGTAAACTCAGTAGTTTTTTGGTGCATATCAAAAATAGCAGCCTCACGGTCTGTACCAACAAATATGGTTGTACCTGGTGTGCGGCCGGTGATCTCAAATTGCGGTAAAGCAGGGTTTGAGTTAGGATCGCGATAATCATGCACGTTTGAGTAGCCAAATAATAAGCTATTGCTTACGTTGTTTGAAAGCTTAGATTTTAACTCGGCAACTGTTGAGCTTGAGTTATTGTGCGATGTATAATCAATACTACCAAAACGGAAGTTTTGCTGATCGCGTTCTAAGTTAGTAGCGGTTGATGAAATAGTGTTATTACGGATAGTTAACTGGTTATTATCATTAATGTTCCAGTCTAAACGATTAAAGTATTTATTTGAGTTGGAGAAAATGGTAGTATTATCATAAGTACCTGCATCAAAACCGGCTGCGGCAAATTTTGCAGAGATAGCCTGTGCATCAGCCAAAGTAAGTATGCTTTGTGAACCTGCAGTACCTGCACCTGCAATAACCGGGTCAACACGGCGGGCAAACTCCTCGCTGGTAAAAAAGAATAATTTGTTTTTGATGATTGGGAAACCTACACGGAAACCGGTATTCAGATCATGAAAAGCTGATGGCAGTTTTGAGCCATCGCCGCCAGAAGCCGGTGCTGCGTTGTTTGGACCTACCATGAAAGCGCCACGGCCATAACCGTATACAGAACCGGTAACATCATTAGTACCACTACGGGTTACGGCATTAATACTACCACCTAATACGTTACCAATTTTAATATCATAAGGGGCAACATAAACTTGTATATCCTGTATAGCGTCTAACGATACCGGGCTTGTACGTGTACTGCTACCTACCTGGCCAGACGCGTTACTTTGCCCGCCTAATGATGGGCTAAAACCAATAGCGTCATTATTAATGGCACCATCAAGCGTTACGTTATTATAACGGTAATTGGTACCCTGGAATGAGTTGTTATTGCTTTGCGGCGTATTGCGGGTTAAATCCTGCAAGCTTCGGTTTAAACTAGGTTGTGTGCGTATCTGGTTGGCGTTTATACGGGTGCTTGCACCTGTTTTTGCCGGGCCTGAATTTGCTTTTACCTTAACTTCGCTTAACGAGGTTGAACTTTCAACTAATAAAAAGTTAAAAGTCGCATTACCTAGTTGTAAGGTAATATCGCTGCGCTCATCTTTTTTATAACCTACATAAGTAGCGCTTATTATATAAGGGCCACCCGGGTTAATGTTTTGAATGTTGTAATGGCCATCGGCATTGGTTTGCGCCGCGTATTTAGTGCCGGTGCTGGTGTTTAATACGGAGATAGAAACACCGGGCATTGACATGCCTTTTTGGTCGCTAACCTTACCGGTTAAAACCGAGGTTGTGATCTGCGCGTTTGCAATTCCTGCAACGCCCAGTATTAGAAAGGATAATAGGATTACGTAAATCTTTTTCATGAGTGAATTTTTATGCCACAAAGGTGTAGGTGTAATGTTAAGAATATGTTAACTGGGCATTATGTTTAATTCAATAGCTTAACAAGCCGTGGAAAACTGGGGTGATGTGTATAACTATCTATGTAATAATTAATATTTGGATAATTTACTGTTACGATAATATTAAAAAGTTCCTACTGACATAGGGCTGTCACTGGCTCATAGTTTCTTTGTATCAACAAACACTAAAACCATAAAAGCTATGTCAATCATCAAATTATTATTAAAAGAAATTGAGCAGGAAGCTCAAACTACCCGTAACCTATTAAGCATCGTTCCAAACGATAAGTACAACTGGCAACCACATCCAAAAAGCATGAGCGTAATGAAACTTACCAATCATATTGCCGAGCTGCCCGGCTGGTTAACTATGGCTGTTACTACTGATGGGCTTGATTTTGCCGCCAACCCATACGAGCCAACCTTTTTTAGCAATACGGCCGATGTATTAGAGGTATTTGAAAATCAACTGGCAGATGGACGCGCAAATCTGGAAGCAATGAGCGAAACCGAATTAGAAAAACCATGGATCTTACGCAGTGGCGACTACGTTCTGTCTGCCATGACTAAATACGAAACCATCCGCATGACGTTGGCGCAAACTATACATCATCGTGCGCAGCTAGGGGTATACCTGCGATTGCTAAATATACCTATCCCCGGCAGCTACGGCCCAAGTGCCGATGAGTTGGAGGAAATGAAACATTACGCATAAACTGTTTATAGACTTACGAAGTTTTAAAACGGCGAAGCCCTCAATGAGGCCTTTAAAAAAATAACAATACCGAATTAAACTTCGTAAGTCTAACTATTAGTCACTTTACCACTTTAACCTCCGCCTAAACCAAAACGCTACATTAACCAAGGCGATAAGCGCGGGTACCTCAACCAGTGGCCCTATCACACCTGCAAAGGCTTCGCCGCTATTAATACCGAATACGCCTATAGCTACTGCTATGGCCAACTCGAAATTGTTGCCCGTGGCAGTAAATGCTATGGATGTGCTGCGCGAATAATCGGCACCAAAATACTTGCCGATGAAAAAACTTAACAAAAACATTACGGCGAAGTATATTATTAATGGCAAAGCTATCAGCAATACATCAAACGGTATATGTACTATTAAACTACCTTTAAGGCTAAACATCACTACTATGGTAAACAACAGGGCTATTAATGTTATAGGCGATATAAAGGGTCCATATTTTGTTTGGAACCATTCCTCGCCTTTAAATCTGATAAGCGCATAACGACTTATAATACCCGCTGCAAAAGGCAGGCCCAGATAAATACCCACGCTTTTGGCAATAGCGCCTATGGTAATGTTAACTGCCTGCCCCTTTAACCCAAATATCGGTGGCAGCACGGTAATAAATACATAGGCATAAACACTATACAGCAACACCTGGAATATGCTGTTTAAGGCAATCAACCCTGCAGCATACTCGCGATTGCCATCAGCCAGCTCGTTCCATACTACTACCATAGCTATGCACCGTGCAAGGCCTATCAGTATAAGCCCTACCATATAGGCGGGATGGTTGTGTAGCAGTGTTATGGCCAGCACAAACATTAGTATGGGGCCTATTACCCAGTTTAATATTAATGACGCGGTTAGTACTTTAGTATCTTTAAATACTTTGCCCATGTTCTCGTACTTTACTTTTGCTAGCGGTGGGTACATCATCAGTATCAAACCAATAGCTAATGGTATATTGGTAGTGCCGCTTGAGTACGAATTTATAAATGCTGCCGATGACGGCACAAAATTCCCTATAACCACACCAACGGCCATTGCTATAAATATCCAAAGGGTAAGGTAACGATCTAAAAAGCCTAGCTTTTTACGTTCGGCAACCGGGGCGCAGTGGTCGATAGCCATTATTGAGGTAGGTTTTGGCTAATGAAACTATGGGCATACTCTTTTATCATATCGCGCACACGCCTAAACTCGTTCATGACCTCATCAGGCGTGCCGGTTGCTTTAGCCGGATCAGGGAAATTAAAATGGAAACGCTGCGCCTGGGTAGGGAAGTAGGGGCAATTTTCCTTGGCATTATCGCATACGGTAATTACATAATCAAACGGAATACTCACGTACTCATCCACATTATTTGATGTATGATGGCTAATGTCAATACCATCCTCGGCCATAACTTGTATGGCTTTAGAGTTAACGCCGTGGGTTTCTATCCCGGCGCTGTAAATAGCGGCTTTATTGCCGGCGAAATGTCTTAAATAGCCTTCGGCTAGCTGACTGCGGCAACTGTTACCGGTGCATAGTACTAATATGTTTTTCATTATAATAAGGGTTTATAATTAGCAGCAACCACCACCCGGCTCACAACAAGCGGTAGCAGTAGCTAAGTTTTTTAATTGGATTACGGGTTTAGCAGCCGGGGTACCACAACTACCGCCACGGCCAATGGCTTTGCATTGTACGGCATCGGGCTTCAGATCAACAATAAGGTTATCGCCATCAATGGTAAATGCGTTAGGCAATAGCTGGCGGGTATCAAAAGCCGAATTACCAAACTCTATTTTAACTATTCCCAGCGGGTTTAGCGGCAGGGCCCTTTCAACTACATTAATTATATCCAATGCTTTGTTAACTTCCATAGCGCGTAATTGCTGTTGATTTTGGGGCTCATAAAGTTGTATGATGATCTCTGTCCAGGCGTTCATTACCCCGCCGCAATCAACCGATGTTATGGGCGCTTGTTTAATTTCTGTTATGTGATAGGTGGCATCAACCCATTTATCTTCGGCATATTGAAATTGTAGTTGTAAGGTTGGGTTGGCTATTAAGATTTCTTTAAATGTTTGCCAGTTTATAGTTTCCATATTCTTATTATTTAATTGTAATATTACGATGGATTGAGACAAATTTTTTTAACAGCAGTTTTTACTATCGGTATACGCGCCGAAGAAAGTACCTAACTCGGTACTTAACAATTTCCAGGCATCGGGCTCAATGCAATAGCAAACGCTTACACCTTCAATAGTTCCTTGTATCAACCCTGCATTTTTCAACTCTTTTAAGTGTTGCGATATAGTGGCTTGCGCCAAGCCCAACTCATCAACCAGGTCGCCACATATACAAGCGTTAGCATTTATGATATACTGCAAAATAGCAATGCGTGCCGGATGTGCCATTGCTTTAAGCATTATGGCCAGCCGGTTTTGCTCTGCGGTGAATATTTCAGTTTTGGTTAATCCCATTATATCGCAATATTACGATTGATCGGTGAGATATGCAAATATTAGATTGAAAAATAAGTTTTGTGGCGATTATCTTGGTTATTCGCCGTAACAATGCGGCGAATAGAGCCTATATCCCCAAAACCTGTTTCAGCTTAACATAGCCGGTTTTACTAACCGGTATCTTAGCGCCTGACTTTAGAATGGCCAGGTGGCTGTCTTTTTCGTAAGGGTCAATACGGGTTATTTCCTGCACGCTTACTATGTAGCTGCGGTGTACGCGTACAAACTGGCGGGCATCAAGCGTTTGCTCAAAAAAGCTCATGGTCTTATTTTTAAGGTATGAGCCTTCCTGCGTAAATACGCTTACGTAATCATCATCAGCTTGCAGATATTGTACATCAGCAACGGGGATTATCTTTACCTTGGTGCCGGTTTTTACCACAATACGCTCATGCTGGGCAGGCGAGTGGGAGGCGGTTTGCAACAACTGCTCCTGCTCTTGCTTTGGCGCAACGGTATGTGGTGCTTGTGCCAGAAATTTCTCTATAGCTTTATTAAAACGATCTTTGCTGAATGGTTTTAACAGGTAATCGGTAGCGTGCGCCTCAAAGGCTTTGATAGCGTACTCATCAAAAGCGGTGGTGAATATTACAGCCGGTTGCTCATCAACCAGTTCAAGCATCTCGAAGCCGTTTATTTTGGGCATTTGCACGTCCAAAAATATAAGGTCTGGCTGGTGTTGCTGTATGGCTTTAAGGCCCTCAAAACCATCGCCACATTCCTGTAGCACTTCTATCTGGGGGAAACCTTGCAGGTACTCTCTTACAACCATGCGAGCCAGTGGCTCATCGTCAATTAATAATGCACGTATCATTTACTGCGGTATTTTAATTATGGTTGTAAATATATTATCATTTGCGTGAGTTTCCATTAAATCATTACGTGCAAAAAGTAAATATAATCTGCGTTGTACACCACTTAAACCAAAACCGGTTCCCTGGCGTGGGCGCGAGGTCTTAGGGTCGTATGGATTTTGAACTATAAGTTCCAGGTAATTACCTTCTAATTCGGCGCGGATGCTTACTACTACATCATCCGTAGTATCATATAAACCAAACTTTATGGCATTCTCAACCAATGGCTGTAATAACATAGCAGGCATAACACTTTCGCCGCAGCGCTCATCGCAGCTTATTTCCGTTTTAAGGCGATGGCCGAAGCGTACTTTCTCTATTTCGAGGTATAAGTTTAGATGTTGTAGTTCTTCGTTTAAGGTTACCTGTAACTGATCGTCTTTTTTAAGGGTACCACGCAAAAAGTCTGATAGCTGGTGTATCATTTTACGCGCTTCATCGGGCTTAAAACCGATAAGGGCGTTGATGGAATTTAAGCTGTTAAATAAAAAGTGGGGTTGTAATTGCTGACGAAGGTTATATAATTCGGCATCCCGGGCCAATTGCTCGGCTTCAGCTTTGCGTTTCTCATTTTCTTTCTGGTCTATCTGCGAGTACCAGATCATACTGATCATGGCCATCCAGCCTATCGCCAAAAAATCAGTAAAAAACCTGATGACGAGCGATTGCATCATAAAGTTGGCATATACCACGCCCTCATTTAAAAAAGGCAATATATAACGGCAACCCGCTGTACAGGCTGCAGCTAATGCGCTGCACCATATCAATATATTAATATAACTGCCTTTACCGGGCTGATAGTAGCGCAGGTTATTATTAATTAACCAGCAGGCGGCGGCAAGCAGTATGGAGCTAATGCCACTATCTGTAGTGGCAGTGTACCACAAAAATCCAAAACCATGGATAATGTAAGCCTGCAAACCTGCCCACGCAAGCCCGCAGGCCAACATTGCCCAACGTATTTTTGAAAATGTTAATGATTGTGATACCGCCAAAATGCGTTAGTTATGTAATGGTTGATAATTAATAGCTGCGTATATCTATGCCAGCAAAAATCGATACACCTTTTAGTACCAATACTTTGTTGCTATCTAAAGGGGCGCTTGTCCTTATCCTTTTATCATCAAAACCGGCAAATATGGATGCCATGTCTGATACGATCATCCAGTGTGCGGGTACAATAATTTTAGTGCCGCCAAACACCTGGGTTACATCAATATAAACACGGCCGCTAATATCAGCCTGCGTAAAGTCAAGTTCAGAACCGCCGCATATGTTTACGATCTCGCCACCCTGAAAATTCTTAGAAAAGATAACCTTTTTTACACCACCGAATATAGATATCGTCTCCAGATGCTCATCGCCGGTAAAACCGGTACCAGTGCTTGGCGGGGTATTAGGCTCGTTAGGTGTGGCACCAACCGTATAATCAACTATAGGTTCGTTTGGATTAGGGTTTGGATTGCCAAAGCCGTATTTGCTGGCTTCCCATTTACGTTTCCAGTCTTTTTTATCCCAATAATCTTGTTTGTGGTTATTGCGCCTTAGTATAAAAAATATTCCGGCTGTTATTAATGCTACCGGCCAGAAAAACGCGCCCGCATCAAAGCTGGGTATAATTTTATCGACCAAAAAGTAACCGCCTATAAGTACCATTACTAACCAGCCCGTGTTGCGGAAGTTACTTTTACCACCCATATAAAGCCCCCAAACAATCAACCACATTGGCCAGCTAATTACCCAGTGCAGGAAGGGGAAACCGTCAAATTGATTTAACAATAAGGCTGCGCCTATTAGAAGCAAAGCTATGCCTGCTAAAACTTTCCCGCGATTGGGTCCGTTTTGATGTTCTATATTATTTATATCGTTATTCATGATGTCTAATTTAAATCTTACTCAAAAGTAAGGCACTAATATAGCTAGCCAAAACTAAAATTGGCGATTATCCTGAAAGAACTCGGTAAACGCGGGGATTTTTTCGGTGAAAAGTTACTTAACTATTGAGGCCGATGAAACAATCCAATATATGCCGCTTTGCCGATAATATGGCCCTGCATTAATTTAAAGATATTGGTCTTGGTATCAAGCGGTGTAGCCATGCCTTTTTCATCCAGTTTGATATCTAAAGCAAACAACTCAAATACATAATGATGCAACGGACCGGATGCCGCGGCGCCAGGACCACGATAACCCACAACAGCGTTGCTTACCTGGTAACTACCATCGGCAAGTTGTGCGCCGGCAGGTACATTTTCTGGTAAAGAGGTTGTAGTGCCGGGAATGTTCCATACCAGCCAGTGTAGGTTATCATCCATTTTTTTATTTATAGCCAGGTCAACATCATGCATCCATAATACAAAACTTTGGGTGCCGGTCGGTACGGTGTTCCAGGTAAATTCGGGCGATACTGCCGTGCCGGTTGGTGATGCTTGTGTATATTTTAAAGGGATTAGAGCGCCATCAGCAAATGCCGATGTGGTTAACCGCATTGGTAAATTGGGTTGTTGCGCAAAGGTTATAGTTATGGTGCTTATTAGCAAAGCAAAAATAATTGTCGATCTTTTCATGGTTGTTAGTTTGTATAAAGCTAAAATTATTAACCGATTGAAACAACCCTACACCTCCGGCTCTTGTTGGCTTAAACAATGAAAGCTGCCCAATCCCCAGATAATATCGGTAGAATCAATACCGACAACTTTCCTGTCAGGGAAACAACCTTGTAAAATCTCAAGGGCTCTATCGTCATTAGCACAACGGTAAGTAGGCACTACCACAGCGGCGTTGCCGATGTAAAAGTTAGCGTATGATGCCGGCAGGCGCTGGTCATCATATATAACCGGGTCGGGCATTGGTAGTTCAATAATATCCAATTGTTTGCCGTTTAGCAGGCGCATGGTTTTTAACGCGGATAGGTTTTCTTGCAGTAAGTGATAGTTGTCATCGTGTTTGTTTTCTTCAACAACGGTAACTACCGTACTCTCGTTTACAAAACGGGTAATATCATCAATATGGCCATCGGTATCATCGCCTACAATACCATCGCCCAGCCATAAAATTTGCTCTGCACCGTAATAGTTATACAGGTACTCTTCTATCTGCTGCTGGTTTAAATGCGGGTTACGGTTTGGGTTAAGCAGACAGGCGGTAGTGGTTAAAATAGTACCCGCACCGTTAAAATCAACCGAGCCACCCTCCATCACAATACCCGGATGAAAAACCGGTAAGCCATAATGGTTGCCAATTTTGGTAGGGATAACATCATCCAGATCAAATGGCGGATATTTACCACCCCAGGCGTTGTAACCCCAGTCTACAATGGCTTTTTGTTTAGTATCCGGATTGATCAAAAACGCAGGGCCATGATCGCGGCACCAGGCATCGTTAGTAGCAAATTCAAAAAACTCAATCTTACTCAGATCGGCACCCACTAATTGCAATTGCTGTTTGGCAAAAGCGGCCATCTGCTCATCTTTAACATTAATGCGCACCAACTCACCCTCGGTCAATACTTTAATAAACTCACAGTATTTTGGGTAAATGGTCATCAATTTACCCGGCCATGATTCTTCCTTGTGCGGCCAACTTAGCCAAGTGGCCCTATGTTTAGCCCATTCGGCAGGGAATGTAAAACCTTGTTGTTTTGGGTGATTCATGGTAAAATATCTTTATAAGCGTCATTGCGAGCGTAGCGTGGCAATCTCTGCACTTGCCAATCAATGTGCACTATAACTGTCTGTTGCAGAGATTGCCACGCTACGCTCGCAATGACGCTTTACTATTTAATCTTCGTCTAAAAGTCTCTTTGTAATTGGCTGATATGAATCAATCCTCCTATCGCGCAAAAACGGCCAATGTGTACGGTAGTAATCGGTTTTATTCAAATCCAGTTCCTGTACGATAACTTCTTCATTACTGTGTGATGTTTGATGTATGATGGTACCAAACGGATTTGCAAAAAATGATCCACCCCAAAACTTAACGCCTGCTTCTTCGCCAACACGGTTTACACTAACTACGTGTACACCATTAGCAACCGCGTGCGAACGTTGGATGATTTGCCATGCGTTATACTGCTCTACATTCGTAGCTTCATCTTGTGTAGTGGCCCAGCCAATTGCAGTAGGGTAAAACAGTATTTCGGCACCCATTAAAGCGGTTATACGTGCAGCTTCGGGGTACCATTGGTCCCAGCAGATCAACACGCCTATGGTAGCAAATTTGGTTTTAAAAACTTTGTAACCTAAATCGCCGGGAGTGAAGTAAAATTTCTCATAAAAACCCGGGTCATCAGGGATATGCATTTTGCGGTACTTACCTAAGTAGGCACCATCCGCATCAATAACAGCGGTGGTATTATGGTAAAGACCCTGCGCGCGTTTTTCAAACAGCGATGCTATAATAACAACGCCCAAATTAGCAGCAACTTTTGATAACTCATCAGTTGAGGGACCCGGAATAGCTTCGGCCAGTAAAAAATTATCATGGTCCTCCACATCACAAAAATAAAGCGATGTAAACAGCTCTTGCAGGCAAACTATCTGCGCTCCTTTTGCAGCCGCTTCTTTTACTTTAGCAATGGCTTTCTGTAAATTTTCATGCTTGTTGGCAATGCAAGTCATCTGCACTATACCTACCTGTACTTTACTCATTCCCCTAAAAATTTGTGTGCAAAAATAGGTTTTTTTAAGATTAGTTGATTAAAGATTAAAGATTAGTTGGTGTTGGTTATGTCACGTATGACCAATATTTCTTGTAACAATATAATTGTAGCATAGTAATTAACATTAATTAACCAATCACTAATCTTTAATCTTCAACCACTAATCTCTAAATTACTACCTTTGCGCCCAATGACAGAAGTAGACAAAAGTATCATAGACGAGGTAGAGGAAGAAATCCACCCGAAAAACTGGAAAGGCACTTTTTGGAATATCGCCAAAACACTTTTAAAATTTGCAGTAACATCTGTTCTGCTATACTTTGTTTTCAGGCACGTGCCGTTTAAAGATGTAAAATACAGGTTATTACACGCTAATTACTGGTGGATGTTAGCCGCGCTGATATGTTTTTTTCTGTCGATAATTGTTTCGTCATGGCGGTTAATGAGTTTCTTTAAATCCATCAATTTAAAGCTTGATCCGCGTTTTAATTTCCGTTTATATATGGTGGGACTGTTCTATAACTTCCTGTTACCGGGCGGCATAGGTGGCGATGGCTATAAAATATGGATGCTGAATAAAAATTATAAGTTGCCAGGTAAAAAGGTTTTTTGGGCCATAATGTTTGATAGACTGAGCGGGTTATGGGCCATCGGTTTAATAACCGTTGTGTTGATATTTTTAATACCTCAGATCGATATTCATATCGGTATCCCGTTAGGGATTTTCGCAGTCGCATCGGCCATATATTATTTTGTAGCCTATAAGTTTTTTAGAGAGTACACGCATTACTTTTTCGCCGGGCATGCAAAAGCCGTTGTGGTACAAGGTTTACAGGTTTTGGCGATCGTATTTATATTATTGGGGCAAGATTTTCATAGTAAATTTTCACCCTATTTATTATCGTTTTTAATATCGGCGTTAGCTACGATTATACCTATCAGCGTGGGCGGAGCAGGTATTCGTGAAACCGTTTTTACCCAGTTGACCAAAGTTTTCCCGATGGATAATACCCTGGCGGTTTTCCTGCCGGGATCATTTTATATCATATCGCTTTTAGTGGCTTTGCTGGGTGCCTATTATGTGTTGAGGCCAAGCCGTCTCGAAGAAGGTTTGCCTAAAGGTGATATAGTTATCGAAGAAGAAAATCAATCAGCATAATTTAATATCAATTAGCTAATGAATATTGTTGTAACAGGAGCCAGCAGCGGGGTAGGATTTGAGGCGGTAGTAGAGTTGATCTTATCGGGTAAGCATAAGGTGATTGCCTTAGCACGGTCGCAAGACAAACTAACGCGCCTTGCCGAAATATGCGCCGGGCTAAATCCGGATGGTACGTTATACCCCATAACATTTGATATTGTGCATGATGATTATGACGGTCTGCAACAGTTTATCACCAGTAATTTTGATGGGCAGATAGACATATTGATAAACAATGCCGGTGTGTTAATAAACAAGCCATTTGCCGAGTTGTTAGAAACAGACTTTGTTGAAATGCTGCAAAGTAATTTTATAGGGCATGTACGCATCATTCAGAGCCTGCAAAAATTTATGCCTGCGGGATCACACATCGTAAACATTGGCAGCATGGGTGGCTACCAAGGCAGCGTTAAGTTTCCGGGACTAGCAGCTTACTCTGCAAGTAAGGCAGCCTTACACACCCTTACCGAGTGCCTGGCACAAGAGTTTGCAGAACAAGGGATAAAAGTTAATTGTCTTGCCTTAGGCTCTGCCCAAACTGAAATGCTGGAGAAGGCTTTTCCTGGCTATCAATCGCCCGTAATGGCTTTTGAGATGGGTAAATACATTGCTGATTTTGCCCTAACCGGTCATAAGTTTTTTAACGGAAAGATATTGCCGGTGGCGGTGAGTACGCCATAAAAAACGCATCAATATAATTGATGCGTTAGGTTTAATATCAAGTGTACGTCCACTAAGTAAAGTGGACACTTTGTTATGGGTTTAATGCCTTGTATTGTAGTTTATTTCCTCAAAAATAACATGATAATGCCCAGAGTAGTAGCAGCCTGACCCGCCCAAAAGATAAACATCCATTTTAGAGAATCGGCTTTAAACTCACCCATTTCTTTACTCAAGTCGTATTTAACCTTAGCAAGATCATCTTTAGTAGCCAATGTCTGGATAGTTGCTTCCACAGATCGTTCTGTTTTATTATCAATGTATTTAAACATAGCCTCGGTAGTATCGTTACCTAATTTATCAGATAACAACTGATATAGCCGGGCGGTTTCTTTTGCTTCTAAGTACATAACAAATATAATGATAAGGTTTAGGATTTAATATCAAAATTACAGGCTAATTCTTGCTGCTCACTTTCAAAAACTCGTTCACCACAATTTCTGAAGTGTATTTTTTATTACCGTCTTTATCTATGTAGCTACGGTTGTTTATCTTGCCCTCAATAATAATTTCATCACCTTTTTTAAGGATGTCTTCGGCTATTTTAGCTTGGGCACCCCATATTACTAAATTGTGCCATTGGGTGTCTGTTATTTTTTCGCCTTTGTCATTTTTATAACTCTCGCTTGTGGCTAATGATAGCTTAGCCAACTTTTTATTAGTGTCAAAAATTTTTACTTCCGGGTCCATGCCCAAGTTACCTACAAGGCGTACGCTGTTTTTTAATGAGTTCATGATTTTTACGTTTAATATTTCTACTTGTTTTAATTGACAGTACAAAGGTGCAGTAGTCATCAAAAATTAGTCGGTTAATAAACGTTTATAGTCGACAATATCCATTTGCAACCGTTTGCAAACGAATATAATATTGAGTACCTTAGCTTTATGGAATCTCCAAAAACATGTCTTGACTGTGGTACACCCATCCACGGCCGTGCCGATAAAAAGTTTTGTAACGACCTTTGCCGCAATAACTATAATAACCAATTGAATAGTGATAGCTATAATATGGTGCGCAATATCAACAACATCCTAAAGCGTAACCGCAGGATATTGGAAGAAATGAACCCCACCGGCAAGACCAAAACCACCACTGCAAAGATGGCCGCCAAGGGTTTTAATTTTAAATACCTCACCAATAAGTACGATACCCAAAACGGCAAGACCTACCACTTTTGTTACGAATTTGGCTACTTACCGCTCGAAAATGACGAAGTGTTGCTGGTAAAACGCGAAGAAAAGATCGATTAAACACCATAAACACCGGTATTTTACAAAACCGTGAGATGGCTATAAATGTTAGTCTCCATATTTGCTGAAAAAATATAGACATGCCACACCTGTTCTCCCCATTAAAAATAAAAGATATTGAATTTAAGAACCGCATAGCTGTATCGCCGATGTGCGAGTATAGCAGCGAGGACGGTTTCGCCAGCAACTGGCACCTAGTCCATTTGGGCAGCAGGGCGGTAGGAGGGGCATCGTTGGTGATTACGGAGGCTATTGCCGTATCGCCCGAGGGGCGTATAAGCTATGGCGACCTGGGCATTTACAAAGACGAGCACATTGCCAAGCTAAAGGAAATTAACGACTTCATCCACCAGCACGGCGCTATAGCTGGCACCCAACTGGCCCACGCGGGTCGTAAGGCTAGCCATGAGTTACCATGGAACGGCAACGCGCAGATCCCGTCCAATCAGCCGAATGGGTGGAAAGCTGTTGGCCCAAGCCCGGTGCCTTTTGCGGATACCGAAGAAGCTCCGCAGGAACTGGACAAAGCCGGCATAGAAAAGGTTAAGGCCGACTTTAAAGCTGCCACAATCCGCGCTATTGCCGCTGGGTTTAAGGTGATAGAGATCCATGCCGCGCATGGCTATTTGCTGCACGAGTTCTACTCGCCGCTAAGTAATAAGCGTACGGATGAGTATGGCGGATCATTTGATAACCGGATCCGTTTGCTGCTGGAAGTGGTGGAGGCCGTACAAGAGATTTGGCCTGTTGGCAATCCGCTGTTCGTGCGGATCTCGGCGAGTGATTGGACCGAAGGCGGTTGGACTATCGAAGATTCCATCGCGTTAGCAAAAATATTGAAGGATATGGGTGTCGATCTGATAGACTGCTCATCGGGTGGGAACGTGATGGCTAAGATACCTTTGAAACCCGGCTACCAGGTGCAGTTTGCCGAGGCTGTGCGCACCACCGGCATACTGACCGGCGCCGTTGGACTAATCACCGAACCTAAACAGGCCGATGACATCATCCAAACCGGGCAGGCCGATATGGTGTTCATAGCGCGAGAGTTGCTGCGCGACCCGCATTTCCCGCTACGTGCCGCGCACCAGTTGGGGCATCACGAAGTACAATGGCCGGTACAATACGAGCGAGCTAAGTGGTGAGTTATGAGTAGTGAGTAGGAAAACACAAACTCACCACTCAAAACTCCCAACTCATAACTCAAATCACTATCTTTACATATATAACAATTAAACCATAAACTAACATGAAACGCACCGCACATGCCCATTGGGCCGGCACTTTAATGGATGGTAAGGGAGAGATCACCACCCAGAGCACTATACTTAACAATACCCAATACTCATTTAAAACCCGCTTTGCCGATGGCATTGGCACCAACCCCGAAGAGTTGATTGCCGCCGCTCATGCAGGCTGCTTTACCATGGCTGTTGGCGCGGCCCTGTCGCAGGCTGGGTTTACGCCGGGCGACCTGAATACCGATGCCATCCTGGACCTGGATATGCAGGCCTTAACCATTGTAGGCATACATTTGGAGCTTAAAGGCGCTGCCATTGCGGGGGTAGACGAAGCTAAATTTAAAGAGATAGCCGAAGGCGCCAAAGCCAACTGCATCATCAGCAAGGCGTTGAATGTGCCTATTACGCTTAATGTGACTTACCAATAACAACAACACATAACCACCCTGTCATTTCGAGCGCTAGCGAGAAATCTATACACGCGCTAATTGACAATGTATAGATCTCTCGTTATGCTCGAGATGACAATACGTTTTAAAAGGCCATGGGGTATACCTGTGGCCTTTGTTGTTAAGTGTACCACAGTGAATGTGTCCCGGTGATACACTTTGGTACACCTGTTTTTGCATGTGCCTGGTAATCAATAATCTAATTTTATTAGTCCGGTTTCATGATACAGTTTGGTACACTTTTACTGATGACCCGTCCTGAATTTACAGACGGGTACATTGCCTTCAGGCCACCGCTGCATGCGCGCCAGATGAGGCGGAAGGGTGTGTTTTGTCGAGTATAACACGTATATACCCGCATTTACCCGCCTGTAGCGGTATTGCCATTACACCCTCATACCCACCTTTGTTGGTGTTATTACCAACAAAACCAACATGCCGGTATTTGTAATAAGGGCGTTGCCTGCGGCCCGCGCTGTACGCTCATACGGCTACAGGCCTTAGGCGCGGGGCCGGTATCCGCTACCATCGCTAACGCGGCTGATGCGCATGGGCCT
The DNA here is from genome assembly GCF_028288185.1 of Mucilaginibacter sp. Taxonomy (GTDB): domain Bacteria; phylum Bacteroidota; class Bacteroidia; order Sphingobacteriales; family Sphingobacteriaceae; genus Mucilaginibacter. The sequence goes on along the minus strand of NZ_JAQBOF010000020.1, from coordinate 47,014 downwards.
TTTGTCTGAACCGCTGATTTATTTGATTTGAGGATTACAATGATTTTTTGTAGAGACGCGAAGCTTCGCGTCTCCGGGGTGCATAACACCTGCAACAAGCACAATAACCGTCCGACCACTCACCGCGCGTCATTGCTGTAACGGAAGCAATCCCCAACGCTGGCGCAAGTATGTAGCGGTGGCAAGCGGGCCAGCTACTTGTGCCGTTTTACCTATTTGCTTGGTTGTAGGCACAAGTAGCCTTTTCGCACAGGCTTACCCGACATACTTGCGCCAGCTTGGGGAACACATAGGCTTTTTATTTACCCAAAAATAGTTATACTTTAGTAAATACTTTTCAAGTTATATAAAGCTACCATAATGCAAGATTGGAACAAACTAATTGAGGAATTAACAAAGTTTAGAGAAGAGCGGGAGTGGGCTCAATTTCATAACGCTAAAGACCTTGCATTGGCTCTATCAATTGAAGCATCTGAGCTTAATGAATTGTTTTTATGGAAAAATGCCAACGAAGCAAATGTAGAAAAAGTAAAAGATGAATTAGCTGATGTAATTGGCTATGCATTACTCCTAGCGGAAAAATACAATTTCGATATCAATGAAATTGTGACTAATAAAATCAAAAAAAATGCTGAAAAATATCCTGTAGAAAAAGCTAAAGGAACGGCAAAAAAATATAACGAGTTATGATATTAACTAATCCCTTTGAAATAAGAAGGTATGATTTTAACTCCAACTTGTTTAATGATTTCCAAAATTCTCATCATGCAAAAGACTTATGGCCAATTGTATATATTTTAAGTGATGGCGCTATAAAGGAAGCATATGTTGGCGAAACGACAGATACATATGCCAGAATGAGCGCACACCTAAAAAGCAATTCCAAAAGCACATTATCTACTGTTCATTTAATTTCTAGCGAAAAGTTCAATAAATCTGCCACACTAGATATTGAATCAAATTTGATAAAATATATTTCCGGCGATGGTCAATATAAATTGATGAACGGAAATATAGGTTTGGCTAACCACAACTATTACCAAAAGAAAGAAGTCTATTGGGATATTTTTAAATCGATTTGGGATAAATTAACATCCGAAGGGATAGCTAAACACTCTATTGAACATATAGATAATTCAGATCTATTTAAATACTCGCCATATAAAAGCTTGACCATCGAACAACGCGATGGGCTAATGATAATTCTCAAAAGTTTACTTGATCCTGCTATTAAAAACGTCATAGTTAATGGTGGTGCGGGAACAGGCAAAACGATCCTGGCTGTATTCTTATTCAAATTATTCAAATCAAATAATGATGACTTTAATTTCAAAGAATTTGGCGACGATGAAACTGAATTTATTCAAACAATTCTAGCTTTAAAAGCAAAATACCCAAACCCTACAATGGCATTGGTTGTACCAATGTCTTCCTTTAGAAATACTTTAAAAAAGGTATTCAAGAACATAAAGGGCCTAAACGCAGGAATGGTGATAGGCCCAGCAGAGTTGGTGAAAAATCAATTCGATATTGTGATGGTTGATGAGTCACATAGATTAAGAAGAAGGATAAATTTGGGAACGTACTTCCATGCATTTGATGTTGTCTGCCAAAAGCTTGGATTGGATAAAGATAATTGCAGTGAATTAGATTGGGTTGTTAAACAATCAAATAAGACGATCCTGTTCTATGATGAAAATCAATCTATTAAACCTTCTGATGTAAAAAAAGAAGATTTTGATAAACTAAAATTATCGCCATTAACTAAAGTTGAATTTCTGAAATCTCAATTCAGGGTGAAAGGTGGTAATGGATATGTTGACTATATCAGTAATCTATTAAATTGTAAGCTACCGGTTTCTCAAAAGATATACCAATCAAAAGAATATGAATTTGTTCTATTTGACTCAATTGTGGCGATGATCAATGAAATCAGGCTTAGGGATGCGGAAAGTGGCTTGTCAAGATTAATAGCGGGTTATTCCTGGCCCTGGATCTCGAAAAATGATAAAAGTGTTTATGATATCCAAATTGAAAACTCTAAGCTACAATGGAATAGCGTTTCGGATGACTTTATAAATTCGGATAATGCTTTAGATGAGGTTGGATGTATTCATACAACACAAGGTTATGATTTGAATTATACAGGTATAATACTGGGCAATGAGATCACATATGACAAAGTGAAAAACGAAATAGTGATCTTAAAGGATAACTACTTTGATAAAAACGGCAAACAGTCAATAAGCGATCCTTCTCAGTTAAAAGACTTTATAATAAATATCTATAAAACAATAATGCTAAGGGGTATTAAAGGTACTTATGTATATGTCTGTGATAAAAATTTGAGAGAGTATTTTGCTAGTCATATTGAAAAAAGCAGCACGACCAAAACTATTAAATATCTGAATCATGAAGATGTAATACCTCATGTTAACTCAATTCCGATTTACAATCTAAAAGCTGCCGCGGGTAATTTTAGCGAATTACAAAATGTACCGGTAGAAGATAGAGATTGGATAAAACAGCCTGCAAGATTTAAACCGTCAGAGGATTTATTTGCTTGTACTGTAGTTGGTGAGTCAATGAATAAAATAATTCCAAACGGTTCTCTTTGTTTGTTTAGAAAAGATAATGGAGGCTCCAGAAATGGTAAAATTGTTTTAGTTGGGTCTACAAGTATACAAGATCCTGATTTTGGTTCAAGCTATACAGTTAAAGAATATATAAGTACAAAAAAAGTTGATGGAGACCAATGGAACCATGAATCAATTATATTAAAACCCCGTTCCTATAACCCCGAATATGAAGATATAGTTATATCCGAAGATGAGCTTGCGTACTTGCAAGTAATAGGACTTTTTGAATGTGTATTATAAACTTATATTTCAGACAACAAGCTTCAATTGATTTGCATGTGCAGAGATTGCTTCGTTCCTCGCAAAGACGGGTGGGTGAGGGATGCGGTATTTTAGCAAATTTGCGTTAGCGATGGCGGCGGATACCGGCCTATTTGCGCCTAAGGCCTGTTGCCGTATGAGCGTACAGCGCGGCCTGTAAGGCAACGCCATTGTTCAGTTGGCAGTTATTAGTTGGCAGTTGGTTTATTATCGCTTTAATATTTACTACACCTCCTCCCACGTCCCTATCGGTAGCGTGAGCTTTATGCCCTTCGCTAAAGCGATAAATAACAATAACGCAACGAGCTATAAAGCAAACTTTTTGATAAAAAAGTTGGTTTGCACGTGAAAAAAATTAAACAAGTTAATAACAAAGTTGTTACCTTCGAATAACTTTTAAACCTAAAGCTATCGTAAAACATGTTAACCAATGTTAAATCAAGATTAATTCTGTGCTGTTTTTAAACATAATATAGCATTAGTTTAATCTAAAAATTTATTTAAAGCTAATACTTAATTGATCTTGAAATAACAGTATAACCCGTGCTTTGCCTAAAATTTAAATATGTTTAATTAATTTACAATAACCCCAATCTTTAACCACTATGAGACAAATTTACCAGCGATTATTAATAGTTTGCTGTTTAATGTTAAGCGTAGCTGCGCTTGCCCAGCAACCTGGCCGAACAATTACCGGCAACGTAAAAGACGAAAAGAATGAACCGCTCCCCGGCGTTTCTGTAATAATTGCAGGTACCAACACGGGGGTAATGACCGATGCTAATGGTAACTACACCATTAAAGTAAACGGTAATGTTACGTTACGGTTTAGCTTTGTTGGTTACCTGGCAAAAGACATGGAAACCAATGGCGTAAGCATCCTAAATGTTAGCCTTGTGCCTGATGCTAAACAGCTTAAAGATGTTGTAGTTATTGGTTATGGTACGTCAAGCAAAAAAGATGTAACAGGGTCCATATCCACCTTAAAAGCCGAAGAGTTTAATATGGGTGTAACCACTACCCCGGCAGAGTTATTGCAGGGTAAAGTAGCCGGCTTAAACATTACCCGGAGTGATGATCCGAATAAACAGCCCACTGTTATTTTAAGGGGTGCGTCAACTTTCCGCGAAGGCGGTGCGCAGGACCCTTTTTATGTCATAGATGGGGTGCCCGGTGCGGCTATTGATGTAGTAGCACCGTCAGACATTGAAAGTATTGATGTGTTAAAGGATGCGGCCTCGACAGCCATCTACGGTTCGCGCGCGGCGAACGGAGTAATAATGATCACTACCAAAAAAGCTAAAACCGGCCAAACACGCCTATCATACAGCGGGTATGCAGGTATACAAAGTGTATCCAAAAAAATAAATATGTTAACCGGCGACCAGTTGCGCCAATACCTGGCAAGTAATAATGTACCCGCCCTTAAAAACCCGCTTGATGATGATGGATCAAACACCGATTGGCAAAGTTTGGTAGAGCGTATCGGTTACTCGCAAAACCATAACATCAGCTATGGTGGTGCCGGCAAAAACTCTGATTATGGCGCAAGCGTAAACTATTTTAAAAATGATGGTGTACTTAAACGTACCTCATTACAGCGTACCATTTACAGGGGCTACATTAACCAACGGTTTTTTAATGACCGTTTAAAGCTGGGGTTAAATGTTACCAACACCAACTCTGATGTAAATGACATTTTCCAGGGCAATGTATTGCCGGGCATGTTGTTTTATTTGCCAACGGTTAGCCCTTACAATCCGGATGGCAGCTACAAAGAAAACTACCAGCGTACAGGCAGCGGTACTTTAAACCCGCTATCTTTATTAAATAACAACACTATTAAAACCAATGATAATAAAACGTTGATAAACGGTATTGCCCAGGTAGATATAATTGACGGGTTGAGGTTTACCTTCAGCGGATCTATACAGCGCGACCAGAATGACTATAATAGCTATCAGAACAGCATGTCTGGCCTGGCTATAGGTTTAAATGGTGTTGCTAAGCGTCAGTCGTACATAAACACTAACAATATCATTGAATCGTATTTTAATTACGATAAGACCTTTGGTAAACACTCGTTACAATTATTAGCGGGCTATTCATACCAGCAAAACCGCAATAACGATGGTTTTGGCGTGCAAACGCAGGGTTTTTCAAACGATGAGGTAACGTATAATAACCTGTCGCTTTCAAACCCGAGCCAATTATCGCAAATTGTGTTTGATCCGCTAAAGCCTATATCAACCTTAAGGCTGATATCTTTTTATGGCCGTGCACAATACCAGTTTAATGATAGGTATTTATTACAGGCCTCCTTAAGAGAAGATGGTTCTTCAGGTTTTGGTTTGAATGTACGTCACGGTTGGTTCCCGGCGGTATCAGCAGGCTGGAGAATTATCAGCGAAGACTTTATGCAAAAACTACCTGCCATAAGCGATTTAAAATTAAGAGTCGGTTACGGTGTGTCAGGTAACAGCCTGGGTTTTGACCCGTTTACGCCTTTATTAGTTTATGGCAGTGCTAACACTAAGTTTTTGTATAACGGCAATGTTTTAAATGCTATTGGCCCGATATCAAATCCTAACCCTGATTTAAAGTGGGAAACTACCGGAACACTTAATATTGGTCTGGATTTTGGCTTGTTCCAAAATCGCGTTACGGGTTCATTTGATTATTATGACAAACGTACCAGTAACCTAATCTATAACCAGTACCCCGTATCATTAACCCAGTACTTCCTTCCATACTTTACGGCAAACGCGGGTAATATCAAAAACTCGGGTGTCGAGTTTAGTGTAACTGCTGTTGCTGTAAGATCGGGCGATTTTAACTGGAAAACCTCTTTCAACGTATCGCATAACACAAACGTGGTAGAAAGCTTATCGAAAGATATTTATAACCTGCCTGCGTTTTACACCGCGCAATTAGGCGGCAAGGGCCAGTCTGGTAACTTTAGCCAGATAGTACAACCCGGCCAGCCTATTGGTACATTTTACTTATACCATTACATGGGTAAAAATGCTGCAGGTATAAGTACTTATCAAAATGCAGCCGGTGCTACTATACCTACGCAACCATTAACCACAGATCAGCGTATTGCAGGTAACGCCCAGCCAAAAATGATATATGGCTGGAGCAACACGTTCAATTACAAGAATTTCGACCTGAACTTCCTGGTACGTGCAGTAACGGGCAACAAAATATTGAACGCAACATTGGCTAACTTAAATAACCCTACAGATTCTAAACTGCAAAACATCCCAACCTTTACGCTGAATGAAGCATTTACAGATGTGAACGGATATTTGATATCTGACCGTTTCCTGGAGAGCGGCTCGTACCTGCGCTTAGATAATGCTACATTGGGTTACACTATTAAAACCCAAACAGGTGCTTTTAAAGCTATCAGGTTGTACGTAACAGGCGATAATTTATTTGTGATAACTAAGTACCGCGGTGTTGACCCTGAAGTTAATATAGGCGGTTTAACACCGGGTATTGATAACAATAACTTTTATCCGAAAACACGTACATTTTTATTTGGCCTAAACGCGTCATTCTAATTTAATCAAAGACATAAAAACAATATGAAAAAGATATATTCATTTTTAGCGGGATGTGCAGCTTTAGCCACCATAGGCTCATGCACCAAGTTAGATGTGCCTGTAGAATCACAGTATGTACAAGCTAACTTTCCAAAAACCACGGCTGATTATACAGCTTTGCTGGGTACCATGTACTCCAACCTTTCGTCTAACTACGGTGTGCCTTACTGGCGCATGCAGGAATTATCAACCGACGAGGCCATTATACCGGCGCGCGATGGTAACTATGATGATGGTGGCCAATACCGTCAGCTGCATTACCATACCTGGACATTTGATCACCCTAACGTTATAGGCGTTTGGCAATGGGGTTTTAGCGGTATTAATACCTGTAACCGTTTGTTAACACTCGTTAATTCGGCCCCCTCGCCCGAGTCGGTTAAGACAGCTTACGCTGCCGAGATAAGGGCCATGCGCGCGTTATATTATTTCTTTATGATGGATTTGTATGGTAACGTGCCTATCATTACAACCTTCCCGGTAAACGGCCTGCCTGCTACCGAACAAAGGGCTAAAGTAGCCGCCTTTATAGAAACCGAGCTGAAAGCGATATACCCTATCCTGCCCAGGAAATCAAGCAGCACGGTAACTAATACGCTGCAATATGGCCGCCCTACAAGGGAAATGGCATTTGCATTACTGGCTAAACTGTATTTAAATAATCAGGTTTATACTGGCGGTGCCGACCGTAGCAATGAAGTGGTTGCCATGGCTGATAGTGTAGAGAAAAACAGTAATTATAGTTTAGATGCTAAGTATCGCGATATATTTTTACCCAATAACGGCCCGCAAATAAACGAGACCATATTTGCCGTTCCTTACGATCAGCAAATAGGTACCAACCAATTTACCCGTTTTGGATTTTACCCGGCTCTTTACCTGGCTTACGGCCTTGCGACTCCAAACCTGAGTATAGCTATGAGCACTACCCCCGAGTTTTATAACCGCTTTAATATACCTAATGACTTCCGTACCAAAACCTGGTTGGTTGGCCCGCAGTATGTACCGGATGGATCGGGTGGTTTTACCACCCAGCCGGCTTATTACCCCAATACTACAAACCAAATTGTTATAACCGCAACGTTGACATTGGTACCACCAAAACCGATGGATTTGGGTAACACTCAGGCCAGCCAGGCAACCGGCATCCGTTCTATAAAATATTATCCCGATCCTACTATAACAACAGCTAACCGTTTAAATGGGAACGATATGCCGGTATTTAGGTTAGCTGACATATATTTAATGAAAGCCGAAGCCATTTTGCGCGGCGCTACGCCAACTTCCGTTAACGGCGTATTAGAAACACCTTTAACACTGGTTAACAAATTACGTACCCGCGCAGGTGCGCAAACAGCCGGTAGCATTGACCTGCCGGGCTTGTTAGACGAGCGCGCCCGCGAACTATCATGGGAGGGCTGGCGACGGAATGACCTTATTAGGTTTGGTCAGTTTGAAATTGAATATCCGTTACCAAACGATGTGCTGACGATGAATACCGACCCAACAAGAAGAATCTACCCGATACCGTCAACAGAGCTGAAAACTAATACAGCCCTAACGCAAAACCCGGGATATCCCAAATAACATAAACAAAAACAGCCGGCTTAGCCGGCTGTTTTTGTTTATGTTATTTGCACATTTGATTTGATCCGCCACAGGCGGACTGTAGCCGTATAAGTGTACAGCGGCCCGGCTTTAGACGGAACGCCATGGTTAGTTGGCTAGTTATTAGCTGGCTTCCTGTCGCTTTGTTAATATTACCTACACCTCACCCAGCTTACCTATCGGCAGGCTAAAGCAAAGTTCTGTCCCCTGGCCGGGGGTGCTGTTGGCCCAGATGGTGCCTTGTTGTTTTTCTATAAGATCTTTGCAAAATAGCAGGCCCATGCCGGTGCCGGTTTCGTTTTCGGTGCCGGTGTTGCTGGTTACCTGTCTTTTAAACAGGTTGGTTAGGTAGGCGGCTTCCATGCCTATGCCATGGTCCTTCAGGCAAAATGCCACGCTGCTGTCCTGTACCTGTGCCGAGATATGTATTACCCCGCCGCGGTTGCTAAACTTAATGGCGTTGGTTAAAAAGTTATGTATCACAATGCGCACGGGGTTGGGGTCGGCCAGTACTATGACTTCGGGCGATATGTCGGTTTGGGTGGTTATGCCTTTTTGTTTCAGCTTTTCGTCCAGGTGTTGCAGTTCGCGGTTAACCAGGTTGGCAAGTGCAAAGTTTTGGGTTTTGGTTTCGGCGCCGTCTACCTGGCTGTTTATCCAGAATAAAAGGGTATCTAAAAAGTCGCTGGTATGCTCCAGGGTGGCGTACACACGCGGGGTCATGGCCATAAACTCTTCGTGGGTTATGCCGTCTTCGGTCATGAGGTTAAACAGGCCGCGCAGGGTGCTTATAGGTGCGCGCAGGTCATGCGCTAAAACACCAATCAGGCGGTCCTTTAAGGTGTTTAGTTCGTTTAGTTTGGTTTGCTGTTGTATTACTTCCTGATTTTTTTGTTCAAGTAGTTTATTTATTGTCTGCTGTTTGCTTTGGCCGGTATAATACATTAAAGCCACAATGGTCAATATCACAATAAGGCCGGCCGAGATCATGATCTCGCTATTTTGGTGGGCCAGGCGTGTTTGGTAGTCCTGCTCTTTTTTATGTTGTTGGACGGTAACTTTGTTTTGCTTTTTGGCAAAGTCAAGCTCCATGTTAATCAACATTACTTTATGCACGGCCTCGTTATGCTTCAGGTCGCTTTTATAAGCCGAGTATTGTTGGTGCTCATGATAGGCTTCCTCAAAGCGCCTTAGGCCGGCCAGCGCGGTGCTTACCTGCAGGGTAGCGTCTGTTAATACCAACAGGCTGTTTAACTTATGGCCCGCGGCCTGCGCACCCATGGCGTATTTATAGGCCAGCGCATACTTTTTTTCGGAGTTGTAAACCTTGGCCAGCCCCTGGTAGGAATAGGCCGTATTAAACAACATGTTTTTTTTAATGGACGATTGCAGGGCCAGGTTAAGGTAATATATGGCGGTGTCCTTTCGGCCTGTATAGTAGTTATACAGCCCCAGATCATAATACACCATCCCCAGGCCTTCGGTATCATTCATTTTACGGAAAATGGCATACGCCTTATTGGTATAAGGCATAGCTTCCTTATATTTTTCCTGGATTATGTACAAGTCGCCAATGTTTAGATTACCGGTGCCGATGCCTTGCTGGTCGCCCAGTTTTCCCCAAAGCGCAAGGGCGCGGCTGTAGTAGCTAAGGGCCTTTGGGTACAACTCCAGCTCCTGCATAATAACACCTATGTTGCTGTACTTATTGGCAGCTGCAAGGGTATCTTTATGTTTGATGTTGATGATAAGCGATTTTAAATAATAATCAATCGCTTTGCTAAAATTGCTCATGTTATCATAGGAGTTGCCCATTTGGTTGTAGCAATCGCCTTCATCTGTTTCGCCGGGCGTTTTAAGATATAAAGGTAGTGCCTTGTTATACAGTTGTAAGGCGTTGTTGTATTTGCCTAAAAAATACTGTACGCGGCCAAGACCGGTATAGGCATCGGCAATACCCTTTTTGTTATCAAGCTGCTGATAAAGCCGCAGCGCGGTACTATAATTTTGTGCCGCCGCCGTATAATTAGCTCTGAAAATATTTACTCCGGCTATTTTTACATAACCATTGGCCATACCCAATAAAAAGTTAATTTTTTTTGACAGGCGGACCGCTAACTCGCCATAATATAAGGTACTATCGGGCTGCGACTGGAAAAAACTGCCCGCCAATTTGTTAATGCGGTGTATGGTAAGTGTGTCAGTAGGTTGCCTGTTCTTTTTCAGCGCGGATGAAACCAGTTTGCGCAGACTGTCCGTGGCTTTGCTCTGCTGTATTGCAAACACTTTGGGCCCGGCCAGTAACAAAACTATAAGTAAAAAGGAATAAGGTTTCAATGATATATTATATTAAGAAGCTAAAGTATAAGTTATTATTTAAAAAATACCGAAAATAATAATTAAAAAAGCCTGATTAAAAGGTGATTAATCAGGCTTTATATAATAGTATTTTTAATTAAACATGCTCTGGCTCGCGCGCTATCCGAATGGATTATTATCCGGTCACAATTTGTTACCGCATCGCATGGCAATCATCTAATGCAGTCACAAACTGTTACCGCATTTAAAAACAAACGATATACAACGTAATACCTTATGCTTTTACAGAGCAAGATTGCCATTATGCGCGCCTTTGTAGCAAATGGATATGAAGGGAGCAATTACAGGAAATAAAAGACAGGCTAGGCGAGTATGATACGCAATTAAACCATATCTATGATGCGATGGAAAATTTAATTGACGAAAAAGCTGCTCAAAGAAAGTGGGACGAAAGAGACAGAATAGGCTTTAAAAAGTAAAAGACTTAGAAGTTTCTAAAACTTCTAAGTCTAATATTGGCTTCTTATCTCAACAAATTCTTCCAGCTCACCAAATCGCCAATAATCTTATCCAGTTGGTCGGCGGGCACGCGTTCTTGTTTCATGCTATCGCGATGGCGGATAGTAACGGTGTTATCTTCTAAAGTCTGATGATCAATGGTAATACAGAACGGCGTACCTATAGCATCCTGGCGGCGGTAGCGTTTGCCAATGGCATCTTTCTCTTCGTATTGTAAGTTAAAGTCGAGTTTTAATTGGTCCATTATCTCGCGGGCCTTTTCGGGTAGTCCATCTTTCTTAATTAATGGGAATATAGCGGCTTTAACCGGGGCCAGGCAAGGATGCAGGCGCAGTACGGTGCGGCTGTCTTGTTTCTCGTCTGTGCTCAAGTCTTCTTCCTCGTAAGCATTTATCATGGTAAGCAGGAACATCCTGTCTAAACCTATTGATGTTTCAATTACATAAGGGATATAATTGCCGTAGGGTTTATCGGTAGCCGGGTCAACCTCCGGATCAAAATACTGCATCTTTTTGCCCGAGAATTGCTGGTGCTGGCTCAGATCGAAATCGGTGCGGCTGTGGATACCTTCTACCTCTTTAAAGCCGAACGGAAACTCGAACTCGATATCATAAGCGGCATCGGCATAGTGGGCCAGCTTGGTGTGTTCGTGGTAACGGTATTTGGCAGCATCGGTACCTAAAGCCAGGTGCCATTGCAGGCGGGTGGCTTTCCATTTTTCAAACCATTCCTTCTGTGTGCCGGGGCGCACAAAGTATTGCATTTCCATCTGCTCGAACTCGCGCATACGGATAATGAACTGTCTTGCAATAACCTCATTACGGAACGCCTTACCTATCTGCGCAATACCAAACGGAATTTTCATCCTGCCTGATTTTTGTACGTTTAGATAGTTTACAAATATACCTTGCGCGGTTTCGGGGCGCAGGTAAACTACATCGGCATCATCAGCCACGGCACCCATTTGGGTGCTAAACATCAAGTTAAACTGGCGTACGTCTGTCCAGTTGCGGGTACCACTTACAGGGCAGGCAATTTCATGCTCGATTATCAGTTCTTTAAGGCGGGGCAGGTCCTCGGTTTTGAGGGCGTTGTCCATGTCAAGTTGCAGGGTGGCGGCTTTTTCGGTTTTGCCGTCTTTATTATAACGTTCTATTTTATCTTCCAGCAGTTGGTCTGCACGGTAGCGTTTTTTAGAGTCTTTGTTGTCTATCATGGGGTCGCTAAAGCCGTCAACGTGGCCACTAGCTTTCCAGATCTTAGGGTGCATAAATATAGCCGAATCTATCCCGACAATATTATCGTGCATTTGCACCATGCTTTTCCACCAGTAGGTTTTAAGGTTGTTTTTTAGCTCGGCACCAAATTGGCCGTAGTCATAAACGGCGCTAAGTCCATCATAAATCTCGCTACTTGGGAAAACAAAGCCATACTCTTTGGCGTGTGCGATAACGTTTTTAAACAGTTCGTCGGTATTCTTGCTCATAATAGGCGCAAATATATACAAGCCCCCTCTAAATCTCCCCCGGTAGGGGCGACTTTTTTTTAGCCCTCTCTAAAGCCCCCTCTAAATCTCCCCCGGTAGGGAGACTTTTTCATGTGTTTTTTTAAAGCCCTCCCTTCCGAGGAGGGTTGTGAGGGGCTTACCTCATCGAACTTATCGCCAAACTATCCTTACGACTCGGGGTAATAAAATTATGCTCTTTCAGTAAGGTATCATTAATGGCGATGCCGTTGTTGCAGAGGTTGCCTTTTTTATACACTTCGCCGCGGGCAAAGGGTTTAAGGTCGTTGGTACTTATGTCTGTGGTAACATACTCGCTCCTGGGGTTGTAGGTTTGGTCAAATGCCGTCCCCAAAAACTTGCCGCCGATGTGTACCATCACATCAAACTTGAAAAACTTAGGATATATCTTATTGCCTGATCGCTCGTAATTAACCTCGGCATAGCGTTTTAATAATTTTACGTGAATACCCAGCAAACTGCGTTCCGGTAAATTCTGCATACGTTTAGGGTCTATCTCTAAGCGGTAAGATCGCATGGTAAAATCATCAGCTAAATGGAACGTTACCCTATGCAGTTTATCTGTGCCGGGTTTTGGCGATACGGTAACAACCAGGTCGGTAGAGTTTTCTACGCTCTCTATTGAATAACTAAAATTCTTCAAATCCTCAACCGGAAAATACTTATCTATCATACCATATAGCATCGCATATTCAAACAGTTTATTAGGCGCTACTTTAGATTCGAGGTAAAACTCTTTTGCGGCCGATTTATCTTTATCCTTATTATCCTCCTTCGCTTCGGCGCAGCGCGAGGCAATGATCTTTAACTGCCCATCGTCTGAAAGTTTGTTGGTGCCCCTAAAATAGGTGGTCAGCGCGTCCGAATATTCAGTACATTTATTATTGGTAAATACAAACTCTCGGTAATAACCATTCAGCTTCATGGGGTTTAAAAATGCCATTTGATTATGATGGGTAATACTATCCAGCAATTGGCGCAGGGTGAGTGGCTTAACAGCGACTTCTTTTAGTTGTTGCACCAAAGTATCCAGTTGTATAACCAGGTTTGTGCTTAAACTAATATTCTTCAAACTTATTTTTTGTGATCGATAGCCTAGGTAATCAATAGCTAACGAGTCTGCCGGGGTTAGTGGCGCAACTAATGTAAACCTGCCTTCATCATTAGTAACGGTGCCAATATCTTTGCCTTGCAAGCTGATAGATACATTGGGGATAGGCTGTTTATCTGTAATTGAAATAACGCGGCCGTTTAGCCTGGTTTGACTGAAAGCGGATAATCCGCAGCAAAATAATAGGGTTAATGTGATTAAAGGTTTGATTTGCATAGCGTTAAGATAGTACTGTGATCAGTTATCGCTAATTTAACTATTCTTTTCTGTTTTAGAGTGGCGGCACTGTTAAAGTATTGTTAAATATGATAGTCGGGATTGCCCTTTTCATTTTTATAGCTGATTAAAATCGCGCCGGTAATTACAATTAGCGGCCATGCGCGAGAATTATTAAATTATTTGAACTTTGCGGCAAAAACGGTGTTTATCGGTAAACAATATTCTATGCGTAAAACTATATTTTCTTTTTTGCTGATACTGTGCGGCGGCTCAATTTATGCACAAAGCCATACCGATACTGCCGGCAAACATTCGCCGGCACGTACTTTAACTTACCAGCAATACCAGGCTTATTTAAAAGGTGAAGCAGGCGAGGACCTGGCCCGCGTTGCAGAAATGAACCATTACCCGTTGCCCGATAAAGTATTAAAATGGCGCGTTCAACTGGACCTTAGCCCCATTCAAATTAAAAAACTAACCGAGGCCAGTGCCTATCTGCGCCGCCGCCGGTTGCAAATTGGCGGCTCAATTATTGATACAGAAAGGATGCTGGACAGCATGTTTAGATACAACAGGGTAGTGGATGGCAACCTTATTTTCTATGCCAACCGCTACGGTTTATACCAGGGCGAGTTAAAAAACGCCTTGCTACAAGCCTGTTTATCAACACAAAAACTACTATCGCAGCAGCAAATGGCAATGTATGAGGGCTTACAAAAACGTAATTGATGAATATGCCGTTTGATTTATTTAATTTAGCGCCCTGATTATTTAGATATGAAGATTACGTTTGATTTTGAAAAGCCATTGGCAGAATTGCTTCACCAGATTGAAAAAGTGAAGCAGGTTGAAGACAAAGACAAGTTGGATATGTCTGCAACAGTGACCGAGCTGGAGAATAAACTGGAATCAACCAAGAAAGAAATATATGGCAACCTAACCGGTTGGCAAAAGGTGCAGATATCGCGCCACCCCGAAAGACCCTACACTTTACAGTATTTAGAGTTAATGTGCGATGATTTTATCGAGCTGCATGGCGATCGTACTGTAGGCGATGATAAAGCTATTATTGGCGGTTTCGGCACCTTAAATGGCGAAACAGTAATGTTCATCGGTCACCAAAAAGGCCGTAACACTAAAGAGCGCCAGTACCGCAATTTTGGTATGGCTAACCCCGAAGGTTATCGTAAGGCGCTACGTTTAATGCGTTTAGCCGAAAAATTTGGCAAACCTGTTGTTACCTTAATTGATACTCCCGGAGCTTTCCCCGGTTTAGAAGCTGAAGAACGCGGACAAGGCGAAGCTATCGCACGCAACCTGCTGGAAATGGCCATTTTAAAAGTGCCTATAATTTGTGTTATTATTGGCGAAGGCGCATCGGGCGGTGCATTGGGTATTGGCATTGGCGATAAAGTAATGATGCTGGATAACTCATGGTACTCGGTTATCTCTCCGGAGAACTGCTCGACCATCCTGTTTAAAACATGGGAGCAAAAAGAACGTGCTGCCGAAATGCTGAAGCTAACATCGGTTGAGATGCTTAAAAATAAGCTGATTGACGGTGTGATAAAAGAACCGATTGGCGGTGCTCATCAAGACCCGGTTGCTATGGCAGCCATCCTTAAAAAACAATTACTAAAAGATATTAAAGCCCTTAAAGAGCGCGATGTTAACGAACTGGTTACTGAGCGTATAGATAAATTTTGCTCGATGGGTGTGGTGGTAGAAGGATAGAAAATTTTTGCCATTGCGAGGAACGAAGCAATCGCGAAAAATATCCACATTGCATCCTTGCGATTGCCACGCTTTGCTCGCAATGACATTTTAAATAAAAAAAGCGGGTGAGCATTATGCTCACCCGCTTTTTTTATTTGTTTTAAACGCTTGCGTAAGGGGCTTACTGCTTCATATTCACCCCAAAATCTTTTACATAAATATCTAATTGCGGTTGGTACTTGGCGTATAATGTTGGGTTATAAGTTTTGGTAAGGCCAGTTAACGCGTTAAATAGCGATATTCCAAATTGTATCTCGCCACTATTGGCGCTTTGCTTATTGTCTTTAAATATAGTGTAATTATAGTTAAGCGAGTTAATTATATAATCAGCCACACGGCTAACCAATTTGTCGGCCAGTGCCTTGTCGCCTATGCGATAAGCAGTTTCGGCCATATAAAATTTACGTACGGCTACTTCCTGCACCGGTATAATATCAGGCATTACCTCATTAAATTTACGCAAGGTGTTTTTAGCCAGATCGGTATGACCTTCTTTCTGCAAACCTTCGGCCAGATTTAAATACACACGGTTAATCAGGGGATAAAACTGGGTTAATGATTCGTGATCCAAATAACTGGCTGTTTTAAAATTGCCGTATTTAAACTTATTAAACAGGTTATTATACATTACCATGCTATTCGTAGCTTCCAGCGGCGTTGCAGTGGTATCGGGTTTTAGCGGTAACAGGCGGAATGCAAAACCTTCGTTATACATGTATTTGCCCAATCCCATCATATTATCGGGCGGGCAGGTTACGGTAAAGTAAACCGGCCTTTTCCAGTTATTATGCGCCAATATATCCATCATGGCTAAATTATCTTTAGTAACAAAACTGCCCGGATAGGTAAAATCCATTTCGGGTATTATTTGGTCCTTTTTCTCAGCAGGCAGCGTACCGGTTTTTATAATATCATCGGCATTTATGGTGATCTTAAAGTTTTTGGTAGGCAGATAATTTGCAGAGCTGCCATCTTCCAACTGCGCCATCACAGCTTTATTGTCTGACGTGATGAAATCAAACACATCTTTTAACTCTAATGATCCCGGTATTTTGGCATCGTTATAATAGATTACATCGCGCGTGCCATTTTTGTACTTGCTATAAGCCATGCTAAGCGGTAACGGTGCCGACTCATTCATCTTACCCGTCATTTGTTTAATGTACCAGTCTGTACCCAGCAAACTTAAGTTTACAATACGTACATCAGGGCGTACATTTTCAACCTCTTGTATATACCATAGGGGGTAGGTGTCGTTATCGCCATAAGTAAACAGTATGGCATTTGGCGCGCACGAATTAAGGTAGTTATAAGCCATGTCATGCGGCGTAAGTTTGGTAGAGCGGTCATGGTCGTCCCACTCCTGGTTAGCCATTAAAATTGGGCCTACACTTAAACAAACTACTGTTGATAGTATAGCAGCATTTAATTTCCTTTCTTTTTTACTTAACAGATCGGCAATACACAATACCGCCAAACCTATCCAGATAGCAAAGGCATAGAACGAACCTGCATAGGCATAATCTCGCTCGCGGGGCTGTAAAGGGTCCTGGTTAAGGTATAGCAATATGGCTATGCCGGTAAAGAAGAACAGCACACCAACCACACCCGCATCTTTTTGGTTACGCTTAAAGTGGAAATAAACACCTATCAACCCTAATATCAACGGTAAAAAGAAAAGACGGTTATAGCTTTTGCTTTTGGTTACCGAATACGGTAGAGTCTTGTTGAAATTCCAACCGCTTATCCAGTCGCCATCTATACCTTTTCCCTGTCCGTCCATTTCGTTAGCGCGGCCAACAAAGTTCCAAAGGAAATAGCGGGTGTACATTTGGTTAACCTGCCATGTAAAAAAGAAAGAAAGGTTATCAGCAAATGTTGGGCTTTGTCCTTCATCTAAATGCACCCAATCTTTATAAAATTGCGGATCTCCTGCCTTCTCGCTAAACATCCGCGGGAAGATGGTATTCCTGTCGTAAATGATATTTTGTTTTTTACCTACTATTTCATACTTAGTTTCGCCACGGCGATAGATGTTCGCACCCTCGGTTTGGTCAATAGGTTTCGAATCGAAAAACTGACCATAAAGCAATGGCGTGTCGCCGTACTGATCACGGTTAAGATATCCGTTTAAAGCAAAGGCATCCTGCGGGTTACTGTTATTTAAATTGGTGCCTGCTTTGGCGCGAATAACAATCATTACAAAAGAGCTGTAGCCAAACAATATAAAAGCAGTACAAACTAAAAAGCTGTTTAAGGCAAAACGTTTTTCGCGTATTTTAACGGCATACTCTAATATAGCCGCTATCACTAGCGCCATTATAAAACCTATTATGCCCGCGCTAATAGTTAGCGTAGCTACAAAGCAGGCGGCCGCTATAATAATGGTAGTGTTTGATGGCTTAACGGTATAAATTATACCTGCGATTATGGTTGCGAATAATAACAGGAAAAACGCTATCGCTCCGCTGCCAAATCCAAGGCCTAAAGTGTTTACAAAAAATAAGTCGCTAAAAGCGGCACCCTTCACAGTGTATTGTATAATACCCCATAATACTGCCGCCACTATTACAACGCCCAATAAAAAAGCTTTAATAGTACCCCAGGTGCTGGCCTCTTTTGATTTACGGAAGTAAATAACCAGCGCGATAGCCGGTATTACCAGTAAGTTTAACAAGTGTATACCTATGGATAGGCCCATTACATAGGCTATAAATATGATCCATTTATCGGCATGCGGTTGGTCCGCATGGGCATCCCATTTTAATATGGCCCAAAATACAATGGCTGTACAAAGCGATGATTGCGCATAAACTTCCGACTCGACCGCCGAAAACCAGAACGTATCAGAAAAAGCATAAGCCAAAGCACCTACCATACCGGCACCCATAATTAGTATAATATTGGTGATGTGCAGGTCGTCCTCTTTTTTAATGAGGATCTTTTTTGCCAGCGCGGTGATGGTCCAAAACAAAAATAATATGGTAGCACCGCTGGCTAATGCCGATGCGGTGTTTGTCCAGTAAGCTACTTTAGTAACATTACCCATTGATAATAAGGAGAATACTTTACCTATCATGGTAAACAAAGGTGCCCCCGGCTGGTGTGCTACCTGTAAGCGATATGCGCAGGCAATAAACTCGCCGCAATCCCAAAAACTGGCAGATGGCTCAAGTGTTAAAATGTAGGTTATTGAGGCAACAAGGAAGGCTAACCAGCCAAACAGGTTGTTAATTTTATTGTATTTCATTTCGAAATTGTATAGGTAATGGGTTTTATCAAGACCGAAAGTAATAAAACTAACCTGATGTTGTAGTTAGGTAGGGGAGGATTTAGCATATTTTAACATAATTTACAGCAGGACAAAGAGTTTTGAACTTTTTTAAAATTTAGATTTTGAAGTTGAAAATTTCGTCTTATATTTGCATTCCTTTTCGGAACGTATGTTTCGGAGGTGGAGATTGCCCGATAGTATAAAGGTAGTACAACGGTTTTTGGTACCGTTTGTCTAGGTTCGAATCCTGGTCGGGCAACATTTCAATTTCGGATTTCGGATTTTCAATTTCGGATTTTGTCCGTGGAAGATTCAAATCCGAAATTGTTGTTTATACAGATTGATACAAGGAATTTAGAGGTCGGCTGCAAATCCGAGATCGAAAATCCAAAATTCCAAATCAGAAAATGCCATTACAGTTTAACACAGTTAAATTATTTGCAGGTTCCGGATCGAAAGATCTGGCACACAAAATAGCTGATGCTTATGGCCATGATCTGGGCGATTCTGCCTTATCGCGTTTTAGCGATGGCGAGTTTCAGCCGCATTTTAATGAGTCGGTACGTGGCTGTGATGTTTTCCTGATAAATTCTACCCATCAGCCTACCGATAATTTAATGGAGTTATTAATGATGATAGATGCCGCCCGCCGTGCATCAGCCCATCACGTAAACGCTGTTATACCTTATTTTGGTTTGGCAAGGCAAGACAGGAAAGACAGGCCGCGCGTTGCTATAGGCGCTAAGCTGGTTGCAAATTTATTGGTAGCCGCGGGTATTGACCGCATTATGACCATGGATTTGCATGCCGCGCAGATACAAGGATTTTTTGATATCCCGGTAGATCACCTGGATGGATCAATAATTTTTGTGCCTTATATAAAAGGCCTGGAGTTAAGTAAATTAACCATTGCTTCGCCGGATATGGGCGGATCATACAGGGCACGTGGCTTTGCCAAGTTCTTTAATGCCGAAGTGGTGATTTGCGATAAACAACGCAAACGCGCCAACGAAATTGAATCAATGACCCTGATAGGTGACGTTACCGGCCAGGATATTGTTTTGATAGATGATATTTGTGATACCGCACGCACGTTAGCAAAAGCGGCGCAACTGATCATGGATAAAGGTGCACGCAGCGTTCGCGCGGTTTGTACACATCCGGTATTATCAGGCGATGCTTATGAAACTATTGAGAACTCTGCCCTGGCAGAACTGATAGTTACAGACACCATACCGCTAAAACACACCAGCCCGAAGATAACCGTGTTATCAACCGGTGATCTGTTTGCTAAGGCGATAATGAATGTAAACGAGCATGGCTCTATAAGCCAGTTGTTTAAAGTAGAATAAGCCCCCTCTAAATCTCCCCCGGTAGGGGAGACTTAATAATGGCTCCAAAATGATTAAAAATATCCTTACGCGATGTGAGGCTTAACAATAAAACAAATAAATAATTAACAATGAAATCAATTGCTATTAGCGGTTCTCCAAGAGAGAACGTAGGGAAAAGAGACGCGAAAGAGCTGCGTTACCAGGCTTTGGTACCGGCAGTGCTTTACGGTGGTGCAACACAAACCCACTTTTCGGTGTCCGCAGCTGATTTGAAACCCGTAGTTTATACTCCGGTTGTTCATTTCATCGACCTTGACATTGCTGGTGTTAAATCACAAGCTATTATTAAAGATCTGCAGTTCCATCCATTAACTGAGCAGATCATCCACGTAGACTTTTTATTATTGGATCAAAAGAAACCTATCGCTATCCAGATCCCTGTACGTTTAACAGGTACTTCTCCAGGTGTTAAAGTAGGTGGTAAATTGGTTCAAAAATTGCGTAAACTAAGCATCAAAGCATTGCCTAAAGATCATTTAGACTTTATTGATGTTAGCATTGCCGAATTAGAAGTAGGTAAATCTGTTAAGGTCTCTGAATTAAGTTTCCCTAACCTTACTATCTTAAACAGTAAAGAAGATACTATTGTTTCTGTAACAACTTCACGTGCATTACGTCAGGCTGAGCAAGAAGCAGCAGCAGGCGGTAAAAAATAATTACCCCCTAACCCCCTGAAGGGGGAATATGGGAAAACTAAAGCGATTGGCATAAGCCAGTCGCTTTTTTTATTTAATGTTAATATATTCGCTGCTAATCTGGCTCCCCCCTTAGGGGGCCGGGGGGCTAATGGGCATACGTCCCTATTTTAGTAAATATTTAAAAAAAGCGACACCGGCTAAAAAGCCGCCGGTGCCGGTTAGTAATGGTATGAAATATCTGGTAGTTGGTTTAGGTAACATTGGCCCCGAGTATGTTGATACAAGGCATAACATTGGGTTTATGATATTGGATGAAATGGCAAAGCAGGAGGGCGCAAAGTTTCATAACATGCGCCTGGCCTACTATACCGAAGTAAGCCATAAAGGCCGCACCCTCCATTTAATAAAACCAACCACCTACATGAACCTTAGCGGAAAGGCGCTAAACCATTGGATGAAGGAGTTAAAGATCCCGATAGAAAATGTATTGGTATTGGTTGATGATATTGCCCTGCCATTAGGCACCCTGCGCCTTAAACCTAAAGGCAGCGCCGCCGGCCATAACGGACTAAAACATATTGAAGCTACTTTAGGCAATAATGAATACGCACGACTGCGTTTCGGCGTTGGCGATAATTACCCCAAGGGCCGCCAGGTAGATTATGTATTAAGCGGCTTTGATGCTGATGAACAACCCGAGCTGCCTGCTCTGATAGATAAATCAATAGAAATGATAAAAAGCTTTGCCGCGATAGGGACGGAGTTGACGATGACTAAGTATAATAAATAACAATCATGAAAGTTTACGGTATCCCCAATTGCAATACAGTTAAAAAAGCGCTCGACTGGTTTAAGGCCAACCAGGTTATTTACGAGTTTCATGATTTTAAAAAACTGGGCATAAGCCCGGAGAAACTAAAGGAGTGGGATACCAAAGCCGGTTACGAAAAGTTTATGAACAAGGCAGGCCTTACCTGGAAACAACTGGACCCCGCAATCAAAGAAAGTATCAAAACCAAAGCAGATGGATTGCAATTACTGCAACAAAAAACCAGCATGATAAAAAGACCTGTTATTGAAGACGGTGGCTTCTTGTTTTTCGGGTTTGATGAGGCGGTTTACCAGCAGCATTTTGGTAAATAACCCGTAGAGACGTATGCCTTGCGTCTCCCTAAATAAATCATTACGAGACGCAATGCATTGCGTTTCTACGGCACCTTTCGTAATAATTTGCTTACGTACAATTCTGTACGCTTATTTTTATATTTTTACACTTCAAACTAAAATTTAACTGAATGAAATTTAACATTACCGCCGGTTTAATGCTGGCTTTTTGCGCAGGTTTGGGCACCGCTAATGCACAATCTACGCCACCAACCAGGACACAGTCGGGTACACCTGCTGCGGCACAACCAACTCGTGCGGGCCGTGCTGTTGAAGTTGTCGATCCGAACGCCCCGCCAACCAAGTATGATTATCACGAAACCTGGAAACCATTTTTCTATACCAAAAATGGTAATGATGTGCGTGCTGCCGATGGCCAACCCGGCCCTAAATACTGGCAAAACCGCGCCGACTATCAGCTAACCGCAACCTTGCATGAGGATGCTAACGAAGTTGTCGGTACCGAGGTTTTAACTTATACCAATAACAGCCCGCAAAAGCTGGGCTTTATATGGATGCAGCTAGATCAAAATTTATTTAAGCAAGATTCGAGAGGTGTAAAACAAGTACCGCTGGATAATACCGGTAACCAACGCAGCCGTAACTGGGGCCAGGGCCAGGTGTTTGATGCCGGTTACAAAATAAAATCTGTTAAAGTATTAAGTATTGTTAAGGGTAAAACCTCTGCCACTGTTGATGCCAGATTCCTTATCAATGATACCCGTATGCAGGTGTTTTTGCCAAGCCAGCTAGCTGCCAGTGGCGGACAATTGAAACTGAAAATAGAATACTCATTCGTATCGCCTGATTATGGATCAGACCGTATGGGTATTATCTTACAAGGTACAGAAAAGGGCCAGTCTAAAAACGGGAAGATCTTCCAGGTGGCACAATGGTACCCGCGTATGTGCGTGTATGATGATCTGCAAGGCTGGAACACTTTGCCTTATACCGGCGAAAGCGAGTTTTATTTAGAGTATGGCGATTTTGATATCAACATAACCGCGCCTGCTAAAGACATTGTAGTTTGCTCTGGCGACTTATTGAATCCTAAAGACGTATATACCCCCGAACAACTAAAACGTTGGGCACAAGCCGCGCAAAGCGATAAAACGGTAATGATCCGTACGGCGGATGAGGTTACCAACCCGGCATCGCGTCCGGCAGGAAAAAAAGAACTGACCTGGCACTTCCAGATCAAAAACGCGCGCGATGCTTCATGGGGTGCTTCGGCATCATTTATTGTTGACGCCGCTAAAATGGATATGCCAAGTGGTAAAAAAACGTTGGCTATATCAGCCTACCCAATTGAAAGCAGCCTTGCAGGCGGCGGTCAGTGGAGCCGTAGTACAGAATTTATTAAAGCATCAATCGAGTATAACTCGAAAAAATGGTTCGAGTTCCCTTATCCTAATGCTACCAGCGTTGCCGGTAAAGCAGGCGGTATGGAGTATCCCGGCATTGTATTTTGCAGTTTAAATGGCGGCTGGGGCGTAACCGACCATGAGTTTGGCCATACCTGGTTCCCGATGATCGTAGGATCAAACGAGCGTTTATATGGATGGATGGACGAAGGTTTTAATACTTTCATCAATACACTATCAACCAAAAACTCATTAAAAGGTGAGTTTTATCGCCCTACCACTCCCGAGCGCCAGATAGCTACCTGGGGAGCTTTCACCAGGCCAACTTTGGAGCCGATATTGAGTAATCCTGATAACCTTAAAGAAACCAATAACGGTACTTTACTATACAGCAAACCAAGTGCGGGCTTAGTTTTATTGCGCGAGCAGATATTAGGCCCTGAGCGTTTTGATTTTGCGTTTAAAACCTACATTAACCGCTGGGCATTTAAACATCCGTCACCTGATGACTTTTTCCGTACAATAGAAAATGCTTCTGGCGAAAGCCTGCAATGGTTCTGGAGAGGTTGGTTTGAAAACACCTGGCGCTTAGATGTTGCCGTGCGCGGTGTTAAATATCCGGATAACGACCCAACCAAAGGCGCTATCATTACTTTAGATAACCTGGAGAAAATGGCCATGCCAGTTGTACTGGATATTAAATTTGTAAGCGGTAAAACCGAGCGCGTAAATTATACTGCCGAAGTATGGGAGCGTAACGTTACCTGGTCGTTTAAATACCCGTCAACCGAAGAGATAGAATCAGTTACTTATAACCCTGACGCTACACTGCCGGATTATAATCCATCAAACAACGTTTGGAAGAAATAAAAACAGAAACCCGGTTTAGGCCGGGTTTTTTGTTTGTAATCTATTTGTTAAAAATAGTTAAATGCCAATATTGGTACTATAATTGAGTTACTTTAAGGGTATAATTACCAGACCTATGAAACGCTATATCGGAATTATTGTATTATTGCTGATAGCCTGCACCGCCAACGCGCAATGGCTGATAAAAGGAGAAATAGTTGAGGCCGGCACCCACGATAGATTAGCCAATGTTTTTGTTCATGATACCAACAACAAGCAAGTGGCGCTGGCCGATAAGAACGGTAGATTCGAGATAAAAAGCGACTTAAACCACCTGATCATTTTTGACTCGCCGGGTTATATATCTGATAGTGTTTTTATAATAGATGCCAGACCTTTAACTATCGAATTGAGGCCGATAGGTATCGCATTAATGCAGGTTGATATTAATGGCACCAATAAAAGAAACTTTGATCCACGGGTTGAATATCCTGACGTATATAGAAAGAGCAAGGTGTACGTAATGTCGCCAAGTACCTGGTTCTCTAAAGAAGGTAAGGATGCCCGCCGCATGAAACGCTACTTTGATAACGAGGAACGCGAACGGTATGTAGATAAATATTATACAGCAAGTTACGTTGCAACGCTTGTACCACTAAAGGGGATTGAGTTGCAAAACTTTATGGCTATTTATCGCCCCACCTATGCTTATGTGAAGAATAATAATGGGCCAACCTTAGCTATGTACATTAACGACTCATATCAAAAATATAAAGCTTTACCACCGGAGAAAAGGCACTTGCAGGATTTGAACGGGAAGTAATTGCTGATTTAGATTTGACAACTTTTAAAAAGTTGTCAAATCTTTCATTGGCTATACTAAATACTCAAACAAAGTCTGATCCCTGTTTAGCTCAATAACCTCAAAACGATATTCTTCCATCCGTTTAAGCAAGCCTGTATAATCCGCAGGATCTTTTAGTTCGATGCCAACCAAGGCAGGTCCTTGTTCTTTTTCGGTTTTTTTGATGAACTCAAAGCGGGTGATGTCATCATAAGGCCCCAGTACATTATTTACAAACAGCTTTAACGCGCCCGGACGTTGCGGAAAACGGATGATAAAATAATGCTTCAACCCTTCGTAAAGCAATGATTTTTCTTTGATCTCCTGCATGCGGGCAATATCATTATTACCGCCGCTCATTACGCAAACCACTTTTTTGCCTTTTATTTTATCGGCATAACTATCCAGCACCGCAACCGACAAGGCGCCTGCGGGTTCAACAACAATAGCATCCTCATTATATAGCTTTAATATAGTAGTGCAAACTTTGCCTTCGGCAACCAGCAGCATATCGTCCAGTACTTTGGTGCAAAGCTCGTAAGTTAAATTACCTACCCGCTTTACGGAGGCTCCGTCAACAAAGCGATTGATCTCTGGCAATGTAACCGGGCCGCCATGTTCAAATGCTTTTAGCATAGATGGTGCGCCTTCCGGTTCAACGCCGGCTATTAATATATTAGGATTTTTTTCTTTTAGATAAGTACCCACACCTGCAGCAAGTCCGCCACCACCGATTGGCATTATTACTACCTCCACACCAGGCAGATCTGCCAATATCTCAACACCGACAGTGCCTTGCCCTTCAATAATACTATAATTATCAAAAGGAGGGATGAAGGTCATGTTATGGGCTTTGGTGTAATTAAGCGCTTCTAACAGGCAATCATCAAAAGTATCGCCAACTAAAATTATTTCTACATTGCCGCTGCCAAACATTTCTGTTTGTTTTACTTTTTGTTTGGGAGTTATTTCGGGCATAAAAATTACGCCTTTAGTACCCAGTTTATTGCAGGAGAAAGCCACACCCTGCGCATGATTGCCCGCGCTGGCGCAAACAATACCACGGCTTAACTCATCGGCTGTTAACTGGCTTATCATGTTGTAAGCACCGCGTAGTTTGTAGGAGCGTACAATTTGCAGGTCCTCACGCTTTAGGTATATCTCGCAGTCGTATTTTTTAGACAGGCCGGCGTTGTACTCTAAAGGAGTGTGTTTAACCACATCGGCTAATCGCTTCGCGGCAGCTTCAAAATCTAATTTAACATCCATGGGTATTAGTATTAAAAAGCAAAACCGTTATTGTTTAATAACGGTTTTACAGGGTATTTTATGAATACAAAGTTAGTATATATTTGGCTGAGCTCACAATACAAAGAGCGTTGTCAGCCTGAGCCTGTCGAAGGTACGTGCGAGGGCCTTTACGCTCACTCTTCGAGAGCCTCAGAGTGACAGCCCGCGCGCCTGTATTATTATATATTCTTAGCCAACCAATCGCCAACTTCGCTGGTTTTGTAGGCTTTATTTTTACCGGAAAGGTCCTCGGTTACTATACCTTCGGCTAATGATTTATTTACCACTTCGCGTATCAATGCTGCTTCTTCTTTTAATCCGAAGGCATCTTCAAACATCATAGCGGCTGATAATACAGTCGCCAAGGGATTAGCGATGTCTTTACCCGCTGCCTGCGGATATGAACCGTGTATAGGCTCGAAAAGCGATGTATGCACACCAATTGATGACGATGGCATTAAACCCATTGAACCTGATATTACAGATGCCTCATCAGTCAAAATATCACCAAACAAATTCTCGGTAATTAATACATCGTAGCTGCTTGGCCATTGTACCAGGCGCATAGCCACGGCATCAACAAATTCATAGCTAACGGTAACTTCAGGATAATCTTTTTCCATATCCTGTACAGTCTCGCGCCATAAGCGAGAGGTTTCCAATACGTTGGCTTTATCTACGCAGCAAAGTTTTTTGCTACGGGTCATGGCCATTTCAAAACCTAGTTTAGCCAGGCGTTGTACTTCCATGCGGGTATAAGTACAGGTATCAAAAGCGGTGTTGCGATCTTCTGATCTGCCGCGCTCGCCAAAGTAGATACCACCGGTTAGCTCGCGTAGAATAATAAGATCTGTACCTTCAATACGCTCTCTTTTTAACGGCGAATTATCAATTAACGATGGGAAAGTAAACGTTGGGCGCACGTTAGCAAACAAGCCTAATTTCTTACGCATCTTCAATAAACCCTGCTCCGGCCTTACCGTAGCTTTAGGGTCATTATCAAAACGTGGGTGGCCGATAGCGCCAAACAGAACCGCATCAGCAGCCATACAAACCTCGTGGGTCGAATCCGGGTAAGGTTCGCCAACGGCATCTATAGCGGCAGCGCCGGTTAAAGCGGCTGTCCAAACAATTTCGTGATTAAATTTTTTTGCTACAGCGTTGGATACTTTAACAGCCTGGTCAATAACCTCTGGTCCAATTCCATCTCCTGCTAAAAGGGCGATATTCAGTTTCATTTTTATAGTTATGTTTATTATTTATCTATTTAATTCAACACGTCATTGCGAGCGTAGCGTGGCAATCTCTGAACTTTGTATGTGGGAATGTCCTATGTAGAGATTGCCACGCTCGTTCCTCGCTCGCAATGACGGCTTTGTTATATTATATTCAGCATCTTCTGCGTGGCCTTAATGGCGCAAACGGTTTGATCCGAATCTAAACCGCGGGTTATAAATTTCTTCTCGGGCGTTTCCCAGGTGATGATGGTTTCGCATAACGCGTCCGAGCTGCTGCCTGGGGCAATGCGTACGGCGTAATCAATCAGTTTGGGTAACGTTCTTTGTTTCTTGGTATAAACTTTGGCCAGCGCATTCATAAAGGCATCAAACTGGCCATCGCCTTGCGCGTTCTCTTCAAATTTTTCACCATCAATACTTACCGATATAGTTGCCGATGGGCGCAAACCCATAGCGTTCATCAGTACATACGAGTCTACAATAACCTTTTCGTCATACAAACTGCTATCTAATACATCGGATATGATATAAGGCAGATCTTCTTTAGTAACCGTTTCTTTTTTATCGCCTAATTCAATAACCCGTTGGGTAACTTTTTTAAGGTCGGCATCATTTAGTTTAAGGCCCAGTTCCTGCAGATTTTTTTCGATGTTGGCTTTGCCTGATGTTTTACCCAACGCATACTCGCGTTTGCGTCCAAAACGCTCCGGAAGCAAATCGTTAAAATACAGATTGTTCTTGTTATCGCCATCGGCGTGTATGCCTGCGGTTTGGGTAAATACATTTTCGCCGACAATAGGTTTGTTCGTTGGAATCCGTACACCCGAAAAGGTCTCCACCAATTTACTAACGGTATAGATGGATGACTCTTTCAACGCAATTTCCACCTCGGGCGCGAAATCATTTATTACGGCTACGGCACTGGCTAATGCCGCGTTGCCGGCCCGCTCGCCCATACCGTTTACGGTTAGGTGCAGGCCATGTATGCCGGCTTTTATGGCTTCCAAAACATTCGCGGTCCCCAGGTCATAGTCATTATGGGCATGGAAATCAAAATGGATACCCGGATATTTAGCTATCAGTGCCGATAAAAACTTATAGGTTTCGGCAGGTGTTAAAACGCCCAGCGTATCCGGCAGTAAAATTCTTTTTACCGGTTGTTTGGTAATAAAATCAAGATACTGGTAAACATAATCGGGCGAGTTACGCATACCGTTACTCCAATCCTCTAAATAAACATTGGTGGCAATGCCATTTTTAGCGGCCAGCTCAATTATCTGTTTTATCTCGGCAAAATGTTGCTCGGGTGTTTTTTTAAGCTGATGGGTGAGGTGATTTAACGAGCCTTTTGTTAAAAGATTCTGCACCTTTACCCCGGCGTTGATCATCCAATCAATAGATACCCCATTATCAACAAACGACAGTACTTCTATGCGATCAGTATAGCCATTTGCGGCCGCCCAGGTTGAAATTGTTTTAACCGCCTGAAACTCGCCTTCTGATACCCGTGCCGATGCTATCTCAACACGATCAACCCAAAGTTCTTCCAGCAATAATTGGGTGATGGTTAGTTTTTCTGAAATAGAAAAAGACACGCCCGATGTTTGTTCGCCATCGCGCAGTGTGGTATCCATTATCTCTATCTTCCTTCTTTCCATTGTAGTTAAGTTAGCTGCCAAGGTAGCTACTGTATATTAAGGTAAAAACGTTTAGCTATGGTGAAACGCCTTCGATTGGTGTTAATAATGTAATGCAAAAAGCGGCGGGCTGTGTGATTCCCCTCTTGAGAGGGGTGGAGGGGGTGTGTCCTTTCGCTCGTATAACACACCCCTGCTTTCGCACGGCCCTACGCGCCCCCTCTAAAGAGGGGAACTTTTAGTCGTATTTAAATAGGAAGCTGCGCTGCAAACTCCTCAATTTCGCCTTTTATGCTTTGCAGATAATCAATATCATCAAAGCCGTTAAGCATATTATTCTTTTTGTACGAGTTAATTTCAAACGTTTCTTTTTCGCCGGTGGCTAAAAGGGTGATAGTTTGATTTGGCAGGTTTACTTCGATCTCTGTTTTCGGATCAGCAAATATCGCCGCGAAGATCTTCTCAGAAAACTCCGGACTAACCTGTACCGGTAATACGCCAATGTTTAGACAATTACCTCTAAAAATATCAGCAAAAAAGCTGGACACCACGCAACGGAAACCATAATCGTAAACTGACCAGGCGGCGTGCTCTCTTGATGAGCCCGAACCAAAGTTTTTACCACCTACCAGTATTTTACCGGTATAGGTAGGGTCGTTTAATACAAAGTCTTTTTTGGGCGTATTGTCCGGATTGTACCGCCAGTCGCGGAAAAGGTTATCACCAAAACCAACGCGCTCCGTAGCTTTTAAAAAGCGGGCAGGTATTAATTGGTCGGTATCCACATTCTCTATAGGCAATGGTACCGCGGTGCTTGTAAGTATGTTAAATTTATCGTAAGCCATGTTTTTTAGTTTATAGTCCATGGTCCATAGTCGATAGTTCTTGGATAGCGGTCAGCTATGGACTATCGACTATGGTCTATGGACCTCTTTATGCTAATTCTTCAATTAATGTTCTTGGATCTGTAACTACGCCGGTGATGGCTGCTGCTGCTGCAACAAGCGGACTAGCCAGCATGGTGCGTGATCCCGGTCCTTGTCTGCCCTCGAAGTTCCTGTTTGAGGTACTTACCGCGTATTTGCCTGCAGGTACTTTATCATCATTCATAGCTAAACAAGCCGAGCAACCGGGCTGGCGCAGTTCAAATCCGGCTTCGGTTAAAATATCCAATAAGCCTTCTTCTTTAATTTGTGCCTCAACAATATGCGATCCCGGTACTAACCATGCTGTAACATTATCAGCTTTATGTTTGCCTTTTACAAGCGATGTAAACGCTCTGAAATCTTCTATACGGCCATTGGTACAGCTGCCAACAAATACAAAATCTACCTGTTTGCCAATCATTGAATCGCCTTCATGGAAACCCATGTAGCCTAATGATTTGGCATAAGTAGCCGCGCCGCCTTCAACATCGGCAGCGTCAGGGATATCATGCGATATACCCATGCCCATACCCGGGTTGGTACCGTAAGTTATCATGGGTTCGATGGTGGTGCCGTCAAACGTTAATTCTTTATCAAATACCGCATCGGCATCAGTTTTTAAGGTTTTGTAATAAGCTAATGCTCTGTCCCAAGCCTCGCCTTTAGGGCTAAACTCGCGGCCTTTTACGTAATTGATAGTAGTTTCATCCGGGGCGATCATGCCACCGCGGGCACCCATTTCAATACTAAGGTTACAAACGGTCATACGGCCTTCCATGCTCATGTTCTCAAAAACATCACCAGCATATTCTACAAAATAACCTGTAGCGCCTGATGTTGTTAACTGCGAAATGATAAACAAAGCCACATCTTTAGGTGTAACCGCCTTGCCTAATTTGCCATTAATATTAATGCGCATTTTTTTAGGCTTTGGCTGCATGATGCATTGGGTAGCCAAAACCATTTCAACTTCGGACGTACCGATACCAAACGCAATGGCACCAAAAGCACCGTGGGTTGAGGTATGCGAGTCGCCACAAACAATAGTAGCGCCGGGTTGGGTTATACCATACTCAGGGCCTACTACGTGTACGATACCATTTTTTTGATGACCTAATCCCCAGTGGCTAATGCCGTACTCTTTCGAGTTTGACTCCAGCATGTGTAACTGGTTAGCTGATAGCGGATCGGCAACCGGCTGGTCCTGGTGAATGGTTGGTGTATTATGGTCGGCAGTAGCAAATGTACGGTTAGGGTACAAAACGCTTATGCCCCTGGTTTTTAAGCCTAAAAAGGCAACAGGGCTGGTAACCTCGTGAATAAGGTGTCTGTCAATAAATAACACATCCGGTCCGCCGTCAATTTTACGTACTACGTGCGTGTCCCACACTTTATCAAATAATGTCTTGCTCATTTTTATTTCTATTATTATCTTTTTTGCATAGCCTGAACGTACGAGTTATCGGCGGTCATCAGCAATAAAAGGTCATCATCATTAATATCTAATTTATTATCGGCCAAAGTAAGGAAACGGTGATAGGCATCACTCAATTCATCTTTATTAAGGTTGATGCCTAAACGCTCCAAATGGAACTTTAAAGCATGCCTGCCGCTGCGCGCAGTAAGCACAATGCTCGCATTAGGAAAACCAACGTCTTCGGGGCGGATAATTTCGTAATTCTCACGGTTTTTCAGGAAACCATCCTGGTGGATGCCTGAACTATGTGCAAATGCGTTGCTGCCAACAATAGCCTTATTTGGCTGTACCGGCATGCGCATTTGCGAGCTAACCATGCGGCTAAGCTCATAAAAATTCTTTGCGTTGATGTTGGTGTGTAAGCCTAAAGCATGATGTGTCCTTAATATCATCACCACCTCTTCAATTGCGGTATTACCCGCACGCTCACCAATGCCATTAATGGTGCCTTCTATTTGGCGGGCACCGTTTTGCAAGCCTGCAATGGAGTTTGCCGTAGCTAAACCCAAATCGTTATGGCAATGCACAGATATAATGGCTTTATCAATATTCTTAACGTTCTCTTTCAGGAACTTAATTTTTTCGCCATATTGGTCGGGCAGGCAATAGCCGTTGGTATCGGGTATGTTTACTACGGTAGCACCAGCTGCAATAACAGCCTCGATCATTTGAGCCAGGTAGCGAACATCGGCACGGCCTGCATCCTCGGCATAAAACTCAATATCTTCAACAGATTTTTTGGCATATTTTACAGCTTCAACAGCACGCACTAAAATCTCTTCGCGGGTGCTGTTAAACTTGTTCTTGATATGCATATCAGACGAGCCAATGCCAGTGTGAATACGTGGGTGTTTTGCATATCTTAATGATTCTACAGCGGCGTCAATATCGCCTTTGTTAGCACGGGTTAATGCGCAAACGATCGGGTTCTTTACAGCTTTTGATATTTCTACCACACTCTGGAAATCGCCGGGGCTTGATATAGGGAAACCCGCTTCAATAATGTCAACGCCTAATGCTTCCAGTTCGTGGGCTATCTCAATTTTTTCAGGGGTAGTTAACTGGCAGCCCGGTACCTGCTCGCCATCGCGTAGCGTGGTATCAAAAACGTAGACTCGGTTTGGATCGTGTAACATATTTTTTTGTTTTGTTGTTGATTATCTTAATTAGTATCAAGTAGTGAGTATCAAGTATCAAGACTTTTATTTTGCCAGTCTTGCTACTTGATACTATATACTTACTACTTAACTTATGCTTCTACAGCCTGATTCTCAGGGCGTAAACTGCGTACAGTTTTGCCTGCTTGCCATAATTCGCTGTCGCGTAGTTCTTTTAGCTCAGCGTCCAGTTTCTCACGGTAATCGGTTTTGCTGTTAGAGTCGATTGATTTTTGTGACTCAACACCGGTAGCAACACTTTTGTATAAATCTTCAAACACCGGTTTAGTAGCGTCACGGAATTTTTTCCACCAATCTAAAGCGCCACGTTGTGCAGTGGTCGAGCAATTTGCATACATCCAATCCATACCATTTTCTGCAACTAAAGGAATTAATGATTGGGTTAACTCTTCAACAGTTTCGTTAAACGACTCGGAAGGAGAGTGGCCATTGCTGCGTAATACATCGTATTGTGCAGCAAAAATACCCTGGATACAACCCATTAGCGTACCGCGCTCGCCGGTTAAATCGCTGTATACTTCTTTACGGAAATCTGTTTCGAATAAATAACCGCTGCCAACCGCGATACCTAAAGCGATAACACGCTCGAAAGCACGGCCTGTAGCATCCTGGAAAATAGCGTAGCTTGAGTTTAAGCCACGGCCTTGCAAGAACATACGACGCAATGAAGTCCCTGATCCTTTTGGTGCAACTAAAAATACGTCAACATCAGCAGGAGGGATGATACCGGTTTGCTCATTGAAAGTAATGCCGAAACCATGAGAAAAATATAATGCTTTACCTGGAGTTAAATGTTTTTTAACAGTTGGCCATAAAGCAATTTGCGCTGCATCGCTTAATAAATAACAAATTACAGTGCCTTTTTCCAAAGCTTCTTCGATCTCAAAAAGAGTTTCGCCCGGTACAAAACCATCGCTAACAGCTTTATCCCATGATTTAGAATTTTTACGCTGACCAACAATTACATTGATACCGTTGTCTTTTTGATTAAGCGCCTGGCCGGGGCCTTGTACGCCATAACCGATAACAGCTACTACTTCGTTTTTTAAAATGTCTTGTGCCTTTGCTAAAGGGAACTCCTCGCGGGTTACTACATTTTCTTCAGTAGTGCCGAAAATTAATTTTGCCATGATTTTTGTTTTTATTGATTTTGATTACACCGATGTTTTTAATGTTGATACACCGATTGGTTTATGTTACTTTTTTATTTAATAATTACTCTTTCCTTTTTGGTCCCCCTTTAGGGGGCTGGGGAGCTACATGGTAAATACTTTGCTGCCCTTGTTTAAATATTCGTTTTCTATTACTTCTTCGCCTGGTTCTAAACGTTCAAACTCACGTAGTTTAGAGTTAAAGCCTTCACTATCTTTAATAATAGCTACCCGTGCACTTCGCACAAATTCTATCAGCCCGAAGGGTTGCAGTATGTTGATCAGGTTATCGGTTTCTTCGCGATGGCCTGTTGTTTCAAACACGGTATAATCTTTACGGATAACAACCGCGCGTGCACCATTTTCGCGCAGTAAACGCTCAACGCTAACTTTCTCGGCAATTACATCGGTCGATACCTTGTATAAGGCCAGTTCCTGCCAGATCACATCCTCATTAGTATGGTAGTACACTTTTAAAACTTCCACCTGTTTTTCTATTTGGCGGGTAAGCTTGCGTACTACTTCTTCTGATTCGGTTATTACGATATTAAAGCGGTGGATACTCTCTATCTCTGATGGAGAAGTATTCAGGCTATCTATATTTATTTTACGGCGCGTGAATATGATCGCTATCCTGTTCAGCAAACCAACCTGGTTCTCTGTATAGATAGTGATGTTATATTCCTGCTGTATTGTTTCTTCGTTGCTCATTGTCTTCTTCGATTATTTCAACCTGATCTCACTAACACTGCATCCTTGTGGTACCATGGGGAATACATTGTTTTCCTTGGTAACCAACACTTCCAACAGGAATGAACCTTTATTATCCAGCATCTCTTTTAAAGCGCCTTGTAAGTCCTCCCTTTCGGCTATGCATTTACCCGGTATACGATATGCCGCAGCTAATGCCACAAAATCAGGGCTTTGGATATCCACAAATGAATACCTGCGCTCATTAAACAATTCCTGCCACTGGCGCACCATGCCTAAGAAACGGTTGTTAAGGATGATGATCTTCACATCAACGCCCGATTGCATGATGGTGCCTAATTCCTGGCAAGTCATCTGGAAACCGCCATCGCCAATAATGGCTACTACAGTACGGTCTTGTGCGCCATATTTAGCGCCTATGGCTGCTGGTAATGCAAAACCCATAGTGCCTAAACCACCACTGGTAACATTGCTGCGTGTTTTGTTAAACTGCGCATAACGGCAAGCCACCATTTGGTGCTGGCCAACATCAG
Organism: Mucilaginibacter sp.; assembly: GCF_028288185.1. Taxonomy (GTDB): domain Bacteria; phylum Bacteroidota; class Bacteroidia; order Sphingobacteriales; family Sphingobacteriaceae; genus Mucilaginibacter. The sequence continues at coordinate 11,758 of NZ_JAQBOF010000020.1, read as the reverse complement.
TAACAATAATAGCCTCGCCGTGGGTAAGGTCGTTTAGTTGTTTTATCACTTCGCCCATGGTCATTTCGCCCGATGTTGGGTTCAGTTCGTCATGTATTACGGCTTCAACTTCTTTGCGGGTATATTCGTTAAATAGTTTTACCCACTCGGTATGTTGTTTTTCTTCAACTAAAGCGGTTAACAAAGGCAATGTTTCTTTACAATCGCCCCAAACGGGTACGGTTGTTTTAACGTTTTTATCTATCTCGGCAGGGTCAATATCCAAATGGATAACCTTTGCCTGTTTAGCGTATTTATCTAAACGGCCCGTAACGCGGTCGTCAAAACGCATACCAATGGCTATTAACACATCGCAGTCGTTAGTTAACACGTTTGGCCCATAATTACCGTGCATGCCCAACATACCCACATTTAAAGGGTGACCCGTAGGGATAGCGCCAGCACCTAAAATGGTCCATGCCGCAGGGATACCGCTTTTTTCTACAAAGGCTTTAAATTCCTGCTCGGCACTGCCTAATAGTACACCCTGGCCAAATAATATAAATGGTTTTTTGGCTTGATTAATTAAAGCCGCTGCCTGCTCAATATACTGCATGCGCACAATTGGTTTTGGGCGATAACTGCGGATATGGTTACACTTAGTATAACCTTCGTAATCAAATAACTGTATCTGCGCGTTTTTGGTAATGTCTATCAATACTGGTCCCGGGCGACCACTTTTGGCGATATAAAACGCCTTGGCAATAACTTCCGGAATTTCGTTAGCATCAGTTACCTGGTAGTTCCATTTGGTAACCGGGGTAGTGATGTTTATTACGTCTGTTTCCTGGAAAGCATCGGTACCTAAAAGGTGCGCGAAAACCTGGCCGGTGATACAAACTAATGGCGTACTGTCTATTTGTGCATCGGCTAAGCCTGTTACCAGGTTGGTAGCGCCGGGACCGCTGGTTGCGAAAACCACACCCACTTTACCTGATGTACGTGCATAACCCTGGCCGGCATGTGTGCCGCCTTGCTCATGCCTAACTAATATGTGATTAAGCTTATCATTATAATCATACAAAGCATCATAAATAGGCATAATGGCACCACCCGGATAACCGAAGATGGTATCAACGCCTTCTGCAATTAATGCTTCTAATAATGCAACCGATCCGGAAACCTTTGTGGTTTCTTTTGCGGGCGCTTGTGTTAGTATTTCCTGTTGTGCAACTTCCATACCTTATGTTTGTTATACGTAGTACGTTTTATGTTATACGTTTTGTTTTTCTATTTGATTTGAATACGTACAACGTATAACGTCATACGTACAACCTTACTCCATCTCGTCTGTTACGCAACCTTCGGCTGCATTTGAAACAGTTTTGGCGTACCTGTATAGTAAACCTTTTGTAACTTTTAACTTGGGTTGAATCCAGGCTGCTTTACGGGCTGCCATTTCTTCGTCTGATAAGATTACATTGATCCGGTTAGTTACCGCATCAATAATAATTTTATCCTCGTCCTTAATTAAGGCAATCGCCCCGCCGTCAAAAGCTTCAGGGGTGATATGGCCTACCACAAATCCATGTGTTCCGCCGCTAAAACGTCCATCGGTAATTAAAGCTACCGAGCTGCCTAAGCCTGCGCCAAAAATGGCTGATGTTGGTTTAAGCATTTCGGGCATACCGGGCGCGCCTTTAGGGCCAACGTTGCGGATAACCACCACATCACCTTTTTTGACTCGGCCGCTTGATATGCCTTTTATCAGTTCAAATTCGCCGTCAAACACACGGGCAGGTCCTTCAAAATGAGTTCCCTCTTTACCGCTTATCTTGGCTACGCTGCCACCTTTGGCAATATTGCCGTAAAGTATCTGTAAGTGACCGGTAGCCTTAACAGGCGCTTCAACCGGCCATATAATTTTTTGTGTATCAAAGCCTAACTCGGGTACGTCTGCTAAGTTCTCGGCAATAGTTTTACCGGTTACAGTCAAACACTCGCCATGCAGCCAGCCTTGTTTAAGGCAATATTTCATTACCGCAGGTACACCGCCAACGTTGTGCAGATCCTCCATCATGTATTTGCCGCTTGGCTTCATATCAGCCAGTACCGGTATGCGGTTGCTGACAGTTTGGAAGTCGTCCTGCGTTACTTTAACATCAACACTTTTTGCCATGGCTATCATGTGCAATACCGCGTTGGTACTTCCACCTAATACCATAATTACCACCATCGCATTCTCAAATGCTTTGCGGGTCATGATATCGCTTGGTTTAATATCTTTCTCTAATAATATCTTAATGGCTTTGCCAGCCGCTAAACACTCGGCTTTCTTTTCTTCGCTAAGCGCAGGGTTTGAAGACGAATAAGGCAAGCTCATGCCCAATGCTTCAATAGCGGCAGCCATAGTGTTAGCCGTATATACACCACCGCAGGCACCCGCACTTGGGCAGGCATTTTTAATTACGCCCATAAAATCAATATCATCCATTGTGCCGGCAATCTTTTTGCCTAAAGCTTCAAAAGCAGATACAATATTAAGGTCTTCACCTTTCCAGTGGCCCGGTTTTATAGTGCCACCGTATACCATTATAGATGGACGGTTCAATCGGCCCATTGCCATAATAGAGCCAGGCATGTTTTTATCGCATCCCGGCAGGGTAATTAAACCATCATAATATTGCGCGCCGGTAACGGCTTCAATCGAATCAGCAATTATATCACGGCTTACTAACGAGTAGCGCATACCTTCGGTACCATTGCTCATACCATCACTCACACCAATAGTGTGAAATATCAAGCCAACCAAATCCTCGTCCCAAATACCTTTCTTAACAATCTTAGCCAGGTCATTTAAGTGCATGTTGCAGGTATTGCCGTCATAGCCCATACTTGCCACACCTACCTGCGCTTTTTTCATGTCATCATCAGTCAGGCCGATGCCGTAAAGCATGGCCTGTGCGGCTGGTTGGGTAGGGTCCTGCGTAAAAGTTTTGCTGTACTTATTTAATTCTACGCCGGTTGTGCTTTTAGATGAACTCATTTTTTAGTAGTATTTTTTGTTGCAGGATTTAGGTTTCCTGATGATTGCTTTTATGTTACTGTTAAGATAGGTATCCCCAAAAAAACTGGCAATAGCATATCTAACTTTTTTTAAATAAATACTATATTCTTATTTATTAGTTAAATATATCTATATAATTCTTATTATGGCAATAAAATCAGAATTATATTTTTAAGCTACTATACCAAAGTTTAAAACGGTATTCGGTATGGTTTTTATGCATGCATAGCAAATGGCGTTTTTTCTGCCTAAAATGGGGGTAGGGGGTAAAATAGTTGGTTAAAATGGGTTGTGTTTTTAGGCTGACTATAGGGTAAACTTGTCGCACGTTGTCTATCCAAGACAAGCAGCTCGATTACCTATCGCTTGGTGACGCTCAATTGCCGCTAAGGCTGTTCCTTTTGTCTTGAGTGGCTGTTGCGCAACAGCCACTCAAGCAAAAAGTAATGGGCCCTAGCGGTCAAGAGCGCTACGACGCTGATAAGAAACGATCGAAACAAAAAAGGCCCGGATAAACTATCCGAGCCTTTAAAAATTGTCTTATAAAATTTTAGTGTTGCTCTATACCTTCGGCCAATACAGTTACTATATTGTTTGAAGCTTCAACAACACCGCCTTTAATAAAAAAAACTTCTTCTTTACCACTGCCACGCACGGTTAATTTACCATCCTGTAAAGTAGAGATGATAGGTGCGTGATGGTTTAATATCTCAAAAAAACCCAAAGTGCCCGGAAGGGTTACCGAGGTAGCCTCGCCTTCAAACACTTTTTTATCGGGAGTAAGGATTTCTAATGTCATTTTGTTAGTATTAAGTAGTTAGTATCAAGTATCAAGTAGCAAGGTTAAATTGTCTTACTACTTGATACTAATTATTTGCTACTAGCTATTTGCTTCTTCTAATAATTTTTTACCTTTTTCGATAGCATCTTCAATGCTGCCTACAAGGTTAAATGCACCTTCAGGATATTGATCTACTTCGCCATCCATGATCATGTTAAAGCCTTTAATGGTGTCTTTAATATCAACTAACACACCTTTTAAGCCGGTAAACTGCTCTGCTACGAAGAATGGCTGAGACAAGAAACGCTGAACACGACGAGCGCGGGATACTACTAATTTATCTTCTTCAGATAATTCGTCCATACCTAAGATGGCGATGATATCCTGTAACTCTTTGTAACGTTGTAGAGTTTCTTTAACGCGTTGAGCAGTATTGTAATGCTCGTCGCCTAAGATAGACGGACTAAGGATACGTGAAGTTGAATCCAAAGGATCTACCGCAGGGTAGATACCAAGCTCGGCAATTTTACGTGACAATACGGTAGTAGCATCTAAGTGGGCGAAGGTTGTAGCCGGCGCAGGGTCGGTCAAATCATCCGCAGGTACGTAAACCGCTTGTACTGATGTAATAGATCCGCGTTTGGTTGAAGTAATACGCTCCTGCATGGTACCCATCTCTGTTGCCAAAGTTGGCTGGTAACCTACCGCTGAAGGCATACGACCTAATAACGCTGATACTTCTGATCCGGCTTGTGTAAAGCGGAAGATGTTATCAACGAAGAATAATATATCACGGCCTTTACCTTCTGCATCACCATCGCGGAAATACTCGGCAATAGTTAAACCAGAAAGCGCCACACGTGCACGTGCACCAGGAGGCTCGTTCATTTGTCCGAAAACGAAAGTTGCTTTTGATTCTTTCAAAGCTTCGTTGTCGATCTTAGTCAGATCCCAACCACCTTCTTCCATTGAATGCATAAATGCGTCACCATATTTTATAATGCCTGATTCCAGCATCTCACGCAAAAGGTCATTACCTTCACGTGTACGCTCACCCACACCGGCAAATACTGATAAACCATCATACGCTTTCGCGATGTTGTTGATCAGCTCCTGGATTAATACAGTCTTGCCTACACCGGCACCACCAAACAATCCAATTTTACCACCTTTTACGTAAGGCTCTAATAAGTCGATAACTTTAATACCGGTAAACAATATTTCAGACTCGGTTGAAAGATCTTCAAAACGCGGAGGTGCCGCGTGAATTGGACGACCATTGGTTTTATCTAAGTTAGCAATACCGTCAATAGCATCACCAACCACATTAAACACACGGCCTTTAATATTATCGCCGACAGGCATTTTTATTGCCGATTCTAAGTCTAAAACGGGCATACCGCGCAATAAACCATCAGTTGAATCCATGGCAACCGCACGTACGCGGTCTTCGCCTAAGTGCTGTTGAACCTCTAAAACAACCTTTTGGCCGTTATCTTTAGTGATCTCTAACGCACTGTAAATTTTAGGAAGATGTGCATTCTCTGCAAAACTAACGTCGACTACCGGACCGATGATCCGTGATATTTTTCCAATGTTTGGCATATATAACCGGGTATTTTTTAAATATACTTTTTTAAAATAACTTGAAACCTTTTCGCGCTATTTCAGGGCGCAAAGTTAAGGTTTATAATACAATATTAAAATACTTAAAGTAAGATTTTTTAGGCTTTTTTTTAATGAAAGCGATATAAACTATTACTTATAGCAGGATATTTTATAAAAACCGAATTATGATTTATAAATCACTAATATTTAATGAGTTGTATAAACTAATTTAGCCCTCAAAACTCAAAACTATTTTACCAATGTGTTTACTGCTTTCCATTAAGGCATGAGCCTGGGCCGCCTGGCTGGCGGGAAATATGGCGTTAACAACCGGTTTTATTTGCCCCGATGCAATTAACGGCCAGATATTTTTTTGCAATGAAGCCGCTATATCGGCTTTAAAACCAACGTCCCTGGCCCTTAAAGCAGAGCCGGTTATGGTAAGCCGTTTGCGTAGTATCACCGAAAGATCGATCTGAGTATCCTTGCCCTCCATCATATTAATCATTACCAGTCGGCCATCATCAGCCAATACCTGCAGATTGCGTGGCGCATAATTGCCGCCAACCATATCTAAAATAACGTTAACGCCTTTGCCATTAGTGATTTCTTTCAACACAGCCACAAAATCTTCGGTTTTATAATTGATGGCTTTGGTGGCGCCAAGGTCTTCGCAAAACTTACATTTCTCATATGAGCCCGCGGTAACATACACTACACTACCCATGGCTTTTGCCATTTGTATGGCTGTTACGCCAATACCGCTTGATCCGCCGTGTACCAGCAAACTCTCGCCGGGTTGCAGGCGGCCACGATCAAACACATTGCTCCATACGGTAAAGAAGGTTTCCGGCAGGGATGCGGCTTCTATGAAAGTTAGATTATCGGGGATAGGCAGGCATTGTCCTTCGGGTACATTGCAGTACTCGGCATAGCCGCCGCCTGCAACCAGGGCGCAAACTTTATCGCCAATTTTAAAGCGGGTAACGCCGCTACCTACCTCGGTAATTATCCCGGCTATTTCCAATCCCGGGATATCCTGCGGTGCACCAACAGGTGGGGGATAGTGACCTTTGCGCTGCGCAACATCAGGGCGGTTAACGCCTGCAGCCGCAACTTTTACCAATACTTCATTAGCAGTAAATTGCGGTATGGGCCTTTCGGCTATTTGCAAAACTTCGGGCGCGCCGGGTTGGGTAATTATTATTGCTTTCATAGGAGAACTAATATCAGCATAATAAACCCTTACAGATCAATGAATGTTTGTTGCTTTATTTTGCCAACCCTTTTTGTAATAACCTGCCAGATACGCTATATTTTACCGGGGTTGTAAATGTATTGTAGAATATTTTTGCAGAATCGGCTTTAATCTTTTGCCAATCATAATAGTAGTTGGTTAAATAGGCGCTTAAATAAGAGTTTGAATGTGTGATAATAAACTTATAGTCTGCTTGTTTTAGCTGCTCATCGCATATATTAACTTTATGCCCCACTAACATGTGCGCTTCATGGTTTTTAGGTGTATTACCAGCACTTGAGAGTTTCCACATCTCTTTATTTAAAGAATCTCTCACCTTATACAACGGCTGCTTTTGTTGCTCTAACTTATTCCAATCATCCTGCATCATAGAGCCGATTATTTTCGCGCTAGAAAGGTCATCTCCAGTCATAAGTACCGTTATTGCACCCGGGCCTATAAACAAATCGCCAAAATAGTTTTTAATTATCCTGCCGTTTGGTTCAAAATCATTCGAAAACTCTACATTGGCGGGGCTGCTGGTGTAACCCATTATCACAAACAAATTATTTTTTACAGTTACTTTCTGCTGTATTATCTTACCATTACCATCAGGGTACCTAAACCAAATAGGCAGGGTTTGCTTACCGCTAATATGGCCAGTTAACGTAAAATTATTTGTAGTTTTTTTTTGCTGCGGATATGTCACACCAGTGCCCAAAGTGAGGGTAACTAATAAAAATAGCAGGATTTTCATGATACAGGTTTATCCATCCAAATTAATTATAAAATTTTATTTGCAATAGATTTTATAAAATAATTATGGCTATACAGTGTCTAGTTTTTTTATCTGTATTTTATAATCTGTTGGTAGCAAAGTATTCCTTAAAATACTTTCAATTTTTAATCGTCTAAAAAATTTATAAAGGCTCAATATTGGCTTTATCCATGTTGGTTTACCAAAGTTCAGCAACTCGATTACCCTTTGGGGCACCAGTAATAATTGTACTTTTATCAGTAAAGCATATCTAAGCCAGCCCAGGTGTTTTTTATATTGTTGATATAAATGATGGGTGTAGGTACTTTGCGCCAGGTTATTTTGCAGGTGGTCTTCGCGCATTTGTTTCCATTGTATAAAATTTGCCGGTAAGCCGGTCAATCCCATACGTAGGCCTACCTGGTTAAACACATTAAAAACTTCTATTTTTTCGGCAAGGGTAAGTTGCCTGTCTAAAAGTTCAAACGAACGTATAGAATAATCTATCAGCATAAACAATACATCGCGATAGGCCCAGTCGGGTATTTGCGCGCCGCGGCTTTGCTCAACGCCTTTATGTATAGCGGTAATTTTATCAATTGATGCTAATGCTGCGTCCTCTTCAGCAAAAATGATCTGCCGTGCATAGGTTACGGTAGAGAATAACCGGCCAAGTGGGTCGGCAGGCAAACGGCCGGTAAAGTATAACCAGTCTACCGCTTTATTAAGGGCAAACTCTGCCGCCGACCCTGCAAAAATGAATAGTGTAGTATCTGCCTTGCCCCAGATTTTACGTACGATAGAATCCTCGTTTACAAAGTATTTCATGTCAAACTCCTTAATTTAATAATCGCGCGGTAGCATGGTATCAGCAAAGTAAGCGTAACCACGCCAAAAGAACAATCGATCATGGTCCAGAAAAGGGGTATGCCCCTAATGTTACCAGCAATAAACGCCAGCGGGAAAATGGCTACACTTGCTATCAACCCAAATTCAATTACCCAAATATTCGTAACAGGGTCTTTTAACGGGCCTATAAATAAAATTGCTAGCATTAAATGCGCAAAGGCCAGCCAGTCGGTGCCGTAGCTTAAAAAGGGGTAATCAATATTGGTAGTACTAACGGCCTGGTAAACTTTATTAAGCCATATGGCCATTGTTGGGTTTTGCAATGGCGGGTGGTTAATGAGTAAAGCTAATTCGGTTTCGATAAGGAAAGCGGTAACGCCACTTAAAAATAATCCTATTATTACTATCCAGATCAACACCCGTATATGGTGCCGTAGTTTATTTTTTAACTGATTTTCCATAATCTAAATTTTTTTCAATGATTATTACCACCAGGATTCCCAATGTATAAGTTAACAGATCAACAAATGAGAATGAGGTGCCTAACACTATCCTTGCTGCCCGCATGTGTTCCAAACCTAACAGGTTAACTAAATGGAAGTATTGCGACACTTCAATCAGGTAAGCAAATATTAATACACTAATCGCAGTGGCAATAACCGGCGTATTAACAAAACTCTTTACAAAGCAGTAAATCAGTATCACTACCAAAAAATCACCGCCGTAGGGGCGTATAATAGCATCATCCAAATATTGACCAATAAAAACTTCGGTTATAAATAGCAATACTGTAAGTAAGAAATAAAATTTATTAAATATCATTATTAAAAGTACTTTGTAATGCAAAGTAAAATATAATTATTTACACCAGCAAGCTTTGGATGCAATAAATTTATAATCGAAAAAGCTAAAAGGGGCTGATTTTGGGGCTATTGCAGAGAAAGTGAAGTAATTTTCAAATAATTTCGACACTTTTAAAAAGAAATCCTATTTTTGCAGTCCGTTAAAAAAAGCGGATATACTGCACTTGTAGCTCAATTGGATAGAGCACCTGACTACGGATCAGGAGGTTAGGGGTTCGACTCCCTTCAAGTGCACCCTTAAAGTTAAGCCTTTCAGTATAGTACCGAAAGGCTTTTAATTTGAAAAAAGCATGCTCAACTTAGTATTATTTGGCCCGCCCGGAGCTGGGAAAGGTACTCAATCACAACATCTTATTGAAAAATATGGTTTAATCCATTTATCAACAGGCGATCTGTTGCGCAATGAGATACTACAAGGTACCGAACTTGGTTTAGAGGCTAAAAAGCTGATGGATGCAGGTATGTTGGTGCCCGATGAAGTGGTAATAGGCATGATAAGCAATAAACTTGATGCTAACAGGGATGCCGAAGGTTTTATTTTTGATGGTTTCCCGCGCACAGTTGCGCAAGCCGAAGCGTTGGATAGCTTATTAAAAAGTAAAGACTCTGCTATTACTGTTATGATAGCACTTGAAGTAAATGACGATGAGTTAGAGCATCGTTTATTATTAAGAGGTAAAGGTTCTGGCCGCCCGGATGATGCTAACCCAGAGGTTATACGCAGAAGGATAAAAGAATATAATGATAAAACTGCCCCTGTAGCCGGCTTCTATAAGGCTCAAAATAAATTTACAAGCATAAGTGGTATCGGCTCAATACATGATATTTTTGACTCGATAAGCGCTGTTATTGCCGACAAGGCGTAATTCTAATTTCGGATTTTGGATGTTCGATTTCGGATGCAGGTAGCGTAAATATTGTTACTTGCTTAGTTATCAATAGTCCATTAAAGTAAATCCGAAATCGTAATTCCGATATCCGAAATAAAATCAAAATGTCTCAAGGTTCAAATTTTGTTGATTATGTAAAAATTTGTTGTCGCTCTGGTAAGGGCGGGGCAGGTTCTGCACATTTACATCGTGACATACGTACGGCAACCGGCGGACCCGATGGTGGTGATGGTGGCCGTGGCGGACATATTATTGTAACCGGTAATGCGCAACTATGGACTTTGTTGCACCTGAAATTTAGAAAACACGTAATTGCCGGCGATGGCGACCCGGGCAGCAGCTCACTAAGCAGCGGTAAAACCGGCCGCGATGAGATACTGGAAGTGCCTCTTGGCACTATATGCCGCGATGCGGAAACAGGCGAGATCTTATTCGAAATAAATACCGATGGTGAAACAAAGGTATTAACCAAAGGTGGCCGTGGTGGCCTGGGTAATGCTAATTTTAAAACAGCAACCCGCCAAACCCCGCGTTTTGCACAGCCCGGCGAAGAAGGCCTGGAGGTGTGGAATATCCTCGAACTTAAAATATTAGCGGATGTAGGGTTAGTTGGCTTCCCAAACGCCGGTAAATCAACCTTGCTTTCGGTAGTAACTGCAGCAAAGCCGGAGATTGCTGATTATGCCTTTACAACGTTGGTACCTAACCTGGGTATTGTGGCTTACCGTAACAACAAATCGTTTGTTATGGCTGATATACCGGGGATAATAGAAGGCGCGTCAAAGGGAAAAGGATTAGGTATACGTTTCTTAAAGCATATTGAGCGTAACGCGGTATTATTGTTTATGGTGCCTGCTGATACTACCCGTACCATACAACAAGAGTATGATATATTATTAAAAGAGTTGAACGAATACAACCCCGAACTAATGCACAAACCCCGTGTATTAGCTATTACAAAATCTGATATGCTGGATGATGAATTAATTGAGGAGATGAAAGCGCAGGTACCAACGGATGTACCATCGGTATTTATATCATCAGTAGCTCAGAAGAATATTGTTGAGCTGAAAGATCTGCTTTGGAAAGAGATCAATAATCAGTAGTGTATTCAGGTGTACCCATGTGGTACCACGTGTATCTATGTGTACCTGGGTACAGTTAATATTAATTTATTTCCCTGTCGCGGACTTTTACTGCCGGATTGCCCTGATAAATAGCATAAGCATCCAGATCTTTTGTTGCTACCGACCCGGCGGAAAGTATGGCATGCGATGATACCGTTATGCCTTTGTTGACAATAGACATTGCGCCAAGCCAAACACCATCTTCCAATACTATAGTACCGGTTATCAAATCAAATGAGGGAATTTTATAATTATGACTCCCCGTCAACAAGATTACACCTTGTGATATACAAATATTTGAGCCTATAGTAACCATCACCAGGTTATCTATCCAAACATTTTCGCCTATCCAAACTTCATCCCCTATAGTAAGGTTCCAGGGATACTTTATATTAACGCCTGGTTTAACTTCAACCATGTTACCTAATTTGGCGCCAAACAAGCGCAATAAAAAATTCTTGATCCAATAAAATGGGAACAAGCTGGTTTTAAAAACTAAGGCGTTTATATAATGCCACAATATTCGTTTTATAAAATTGCCACCCGGATTATAGGGGTAATTATTGTACAATACCAGATCTGATTTTTTTTGCATATTAA
>NZ_JAQBOF010000029.1 GCF_028288185.1 Mucilaginibacter sp. | reverse complement strand
TAAGTTTTTAGGGATTAAGCTAACATCATAATTAGCTTGCGCGTTAGTTGCTATAGTAATTATAAATAAACAAAATGTTATCAGTAGTGATCTCATTGTTTTTTCTTAAATATCATTTCTGTTTTTTCTGACAGGATGATCTTATTATAAAGCTCTTTCAAGTATGAATACTCCTCGGATAGATATATTGACTTTTTGAATGATATGATATGTGAAAAAGTGAATGAATTTTCACCAGGTTCATAATTTACCATAAAGCTGCCGCCCTGGTTTGGTAAGCCAATTGCTATGTTTTGTGGTGGATCTTCAACTACATATTTATCAGGCAGGTGCATTTGTAAAACAAATCTTGTTTCTGAAGGCATGCCCCAATCAACTGGGTAAAGCCGTTCTGTTAGCTTAAAAGGATTGTTAATTACTCTGTCAAACAGGTAAGGGTTAAAGCTAAGTTTCTGATGGTTTAGATCGTTATACGCGTCCATCTCTATTTCATATTTTTCTGACACCGCCAGATCCAGGCTATCCACGTTTGTAACTTCTGATTTTAATATCTTAACCTTAGTTAGTTTTTCATCAAGGTTCTCAACATACTCATCAATAGAATTGAATTTTTTTATCGCTTTGCGTACCTTAAAACCTGCATAACCTTTGGAGTAAATGGTAAACGTGCCTTTTAATTTACCATTGTCTTGTAATGTCAGATCAAGTGTATATATCCTGTTTTCTTTTTGAGGTGTGGTTATATCCATCCAATAAGATGGCTTACTTAAACTCATAACACGGCCTTGGTCATTAAGACATCGTAAGGGCAACATGCCAAATGATAGTAATGGGTCGGTGGCATCTAATAGGTAACTTTTATCATCAATTGTCACTTTGGCAATAACATAATCAAACTCCGTTATAACAGGGTAAAGTTTGTTTATTATACCGTGGTCGCGGGTAGACAATATCACCGCCTCTGGAGTAAGCCCCGCCGCGTTAAGCGCCGAAATTAATGATAAATTTATGTCGCCTATAGTGCCGGTATGATTGTCTAAAGCCTTACGTATGCCATCATTACTACTACCTAATGAGTAATAGTCATTCCATTTAATTGTTTTTTGTATGTATGCGTATACGGCCTTTGCTTTATCCAACTCATTTGTTTTACCGGCTATTATGGGTAATATACGGTCTTTGAGCAAGTCTTTTCTTTTTATTTGGCTGCCAAAGTTATCATCGTGTTTAAGTTGATAATCAACATCACTCCATTGTTTTGCTAATTTATTAACCGTCCCTGTATATGGATTAGTAAAGGCTGAAAGTTCAAAGTATATGGCCGACATGAAGTTTTTAGGAGCAGTCATATAATCTTCCTGGATAAATGCGGGTATATTAGCCATTTCAAAAACCAAATGCGAGCAGTCGGATTTTGCTCCATGACTTGTAAAACAATCACGTTCTAACGTTGCAGTATTGCTAGTCATTTTTAAATCGCCTCTTATAGAAATATTATAAGTCCAGAAACCAGGGATATGTGCTTCATATTTAGAATGCACTTTTGGTATACCTGTTTGAAAATGCCATGTACGAAAACTTTCGAAATAAGGCGATACGATTGTATAAGAATATTCAATTATAGCGCCATTTTTTACACCGGGCATTGCAAACTTAGCAGTAGAGTAATTCTTGTTTTCTCTTACCCTATATATTTTCGCCGGGTCAAGTTTTTCTGTTTTAACTACACCATTATTATCTTTATAGGCAGTTAAGCCATCTATTTCAGACACCTCTTCAGCTACCTCATTATTGTTATATAGTGGAATTTCTATTGTTCCATATTTAATCCCGCTTTCGTCAAAGATCTTTATTTTAACATGATACTTGTAAACCAACCTGATACTTCCATCGCTTTCGGTATTGTCTAACCGGGCATCAGCATATTCATTTAAAACAACAGCATGGGCCGATGGATCATTAACATATTTGGGCATATCAACTTCATCATGCAACCAAACATTAACAGGGAAGTTTTGCGCTTTAACGCAGTTTGTAAGACAAATGACAATGAGGCTGATAAGTATTTTTTTTTTCATTTTGATAACGGCTATTTAGGCGCCATTAAATTAAAACATTTTAACAGATATATTAAATACATTTAAATAATTTTCTGTGCTGATTTTTTTTAAGACTTTTGCAACCTTAATTACATTACACTGATATCAATAATATGAAATTACATTTAAAACGCCCGTTGGCATTCTTTGACCTTGAAGCTACAGGTATTAATATTGGCGCCGACCGTATTGTTGAAATATCAGTAATTAAATTGCACCCGGATGGGAGTGAAGAGGTAAAGACCTGGCGCATTAACCCGGAGATGCCCATACCTATTGAGTCATCATTAATACATGGTATTTATGATGAGCATATAAAAGATGAGCCTACTTTTAAAGCCGTAGCACCTTTAGTTGCCGAGTTTATGGATAATAGCGACCTGGCCGGCTATAACTCTAATAAATTCGATATCCCGATGCTGATGGAGGAATTTTTACGTGCAGGTGTTTTGTTTGACCTGGATAACCGACATTTTGTTGATGTGCAAAATATTTTTCATCAAATGGAGCAACGTACTTTAAAGGCCGCTTACCAGTTTTATTGCAAAAAGGATATCATCAATGCACATAGTGCAGAAGCTGACACACGCGCTACTATGGAGGTGTTATTGGCCCAGATAGAGCGTTATGAAACCCAGGAATGGGAAGATAAAAAAGGAAATAAAAGCGTGCCGGTAGTAAACCATGTTGAAGGTTTACATAAATTCACCAATTTAAACCGACCAGTTGATTTTGCCGGCCGTATGGCTTTTAATGATAATAATGAAGAGGTGTTTAATTTTGGCAAACATAAAGGCAAAAAGGTAGAGGACGTATTTAACCTGGAACCCAGTTATTATTCATGGATGATGAATGGCGATTTTCCGTTGTACACTAAACGCAAACTGGAGCAAATATATAAACGGTGGAACGATAAACGTCAGGCAGATCGTCAACAAAAGGCGGCACAAGCCAAACCTGCTGAAAATATAGAGAAAAAGGATACTGTTACGCCAAATATCCAAAAAGATTTATTTCAGCAACCTGTTCAACAAAAAACATACAACAAGCCTTACGAGAACAAACCTTTTAAAAAGAAGGAAGAACCGGCCGCACCTGTTAATGAAGATATGCTAAAGCTATTGGCTGATAAGTTTAAGAAGGGGCTATAAATAGAGATAAGTAATTAGAGGTTAGTGATTAGTTAGTTAGCTATTGATATACTAATCACTAATCTCTAACCTCTAATCACGGTTTCGAAGAAACTCAATATTCCGCTTCAACCCAGCAAATTTTGTGCGCTTTACCGCCGAGTTTTTAAATACTTTCTGAAAAACATCTTCGGTTATTTCTCTAAGATCATTACTGTTCAAATTTAACAGATCTGGATGTGGATCAAATGCAGGTTCATTGTGTATCACCGAAAACTTGTTCCAGGGGCAAACATCCTGGCAAATATCGCAGCCAAATACCCAGTCGTCCATTTTGCCTTTAAATTCCTGCGGTATTTCGTTTTTAAGCTCAATGGTCAGGTATGATATACAGCGGCTACCATCAACTACATAAGGGCCTACAATAGCATCGGTAGGGCAGGCGTCAATACAGCGTGTGCAGGTGCCGCAATGGTCGGCAGTGGGTTCTATATCATACTCCAGTTCAATGTCAACTATCAGCTCTGCCAAAAAAAAGAACGAGCCTGTTTTTTGATTAATGAGATTAGTGTTTTTACCTATCCAGCCTAACCCTGCTTTTTTTGCCCATGCCTTATCTAATACCGGTGCCGAATCTACAAACGCCCGCCCGCCAACCTCGCCTATCTTTTCGTTTATAATTTGCAGGAGCTGTTTCAGTTTATCCTTAATAACGGTATGATAATCCTGCCCGTAAGCATATTTGGATATTTTAGGCGCTAGTGGATCAGTTTGTGAATTATCAGTATAGTAATTTAACCCTAATGAGATAACAGACTTTGCACCATCAACCAACAAACGCGGGTCGAGACGCTTGTCAAAATGGTTTTCCATGTACTGCATTTCACCGTGCATGTTTTTATTTAGCCATGCTTCAAGGTGAGGGGCCTCTTCCTCTAAAAACTCAGCTTTTGAAATACCGCAAAATAAGAAGCCTAAGTTTAGAGCCTCCTGTTTTATCAATTCACTATATGCCGATCTGTTTTGCTGCATTGCCACAAAGATAACATAAATACAAAACAGACTTTTTAATTGGGTGTTATCTATAAACAGCTTAATTAAAAAAAACTATCATGGAAACTACAGCATATAATGATCCCAAAGACGATCAGATAACTAATGACGATACATCAGTAACCAATAAAGACGGAGACAATGACCTGGAAAAGGGTGGACATCCAGTTGCCGAAGCCGATATTGATATAGATAGAATACCTATACCCGATGATAATTTAGGCGACCCAACACCGCTTACAGAAGAGGACGAAGACACCTCTAATAAAGGGCAAGGGCCAAAGGGAGAGAATCTGTAAGCCTAGCCCCCTAAATTTTATCCTGGACTTAGGCTATTCAAATTGCTTAAATCTGTAACCTAACTAAATGGAGAATATCCCTTACAGGAATTATATTGGTAGCCTATAAATTATAACTTGATTAAATTCAAACTGTGACGCTACCATTGAACAACTTTCTTACAGGATTTTTTTGTATATTTGATATAGTTCCAGTTACCTCTCTGCACTACCATTATCTAATCTTATTGATTAATTATAAATCAACATTTCCGCCTGTTCTTTGAATATTAAAATCATAATTATTTGAAATAGAGTGATTTAATACAAAATAGCGTCACGAGTATTATGCCTGATACCCGAAAAATGGTCTTTTTTACTACCGGCATCAACCCCAATGCCCGAAAAACGCCTCTTTTTACTACCGGCATCCAGCCCTATACCCGAAAAATGGCGAAAATTACTACTGGTAAAACGGTTGATACCAGTAATAAAAAAAGCCGCAAATAGATGCGGCTTAATGTTTAAATGAATAAGTGTTTCAAAACGCCCCCTTCAGGGGGCAGGGGGGTTAAAAGCTATTCCTAATACTATTGCTTAAAGTTTTGGCGCTCCAGTAGCCACTATCTAATATCCTTCTAACACACATTAACGGGTCGTTAGCATCACGCTTGTCTGCTAAAGCAAAAGCGATCTTGAATCCACGTTTATGAAATTCAGGGAAGCCTGATTTATTCCAGATGCCAAACGGATAAGCAAAGTAATCTATCTTTTTGCCGGTTATTTCTTCCAGTTTTTTAGTTGGTTTGTCAACCTGTATAACCCAATCATCCTTTTTAGGATTAGGGTCATGCTTGTACTTGCTGGTCATGTGGTGATCCCAGGTATGACTGCCGATGATGTTGCCGGCATCTGATAACGCTTTAACCTGCTCTTTAGTCATGTAATGCGGGCGGCCTATGGATACGGTCATAACAAAGTACACCGCTTTATAGCCATATTTCTTTAATTCGGGGGCGGCAATCGTGTACTGATCTTCATCAGTATCATCAAACGTAAGCATAATAGGTTTTTTAGGCAAAGCTGCACCGGTTGTTAAATAAGCATACAACTGATCAGGTAATATGGTATGATAACCGCTATCCGCCAGCATTTTAATATGCTTTTTAAACTCGGCGATTTGTACAATATAATCCTTGGCGTTTTTAGAATCTTTAGGGCGCCAGTCGCGTATTTGGTGATAGCATAAAATGGGTACTTGCTTGCGCGCCATAATAGCCGCCGAATTTGACGCCTGGCCAAAAACTGACGTTGCTAATAAACAAAATGATAATAAAGTAATAGATACTTTTGACATGTAATAAATGATATTTAATAATTAGAAAGACTTACGAAGTTGTAAAACCTCGTAAGTCTGATAATGTTTTATGGTTGTAAAACAATTCTTCTGCCTTCGTTGATTGACCTTTTGGCAGCGTCTAAAATCTCCATAGCTATCATGTTATATTTTAGAGATGCCTGGTCATCCGTACCCGGTATTTCTCCCCGTAATACAGCAGTTAAATAAACCAGCGGATCATTATTTGGCGCAGGTATAGATTTTGGTTTATTAACTAAGCCAAAACTACCTTCTTTAACTTTAAACTGAACGTTGTTGCCATCAAAGGCGTGTATAACACCTCGTTCGCCCCAAACTTCCATGTCTTTTAAGTTTACTGCCCAGTTCCATGATGCTTCAATTGATGCGGTCGCGGTAGGGTACTCAACCAGTATGGTCGCATCATCTTCAACTTTTGGATAAATAGCCGGTTTGTAATGTTTGGCAATAGCGGTTACCGCTATCGGGCGTTGGCCATGCATTAACCAGGTAGCCAAATCGGCACCGTAACAGCCAAAATCATTAAGGGCACCTGCTCCGTTTAAAACCGGATCTGTTAACCAAGCTAAAAACTCTGGACTGCAGCCAATCTCAACAGGGCCACGGTGTCCATCACGAATTACCATCTTACGTATTTTACCTACGCTGTCTTTATTTACCACATCATAAATATATTGGAATGATGGATACCACGTAGTTTCATAATTCACCAATAATTTAATATTGTATTTGGTAGCTAAAGCCTCCATGCGTTTTGCTTGCTCCAATGTAGCAGCTAATGGTTTTTCAACCATAACAGGGATATGCAATGGCGCGCATAGCTCAACAATATCAACGTGTTTGCCAACCGCGTTATAGCCTAACATAACATCCGGCTTACGCGCTTTGATCATTTTTTTTACATCATTAAAATAAAGCGAGTCGGGTAGGTTAAAGCGTTTCTTGTATTTTTCCCAAAGCGGTTTGCTTGGTTCATATACGCCCACAACGTTAGCAGTGCCTCTTCTCATCTGGCCAAAAAAACCGCTGATATGATCATGGTTTAAACCATATATACCTAAGCGCAAGCGTTTGTCCTGCGCATTAGCGGCGAATGTAAATACTGCTAGCAGTGCCAATAAGGTTAACCTTTTATAAAAGGCCAAATTTTTATTTTTCATTTGAAAGTGAATAAGGGAAGCTTGATTCTTGCGTACCTCTTTGTTTGTTAGGGAACGCAGACATTTTAAAGTTAATAATACCGCCTTGCGATAAAGTATTATGGCCAAACCAGTTATTGTTATACGGTTTGCCATTTACTGTTATTGCGCTAACATATTTGTTGCCATCGCTATTGTTAGGAGCGTTAAGTATTAGTTTTTTGCCATTTTCAAGACTAACGGTAATGTTTTTAAATAATGGTGTGCCTATTACATACTGGCTGCTGGTAGGGCAAACCGGGTAAAAGCCCATCGCCGAAAATATATACCAGGCAGATGTTTGACCATTATCCTCATCACCGCAATAACCATCAGGAGTTGCTTTGTATAATTTGGCCATAGCATCACGGATATGCTCTTGTGA
Source organism: Mucilaginibacter sp. (assembly GCF_028288185.1). Lineage (GTDB taxonomy): Bacteria > Bacteroidota > Bacteroidia > Sphingobacteriales > Sphingobacteriaceae > Mucilaginibacter. The sequence goes on along the minus strand of NZ_JAQBOF010000029.1, from coordinate 235,270 downwards.
TTTCCATGGCTCGCCCGCAAAGTTGTATAGATATAGCATGTGCTGAATAGGCTGGTTACCATGCGCGTATTGGCCCATGTTTACGATCTGCATTTCGCGGATCTCGTGGATAACACCACCATAGTAGCTGTCATCAAATACAGGTGGGATTATAAAGATTGAATCTAATTTGTTGATGAATGCCTTTTTACCGCCTTCTAAATTGATCATACCTTGAATATCGTGTAAAGCTGCCCAGCTATAGTGCCATGCATTACCTTCGGTAAAGGCATCACCCCATTTTAGTGGGTTAAATGGAGTTTCCCAAGAGCCATCTTTGTTTTTACCGCGCATTAGGCCTATTGATTTATCAAACAGGTTACGGTAGTTTAAACTTCTTTTTTTGTAGATATCAATTTCTGACGCAGGTTTGTTTAATGCTTTGCCTAATTGATAGATAGCAAAATCATCATAAGCGTACTCTAAGGTACGGGCAGCGTTTTCGTTGATTTTAACATCATAAGGCACATATCCTAATGTGTTATAATACTCTACACCGCGACGGCCGGTAGCTTCCGGGCCTGTGTTGTTAGCGCCGTGTTTTACTGCTTCCCAAAGGGTATTGATATCATAACCACGGATACCTTTTAAGTAAGCATCAGCAACTATTGAAGCAGAGTTATTACCGATCATACAATCAGCATAACCAGGGCTTGACCACTCAGGCAGCCATCCGCCTTCTTTGTAATCATTAACCAAGCCAGCCTGCATTTCTTTATCTATTGATGGATAAACCAGATTCAAGAATGGATATAAAGCTCTGAAAGTGTCCCAGAAACCTGTTCCGGCAAATTTGTAGCCCGGTAAAACTTCGCCGTTTTGCGCGCTGTAGTGTGTTGGCGCGCCTTTTGCATCGATCTCATACATTTTATGAGGGAAGAAAAGCATGCGGTAAAGGCATGAGTAGAAAGTGCGGGTTTGATCAATCGTTCCACCGGATACTGATAAACGGCTTAATGTTTTATTCCATGCTGCTCTGCCTTTTTGAGCGGTAGCATTAAAGCTTTCGCCGCCAACTTCTCTTTTTAAGTTAAGTTCGGCTTGTTCAATACTGATAAATGATGATGCAACACGCAGGTTAACAGTTTCGCCGCCACGAGTTTTAAAGCCTATAGCCGCTAAAGCGTGACCGGCGGTTGTTTCTAAAGAACCGTTTAACGCAGCAGTTTCTACCTTCATACGCGCTCCGCCCCGGCTTGTTTTATCTTCTTCGGTCAGGTTGTAGGTTTGTGATAGAGTGAAAGGTTTATCGACATAAATAACAAAGTAGTTTTTAAAGTTTTTTAACTGACCGGCAGCATATCTGGTTGAATAACCAACAATTTTATTTTGACCTGGGATTACTTTTATGTATGATCCCTTATCGTAAGCATCAACAACAATAAATGAGCTGTCTGTTTTTGGGAAAGTAAATCTAAATTGTGCAGCACGCTCGGTTGGCGCAATCTCGGTAGTAATATCGTGATCTGCTAAGTAAACACTGTAATAATATGGTTTAACTACTTCTGCTTTATGCGAGAACCAGCTTGCGCGATCATTTTGCGTAACTTTTAAATGCTTGGTCATAGGCATTATAGAAAATTGACCATAATCGCCCATCCAGGGTGACGGCTGATGTGTTTGCTTAAAGCCTACGATCTTATGTGCATCATACGTATATGCCCATCCATCGCCATTAGGGCCGGTTTGCGGGGTCCAAAAGTTCATTCCCCATGGTAATGCTATACACGGGTAGGTATTGCCATTTGAAAGATCTGGTTTTGATGATGAACCCATCAACGGGTTAACCCAATCAACAGGGTCAGTAACTTTTGTTACCAACTGGGCAAAAGTGTTACTGCATATTAATAACGATGCAAAAAGTAATATTCGTTTCATAAAAGTTATTTTATAGTATAAACTATAGTAATTGTTTGGTTATAATTTAACGTGTTAACAGTTTAATTGTGATAGCAATAGTAATAATAAAAACTTAAAATAAGGAAGCATTTCCGCCTAGTTTAATTTTACCTAAATGCTTGTAAGCGCTCTCGGTAGCTTCACGGCCACGGGCGGTGCGCATTAAGAAACCTTCCTGTATTAAAAATGGCTCATAAACTTCTTCAATAGTGCCTTCATCTTCGCCAACCGCTGTGGCAATTGTTTTTAAACCGACAGGGCCGCCTTTAAATTTATCTATAATGGTTGTTAATATTTTATTATCCATTTCGTCCAGGCCATGCTCATCTACATTTAAAGCATTAAGGGCATATTTGGCAATAGCGGTATCAATATTACCATCGCCTTTTATCTGGGCGAAATCTCTTGTACGGCGCAATAAAGCATTGGCTATACGTGGCGTACCACGGCTGCGGCGTGCAATTTCGTATGCGCCTTCATCGCTTATAGGTGTTTTTAATATAGATGCCGAACGTAATACTATAGTAGTTAATAATTTGGCATCATAATACTCTAACCTGGAATTAATACCAAAACGGGCACGCAATGGGGCTGTAAGTAACCCCGACCGTGTAGTTGCGCCAACTAGAGTAAACGGATTAAGAGATATCTGCACCGAACGCGCGTTAGGCCCGCTCTCCAGCATTATATCTATCTTAAAATCCTCCATTGCCGAGTAAAGGTATTCTTCAACCAGTGGACTTAAACGGTGTATCTCATCAATAAATAAAATATCGCCGGTTTCAAGGTTGGTTAGTAAGCCGGCCAAATCGCCGGGTTTATCAAGCACCGGGCCTGATGTTATTTTGATACCAACGCCCATTTCGTTAGCAATAATATACGATAGGGTAGTCTTACCTAATCCGGGAGGGCCATGTAATAGCACATGGTCAAGCGCTTCACCACGCTGGCGGGCCGCCTGTACAAATATTCTTAAATTGGCTAATATTTTAAACTGACCGGTAAAGTCTTCAAAGGCCTGTGGACGTAATACTTTTTCAATATCACGGTCGGTAGGGGACAGACGTTCACCGTCAGGATCAAGATGCTCGTTCATTGAGTCAAAAATAAGATTTTTGAAAGATTAGAGGTTAAAGATTGAAGATTAGTTTGTAGTTTTTTTTAGTAAAGCGGTTAATACCAATCTTTAATCTCTAATTAACTAATCTTTACCCTTCAGGATACTTTCTGAAAATACTGTTTATACGCATACGCAATACGCCCAAAACAGCTTCTTTAAATATACCTTTTGACATTTTTGAAGTACCGGCCGTTCGGTCTGTAAATATGATAGGTATCTCGGTAACTGTAAATCCATGCTTTACAGCTGTATACTTCATTTCTATCTGGAAGGCGTAACCTACAAATTTTATCTTATTAAGTTCAACAGTTTCTAATACGTTGCGTTTATAGCACATAAATCCCGCAGTGAAATCCTGAATCTTTATTCCGGTAATGAAACGAACATATACCGATGCAAAATAGCTCATCAATACCCTGCTCATAGGCCAGTTAACCACATTAACACCTTTAATATAACGTGATCCTATGGATACATCTGCACCCTCAATACAAGCAGTCCTCAACCTGATCAGATCATCAGGATTATGCGAAAAATCGGCATCCATTTCGAAAATATAATTATATTTATGCTCAATGGCCCATTTAAAACCATGTATATAAGCAGTTCCTAGTCCTTGTTTGCCTGCACGTTCTACCAGGAAAAGTTTTTCGGGGTAAGTATTCTGAAGATGCTTAACAATTATTTGTGTACCATCAGGCGATCCATCATCGATAATCAGGATATGAAAATCATAAGGCAAAGAAAATACCTTGCGGATCATCCGCTCAATGTTTTCCTTTTCGTTGTAGGTGGGTATAATTACTATGCTATCAGGCACTTAGTAGTATTTGGGTTTTTAGGTAAACAGTTTACTAAATTACTAGATTTAGTAGTTATATAAAATAAAAAGAGCAGGAAACTGTAAATAATTTCCTGCTCTTGTAAAATGATGTTTATTTAAAGATTATTAGTCTCTGCTATTACTTCATTATCTGCTTCGGGTTCAGCTATATAACTGCGTTCTTTTAAGCGTGGTGCTATAAACATAAACACTACTAAAAACGCTGTACATATACCAACAAACAGCCAGTAAAAATCGGCCCCTACAAAACGAGAGAAAAATCCACCTTTTGAAATATTACCATTAATCAAGGCATCAAACAAGTTACCGGCAGCAACAGTTAATAACCATATGGCACTCATAGTACTTTTCATTGATTTTGGCGCTTGGGTATAAGCATATTCTAAGCCGGTAATTGATACAAGCACCTCGGCTGCTGATAATACAACATAAGCAAATATTTGCCACCACACAGACGGGTGATTACCTGTATCAACACTTTTTTGTACAAAAGCAATTATTACAAATGATAAAGCGGTTAAAGCTAAACCGGCACCTATACGGCGTAACGGTGTGGTTTTAATACCCATCTTGTCTAAATATGGATAAACAAAATAAGTAAACAATGGAATAAATGATAGTAAAAAGATAGGATTTGCTGTTTGTACCTGACCTGCTAAAACAGTGAAACTAGTAAAGCCCAGGTTGATATGTCTGTCTAGTTTATCGGCTTGCAAAACCCATTCAGACAAATTTTGATCCCACATAGCCCAAAATATTGGCGCAAAGATAAATACGGACATTACACGGTAAACCGCTTTAACGCCTTCGACTTTTTCAGGATTAAACTCGCCTTTGGCTACGTCCAGTAATGACTGTCCTTTTTGTTTTTTGCCGATATTAAACAGGGCGTATATTGATATAAATACAAAGTTGTTTTTATTGATACCGCCCGGTGGCACTTTTACATATTGCTTACGCCCAGAAAAGAATATAATTGTTGCCAGAGCCATTAATAGGCCCGGTATACCAAATGCCCATTTAGCGCCATAGTTAGCGTAAACCCATGGAATTAATATGGTTGAGATAACTGAGCCTGCATTTATACTAAAATAAAACCAGCCATAAACTTTTGATAGTAATTCCTGGTTGGTTTTGTCAAACTGGTCGCCTACGTTGGCTGATACACATGATTTAATACCACCCGCGCCAACGGCTATCAACACCAAACCCATAATAAAGCCATTTAAATTACTGTCAAACACAGATAAACATAAATGGCCAAGACAATACACCATAGAGATATACAGTATGATTTTATATTTACCCGTAAACCAATCGGCAACTAAACCACCAACAAAGGGAAGGGTATATGCAAGAGTTACAAAAAAGTGTGTGCTTTCGTTTGCTTTTGCCTCGGCTACCGTCTGTAGCGCGGGGTTAAGCGTAGGGTTAAAAAATTGAGCGACTAAAAATGTTGCTAAGATAGAACGCATACCGTAAAAGCTAAAGCGTTCTGCCGCTTCATTGCCTATGATAAAAGGGATGCTCCTAGGGTATTTTGCTCCTGTTTTAACAACATCGGCCGTTAAGGTTTTTGAGGACATAAGATCAGTTTAATTTTGTCTAAAATACTATTATTCTCTTAAATACAAATTATGGTAAAAGTATTGTACTTATAGGTGGTTTATTAGCGGGTTGATTTATTGAACCGGTGTTTTTTTTATGGGTAAGGTTGTTTTAGGCCTTGGTAGTATTGGTTTTTCTGCCCTAGGATCAATGTAGTTCACGTCCTGTTCGTTAGGTACGTTTCTCATATCCAAATTATCTACATATTCCCATCTGCCGTCTTTTAAACGATAGCCATTGTAGGTAAGATCAGGGCCGTAAGTTTCGGGCTTATCTTTTGTTTTTTTATCCGGCGATGCCAGGTTATCAAACACAATTAAATGCTGTGAGTGAATGTATTTTAATAACATTGATGCCTGGCGGGCATACTCAAAAACCACACGTTTGCGTCTTTTATTATTCCCGTCAAATACGGGCATGCCAAATATTGGCTTATCGTTTTGGAATGAAAGTACATCAATAACCTTTTTTGTTGATTTATCGGTATTGCCCTTCCAACCTAATAATACGTAATAAGGGGTAGGGCCGCTAACAGGTATAATCGTATAATATTGGGCGCCGAACCAACTCCGGTTATCAGCTATTGTATCTTCAGGGTTTTTTATTAGCGGAGAATAATCTTCCAAACCATATAACTTTAAAGGGCCGCCGGTATTAACCTGTATCGCACCATAAAAACGGTAGCTGCCGTCATCATGGGCTACGTGCCAGCTAAATATCCTAAATTTGTTATCGGGTGAATTAGTTAGAGTTATGGTTTTTATGGAATCGAACGGAAAAGCAAACGAATTAGGAGTTTTTAACGCTGCAACCAAAGTTTTTATAAACAGATAATTGGCGTTTTTGCGGATAAGGTCATTGTCATTATTAATGAAAGTGTTACCCAAATGCTTCAGACTATCCTGATAAAAGTTTAATTGTTTTAGATTTCCGCTATCATCGGCATGTTGCGCGAAAGCCTGTAAAAAAAAGGATATAGAAAATATAGTTAAGACGAAGCTTCGTACCACCATCAAAATATTAATGTTCACTTATCCGTAAATATATAGGTTTTTATCCTTAACGTAAATTTTCAATAACAATTGCGCTGGCACCGCCGCCGCCATTACAAATTCCGGCAACGCCATATTTACCTTTATTTTGCTCCAACACGCTTAATAAAGTAACTACAATACGTGCTCCCGAAGCACCTAGCGGGTGCCCGAGAGATACTGCACCGCCGTTAACGTTTACACGGGCTGGGTCTAAATTTAATTTTTGATTATTGGCAATAGATACTACAGAAAATGCTTCGTTGATCTCGTAATAGTCAACAGCATTAGCAGCTAAACCAGCCCGTTGCAGTGCTAGCGGAATTGCTTTTGATGGAGCCGTAGTAAACCATTCGGGCGCTTGTTGGGCATCAGCATAAGCTATTACTTTAGCTATCGGCTTAATGCCTAGCTCGTCAGCCTTTTCTTTACTCATCAAAATTACTGCCGCGGCACCATCATTTAAAGTTGACGCATTTGCAGCGGTAACTGTACCATCTTTTTTAAATACGGGTTTTAATGAGTGGATCTTATCAAATTTTACAGTTACCGGTTCTTCATCATCACTAAATAAAGTTATCTCGCCTTTTCTGTTTTTTAATTCGACAGGAGTAATCTCATTAACAAACTTGCCGTTGTTTTGCGCGTTGATGGCCCGGTTGTATGATTCTATAGCATATGCGTCCTGGTCTTCGCGGCTTATATTACATTCAACCGCGCAAAGCTCGGCGGCTGACCCCATGTGATAATCATTATAAACATCCCAGAGGCCATCTTCTACCAAGCCATCTATTAACAGATCGTTCCCTAATTTATATCCTGTACGGGCTTTAGTTAAATAGTAAGGTACATTGCTCATACTTTCCATACCACCAGCCAACACAATATCATTTTGCCCGGCAGCAATACTTTGGGCTGCCAGCATAATTGCTTTCATGCCTGATGCGCAAACTTTATTTACTGTAGTAGCCGGAAGATAGGGCAGACCAGCATATATTGACGCCTGGGTAGCCGGCGCCTGACCCAAATTGGCCGACAAAACATTCCCCATAAAAACTTCCTGAATATGTTCTGGCTTTAAACCGGATTTTTTAACTGCCGATTTAATAACTATACTACCCAATTGCGTTGCTGTAAGCGATGCCAAACTACCGCCAAAACTGCCAATAGGGGTACGTGTTGCCGCTACTATAACTACTTCTCTCATCGGTTTGATTTTAGTAGCGCAAATTTATTTAATTTATTTGAACAATTACTATGCTTGCATAGTAATTGTTAGTCATTATCATCTTCTTTCTTTTTCTTGGTTTTTTTACGCGTAAGTAGAGCTTGTTGTAGTAAATATTCTATCTGGCCGTTGGTACTTCTAAACTCATCAGCGGCCCAGGTTTCTATTTCCTTCAACATATCAGGGTTTACCCTAAGTATAAATGCTTTCTTTTCGGCCATAATTAAGTAGCTATTGCTGCTGCTTGTGCTTGTCTCAATAAAACTAAATTAACCCCAATAAGAGTTATTAAGGCCATCGGAAATTTTGTTTTGGCTAATTCCGGAGCAATACTTACCATAAATGGCCTGGTGCATTTGCAAGTGGTTTTAATTTGAATGCAGTCGCCATATTGGTCATTTGTCCAATTCAGTGTCCTTGAAAAAAAGCCTTTACCACATTTTAGTAGCGCATTAAAACCGTTATTCATTTCAATAGCGGTTTTTGTCCCCCATCCATTTCTCGTGATCTTACCAACTACCTCACTTTTTAAAGCATCTATAACAAGTGTTTCTTTGCCCAAAAAGCCTATACACCTTATTATCCATTCTCCGTCACTGGTGATTATACTTTTCTCGCGCTGCCAAATATCCCTGCAACTTAATGTCCCATATTCAAACTGTCCATCGGTTAAGGTGTATACCGGCTTAAAAAAGCCTTTACGTATCACCTGTAAGTCTATAGATCGCGAAGGATCAATTTTTACATAGTTGTTTATCATAACTTAATGAACCGCCCTTTTGCGCCGTCTTAAAATAATTAAATGTGCGCCTAAAAATATTAATTTAGGTATTACCGCCACAGGTGTATTTGTTGGATACAAATGTATATCGGTAGTTAAAGTAAACGGAAAATGGTTTTTTAAACTCATGATCTTACCATATCCTACCGATTCCCACACATACTCACGCGAAAATAGTGAAGGATTGTAAAAGCGGGCAGTAAAACCACTTCCAAGCGTTAATACTCTTGCTCTGCTAAATAATTCGCGGGTACATTTGCCAATTACGGCACCGCTATTATCGGTTATTAAAATGGTTCTGCTAAAAAATTCTTCAAAATTAAAATAGAGGCTACAAGTAGCAGTCCTAACTTCGGCATTACGTTTAGAAATGCCGTCATAACTTAGTTGACCATATTGGTTTAGTCCATCGGTCAGCTCATATTTAGGGCTCCACCAGCCATGCCTTAATAAGGATAGCTCATTGGTTGTAGTAGTATTTATTTCCTGATACATACTCTTAATGATATAAGGTGCCTGTGTTAACAACCGGGTTCACACTTCTGTCGCCACATAGAACAACCAATAGGTTGCTTACCATGGCAGCTTTGCGTTCTTCATCAAGGTTTACAATATTTTTTTCTGATAGCCTTTGTAACGCCATCTCAACCATACCTACCGCGCCCTCAACAATTAACCTGCGCGCAGATATTATTGCCGATGCCTGTTGACGTTGTAACATGGTATGTGCAATCTCCGGCGCGTAAGCCAGGTGTGATATTCGGGCTTCTAATACTTCAATGCCTGCACGGTCTAATCGCTCATTTAATTCTTTCTCTAACAATATACTAACTTGGTCGGCACCGCCCCTTAAAGTAATGCCGGCGTTTTCGTCTTCAATATTATCATAAGGGAAAGAGTTAGCTAAATGCCTTACAGCAGCCTCGCTTTGTATATTTACATATTGCAGGTAATTTTCAACCGCAAATATAGCGCTGGCTGTATTTTTTATTTGCCATACAATAACAGCGGCAATCTCTATTGGGTTACCCACACTATCATTTACTTTAAGCTGCTGACCATTTAAGTTAAAAGCTTTTAACGACACCTTCTTTTTTACTGTAAAGGGGTTTACCCAAAAAAAGCCATCCTGTTTAACCGTACCAACATATTTACCAAAAAGTGTAAGCACTTTTGATTCGTTGGGGTTAACAATTACCAGTCCGGGTAAGATCAATACAAAGTCAACTATAAAAATTACTATAGCCGGCAATGCATTATGTTCGTAAATAAAAAAGCCGGTAAGTGCTAATAAAAGCAGAAATAACGCAAAGGTTAAATAACCTGATGGCGGGTTAATGATTTTTTCAGTATTCATGATTGGTTTTGATTTTAAAATGATATCACAAAGATATCATAATTGATTTGACAAAAGCAATAAAAAAAACATATCGCATAAAATATATTATTTTTGCCCACGCTTAACTTAATAAATGGCTACACTTTCTTCTTCGCGCCAAAAGGCTTTGTTACGCAAATACGCACGCAACGTTAAGTTTTTAATGATGGCGGTGAGTATTTGCTTAATTGTTTATTCGCTGCCTAAGCAGGCTAAGTTTAGCTATGAAATAGAAAGAGGGAGGATATGGAACCAGAAGGACCTGGTATCGCCTTATAATTTTGCGATATTAAAAACGCAGGCCGAAATTCAGAATGACCGCCGCAACGCGTTATCAAGTACCACCCAATTATACCAGTTAAATAATGATGTCGCCCAACAACAAATGGGTGGTTTTAAAAACGATCTGGAAATAAAATGGCATAACTCAGGCATTGATGACCGGCTGAAACCCAAATATATTTTAGCCGGAATTGAGCTATTAAAAGATGTTTACGATAAAGGTGTATTTACATTAAATCCTAAATATCAGCAAACCCAGGGGTATACCATTACCATACTCCAAAACAACATATCCACCGAAAAAAGTACATCAGAATTATTTACCCGCGAAGGTGCACTTACGTATTGCAGCCGGATATTAAACAGGCGCCCGGATATTAATAAAACCTTTTTGCTGGATTTGCTGCAAAACCATATTCAAAACAACATTATATATGATGATAAGCTAACGGCAAGGCTGGAAACTGAAGTACTGGAGGGTTTATCATTAACCCGTGGTATGGTACAAAAGGGTGAGGTTATTATATCAAAAGGGTCGGTAGTAAATGAGGAAGTGTTTCAAAAACTACAATCGTACAAAAAAGCGTTTGAGGATAATGCCCGAATAAATGGTAACCCCAGGCTGGTATTGGCAGGTCAGTTTTTACTTGTATCAATTACAATAGCGTTGCTCATGATATTCCTTTATCTTTTCAGGAAGGATATTTATGCTGATAACAGGCTGGTGAGTTTAATATTGCTGGTAATTACGGCTATGCTATTCACTTTATCAATGGCGATAAAGTTAGAGTTGCCTAATTTGTATTATATACCTTATTGCATAGTGCCCATTATCATCCGCATTTTGTTTGATACCCGTTTGGCGCTCAACATACATTTATTAGTAGTGCTTATAGCCGGTTTCTTTGTGCCTAATAGTTTTGAGTTTGCCTATTTTGAAATTACTGCGGGCATGGTATCTATTTATAGTATCAAGAACCTGGTGCGGCGCGAACAGTTCCTTATATCAGCGGTTATTATAACCTTTACTTATTTTGTTTCTTTCTTAGGCATCTCTTTAATTAGAGAGGGCAGTTTGATTGATATTGACTGGAGAAACTTTATCCCATTTGCAGTAAGTGTTTTGTTAACCTTGCTTGCTTACCCATTGATTTATTTGTTCGAGAAGATATTTGCCATAACATCAGACATAACATTAATAGAGCTTACTAACACCAATGCGCCATTATTGCGCGAAATGGCGTTTTCGGCACCGGGCACTTTTCAGCACTCTTTACAGGTAGCTAATTTGGCCGAGAATGCTATATATGCTATTGGAGGCAATGCATTATTGGTTAGAGCGGGGGCATTGTATCATGATATAGGTAAAATGGAAAACCCACTGTTTTTTGTGGAGAACCAAAGTTCGGGCTTTAACCCGCATGACAAATTGCCTTATGAAGAAAGCGCACAAATTATTATCAGGCACGTATACAAGGGTATTGAAATGGCCCAGAAAGAAAATATTCCTGAAATAATAATTGATTTTATACGCACCCACCATGGTAATACCAGGGTTGATTATTTTTATCAATCTTTTCTGAAAAATTTCCCTGAAAAAATCATCAATGAGAACACTTTTAGGTACCCGGGGCCTATTCCGTTCTCAAAAGAAGCCGGTGTTTTGATGCTTGCAGACTCGGTTGAGGCCGCTTCGCGCTCATTAAAAGAGCCTGATGAAAAATCAATTAGCGCGTTGGTGGACCGTATTGTAAAATATAAATTAGATCAAAACCAATTGAAAGACAGTAATATAACATTGAAGGATATTGAAACCATTAAGACAATTTTTAAGCGAATGCTGATGAGTATTTACCATGTGCGAATAGATTATTAATTTTTTTTTGATGGCTTAGCCTAATTGCTATATTTGCAGTCCCTGAAAAAGGGGTTTTACTGAAAACAACAATACGGTGAGGTGCCTGAGAGGCCGAAAGGATCAGTTTGCTAAACTGACGTACGGGAAACTGTACCGAGGGTTCGAATCCCTCCCTCACCGCAAATTAGTGAGTCAAAAACTATCAAAAACCTGTAAATCGTTGATTTACAGGTTTTTTTAGTTTAACGGAAAACCAAAAAAAACGACAAAACGCATAACTTTAGTGAGTGATTCGGTGAGTAAAATCACTCCTGAAAATTTACTCACTGGAAACTGCATAACTCACTGACTAACAAGAAGTTCAATGAATGAACATCTTGACATTCGGGGTACTCATTTCGATATTTATTCATTTAAAATCGTGAGTGATTATGCTGGAAAAGAGCTTAGGTTTACTGTTTTACCTTAAAAAACCGAAAGATTATGCAGAAGGACCTGTATTAATCTACCTGCGGATCACCGTTGATGGTGTCCAAAAAGAGATGTCTACCAAGCGACTTTGCGAACCTGAAAAATGGAACGGCAAAGCTAACCGTGCAATTGGTAATAAGGAAGATGTCAAAGCGCTGAATACTTATTTGGATGTGCTGCAAAATAAAGCTTATGACGCGCGCACACATTTAATAGATCGGGGCAAGATAGTTACTGCATTAGCCATCAGAAACATTATCTCGGGCGAAGACCAACGCCAATGGATGCTGATGACACTTTTCAAATCACACAACGACGGACTGAAAGCAATGATCGGTAAAGGTGTTGCGAAAGGCACCTATACTAATTTTGAGACTTCCCATAAACACCTTGCCAAATTCCTGAAGTCGCAGTACAAAATAGACGATATTAATATTTTATCCCTCGACCTTGAATTCATTAAAAAGCTATATAACTGGTTCAGGACGGTCAAAGACTTAAATCATAATTCGGCGCTGAAAAACATCGCCAACATGAAAAAGATAGTGCTGGACTGTGTCGACAACGGTTGGTTGATCGCCGACCCGTTCGCCAAGTTTGAAATGACCAGGGAAGAAGTCGATACCGTTTATTTGACTAAAGAGCAGGTTCAGGCTATTGCGAACAAAAAGATCACTAGCCCTCGTTTGAGCAAAGTAAGAGATATGTTCATTTTCTCCTGTTTTACAGGTTTAGCTTTTATAGATATGAAACAGCTCAAGCGTTCAGAAGTATTTACCAATGACGGCGAACTGCGTATCTACAAAAACCGGCAGAAAACAGGAACTCCGGCTGTTATTCCCTTATTACCTATAGCCAAAGGCATCTTAAAGAAATATGAAGACGACGAATATTGCGTAGTCAGGGATATGCTGTTGCCGGTGCTAAGCAATCAGAAATATAATACTTACCTCAAAGACCTAGCGGACAAATGTGACATAGAAATCGAACTCAGCTCAAAGATGGCGCGTAATACATTTGCGACCACCATCACATTAGCCAATAACGTTCCGATGGAAACAATCAGCAAAATGATGGGACATAAGAGTTTGCGCCAAACTCAACACTATGCCAAAGTTTTGGCTATCAAGGTCAATGAGGATATGGCTGAACTCGATAAAAGGCTGACTAATGATAAGTTTATGGCTGATTCGCCCATTTTGAATGAGGAAAGACCAAAAATGAGAATAGTTTAAATCAGCTAAAAAGCACCCACCTCGCCATAAGGGTTGAAATTATTTAAGTCAAGCTGAGCAAATTTGAACCCCGCATGAATTTCGTGCGGGGACTTTTGTGGATTAAACATTTAATACTATGGCAGCAGAAATTATCACTAAAGAGGACCTGGTCGAATTTGAAAGCCGGCTGTTGGAAACGATTAAGAAAATGATGGGGCATACCACCGACCAATCCCGAAAATGGTTGAGAAGCTCACAAGTTCGGAAAATGCTGAATATATCACCCAATACGCTCACCAGTCTAAGAGTAAACGGCATTATCAAGTTTACACGGGTAGGAGGCATTATGTATTATAATAACGACGACATTGAAAAAATGCTGGCCGGTAACTAAACAACCTATGAAACAACTCAATGCATTGGCCCGCTTTATGATCCAGGCGGCCAAAAATACGGAGGTATTGCCCACCCACATCAGCCTTTACCTGGCTTTATTTTGGAGCTGGAAACAAAATAATTTTTGTGAACCATTCCCGGTATATCGAAAGGACCTGATGGCATTAGCGCATATTAGTTCTATAGCTACTTATCATAAATGCATCAAAGACTTGAGTGGAATGGGGCATATTGGCTATATCCCGTCTTATAATTATTACCAGGGCAGCCTGATCTATTTAATTAATACAGACACAAAGAATAATGGAAACACTCATTAGCAATCAGGAAATCGCCGATAAAATTTATTTGATCAGAGGCATCAAGGTGATGTTGGACCGGGATCTGGCGGAGCTATACGGAACCATACCTAAACGTTTGCGGCAACAGGTCAAACGAAACTTAGAGCGTTTCCCGGAGCATTTCATGTTCCAGCTTACCGAAACGGAGGCGGACAGTATGGTATCGCAAAATGTGATACCTTCCCGGCAGTACCTGGGTGGTGCCTTGCCCCTTGTGTTTAGTGAATATGGTATCCTGATGTTAGCGAATATCATCAAAAGCCCGCAGGCTATCAATATGAGCATCAAGATCATCGAGGTTTTTGTGAAGTTCCGTGAAATGCTGATCACCCAAAAAGACCTGTTGCTCAAATTTGAACAACTGGAAAAACTGCTCATCCAGCACGATGATGATATTCAGGCGATATTCCAGACGCTCAAACAGCTCATCCGGCAAAAGAACGAACCCAGGGAGCCGGTCGGGTTTAAGTTAAAAGGATAGTTAAGGGGTCACAATTTGTGACCCCTTTCGTTTGAGGTCACAATTGGTGACCTCAAACAATTCTTAGATGTATAGAAATCTATAAAATTAGAGCTATAGATTTCTAATAAATATCACCTCCCTTAGCCACAGGTGTGTAAATCCAATTTACCAATCTCCTCAATTTTGGGTCATGGACAACAACACACTGGCGACGCAAAACGACATCGCCCAACTCAAAACAGAATTGACCAGAGAATTCAGGGGCCTTTTGCAAGAAGCCTTTGGTAATATGCCCGCCAAACGCTGGCTGAAATCGACCGACGTAAAAAAGATACTCGGCCTATCCCACGGTTTCCTGCAAGCCCTGCGGGATGACGGCACCTTGCCCTTCATCAGGATCGGCGGTGCAGTCTATTATGATTACCAGGATATCATCCAAATGATGGCTACCAATAAAAATACTTATGGATCGTAAATCACAAGCCCCAAGGCGCGACGAGCTGATCACCCTACAGGACCTTGCTGCATTTGGCGAAGAACTGATCGCGGAAATCAAGAAAATGCTTTTAGAGAACGCAGGGCGGTCAACCAGGCAATGGTTAAAAGCAGCCGAGGTCAAAAAGCTATTGCGCTTATCTGATGGTAAGTTAGCCTACCTGCGTGACCGGGGTATCATCCCGTTCACCAAACTCGGCGGGATCACTTATTATAACCTGAAGGAAATCGAAGACCTCATGCAATCCGATCAACTCCATGATACCTAAAAGAAAAGCCAAACGGTTTCAACCTCGGCCCAAGAAAGAAAAGAAGCCGGTGCGGTCCAACCAGCAAGGCTTTGGCTGGGAAATGCCGCCGGACTATATCCTGGTCGAGATCTATTTTGACCAGAAGGAAGCGGCCTCACAAGCGGCGTCCTTTTTCCGGTGGTATGAAAGTATCAACTGGACAGGCCCGCGCGGTGCGTCCTATAAAAACTGGAAGGTACTGGCTGCGGACTGGATCTTCAATTATCACCAGGAACTCAAACTGCAAAAACGGTTAAAATCTAATCATCTATAATTCTATAATTCTATAAATCTATACTTCTAATTTTCTAATCATGGCAAAGATCATCACCATCGCGCACCAAAAAGGCGGCGTCGGCAAAAGCACCCTCGCCTTAAACCTGGCTTTATGTTTCCGGGGCGAACTCAGCGTCGCTATCGTAGATACCGACTTGCAAGGCAGTCTATTTCATATCCGGGACGATTTCCCGGGTTTGCCTATCCTCATGCCCAATAAGGTCGAATACTTGCAGGAACTGGAGGAAGACCTCATCATTGTGGATACACCGCCGTACCTATCTGATCGGTTACCGGAATTGTTTTTTTACTCAGACTTTATTTTGATTCCAACCAAAGCCGGGTTCTTTGATGTCATGGCCATTCGATCAACGCTGGCGATGGTCAGAGAGGTACAACAAAGGGAATTTAACATTCGTTGCGGTGTGGTTTTAAATATGATCAAACCGCGCTCCGGCATCACCAAGGAAACGCTGGGCTTACTGGAGGTCATGGATGCGCCCATGCTAAACACCCGCATTCACGACCGGGTGAGTATCGCGCGTTCTTCCATGACTGGCGGCATTCTACAAACCGGCGACCAAAAAGCTATTGCGGAGATAACTTCGTTGGCCGAAGAAATCGTCAACCTGATAGCAATATAGAAAACTATAAATCTATCAATATATAAATCTAATAATCTATAAAGCTATGACCAATTATCAAGATAAACTTGGCGGCCTGGCCAACAAACTCAAGACTGCGCCAACACAGCCGCCCATACAAAAAGTGCAGCCTGTCAAGCCACTGGCACCCGATAAAAGCACGGAAGTACAGTTCAATAACTGGATACCCAAGACGCTGTTAAAACAGCTCAAAACCTTTTGCATCGAACACGAGCAATCGTTAAAAGAATTAAATATCCAGGCGCTTAAACTTTATCTAAAAAGTAAACAACCAAACACTAAAAATACCGAATAGACACCAACAGCAGGATAAAACCGCCCGCTTCGCAGCAGTCAGCAAGATGTACGTTTGTCATACAAACGCATCTTGCCCCGGCTCCCGGGGATGACCTGGCCAGCCGTAAAAACGCTCCGAAGTCGCATTTTTCAAAGACACCGCCCATGGAAAAACAGGAAGAAAACCGCAGCCGCCGATTGATCGTCCGCTTTAAACCGGCCGAGTTTCAACTGATTGAGAAGCGTTTCAAAAAAACCTTATTCCGCAAGCTCAGCGAGTACAGTCGGAAGGTATTGCTTGAAAAAAGCATCACGGTCAGCTACCGGGATAAAGCCATGGATGATGTGCTGGAAGAACTCATTTTGTTAAGGCGAGAGTTAAACGCCATCGGTAATAATTTGAACCAGGCTGTCTACCAGATCAATGCCGCGCATGGCAATGCCGATGGCCGGTTATGGGCCAATTTGCTGAGCGTCGTCACCAGTAAGGTTGAACCATCCATCAACCACATCAAGGAACGCATGAACCAATACGCCGAAATATGGTCGCAAAAATTAAGAGCGGCAAAAGCCTGATAGGCGCGCTCAATTATAACGAGAACAAAGTGAAACAGGGCAAAGCGCAATTGATCGACGCGGTGGGGTACCATAAAGATTTGCCCGATCTCAACTTTTATGATAAGCTGTTGCGGCTGACCGACCTGGCGCAAAGAAACGAACGCACCAAGACCAATACCGTGCATATCTCGCTCAATTTTCCTAACGGCGAAACGCTGCCGATCGAAACTCTACAGGCTATTACCAGAGATTACATGGTAGGCATCGGTTTTGAAAACCAACCTTACCTGGTTTACCGTCACAGCGATGCCGGGCACCCGCATATCCATATCGTCACCACCAATATTAAGCGCGACGGCGAGCGGATCAGCCTGCATTATTTGGGGCAAAACCAATCGGAGAAAGCCCGCAAGGCCATTGAGATCAAATACAAACTGGTCAAAGCCGAAGAACAGCCCAAGCAAAAACCGAATTTAAAAGCCGATGTCGAAGCGGCTGACTATGGCCAGGCCGAAACCAAACGGGTGATCACTAATATCCTGGGTTTTACCTTACGTGCTTATAAATTTACCAGCGTACCTGAATTGAATGCCGTTTTGCAGCAATACAATATTCAAGCTGACCGGGGTTCCAAAGATTCGCGGATGTATGCCCGTGCTGGCTTGGTCTATTGGATACTGGATAAACAGGGCAACAAAACCGGTGTCCAGATCAAAGCCAGCAGCATCTACGGCAAGCCCACGCTAAAAACGCTTGAAGAAAAATTCAAGCTCAACGAGCAATTGCGTAAACCCCACAAAGCCGGCCTAATCCTAAAGATTGATGAAGTACTGGCTAAGCCGCAAACCAAACGCAGTTTTATCAAAGCATTGGCCGAGCAGCAGATCAAAGTCATTCTCCGGCAGAATGACGAGGGCCGAATCTATGGTGTGACTTTTATTGACCAGCAAAACAAAACCGTGTTTAACGGCAGTGACCTGGGCAAAGCCTATAGTGCCAACCTGCTCAGTGCCAAACTCCTGCCAGATCCGCAAACGGCCGCTTACAACCAAAATACAACGACCAACAATGTGGAAACGGAAAAAGGTAATGACCTGCTCGATATCTTACTGGCACCTGACCAGGAAGATATGGGTGCTTTGAATAAAATCAAGCGCGAAAGCAAAAAGAAACGCAAAGGATTAAATCTATAACACAATGCAAACCGGAGAAAACGAACAAGCCCTGAGAAAGATCATCGATTTTACGCGACTATTAAGCATCTCGGTGCTCCTTATTCACTTTTATCTCAGTTGCTATCCTGCCTTTCAGCAACTCAGACTTACACACAAAATCGTAGATCACGTTCTATTGCCGTTGTCTAAAATGGCGATTTTTAAAACAACCATAATGGCCAAACTCAGCGCGCTGGCTTTACTCATTGTGTCACTTATCGGTTCCAAAGGAAAGCGGGATGATAAGATCAGGCCCAAAACTATTGTGACCTATTGTACTACTGGCTTACTCATTTATTTCTTCAGCAGCTACCTGTCTGGCTGGTTATACATCGGTGCGACATCATTTGGCTTCTTATTGTTTATGACCGGCGGTGGCTTACTCTTTAGGATGTTAAAACTCAAATTAGGCGGTGATATCTTCAATAAAGAGAACGAAACCTTTCCACAGGAAGAACGCCAGCTCGAAAATGAATATTCCATTAACCTGCCGGCGAAGTACCAGTTAAAAGGGAAGGAGCGGAGCAGTTGGATCAATGTGATCAACCCCTTTCGCGGCACACTGGTCGGCGGCAGCCCGGGCGCGGGTAAGTCGTATTTCGTTATCCGGCATATCATCACCCAGCATATTGCCAAGGGCTTCAGTATGCTGATCTATGACTTCAAATATGATGACCTCAGCAAGATCGCTTATAATGCTTTGTTAAAACATGGCGGCAGGTCTTTCTATGTGATCAACTTCGAAAAAATTATGCACCGCAGCAACCCGCTGGAGCCGCAAACCATGACTGACATCACCGATGCCATCGAATCCAGCCGGACGGTCATGCTCGGCCTGAACCGGGAATGGATCAAAAAACAAGGCGATTTCTTCGTGGAATCGCCCATTAATTTCGTTACCGCGCTGATCTGGTTCCTAAAAAAATATGAGGGCGGACGCTATTGCACATTGCCGCATGTAATTGAACTTTCATTGGTAGATTATAAAGACCTGTTCGCCGTATTGACCAGTGAACCGGAAATTGAAGTTTTGATCAATCCTTTCATCTCGGCCTGGAAGAATGAAGCCTACGAACAATTGGAAGGACAGATTGCCAGTGCTAAAATAAGCTTAGCCCGATTGTCTTCGCCGCAGCTTTATTACGTATTAAGTGGCAACGATTTTTCGCTGGACATCAATAATCCTCTTAATCCCAAAGTAGTCTGCCTGGCCAATAATCCGCAAAAATCTCAGGTTTACGGGGCGGTGTTATCACTCTATGTTAACCGCATCAATAAATTAGTGAACAGGAAAAATCAGCAAAAATGCAGCCTGATCTTTGACGAGTTTCCAACCATTTATTTTAATGGCATTGATAACCTGATCGCCACGGCACGTTCCAATAAAGTAGCAGTAACATTGGCGGTGCAGGATAACAGCCAGCTCAAAAAGGATTACGGACGTGACCAGGCAGAGGTCATCATGAATATCGTCGGTAATATTATTTGCGGGCAGGTTACCGGCGATACGGCTAAACAATTATCGGAGCGTTTTGGTAAGATCAACCAGGTCAAAGAAAGCGTCTCTATCAATAGCAGTGACACTTCGGTCAGCAAATCCACACAATTAGATTATGCTATACCCGCATCCAAAATAGCCGGGCTATCCTCCGGTGAGTTTGTCGGTATGGTCGCCGATGACCCCACCAATAAGATCGAGCTCAAAACCTTTCATTGCCAAATACAAAATGACCATCAAGCTATTAAACAAGAGGAAGCAACCTACCAGGATATACCCGCCGCGCGAAACGTCAGCGCAAACGAAGTGCTGATAAACTACCAGCGGATCAAGGCGGATGTCAAAAATTTAGTCGAAAGCATTGTAATGAATTAGTATATGAATGTGATCTGTATGGAAGAAAATGCGTTTTACGAACTGATAGAAACGGTCGTTAAGCGCTTGCAGGAAAAACAAGTCCAGGATAAGCTTTGGATCTCCGGTGAGGAGGTAATGAAATTGCTCCATATCAAAAGCAAAAGCACCCTGCAAATATTACGGGATACCGGTGAAATAAGATATAGTCAATACGGCACCAGGATCATCCTTTACGAAAAAGCCTCGGCATTGGAATTTTTAGAACGCTATGCCTGTGAGACCTTCTGATCAATGAAAATTCCGCCCTTTGTGGAAAGCTCCTTCGGCGGAAACCGCCGGACCTGACCGCCCGTCATAATTTACGGGTTGGGTGGTTTCATCGCCGCGCATTAAAGTTTGCGGCAAATCGGTTTGAGTCAGGCTGCGCAACAAGGCGCTCATATTAAAACATTGACGAACGACCAAGTGCGTGACCCCATTGGCGATCTGTAATTTGCCCGATACCATCAGTAGTTTGGATTGCACGATCTCTTTGCGGTACTTGTCAAACAGTTGTTGCCAGACCACGAGATTAGCCGACCCTGTTTCATCTTCCAGGGTCATAAATAAAACGCCTTTGGCGGTACCGGGGCGCTGGCGCACGGTAATGAGGCCCGCCAGGCGCACAAAGTCGCCGTCCTTATATTTTGCCAGGTCGCTGACCCGGACATTTCGTAAACGGTTCAATTGGGGTCGTACTAAGCCAACGGGATGATCCTTGAGCGAAAGCCCGGTCGATACATAATCCTGTACTACATGCTCACCACGGGTCATCAGCGGCAAGGGTACCGTATCTTCCAGCACCGTTTCGGAAACCTGCCCGTCAAATAAACCAATAGGCCGGTCAGCCAAAGCCGAAACCTCCCAAAGCGCCATCCGGCGGTCAGTGCCCATGGAACGGAAGGCATCGGCATCCGCTAATTTTTCCAAAGCCGCTTCAGGTACGCCTACGGTACGCAGTTGATCCACATGAATGTATCCTTTATCGCGCATCGTCACCAACGTGAGCATATCTTCTTCCCGCAAGCCTTTAACTTGTCTAAAACCTAAACGAACCGCGTAATATTTTCCGCCCTTTTTTTCCAGCGTATTATCCCATTCGGAATAGTTCACATCAGGGGGTAAGACCTGTACATCATGGTTGCGTGCGTCTTGTACAATTTGTGCAGGTTGGTAAAAGCCCATAGGCTGGCTGTTCAGCAGTGCGGCGCAGAAAATATCCGGGTAATGGCATTTGAGCCAGGAGGAGATATAAACGAGTAATGCAAATGAAGCGGCATGGCTCTCCGGAAAACCATAACCCTCAAAGCCCTGCAACTGTTTAAACACCCGCCGCGAAAAGTCTTCTTCATAACCCCGCGCCATCATACCATCGACCATTTTCTTTTCGTACATATGCAGCTTGCCATTGGCCTTAAAGGAAGCCATGCTCCGGCGCAACTGGTCAGCTTCGCCCGGTGTAAAACCAGCAGCCACGATGGCGATCTCCATCGCTTGTTCTTGAAACAGCGGGACACCAAGCGTACGGCTCAGTATTTCCTTTAGTTCTTCTTTAGGATATTCCGGGGCTTCCAGTCCATCACGCCGCCGCAAATAGGGGTGTACCATATCGCCTTGTATCGGACCGGGCCGGACAATCGCCACCTCGATCACCAGGTCATAAAAACAGCGGGGCTTCAGCCGCGGGAGCATGGACATTTGCGCCCGGCTCTCGATCTGGAACACCCCGATCGTATCGGCTTTACAGATCATATCATAAACTAATTCGTCATCCTGCGGCACATTAGCCAAGGTTAGTTTGCGTCCGTAATGTTCCCAAGCCAGGTCAAAAGCCTTGCGGATCATGGTCAGCATACCCAAGCCCAATACATCTACTTTCAGGATCTTCAGATCTTCCAGGTCATCTTTGTTCCATTCCACCTGCGTCCGGTTTTCCATGGTGGCATTCATCACCGGGCATAGATCAGATAGCTGGCCTTCGGTGATCACAAAACCTCCGGTGTGTTGACCAAGCTGGCGCGGGAAACCGATGAGTTCACTCGTTAGTTGTAATACTTTCAATATCAGTGGGTCTTTAGGGTTCAAGCCCTGTTCGCGCAAGTGGTTTTCATCAAAGCCTTCTTCGCGGAAACTCCAGATCGTTCCGCCGATCCGTTTAATGGTATCTTCCGACAAGCCCATCGCTTTGCCCACATCACGGATAGCACCCTTGTGTTGTTCCTGCATTACAGTAGCGACAATAGCGGCGCGGTCACGGCCGTAATCATTATAAATAAACTGGATAATTTCTTCCCGGCGTTCATGCTCAAAATCCACGTCGATATCGGGCCATTCATCCCGCGCGTCCGACATGAAACGGGAAAACAGCAAACGCGATTTAGCGGGGTTAACGGCAGTGATACCTAAACAAAAACAAACGGTAGAGTTCGCTGCTGAACCGCGTCCCTGGTGTAGGATGCCCAATTCTTCTGCTTTTTGGGTATAATGGTAAACCCGCAGGAAATACCAGGCCAGCCTGCGTTTTTCGATAAAAGCCAGTTCAAATTCGATCTGTTTCCGTTGCTTTTCCGGCACCGGGTTGCCAAACCAAACTTTCGCGCCGGCCCAGGTCAGTTGCGTTAACCGCTCTTGTGTGGTCAGGCCGTCAACCAATACTTCTTCCGGCTCTAAATATTTGAGTTCATCCAATGAAAACGTACAAGCCTCCGCGATCGCTTGTGTATTGGCGATAGCCTGGGGGTATTTTCTAAATAAGCGTTCAATTTCTGACAGCTCTTTTAAATGACGTTCGACGTTGGGGTGCAAATGATAACCTGCAATATGTATGGTACATTTCTCGCGGATGCAGGTTAATACATCCTGCAATTCCCGGCGTGAGGGCTGGTGGTAATGAACATCACCCGTAGCAACCAAAGGAACACCAGTTTCGGCCAACCGGAACAGCCGCTTGGCATCCTGGCCCTGGTAATTAAAAGAAGCGGCTACATATAAAGCTTTCCCAAAATGATGTCGGTACTCTTTTAGGTCACCTAAAAAATCAGCACTAAATTCAAACCGGCTATTTAATTTTTCGGGCGCAACGGAGACAAACAAAATGCCCTCCGCATAGTCATAAACATCTTTTTTATAAAGTTCACATTTTCCTTTTTCGGTGCGCCTGTTACCCAAAGTCAGTAATGCCGATAATCGCCCGTAAGCTTCAATATCAGTAGGGTAGGCTAACAAACTGGTGCCATCCATTAAGTCCAAACGACAGGCCGGGATAAACTGAATGCCCGCAGCTTTAGCGGCCATGTGCGCACGAACGATTCCGGCAAAAGAATTGCGGTCGGTTACCGCAATAGCGGAATAACCCAATGCCGCTGCCTGCTCCGCAAGTTCGTGGGGATGCGAGCCGCCGCGCAGGAAGCTAAAATTAGAGGTGGCTTGTAACTCCGTGTATTTCATATCAGGCAAAATAACCGTGCAAATACCATTGCGCATCACCACCATCGTAATGCCCCGAACGGAACACCCAGTAACGGCAGCCTTCGCTATCTTCCACTACATAATAATCCCGGTGTTGTCCGCTGTCCTGCCACCACTCCCGCCCGATACGTTCCGGGCCATCGGCTTTGGCAATCGTATGCCGCTTACCTTTATGCACAAATAATTTGGGCGGATGATCAGGCACTAACGCCATTACTTCAATACTTTCGGGTTCATTTAACAAGCGCATCGGCCGCGGCAATTCCGGCCAGGCGGTTTGCGGCTGTTCGGTCAGTGAACCAGCCAGTTTAATGGAGCGTTCCGGCCAGTGATGCTCGGCAGGTAAAAAACGTTGGATCGCAGCAGCACCCACTTTACCCGCGATACGATCCAGCAACTCGGCAAGCGAGGTATCACCTAATCCTTTGGACTCCGCCCAAAGCTGTTCCTGCACCACATCCATTTCTTCGGTACGCGAAGCCTCCATGACAAATAGTTCAATGCCCAATGCCGGTTCGATCTTGTCAATTTGTAGTTTAAACAAACGCAGGAGGTGCGAAACGCTATGCGACCCTTTGGTCGTGGTAATGCCAACCTGTACTTTACGGCCATCAATCCTATGACATTTTAATACGGCTTTGCGAACACCTAAGCCATCGGCCTGCAGGCGCAGGCAAAGCATTTCAAGTAATTTTTCAATAGCGATCTCAATACCCGGTACGGTTCGGATAGGCTCTAAGGACGGCAGGCGTTCCGTATACGGTACGAGCGGCACTAAGGCTTCAAGATATTCTTCTACACGGCCTAATGCCTGGTCAATACGTAAGAGTAGACCGGTGCCAAAACGCCGCCGCAGGCTTTGCGGCGCAATATCCAGTAGCGGTCCGATATTCCGAAAGCCCAGTTTTTGCAGTTTGTCTAAAATATCCGGTTCCAGTCGTAAAGCCGCTGGCGGCAATCCTGCAATTGCAATAGCCTGAGCACCCGAGGCAATGATGGGTCGTTTTTGGGCAAAGCGGGCCACAGCCCAGGCCGTGCCCGGTGTATCCGCAATCGCCGCACGGGCATCAAAGCCCGCCGCCCTTAATTTCAGAACAATTTCTTTTAGGTATTCCCGCTCACCACCCCATAAATGCGTACAACCGGAAATATCCAGCATCAGCCCATCCGGCAAGTTCAGCGCCACTATAGGCGTATAACGAATACAACCCAAACCGATCAACCGCAATAGTTTTGCAGCTTGGCCGGGCACGTCATCAATAGCCAACAGTTCAGGAACCGCCGCCCGTGCATCGGCCACCGCCATATTAACAAACGCTCCCTCTCGTTCTGCTGCCGCACTTGCAGCGGTAATGACGATACGGTTTTTAACCGGTGCAGCCAATACAAAAGGCAGGTCTTTCAGTTCGGGCCGCCGCCGCGCCAGCCCGTCCGTCAGCAGGTGCCGGAACCAGATCGCCATAAAACGTTTCTGCATCGCTCAACCTACCTGCCTTTCTTCGCTAATCGTTATTTCTTCAGTCGGAACAAAATACCCGTCCTGCCATTCTAAAGTCCAGCTTCCCGTATGTCCATTCCGCACTTTGAGTAAATCCACCTGCCATCTTAAAAATCCTAATCCGGGCAAACCGTTCATTTCGGTACTTGGCAAAGACTTTACCTGCCAACGGGCCGCGCAGGCCGTCGAACTCAATTTATCCTTAGCGTTCCGCAACACAAAGCCTGTTACTCTGCTATTTTCAACCGCTAACTGAAAACGCCGCGATTGCTTGAAATCCATTTCCCTCAACTCACAAACCACAGCGGTAAGGCCCGAACATTTTAGCGCTTCCTCCATCACCCACAGGGTGTCTTTATCTTTATGTAAACTGATAAATATCACCTGGTGCGGAGCAACTCCAAAAGCTGCCAGCGCAGGCGCGAATAGCCGCCTTGCGCGCCCGATCCACACACAAACACCGCCTTTTTGTAGTAGCGTAGATAAAATACCGGTTACCAATCCCCCCGAAGCCGCTGCCTGCTCACTACTGGAGCAAACCAGTTCATGTACACTATGCTGCGGAAACACGCCATTAGGGAAAGCTGATTCTAAGGGCCCCAAACCTAAAACGCCCCGTGTACCCGATGAGGGCGGCTTATAGCCTTCCCATTGCAAAATATTCTTTTGCAGCTTCTCGATCAGTTCTCTATTCGCAACGGCCATGACAACAAAGTTATGCTAATATTTTTAGCATTTCGTAAATTATTTTTACATTTGTTTTGATGAACGCCTGGTTAAAAAGAAAAAGCGGCCCTGATGAAGTCGTAAGTGTTATTCCGGATATGGATTGCAAGGATGCAGCGCTAGTTTATGATTTGTATTCGGCTTATGAAATGGATTATTTGGGCCGGATCTTGTTTGATGACCAGGGTTACTGGATCTATGACGGTGAGGTCTTGACCGTCGCAGAACAGGAGCAGTTGGGCAAGTTCATTCAGCATAATATAGAGGTTTTATGGAGCAGTTGAGTTTTTTCGCGGAAGCAGGACAAAGCAAGGGATTACCTACAGCGTTATTGGAATACCGCCCTAGCTTTATCAACGCCGTTGAAAGCGATGCATTGCTGGCTAAATTTATCGCGGAATCGCCGTGGAAGCAAAGTACGCAGAAGATGTGGGATAAGGAATACCTGACGCCGCGTTTAACTTCCTGGCATGGGGATATAGGTACCGATTATTCGGTATCGGGTAAGATTTCTAATCCAAATCCATGGACACCCGAACTCTTGTATATTAAATCATTGGTTGAGCCGTTGGCGGGCATTACTTTTAATAGTGTATTACTTAATTATTATCGCGATGGCAATGATTCGGTGGCCTGGCATAGTGATCGGGAAAGTGTACTGGGTAAAAATCCCGTTATCGCTTCAGTGAGTTTTGGGCAGGTGCGCAGTTTTGACATCCGGAACAAAGCAAATCATAGCGAACATTACTCGGTTAAACTGGAGCATGGTTCGTTCCTGCTAATGAAAGCCGGCTTACAGGAACATTGGGAACATCGTATCGCTAAATCAATTAAACCAATGAAGGCCCGCATCAATCTAACTTTTAGAGTTGTTATCTGATATTTTAATATGAACGAGCCATTTAATTTACCCATAATTTATCAGGGCGAGGAACAGGACTTAAAAGCACGTTTCGAGCGTTGGGGCTATACCCACCGTATCGCGGTGCTGATCGGCGAAACCACGGTGACTTTTGAACCGGATGAAGAAGGCGGTTACCGCGCCTTAGCGACCCAGCCAGTGGATACACATTTGTTAAGCATTGTAGCGGAAAAACTCGCTAAGCTTAGCGAAAGTAATTAGTTCTAGTTGTTTTTAAATAATAGTACTATGACGAAGCATTATTTAGCGCAAACAAAACTCACTATTTGAGCTTATAACGACATGGAAAAGAAAGTAAAAAGGAAACGGCTAGTTCCGGTACCTTTAAATGACGGGACGAACACGCCGGTTCCCGATAAAATCCCAACAGAACCAGCTTCGGCCAGTGAGGAAGCTTTATTAAGACAGGCCAATAACCCGCTGGGCGATCCCCATAAAATTTAATGGAAGTTAAAAGAAAAGGCCTGGTCGCTGATACGCGCAGCGTAGATACCAGTGATGACTATGCGGTTGAATACTGGACGCAGGAACTCAATACCACAAAAGTTAAATTACTGGCGGCCGTGGCGGAAGCCGGAGATTCCTTTGAAGCGGTCAAAAGACAATTGAAGAAGCCGGCAAATGTTTAAATAAGTTGCTTAAATTTGGGTATGCTGACGATGGAAGAATACGACGCGCTGGATGACGCTGAGAAAGCGGGCGTCATTTTGCAGGGCGAATTTTTGGCCGACAGGGAGGAAAACGGCCTCATGGTGCAGTTGTACCGTGTCGGCTGTTTTTACGGGGAGTTGTATTATGATCCTTTGGCTAATAAGATATTGCGCTGGCGGGCTTTCGAGGACACCCGTCAATTAGGGCCTTATCTGGCACATATTCGTTTTAACGCCCGTTAAGTACTGAAGGGACTGCTGAGATCAAAGGACATTTTTTATTTATTAGTTTATTCTTTAAAAATCGCCATCGGGTCGAAGCCCAGATTGGCCACCAATTGTTCATGGCTCACTTTGCGCTTGGGCAACAATGCCCGTTTTTCGGTTGGCAAGTTAGGCATCCAGTAACAAAGCAACTCATTATTATATTTAATGATCTTATAGTAATGGCTGGGCATCGTAACCGTAACCTTGTTTTTAGTATAGGTCCGTTGATTACCGTAGGTACCGCACCAGATGCGAACGCTGTCCGTTTGATCGGTCAGTTTACGGCATAGTTCTTCGGTCGCGATCTCCGTGCCGATGTTCTGCCCCTGGTATTCCATCCCGGCGTTAAAAGTATAGGTGTCGGATAAAATAGCGCCGTTAATATCATAAGCCAGTAAGATCCAGGCCTGGCAATGTCCCTTAGCGATCATAGCTGGTGATTCCACATTGGCCTGCTTATATACTTTGGTTTCATCAGGCTGACCATAAGCCGAATGCCAGGCGGCATAAATACCGGTCCGCGGCACCTGGGCATTTTCCTGTTCCAGCCGATGGGCTTTGGTATAAACATAATAAGTGACCAGCGGCATATGCTTCGCCGTATCCGCGATGGATTTATAATAGGGATTGACCCAAAGTTTACAAGCCGGGCAGAAATCTGATTTTAAGGTGGGGTATTGCTGGTAAAGCGCTTTGACATAAGCGGCATTGATCGTTTGCGCGCTAAGCGTGGTGGCAAAAACGCCAAGCGATAAGAGAATTATTATCTGTTTCATCAGGAAATGCTAAGGTCCCTAAAGATAAATAAAAGTCCCCAAACACTCGCTGCCGGGGACTTTCAACCTAAACCTTATCACAAGGCGGATCGAACCGCCAAAAGATGGCGCTAAATTAATGTTTTCCGCCCAGCTTTACCCATTTTCTGAGTTCGTCCTTGTCGAAGTACAGCCGCCTACCGGGTTTGCTGAAGGGAATCTCGCCACGGCTGACCTTGGTGTACAAGGCTCCAGGGCTGGTCTTCAAAAACGCAGCGGCTTCGGTGATGTTCATCACCGTATCTTCTTCCGGTCTTACCTGTAGCTCCCGCAACAGGAACTCGATGTGCTCCACCTTCTCAAAAAGCTGGCGGATAACTTCCGGGAGTTGGTCAAAGCCAAACGGTTCCATAGGCACTTTAGGTTAAACACTCATTTTCTTTCCCTTAGATTTTTTTTTTGAAGTTTCCTGAGTCTGGGTTTCGGCCTTTTTCTGTTCCTGTTTGGCTTCCGGCTTTTTATAATGTTCCAGTTGCTGGGCTTCACCCTTATAATTGGTCAGGTTCACCCGGTGTTCCGTGGGATTGGCTTCGATAAAAAGCTTGACCGGTTTGCCGTCGCGCAGCGCTTCCACCTGGTGGCGGTTGCCTTTTTCTAATGACTTCATCAGTTTGTCGCGGTTGCCGGGCTCATCGATACCCACGATCGCCATTTTATCAATCGCGCGTTCGGGTTTATAATTCCAACCGTCGCTAAACGTGTTGAGTTTGTGATTGCCGTTCTCGGTCATGTTGTCTTTGTCGATCACCACCCAGGCTTTGTATTTTTCACCTTCTTTGTTCTCCAGTTCTTTGTGGACAGCACGGCCTTCCATTAAATTATACGCTTCTTTTGCAGTGATACCGCTGCCTTTATTGATATAAAAGGTCTGCGCCATGTCCTTGCCTTGCAGCGAGGCATCGTACTTATTAAAAAAGTACATCTCGTCCTTTTCGCCGGCTTTGAAATGCAGTTTGTAATCGACATTTTGTTTATTGTAGTCGTTCGTGCTGTTGAGCGTAAACTCGGGCGTCTTCGCCTCGATGTTCTTCTCGAGTTCTTTGTTCATCCCTTCGCCAAAGCCAAGGTTCAGCAATTGTTTTTGCAGGTAACTTAAATTCTGTGTGTTCATGTTATTTTGATTTAAAATGTTTGAAATTTTAGCGCGGTCGAAATAATCCGGCAGGTTTTCTTCGACAAACGGGCCTTTGATACCCTGCTGAAGGATTTGGTCGACCTCGTCCCGGGTGATATCCGGTGAAAAGATGGCATAGAAATATTCCTCTTTTCCCGGTCGGTATATGGCCGCCTCCAGGTGGTCAAATTGCAATGGGCCATCCGGCTCATGCCGTTGGATGTCAAAGGAATATTCCGCAACCAACCCGTTTAGATTTTCGCGGTGCAGCAACCGAAAATCTCGTGTGCTGCCAACGATGCGTTCACGGAGCCGGTCAACAATGTCCGGATCGGCAAAGCCGAGGTCAGCTAGTTGCGTTTTTAACTCATAAAAATTAACGGCCTGATCCATATTATTTATTGATTTTCAGCAGTATGGGAAACTGGTCGCTGAGTTTAACTTTGATCTTCTTCACTTTTTTGCTGAACAGTCCCTTCGCCGCATTAATGCCGCCGGCGGCAGCTTGCGCACCGAGCGAGGCGTCCATACTCATAAACTGCATGGCTTGTACGGCATTATCGGCACCATTACCGGCCGCGCCGCCTAATTCAGCTTCCGGCGCGGGTATCCCCGGCATTCCATCGAGGCTAAAGACGGTCAGGCTGACCGGTATGATCTGCTTGTCTAACCGGATATTTTGAATGGTCAGGAGCAGGCGCTGGTTGGTCACCGAACAAACACCAAAGATTTGTTGACCCTTAGGCAATAGCTGGTTTTTAAGCGTTACGCTATCGGTTAATCTGAGTTTAACAGCTCCTCCGTCCATGACTTTTTGTTTGCCGTCGATGATCGCAGGTATAGCTTTGAATGGGCTGGTATCTGCGGGTTTGGTTTCGGTTTTAACGGAACCTGGGTTTTGGATCTGCTGGATTTGCGTCAGCATTTTGCTGAGCTGCGCCATTTCCGGATCTTCCTCGCTCCGGCTACTTTTGGCTGACTTCATCATCTGATGGAGTTGCCGAATTTTCTGTTCGGTCGCTTCCGTTTGCGGATCGTAAGCTGGTGTTTGTGGCTGATTGATTTGCTTATTCAGTTGCGCCAGCTTAGCCTGGATACGCTCCGCGCTTTGATCGGCATCGGGCGGGGCGTTCAACTGGTTGATTTTTGCCGAGTCGGCATGCAGGCCCATCGCTTTCAGGAAGGAGGGGCTGACGCCGTTTTGGGCGGAATCCCGCATGGAGGCCTGGTAAACGGCCAACTTACCGGACACCTGGTCTTTTTTGAATTGTGCTTCGGGCAGGGTCATGTCGATGCCTTTGGCTGCTGTCGGCTGATTGGCTTTGGTTTGGCCACCGCCGAGCGCCCAGAACGCCATTGTCAGGAAGGGTATCACCAGGAGCGGGATGACGAGGTAGAATTTGCGTTGTTTTTCCATGGTCTTGAAGATTATGGCCGATGTACTGAGGTACCTGGCCGGGTTTCACACTTATTGAATTATAATTGAGCGACCAGCATAACAATGATGCATAGATGGTTGCGATGATGATCAATAGCTTTTTTTGTTTTTTCATGGGCCAAGTGTCGTATCACGGTTAGCCAGTGTTTCCCAACGCTCGATCAGGAAGCCGTGGGGATTGTTATCGCTTCGGCTCACATTACGCAGGTAGCCGTGGGTAATGAGTAATTTGTTAACCGCTGAAGTCGAGCGCGTCAACTTTTGAATAGCCCAGCATTTAAATTCATAAGGATACTGGTTCATGTCCAGCCAAACACTGTCGACCTGTATCTGTTGACTGATATTGCCCGAGATCAAATTGTTATAATAGCTTTTTTCTTTAAGACCATTGTACTGGTTACGGGCTGATTCGTCGGCCAAATACAATGCCTTGCCGATATTGGCGTCGATCACTTTTTCATCAGGGTCGAGCGTAAAGAAATAGTGATGAAACATACGGATATGGTCGCGGGCCTCGACCGGAATGTTATCTTTTCGGTCGGCAGCGAACGCTTCAAGGGCTTTGCCATTGGCTAAAATGTAGACGTGGCTATTAGTATTGGCCGCGAACTGGTAGCTTTTGTAAAGGGCAAAGCCACAGATGAACGTGCAGGCCAGGATCAGCAAATAGCTGAATCGCTTGATATGCTGGAAAGCCGTTTCGATGTTTCGGAGATGGGTGAACATGATGTTAATTTTTATTTTGTTTAGCGGGTTCGTAATCCAGTTTCTGTTTTTGGTAATCGCTGCTGGAAGCGGCCGGCACAGGGGCAGCCGCAGTTGCTGAGGTTGGGCGATTCGATGATACATTGAATGCAGTAGCCGCCGAAATAACCGCGCTTGAAGCCAGCGTGCTGACTTTATTCACCAAACTATTGCCGCCACCGGGGTTAATAATATAACCGGCTACGGCGGGAACCGTGAAGTAGCCGACAATGCCGATCAATAAAAAGATGAGGTAAGCCGTATCAGTTGAACTAAAGAAAGTGTCGCCCGCCTGGTTCACTTGCTGGATATCCAGCTTGAGCATGTTTTCCTGTACTTTGCCGATGATCGCGCCGAAGATGTTAGCCACGGGTAGCCAGAGAAATACATTAACGTATTTGGCTAACCAGGTATTGAGCGTAAATTGAAAACCATCGAATACCGATAGGCCGAGTACGAGCGGGCCGAGTATTGCCAATACGATAAGGTAGAATGTGCGGATCGTATTGATACACAGCGCCGCAGCTTCAAAGACGACCTGTAATACCTCACTCATCCATTGCTTCACCGTATTGCGGAAATTATAACTGGCTTTAGCCATGGCGAACTTCATGTCATTACCGATACCGGCGAATACGCCTTCCTTGCTGCCATTCGGATCATCAGGGTGGGTGTATTTGTACCATTTGTCCCGGTCGCCATCGCCATCGGAACCGACATACATCTGCCAGGCGTCCGTTTTTTCAATGGCGGCTTGCTTGGCCGCCAGGAGTTTTTGAATGGCTGCGTCCGAATTTTTGACCATGCCGCCGGTAGCGGTTACGGTGGGGTTCAAGACCCCGTTCATCACCGCGATCAGCGTCGGAAATAACAAAATGGCCAGGCCAATACTAAATGGCCGCAATAGCGGATAAAAGTCGATCGGCTCGGCAGCGGCGATTTGCCGCCAGACGCGGGAACTGATAAAGAGCAGGGCACCAAAACCGGCGATACCGCGGCCCACGCCGATCAATTGGCTGCATAAAGGCAGCATTTCATTATAGACGCCGTTGAGCGTTCCTTGCAGGCCGCCGATATCGGAAGCCAAACCGGTAGATTGCAGCACTATCATTTGTGCAATTTTTTTAAAGTGTTCAGATCATTGCTGTCTTTTGCGCGCTGAAGCGACAACACCATGCTTTGCCGGTTAAAACTGCGCAGGAAACCCAATTGGTCGGAGCTGGTCACATAAAGCCGGTCAATCGCTTTGATGCGGTCAGCGTCAGACATCCTTAATTTGTTAGCGGTCAGGATAGTATTCAGTTCGTCGAGATTATCCAAGCTTTGGTTAATGAGGCGGCTATAAACATTGCTCATATAGCTGAGTTCATCGGCGCTGAAGCTCCCGCTTTGCCGGAAGTTGTTGTTCGCCCGTTTGTATTCGCTAACCAAACTGGCTTGTTGACTGATGATCTCCGCGACCCGGCCATAATTCCGAACGGAAGGACTGACCGCCATTAAGCCCGTCAGGTATACATTATGCAGGTCGAAGTTGCCTTTGGACAAACTGGAAATACTGCCATAACCCTGCTCATAGATCTGGTAGCCGGCTTTCATATCTGCCAGGATGCTTTTGAACTGGGTCAATTTTTCAATGTCAAGCATCAATTGCTCGATCTCTTGTGCCTGAGCGTGAACTTGAATGTGAAAGCACATGAACACGCCCAAAAGCAATGTTTTAACGATTTTCATAGAGTTCTTTTAAGGTGTTTGTACTATTGATCTCTTGTTGTTTTTGTATCGCATAGCGTTTAAGCTGCGTGCTGAAGTTGCTGGCGAAATGCAAATTGGATAACATCGCCGCATGGATTGCTTCAATTTGCTGCAGGCGTTCCGCTTCAGTCATTTCAGTTTTACTGGAAATTACTTTACTCAATTCCGTTAATTGCGCTTCACAGTCTTTGAGTAAGGCGTTTTTAGTAGGTTGAACTTCATTCCAGTTGCTGGTCAATTTGATGATATCCTGTTGCCAGCTAATGATCTCTTTGACCTGGGCATTGTTTTTCAGGCTCGGGTCAGCCATTTTCAGCCGGTCATAATAAGCCGTATGCAGTTTGAACTCATCGCTGGCATAACTGGTAATAGAACCCAAGCCGCCTTTAGCAACGCCATAACCTTTTTTTAGGTAACCGCCATAAACCTGCAAGGCTTCGATCTGCGCCAATAGGTATTTCTTTTGGGTCTTGCCCTGCGAGAACCATTCCGCGAAAGTTTGTGCCTGGGCACAACTCAAGCTGAACAATAGGACGATAGTTATTTTAACGGATGCCATAATAATTCTTTAAGGTTTGTAATTCATTTAAATCTGCCGCGCGCCGCAGGCTCAGCACCTGGTTTTGCGTATTGAACTGTTTCAGATCATTGTAGTTCTCATCCAAATGGTCACCGGCTTTATTAATCAATTCCAACCGGTCCGCATCGTTCATTTGCGTACGTCCCGCGCTGGCCACCTGCATGATCTCATCGAGGTTTTTCAAGCTAGCATCCAAAATGCCAGTATAAACCTGTTGCATATAGTTAAGTTCGTCGGCGGAAAAGTGCTTGTCACCTCGGAACAGTGCCCAGGCCTGTTGATACTGGCTGACCAGCGCCGCTTGTTTTACTGCAAGGTTTTTGATACGCTGGTAATCGCTGATATAGGATTTGATCTTCCATAACTCGTTATAATAGCCGCTGTATAGTGTTTGCTGTTCCCCGGTCCAGCCTGCGATCTGGCCCAGCCTGACCTTAGATAACTGGTTCTCGATCTGTTTCTGCGCGTTTTGCAGCCAGATCGTTTCGTTCTGTAAGCGTTGTATCTTCAGGTCAATCGCTTTGATGACCTTTTTGACCACGGTACCCACAATAAACTGAGCGTGAACCGTTCCGGTTACGCCGCAGAATGCCAGTATGATGACCCACTTCTTCATGGCACTTGGGTATAAATGGTGTTATTCAAAAAGGCATGTTTGCCGTCAATGCGGATGACGGGCGCATCGGGACTATGCTGTCCCCATTGCTTCACTTTATATTCTTTGGGTAAAGTCTGTCCGTTTCGGACTTTTTGATAACCCATGCGGTTAATAATGAGGGTGTCAAGGATAATCAGCGTATCATCGGCAATAGAGTATTGCCCCTCGGTATGATTGACATAAGTGCGGCTGCCGCTTTTGCAGGCAGCAAAAAACAGTGCGATAAAAATTAGTTTTTTCATGCGGCTTGTTTTTCTTCGTTAACGATCATAGCAATAGCCTTGCGGATATCGCCGTATTTTTTGGTATAAGCCTGGACTTTTGCTTTTTCGCTGGATTCCGTCGTATAGGTCCAGTATTCCTCGCGACTGACCTCGGTTCGGTAAACTCTTGATAACTGACCGTTTAGCGAAATGAATACCTCTTTGTATTTGTAGCGTTCGTCATTGGCGCGGTTCATACTCATGATGAGCGCGGTTTCCTTGTCGGTAATACCGAGCAATTGTTGAATCTTCGGGAAGTCATTCTGGTATTTGCGCTGATCCAATAAGATTTTACAGTCACTGTTATTGATGATAGCTTGTTTGACAACGGGTGAAGAAATAATGTCTTCAATGTCTTGGGTCACTACCAACGCTTCACCAAAATATTTGCGGACGGTTTTGAAGAGATACTTAATGTATTCGGCCATACCTTCTCTTGCGATAGCCTTCCAGGCTTCTTCGATCAGGATCATTTTGCGCACATCCTTCGGTAACTTGCGCATCTTACTAACGAACGTCGACATAATCATCAGGGTCGTTACGCTAAACAAAATAGGGTGATCCTTGATGTTATCCAGTTCAAATACAATGAAACGCCGGTCTAAAAGGTTAAGATTTTCTTTAGCGTTCAGCAAATAGTCGTATTCACCACCCTTGTAATAGGGGCGGAGAACAAATAACAAGTTATCAATATCAAAATGTGCGTCTTTTACTTTTGACACTCTCATGGTCGCATAAAAATCGCCCTTCAGAAATTCATAAAAAGAATCGAAGCAGGCGAAATCTGGTTTGTTTTCGTAGTAGTGGAATAGCGCATCGGAGAGCGCCACGTATTCACTTCGCTGTACGCCTTCATCTTCTTTTTTCCAGAGTGCCAATATCATGGCTTTGATACTTTCCCGTTTTTCGGTATCGAGCATATCGCCATTACCTACATAAAACGGGTTAAAACTGATAGGATTGGTTTCGGAATAGGTAAAGTAGTAGCCGCCAACAAAATCACAGAGGCCCTGATAGGAGTGACCTACATCAACTAACACAATATGTGCGCCCTGTTCGAAATAAGAACGCAATAAATGATTCGTGAAAAAGCTCTTGCCACTGCCGGATGGACCTAAAATAAATTTATTACGGTTGGTCGTAATGCCGTTTTTCATTGGTTCGTCCGATAGGTCAACATGAAGCGGCTTGCCGGACAGACGGTCACCGAGTCGGATGCCCATGGGTGACAAAGAAGAACGATAATTCGTTTCTAAATTTAAAAAGCAGGCCGCTTGTTCCGCGAAGGTATCAAACGTGTCATTCATCGGGAAGTTGCCTTCATTACCCGGCAGGCCGGCCCACCAAAGCTGCGGTGCGCCGTCCGTTTCCTGGCGGGGCTGGGCGTCAAGCTGGGCGAGTGCGGAACTGACTTTGTTTCGGATATCTTTGGGTTCACCCCAGGCTAAAATATTAAAATGCGCTTTAACGGGAAGCCGCTGCTGGCTGATCGCCTCGTTCAGGAACTCCTGGGTGGCATCCCGGCCGATTGCGTTTTCGCGGGAGTAGGCCGAAAGCGATTGCAGCCGCAGCTTCTTGGCTTCGAGTTTTTTTAAGGTCTTGGCGCTATCCTCAATGAAAATATATTGGTTATAAATATGATTGCAGTCCAGCAGCGCCCCGATGGGACTGGCAAAGCCGGTGCTGAACTTGGTTTTGTCGGTACTATATTTATCGTATGTAATGCGCGGCCCGCAAAATGCCGGCAGGTCATCAGCATCCGCCAAACTATACAACTGGCAATGATGATCGCCGATCCGTAATTCATCTTTAAAATGGATGTCTTTTAATACCGGAGCATCCGCCTCACTGAGCAAAAAGCTGTATTGTTCCAACACACCGGGCTGCTGGAAGGTTCCGGCTAATTCATCATCGCTTAGTCGTACAAGCGACAATAAATTACTATCTTCCAATACCCGTTTAAATTGCCCGCAGCTATCTTCAAAATCACGGAACAGTTCCGGTGAAATAGTTTGCTGGGGCACCAGGCGTTTGCGCATTAAGCCGCTCACCGCGCTGGTCACCGGCTTATAGTTCAAGGGCCGTTTCGTAATAAACAGATGGCAATGATGCGCCAGGTATGGCCGTTCATTAAAGAAACGTTCGCTGGCATGGCCCAAAAACGTCTGGTCACTAAATTTGGCTTTATAGTTATCTTCAACGAACCAATCTTGTTTATGAAAAATGCAATGTCTGGGCAATAGCTTGATCGCTTTGACCCAGGTCTGGTGAAAGGCGATATATTCTTCGTTCGATAGCGTAAATAACTCCGGCAGGTTGACACGGTAGCCGATGGTCAACTCGCCTTGACCTGAGAGCATCGTATCATGCTCGGTCTTATAAATAGGATAGACCTGTTCAGCGCTTTTCATAAAATACCTTTCTGGATTTGAATTTTAAATAATCAGGCAGATAGAGCCTCGCATTTCTTTTCATCAGGCCATGCTGACCATATTTATGGCTCAGCCCAAATACCTTATAAAATAACAGGCTGCCTAAACCGGCAATGATCAGGATGCAGCAATAGATCGCCAGGCCAATTAAATAGAGAACGGCGAATAATACCAGCAGGCAGACTAAGCCACCACCTAAATAGCCAATGTATTGCGCTTTGAGGCCCTTAAACTCGATGGGTTTATTGATGCGTTTGTTGATGCTGTAACTCATACGCCAAAGAAGGATTTAAGTACGGTTGCAACGACCACTAAAAAGATGCAGCTGCCAAACCAGCTACTGGCAACTTTACCGGTGTCATGTTCGCCATCGTTCCATTTTTTATACACTTTGATCGCGCCGACCAGGCCGACAATGGCGCCGATGGCATACATCAAATTGGTGCCGGTGGAAAAGTAACTTTTGACCTGGGTGGTCGCTTCGTTGATGCCCGCGTTCCCGTCTTGGGCCAGGCAGATACCTGAAATTAAAATCAGGCTGATAACTAAGAGGGTCTTTTTCATATTACGCATAATTTTCGGCTGGCCAGTGCAGGTCCAGGTCGTGTTCAAATAATTCAAAAGGTAATTGTTGGGTTAGTAGTTCCGCTGTAAAAGCCGGTAAGCTGATCTCGTCGCGGTAGATTTCATACTTATCCAATAGTACCTGCAAGAGCGACAGGAAATCGGCTTTTGTCCCGGATGCGCCGGCCAAGGTGATTGCTTCCGCTAAGAGGTCATCTGACGGGCCTTTGGGCAGCGTGGCTTCACTGATGTCGTCGGGCTCGCCCGGGCTAAAGATGAGCTCATCGGGATCGGCGCTTGCCGTACCGGCATCGGGCTGGATGCCACCGATGACGGCACGCATAGGAGCCAAGGCAACAAGTGGCATGGTATCTGCCGCTTTCTTAGGCAATAAGTTGCGCAATTCAGGCCGATAATAAGTAAGGCCGACGTAGGTGTACCAGGCGGCGGTGAGTAAGAGTACGGCAGTCATATATTGCTGCCAGGAGATCGCATGTAGCATAAGTTTTTGTATTTGGTGAGTCCAAAATTGCGGAGCGGCCAAATAGATATTTCCACCGTAGGCGGCAAGGTGGGCGAAGTTTTGTGGTCGTTTAGGTTCGGTAAGGGTGGAAGTTTTTTGCGCGGAATTATTTAGTTTCGCCTCATGCTAACTGTTGAAAAGATCGGCGGCACTTCCATGAGCGCCCTGAAAGAAGTGATCGATAATATTATTTACTATGATAACCAGCTAACCGGCCGGGTATTCGTAGTATCCGCG
This sequence comes from Mucilaginibacter sp., assembly GCF_028288185.1. Taxonomy (GTDB): domain Bacteria; phylum Bacteroidota; class Bacteroidia; order Sphingobacteriales; family Sphingobacteriaceae; genus Mucilaginibacter. The sequence continues at coordinate 195,995 of NZ_JAQBOF010000029.1, read as the reverse complement.
TTTTCTGGTGTTACCAATTTATTGCTGGAGAATAAGAAGACCAAAGCCCCGGGTGTTTACCATCGTTTAGCTAATGGTGAAGATTTTCGCACGGCGTTGAATGAAGTGACAACCTATTTGAAGGAACTCAATAAACAATATGAGTACCTGGGCCTGGATATTGCCGAGGCCAACGAAGTAGTCGAAGGTATGATCGGACAGGCGTTGGTTTATTTAGATAGCGCGGTAACCATGCTGGCTTCGGGTTATCTGAATGAAGGTATACTGTTAGCTGCAAGGGAGATTTTGGCTTCGATCGGGGAGGGCCATTCGGCTTATGTATTAGCAAGTATTTTGCAAGCTAAAGGGCTCAAAGTAGATTTAATTGACTTGGCGGGTTCGAGCGATAGTCGGCCATTAACCATTAGCGAACGTATTAAAGACGCATTTGAGGCTATAGATTTGAGCCAAACGATTTGCATCGCTACCGGTTACGCGAAAGGTACTGAAGGCATCATGCGGGAGTTTGACCGCGGCTATTCGGAAGTAACCTTCTCCAAAATTGCAGAGATATTAAAGCCTCAGGAGGCAATTATTCATAAAGAGTACCATTTAAGTACGGCAGACCCAGGTTTGGTCGGGTTGGATAATGTGAAACCAGTGGGTAATACGAATTATGATATTGCTGACCAACTGGCGGATGTGGGGATGGAGGCGATTCATCCTAAGGCGGCGAAGCCATTGGAAATGGCAGGTATTCACCTGCGGATCAAGAATACGTTTGAGCCGGAACATCCGGGAACGCTGATCACCAAAGACTATGTGTCGAAGATCAAAAGGGTAGAGGTCATTACCGGTACTGACCAACAATTGCTCATTGATATTTACGACCCATTGATGACAGGTAATGTGGGCAGTGATCTGCAGATCATGCAGTTGTTTTTCAATCACGGTATCAGCTATACGTTTAAAACGACCAGTGCGAATAGTATTACCATTGTGATCTGGGAAAGTGATTTCAAACAGGAATTGATCGGCGATTTGCAGCGATCTTTTGAAAAAGTGAGCTATGAGCCGGTAGCGATGGTATGTCTATTAGGGACGAATATGGATCAGCCAGGGTTGTTAGCCAAGGCCGCTACGGCTTTGGCTAAGGCAGATATTAATATTATTAGTACCGGTGTAGCCAAGGGAAAGGTCAATATTCAGTTTTTGATCGCCCGTGAGCAATTTAAAACGGCTATTGTGGCTTTGAACCAGGCAGTAGGCTAGCCAGGTCATAGGCGGTTTCATTCTTGGCTTCTGACATCACAAAGAAGCTCTGCATCATGCCGACATCAGGCAGTTTGGACAGTTTGTTCATAACCAGCAGGTTATACTCATCCATATCTTTGATGGCTACCTTCAACAGGAAATCAAAGGCCCCGGTCATATGATAGCACTCCATGATCTCGGTCAGTTTGACAACTTCGAGCTGGAAGTTTTGCAGGCTTTCCTGGGAATGCTGTTTTAACTGCACCTGGGTATAGGCGATCAGGCCGCGCCCGATCTTTTTGGGGTCGACGATGGCCGAGTAACGTTTGATATACCCTTCTTCTTCGAGTTTGCGCACGCGGAGGTGGATCGGGGTCACGGTTTTATGCAGGCGCTCGCCTAATTCTTTATGGGTCAGGCGCGCATCGTTCTGCAGCAGGCTTAGCAGGCCGATATCGGTCGGGTCGAGTTGGTTATTGATCATATTGATTATCATTAAAAGTGAGTAGGCCGGCTTCGGCCTGCAATACCATTTTTTCTGAGCCGATAAAGATAGGCGAACGCTGGTGTAATTCCGCCACACCCAATTCCAGGATGCGGTCTTTGCCGTTGGTAGCTCTGCCGCCGGCCTGCTCGATGACAAAGGCCATCGGGTTGCATTCATAGACCAGGCGCAGTTTGCCGTTGGGCGCGGCAGCGGTTACCGGGTAAATAAAGATGCCGCCCTTAATGAGGTTGCGGTGGACATCCGCTACCATGGAACCGATATAACGGGAGGTATAGGGACGGCCGGTGGCTGGGTCTTCGACCTGGCAGTACTTGATATATTGTTTGACCCCGGTCGGGAAATGTACGTAATTGCCTTCATTGATGGAATAAATGGTGCCGTCTTTGGGTATTTGTAGGTTGGGATGCGATAAACAGAATTCACCGATGGAAGGATCGAGTGTAAAGCCGTTGACGCCCTTGCCGGTGGTATAAACCAGCATGGTGGAGGAGCCATAAATAATATAACCGGCGGCTACTTGCTCGGTGCCGTTTTGCAGCACATCGCTGAGTATGGCTGCGCCGGTGGATTTGCGGCGATAGATCGAAAAGATGGTGCCGACCGCCACATTCACATCAATATTGGAAGAGCCGTCCAGCGGATCGATGGCAACCACATAGTTTGCCTGGTCATCGATCCGGATAAAATCCTCATTTTCTTCAGAGGCAACGACACAGCATTCACCGCCGCAACGGAGTGCGGAAATGAATTGCTCGTTGGCGTAGACATCCAGTTTTTGCTGGCTCTCGCCCTGGATATTGGTGCTGCCGGCCTGCCCGAGGATATCCATCAGGCCGGCCTTGTTCACTTCCCGGTTAACGATCTTGGCGGCGATACCGATGTCGCGCAGCAACCGGGAAAGCTCGCCCTTGGCATAAGGGAAGTCGGCCTGTTTCTCAATGATAAATTGTCCTAAAGTTTTAAATTCCGGCATAGGCTTAGTGTATAAAATACATAATTTATTAACTTCTTGTTTTGACCAAAGTAAAGTGAAATGAACGGAATAAGCAACTTTAGGCATTTCATTTTGGTGGACTTAGTGTATAAATGCATGGTTGTGAAAGCGCAAATTTGCTATGACCAGGGCGATTTTGAAGGTCAAAAAGTCGAAACACCCATGAAAATCTGTTTTCATGGGTGTTTTTTCTAAATATGGGTTAGTGTGTAGTTTTTCTGACCATAACCGCCAACCTTTACTTCACCAAAGACTATCAACCATGCTACAAAAACACAATTTTGGTGCAGGACCCTGCATTCTGCCGCAACCCGTTTTGGACCAGGCCGCCTTAGCCGTTAAACGCTGGGACAAGGCCGGCTTATCCGTTTTAGAAATCTCGCACCGCTCGCCGGAATTCGAGGAGGTCGTTAAAGAAACTGAAAACCTGGTGCGCGAACTACTGGACGTTCCGGAGGATTATAGCGTGCTGTTTCTACAGGGCGGGGCCAGTATGCAATTTTGCATGGTGGCGATGAATTTCCTCCAAGGCAGCGGTAAAACCGCCGCTTATTTGGATGGCGGTTATTTCGGCGAAAAGGCCATTAAAGAAGCGCGCTTATTTGGCGACGTCCAGATAGTCGCTTCGGGGCACACGTATATACCAACGGACTACACGATACCGGCAGACTCGGCTTATTTCCATTGTACGAGCAATAACACCATTGAAGGCACCGAGATGTTTGCCTTCCCGGAAACGGGCGTGCCGGTCATTTGCGATATGTCTTCGGATATATTTAGCCGGAAGGTGGATGTTCGCCAATTCGCTTTGATCTATGCCGGCGCGCAAAAGAATATGGGGCCCGCCGGTATGACGCTAGTGATTGCCAAAAACAGTTTTTTAGACAGGGTCAACCACGCGGTACCCTCGATGCTGGATTACCGGGTCTACCGGGACAATGGTTCGCTGTATAATACGCCGCCGGTTTTTTCGATCTATGCAGCGATGCTGAATTTGCGCTGGCTGAAAGACCGCGGCGGGGTGAAATTCGCCTGCCTGGAGAACCAGGCCAAGGCCCAGTTGTTATATGATGAAATTGACCGCAACCCGCTGTTTTATGGGTTGGCCGAAAGGCCGCATCGCTCGGTAATGAATGTGACATTCCGGATGCAGGACGAAAGCCGGGAAGCGGACTTTTTAGCTTATGCGGCGGCGCAGGGCATGGTCGGTATCCGGGGTTACCGCACCGTTGGCGGCTTTAGGGCCTCTTTATATAATGCTTTGCCGTATGCGAGCGTGCAGGCTTTGGTGAATTGTATGAGCACCTATGGCAACCATTAAACCTTTTAGGGCGATACGGCCCGCTCATGCGGAGCTAACCGGGCAGTTAAAAGACTTGCTGGAAGCGGGCGCGCGGGCGCGTCCCGAAACGCCGGAAGGACAAATCGCAGCCTACTCGGATATTCAAGAGACGTTGCGGGAACTGCTGAAGAGCGGCCAACTGTTAAAAGAGGAAACACCGGCGATCTATATCTATGAAATGGAACACCCTGCCTATCGCCAGACGGGTATCTGGGCGCTGACGGCCTTAGAAGATTACCGGAGCGGCCGGATCAAACGGCATGAACTGACGCTGAAGGACAGTGTCCGCCGCCTGAAAAATTATCGCGCACATACCCGGCTGGAAGGCAGCCCGGTTTTACTGACCTATGTACCCGATGCGGAAATTGACCAAATGATCAGCACCTTCAAATGTGAACCAGCTTTCAGTAGCTTGATAGATGAACAAGGCAATCACCGTCTTTGGCGAGTGGAAGATTGCCAGCCATTGATCGACGCTTTCGCCCGGCTTGGCCCGGTCTATGTGGCAGACGGTCATCACCGGCTGGAATCGGCTGCTGAATTAAGCGGCGACATTAAGAGTTTTGGCAAACCGGTCTATGATAGCCTGTCTACTTTATATATGTCCGCTACCGAGTTACGGAGCCGGGATTATCATCGGGCAGTTATATTGGCAGCGCCGGTAGATACGGCCAGGTTACTCCAGCAATTGTCCTGGAATTTCGCTATTCGGTCCACCAAAGAATTGGTCAGGCCTACAAAAAAACACCAGTTCGGCATGCTGATTGGTGGCGCTTGTTATGAGTTAACAGCCAAGGAAGGCGGTGTCGACGCGGCGATCTTACAGGACCGCGTGTTGTGGCCTTTTTTTGGGATCAGCGACCCTAAGGCGGACCCGCGTTTAAAATGTATCGGCGGCGGGCAGGCGATGACGGCGCTATTGGCGTTTATAGCGGAACATCCCTGCTCGGTCGCTTTTACGCTTTACCCTATGGCCGTTACCGAACTGCTGGCGGTCGCCCGTGCTGGCGAGATCCTGCCGCCGAAGTCGACCTGGATCGACCCCAAAGTGCCTTATGGTTTAATCCTCTATCAACACGAACCTTTAGCTTATGAAGCTTACTAAAATTTTGGTGATCGGCGCCTGCGGGCAGCTCGGTACCGAGTTAACCGTCGCCTTACGACAAAAATTCGGTACCGAGCAAGTTATTGCAGCGGATCAGAAACCGCAGGATAATACCAGCGGTCCCTATGTGCAGCTTGATGTGCTGAATTTCGGCGCGATGGCGGACCTGGTACGTAAGGAACAGGTTACGCAGGTCTATTTATTGGCCGCCATTCTTTCGGCAACGGGCGAACAAAATATTCACCTGGCCTGGGAACTCAATATGCAGGGCCTGATCAATGTACTGAAGATCGCCGCGGCGCAGCACCTGGACAAAGTTTTCTGGCCGTCGAGCATCGCCGTATTCGGCCCGGGTTCGCCACGGTATAATTGCCCGCAAAATACGCGGATCGAACCCACGACTATGTATGGGATCAGCAAAAGGGCCGGCGAGTCCTGGTGCAGCTATTATTTTGAAAAATTCGGCGTGGATGTACGCAGCCTGCGTTATCCCGGCCTGATCTCGCACGCAGCCAAGCCTGGCGGCGGCACAACGGATTATGCCATCGACATCTTTCACCAGGCCATCCAACAAAACCATTATACCTGTTTTCTGAAAGAAGATACCTGCCTCCCGATGCTGTATATGGAAGACGCAGTGCGCGCGACGCTGAAGCTGATGGAGGCACCCGAAGAAAGTATCAAGATCCGGACGTCCTATAATCTGGCGGGTATGAGCTTTGCACCTTGCGATATCGCCGCGGCGATCAGGCGGCATATTCCCGGCTTTACGATGGCTTATGAACCGGATCACCGGCAGGTAATCGCCGATAGCTGGCCGGCCAGTATCAGGGATACACAGGCGCGGGAGGAATGGGGCTGGCAACCAGCCTATACCCTGGAAACTATGGTCGCTGATATGCTGGCGAATTTGAACCCTAAACAAACGGTGAAGTTTTGTGATGATAATTATGTATTCACGCGGCTGGATGAACCATGAGGGAATTGCAGATCGGTCAAAGTATCACCAACGAGGAAACACGCTCGGTAGCCGCTTATTTTAACGAGGTCGGGAAGCTTGGGCTACTGACCCAGGAAGAAGAGGTAGCGCTGGCGCGGCGCATCAAAGCAGGCGATAAGGTTGCGCTGGATAGGCTGGTTTGCACGAACCTGCGTTTTGTGGTTTCCGTGGCAAAGAAGTACCAGCACCAGGGTTTGCCTTTGGCGGATTTGATCAGCGAGGGAAATTTGGGCTTGATCCAGGCAGCATTGAAATTCGACGAAAGCCGGGGTTTTAAATTTATTTCGTACGCCGTATGGTGGATCAGGCAAAGTATGCTGGCGGCGATCAGCGAACAATCGCGGATAATCCGCTTGCCGCAAAACCTGGTGAATGTATTGACCAAGACCAATAAGGCGGCGGCCTGTTGGGAGCAGCAGCAGGAACGGCAACCGACGACGGAGGAACTGGCCGGTTTTATGAAAGAAAACCCGGTGCATGTAGCCGATGCTTTGTATTTTGCGCCGAATACCACTTCTTATGATGCTACCTATAATTTGGACAATGAGGCTTACGGTCCATTGGACCGGACGGCTTGCACCGATGCACCAGCGGATCAGTTGATACAGAAATTAATGATCGCGCAGGAACTGGAAGAACTATTAACTCGTTTAACCGAACAGGAAAGCGAGGTGCTCAAACTGACCTATGGCCTTTGTGGCGAAATGGAACAGACGCCGGCTACTATTGCGGAGTTGATCGGCATGAGCATCCCGAGTGTGCATTATATCCGAAAACGGGCGCTCGAAAAACTGCGGCTGGAACCCGCCGCGCAGGAATTGGCAAAGCTTAACAGCTAATTTACATTGGGTTATTTCCTTTGCTGTAATTATTTCGGTAAATTCGTCAGACGATTAATGCTATGGCAGCGCTGGAGACCCTTTCTGATCAGGAATTGCTGGACTTGGTAAAACAGGACCAGGAAACTGCTTTTGAGGAATTGTACCTGCGGTATGATGCGCTGTTATATAGTTATGCCTTCCGAAAGTTGCAGGATAAGCTGGAGGCGCAGGATGTAGTGCAGGAGGTTTTTATTGCGCTGTGGAACAAACGCGCAGATTTCGAACTCAAAACGACTTTACAGGGGTATTTATATAAATTGGTGCTGAACCGAGTGCTGGATATTTTTAAACACCGGACAATCAGGACGGCGTATGCGAACCGGTACGTGAAGGTTGATAGCGCCGAAACTGACTTTTTGTTGCGGGAGAATGAGTTAATCGCGCTTATAGAAAAGGAAATTGCCGCTATGCCGCCTAAGATGCGGGAAATTTATATTCTCAAGCGTAAACAATACCTTTCCAGTAAGGAAATTGCGGAGCAACTGGGTATCTCGGAACATACCGTTAACACGCAAATGAAGCGCGCGCTTCATCACTTGCGTGTCAAACTCGGTATCCTGGTTTACCTGCTTTATATTTTTCATTAATTCAAGGAATAGTGCACAACGGAAACCGCGCTGTACGCGCACAAAATTCAGCAGTTCCCATCAAACTCCTTTATTTTACCCGTTTAGAAGCGTTTATATGCGTTTAAGTGAGTATCGTTAGTTTGAGCGTTTAACGAGGTAAGGCCGGTCTTCACCTGGTTTAGGGGGCTCTTCATCTTCAAAATCATCAGTTGTGGCAGAGCCTGAAAGTCCGTCAGGAACTGCTTTAGGAGCAGGTAGTTCTGTGGCTAATTTAACCAAGTGGCCGTATTTGTCATTAAGTTCGTCCGCTTCACTAATGAAACCGGCGTTTCGGTATAGTTTTTCGATCTGAATAAGCATCTGATCAAAAAGTTGATCCAGGAACTGGTATTCATGGCGCGCGTGCACAAGTCGGATATGCTCCGGTGTTCCAAAAGTGAGATCATCGGGATGCGGCCCCAAAATATGGCGATATTTTAAAATAATTCGTTGAATATTTACCGCAGTACACCTGGCGTAAGAGGTAAGGATTAAACCAATCAACACAATCGTTTCAGCATTAATTTCTAAGGTGGCGCAAAGCTGGCCAAATTGTTCAGAGAATATACCAAAATCACTAGCCAGACTAAACAGTACTTGGTTTTGCGCTAGTTCCTTGCCGTAGGGACCAACGTGGTCTTGCGCTTTTCGCGCGGTTTCCAAATTAAATTCTTCATTGAAATTTAAGGTATAATTCGCGCCCAATTGCTGAACCACGTATTCATAAAAGTGGTTCATAAACATAGGTTTAGGTATGCCGGTTAGGCCGACCAGCATCGGATCGGGATCAAAAAGCGGAAAAGGATTAAAGTCCGTAAATATGGCGAGGCGCACTGGTGACACGCTTAGCAACTCTATGAATTCCTTACTGACTTGAGGATCGTTATAGTCGATAATGGTTTCTAATATGATGGCAGAAAGCCGTTTAATTTCCCACTGGTCGAGACCACCAGTATAAATGAAACGTACTTTCAAATATTTTTTAATTACTTCATAAGCCCGTTTGGTATGATCGGCCTTATCCCGGTTACGCAAGACGATAATAAATTCTTGTAAATTTTGATAAATTGATACGGCATTTTTGTTACGCAGTGTCCGGGTAACTTCGATGTATTCCGTACCATATAAATTGCGAAGGATTGGAAAAGTGTACCTCAAATAAGTGTCTGACATGGCCAGCTTATATACTTGATCCATTTCGCCGGCTGAAAGTGAGGCCGCAATCTTACCCAGTTCTTTGAAGCGTTGCTGCCGTTGATATACTCGTTTTTGGGTTAAGTCGGTGCGCGGCCTTGCAAGGATGAATCCCGGAGTATTGGTGAATAATTCTTGAAAGGATTGCCGATTGAAGCCGAACTGCAAATTCTCCAAGCGTATGCGGTCTGCCTGTGTCAATACCGTCGACCCGGCAATAATTAGGCGTAACGCTTCAGCTGGCGAATAGGGCTTCCCGGCGTTACCAGTCATGGGTTGCCCCCAGGTTGGGAACGCCGAAAGTATTTCATTGCCTCTGAGTTGAATCCTTATTTTGAGTACTTTGAATGGATCGGGGCTTTTGGTATAGCCGATAATATAATCTGGCGTAGTTTCTTCCGTATCCTGGTTTTCTAATGCATCTACTATAGCTTGGACAACGGCAGTTTCATTATAGCCTTTTGGAAATAGTGTTTTCCAGAGATAACCGGATTTATGATAATCTTCGGCCATGCGTGTTAGTCTTGCCGCATTACTTTGGAAAGCACTTCGTGGTAACTTTAACAACATGACCCCATTGCTCATTTCCCGTACAAAATACCAATCCTCACCTGCGGCGTCATTAAAGAACAAACCGTGTTTTATATCAGGACGATGTTGCAAAAACTGTTCCCAAGCCTTCCAGGTATGCAAGCCGCCAGCCAGGATCGTTGTCAGAACAGTCTTGCCTGCAACTTTGTCTTGGCGGTGTGAAATATCTCCCTCCAAAATATGATGCAACGTTGCATTGGTTAACAAGTAATTCTGTGATGGGCCCAAGTGTCTATCCATAAATAAAATTTAGCTGGTGGTTATAAATAATCATGTTTAGGATGCAGGCTGATCTCCTCTTTTAGAATCAGCGGCAGACATATAAAGATATGAATGAGCACGGCCATCACCAGTTGCAAAGAAATTAGATCGGCGGCAGGTTGGGCAAACATGATATCTGAAAGTGATTTCAAAACCACGCCCGCTAAAATTATGACCGAGAAGCAGACAAGGAAATAGGAAAAGACAAAGGGTAGCCCTTCCTCATTTTTGCTGACGATCTTATACAGTTCTGGTAAGACGTTATGCTGCACATCCGAGGAGATATCCAATAATAATTGGGGATAATAGGCTGACTTCGCATATTTATCCGGATCAAATTTTTTAGCGGCAGCTTTTACTTCGCCGCCATAATAGCTATTAGTGAAATGAAACGCCTTTTCATAATCTTGTTTCTCATTATCGAATACATACCAGATCAGGTTGTTCTCGATGAACCAGGTCCATCGTTCCAACTCTCGTAGCGAATAAATATGATCATCGTCCCGCAAGTATCGGTTGCTGTCATTGCTCCAGGCCACTAATTGAAGGTAGAGTTTTGGAATAATCTCGCCATAATCAGACTTTAATACCCATTTGCTAAAGCGTTCGACCAATTCATCGTTGTCCCAGTCCATGTCAGCGATCTCCGCATAGCAAATAGTTTTCTTTAGACTTAGGCCATAACTTAGAAATTTGCTATCGGGCCATAAACTCCAGTCGCCGATAAGACTATCACATACCTCGCGAAAAGCAGAAATTTGCCGGGACAGCGCACGTACTTTGCCTATTCTGCCTGATTTCTCTTGACGGATGGCGATGGCTTTAGTGACCAGGAACGTGACGATCAAACTAGATAGTAGGATACAAATATTCAGGAAAGCATCGCTCACACTTTGGACGTGTTTATTAAAATCAGGGGGCAATTGTTTAATGCATAGAAAATAAATAATGGTAATATAAAAAGGCACCAATGCAATAAACAATGCATACACTAGCGGGTGTTTGGCCGCTTCCCAATAGAGCCATTCAGTAAACATTTCCCATGGATTCGGGTAACTGGTATGATAGCGTTTTCCATTGATCTTAACATCCAGTTCGAATTTAAGGTATCTCCATTTTAAGCCATTACGCAGGGCTTTAACAATCAGTTTGGCATCAACATCCGTGGTTAGCTCAAAAGTAATCTTATCAGTTTTAATGGCAAGACTGTCCATAAAATCTTTGGGTAAAGCGATACCCAACTCATTTAAAAGCCCATAGATCAAATTAAGCAAGCCGATCTCGTAGTCGATTTTTCGTTTGGCCATCTTCAATAGCTATTTAGGCAAATGAAAGGAAATTACGGCAAGGTCGATCTCCCGATTGCGGTCACCGTTAAGGTGGAATTTGTAATTGAACCAGGTCTCATCGGTTGGCGGCAGCGCTTTGACAAAATTTGGGTGCGTTGGCGCGGCCTTTGCTATGGTAGTCAGTACGTCAGAAAATTCTTTGTTCTGAACAAAATTGATTACGGCAACCTTCGAGTTGCGCCAGGTCAGGTAACTCAGTAATTGATCAATGGTCTGCAAAAACACCTTTTCGCCTTTCCAGTACTTACATTCCGCAACAAATACCACCGAACTATCATACCGGAGCGAGACATCCGTTTTGCCAACTTTATTGAATGTCTCGCCGCCGGCGCTGCCAAGTTCGAAATTGGGGTCAAGGATGAGCAAGATATGATCCCGAATATCTTCTTCACTTTTACCAGTATAAGTTGAAGGCAAGCGTTCAAAGTTTTTGCCGACATCATTAATGATCTTTAATATCTTTCGGTAGTTATCATCATCTAACGCGGGTTCCGGTTTGAAATTCTTTTCATGAACTACAGGCTTAACGATAATTTTTTCCTTTAGTTTAGGATTGGGCACCGCAAAAGTTTGCGGTATGTTATCTTTCTTTTTGATAGGTACGCCTAAAGAGGCCAGCAGATTACTTTTTTGGAGCAGTTGCTGTTTGCGGTTGTCTATGGTGTATTTAATATAGCTCGTTAGGCCTTCATTGAAGGTTTTGCAGTTTGCCTGAATGTTGCCATAATTGCTCGAAAGATCACGAACCGACTCGTCATAACGCTGTTTGATACGAACAGGATCGTTATAAAAATTGATAACTTCGATGAGCAGACATTTCTGTTGTTCGTTGAAATTGGCATCATAGGACATTAAACTAAACGGATTCGGCCGCAGTTGTAATAAGTTGATGTTGCCTGTATAGGGTATATGGTAAATTATGGCTTCTTTTCTGAAGGTCTGATTCCGGTCTGTGATAAAAAATTCATGAGGAAATCTGGAACCATAAATGTCCTGTTCTTCCGAATCAGCGTATACTTTTTCAAAATGGAATTCTGGCACATCCAACTGGTATGTTTGAAATAGATGGGTGGTATAATCATCTATATTGACATTTAAAATGTAAGCGTCGCTCTGTGAATTAATATCATTCAATATTCCCTTTCTGTACTCATCGGCAAATGCATCAAAATAGTTTCCGGTATATAATTTCATGTGATAAGAGTTTAAGAAAACACAAGGTAAAAATATTTTTTCACCCTTTGTACCTAATGCCCTTTTCAGAATCGTCTTTGTTCTGAAATGGAGAAAAAAGACATTACCGTATTACTGGATAAGGTCAAGGCTGGGACGGCTTCGCCGGCTGAGGAAGCGGCGGTGCAGCGCTGGCTGCATGGCTTGAACGAGGAAGGCGCGTCCGGGTTATCCGATGATGACCTGGCGCAGGGTCGTGTGGCCATGTGGCAGGCGATAAAAGCCGCACAGGGCACTAAGGTGCGCCCGTTATGGCCTCGCATCGCGGCGGCGGCTTCGATTATTATTGCCTGCTCGGTTGGCGGTTATTTCATTTTACATCAGCCTAAGACTGAACAAGTCGCTTTACTTAAACCAGGCACCTTTAAGAATGACGCCTTACCCGGCAATAAAGCGATCCTGACTTTAGGCAATGGTCAGCAGATCGTGGTAAGCGCAGCTAAGAACGGCATGATCGCACAGCAAGGATCGACCAGTATTTCTAAAACTGCTAATGGCGGTATCGTCTATGCGGCCAGTAACAACGATCAGACATTAACTTATAATACTTATACCGTTCCACGCGGTGGTGGTAAGCACTCGCTGGTTTTAGCTGATGGTACTTTGGCTATTTTGGATGCGGCTTCTTCTATCCGTTACCCGACGGCGTTTAGCGGCAAAGACCGAAAGGTCGAAGTAACCGGTCAGGTTTACTTTGAAGTCGTGCACAATGCAAATAAGCCATTCTTTGTGACGGCGAAAGGCCAGACGATTGAGGATATCGGTACGCATTTTAATGTAAACGCTTTTGATGATGAGCCTGGGCTAAAAACCACCTTATTGGAGGGCAGTATTAAAATAGCCGGTAAACTATTAAGACCGGGACAACAGGCCGTACAAGTTGACGGCAGACTGAATATCTTAAATAATGTGAATACGCAGGAAGTGGTCGCCTGGAAGAATGACCTGTTTATGTTTACCAATAACACCACGCTGCCGATCGTGATGAAGCAACTCGGCCGATGGTATGACCTGGAAGTTATTTACCAAGGTTCCGGCAAACCATACCACTTTGGCGGGGATATGCCGCGCAGTTCCAAACTATCAGACGTATTAAAAATATTAGCCTACAGCGGGGTGCAATTCTCGGTTGACGGCAAGAAAATCATTGTTTATCAATAAAGCGCCTATGAGAAGATAATTACATAAGAGTAAATTACTGCACCAGGGATGGAAAGTAATGGCCATAAAAAAACCGGGACCGACTACTAATCGGGACCGGTAATGACTTAGGCCGAACCAGACAATTTTGACGAACTGTATTAATTCTTTAACCCTAATCATTGCAAAACTATGCAATTAAACGCTCTTTGCAAAAAAGGGACGCTTTTCATAAGAAAAAGCCCCTGCAAACTATTGTTCACCCATAAAACGCTTCTTTGTATGAAGATCACTGCGTTTATCTTACTGGCATTTTGTATTCAGGTCAGCGCGACTACGCTGGCGCAGAATGTCACCTTATCGGAACACAAAGCCCCGCTTGAAAAAGTGATCAACGAGATCAAACGACAAACCGGCTATTCATTCTTTTATAACCAGGACTGGTTACAACAAGCGCAGCCGGTGGACATCACCGTAAAAAATGTCCCGTTGGATGCAGCGCTGAAAAACTGTTTTGCTAATCAGCCATTTGATTATGCGATCGTCAACAAAACGATTGTTTTAAAGCTTAAGGAAAAGAAAAGTATCGAAAAAACAGAGGCCGCGATCCCAGTAACGGTATCAGGCCGGGTAACCGACTCTCTCGGAACTCCATTGATCGGCGCTACTATTAAGGTCAACAATGACAAGAATTACCTCACCAATGAAAAAGGTGAGTTCAGTCTGGATGCCAATTCGGGTGATGAATTGACTATTACCTATATCGGATACCGGACTTTCAATACCAAAGTTGTACCGAATATGTCCTACTTGGACATAACGATGCGCGCAAGCACCAATAAATTAACAGAAGTAGTAGTCAGCACAGGTTATCAAACCCTATCGAAGGAGCGCGCCACCGGATCCTTTGTTCTGATTGACAACAAGTTATATAACCGCGAAGTCTCAACAGATGTGCTAAGCCGTTTGAATGGTATCGCTAATAGCTTATACTTCACTGATGCAAGCGAAAGCCAATCAGCGAATAATATATTTATTCGTGGTTTAAGCACGATCAATGGCGGTACGACACCGCTTATCGTAGTGGACAATTTCCCCTATGCCGGCGACATTAATAATATCAATCCTAATGATGTTGAGAACATTACGATACTAAAAGATGCCGCGGCTGCCTCCATATGGGGCGCAAAAGCAGGCAACGGCGTAATAGTGATAACCACCAAAAAAGGCAAATATAACCAACCGTTCCAGGCTACTTTAACCACGAACATCACCATCCAAAACAAACCGGACCTTTTTTATAACCGGAACTTTCTCAACTCCAAAGATTTTATCAATGTCGAGCAGTTTTTATATGGTAAGGGCTTTTATGGCTCGGACCTTACGTCGTATGACCATCGGGTCATTTCACCTGTTGTCCGGCTATTAGCTGATCAGGACGCTGGGTTAATTAGTTCCGCGTTGGCTAAATCGAAGATCGATTCAATGCGTACCCTTGACAACCGAGCCCAACAAGAACAATATTTTTATCGAAAGGCGGTAACGCAACAGTATAATTTGGCATTGACCGGCGGCACTCAAAGCGTAAACTATTATTTATCAGTTGGATATGATCGACACCTCAGCCCGGCAATCGGCAATGACTACAACAAACAAACCATACATAGTTATACGAATTTAAAACCTACCAAGAATCTGGATGTACAGGTGGGTATGGATTATACGCATCTGTCTTACAATCAAAATGCTAATAACCTAAGTAATTTTTATGCTGGCGGAGGAAAAGGAGGGTATTATCCTTATGCCATGCTCACCGATGCCAATGGCAATCACCTCGCTTTGCCTAAAAACTATGATAAGGCTTTTACAGATACCGCCGGTGCTGGAAAGTTACTTAACTGGACTTACCGACCACTTGATGAAAATGCTAATTCTCATAACAATGCCCAAACAAACGACATTTTAATGAATATAAAACTGCAATATGCGCTCACCAAAGCTTTAAGCTTCGGCCTCGCCTATCAGTTTGAAAAGAATATTTTTCAGTATCAACAAATTCGCGGCCCACAATCATACTATGCAAGGAACTTAATTAATCAGTACACGCAACGAGGATCAGGAACTGATTTTATTTATCCAATTCCTTTGGGGGGTATCCTCGAGCAAACTAATAATAACCTAACTACTAATAATGTCCGCCCTATTCTAAGTTTTAATAAAAACTGGAACGGCGTCCATGAACTGACGGCAATTGCTGGTATGGAAATAAATCAAACTCATGTAATTTCAAATTCACCGTCTACAATTTATGGGTACAATGATGACTTATTGACTTTTACGAATGTAAATTACAATCCTGATTATTACCCTTTCTTTGATGACATTGGTGGTGCTTCAGGTATTCCAACTGGGGCTGGATACTCAGACGTACTAAATCGCTTTGTGTCTTACTATGCCAATGCTGCTTATACCTACAAAAACCGATATACCATCTCCGGCAGCATCAAAAAAGACGAATCAAATCTTTTTGGGGCTAATACAAACCGACGCGGCGTACCTCTTTGGTCTACTGGTGTAAAATGGAAGTTGTCAGATGAACCCTTTTATAAATTTAAATGGTTACCCGATTTGGTGCTGCGTGCCAGCTACGGCTTCCAGGGTAATGTTGTCAATTCGCTCTCTGCTTTATCAGTAATTGGATATTCAACGGGTGCATCTGCAACAAACCTTAATTACGCAGGTGTGAGATATCCCAGCAATCCGGATCTGCGTTGGGAAAAAGTTGGACAACTAAATGTTGGTTTAGATTTTGGATTTAAAAATAATACGGTAAGCGGCAGTTTTGAATATTTTCATAAAAACGCCGTGGACTTGATAGCATCAGCTCCGGTAGATTATATTAGCGGTTTTACACAATTAACACAGAATGTGGCTAATCTTTCCAGCAAGGGGATTGATCTCCAATTAAATATAAAATGGCTTGATCATCAGTTTCGCTGGCTTACTCAGATCAACGCGAATTATGTTACCAGCAAAGTGACTAAATATTTGCTGCCAAGAACATCGTTCGGTTCCTTAGTGGGCGGTGGAGGCAGTATTAACCCCCAGGTAGGCTATGATCCTTATACGATCTTTAGCTATAAGTTTGCAGGGTTGGACCCAGCTACGGGAGATCCACAAGGGTATGTTAATGGCCAGGTCAGCAAAGATTACACAAAACTAACTAACCCGACGTCGATCGATAATCTGGTTGAGCAAGGTACTCGTCGTGCTCCGTATTTCGGAAATATCATGAACACTTTTTCGTGGCAGGGTTTTACATTGTCAGCTAATGTTCTTGGCAGATTTGGCTTTAACTTTAGAAAAACTACGATCAATTACTATGACTTATTTAACTCCTGGAATGGAAACGCTGACTTCCTGCAACGTTGGCAAAAACCAGGCGATGAATTAATAACGACTATCCCATCGATGACTTATCCGGCAAATAATAACCGTGACCGTTTCTATGCTCTTTCGACAGCTACAGTCCTTAACGGTAATTTCATCCGCTTACAGGACATCAATTTCGGCTACGATATTAACTCGATCAAGTTTGGAACTTACACCCTCAAAAAGTTGACCGTTTATATATATGCCAATAATTTAGGCATTATTTGGAAAGCGAATAAAGAGGGAATAGATCCTGATGCAGTCAACGGCTACCCCGTGCCGCGAACGATATCATTTGGACTTCGCACTACTTTCTAAGTAATTCATTATTTAACGCTATTAAATCCACATACGATGAAAACGATAACCCGTCATACCAAATTACTTTTAACAATAGCCTTATGTTGCTTGATATCCTCTTGCAAAAAATACTTGGATGCAAAAACTGATAAAACGCTTGTACTTTCCAGTTCCATAAATGACGCACAAGCACTTATGGATAATTATTTTTTATTGGGAGTTTCTATATCTAGCGTGGGCATTACCATGGACGATGATTATTCAATACTGGATTCCTATTATGACATAAGAACAGTTACTGAACGGCTTCAGTATACATGGGATAAGCAGGCAACTACTGGCGATTACGATTTTTCAGAGTCGTACACAGCGATAGTAAATTGTAACGTTGCCTTAGAGACCCTGAATAAAATAAAGCCGGGAACTTCAGATATTACTGCCTATAACTTAGCGAAGGGGTCGGCTTTATTTTATCGCGCCTACAGGCATTATATATTGATGAGTATTTATTGTTTACAATATGACAAGGCCACTTCAGGCACTGATTTGGGTATTCCATATAAAATATCGTCAAATCTTAATGACAAAGCTATCAGGCCCTCCCTTCAATCCAATTATGACGCGGTCATAACTGATTTGAAAACAGCAGCAGAGATTTTGCCGACAAGCACGATTTTTCCGACTCGACCAACAAAACAGGCAGCCTACGGTCTTTTGGCTAGAATTTATTTGTCTATGAATGACTATCCAAATGCATTATTGCATGCCGATGCATGTTTAAAAATCTACAACACATTGCTTGATTATAATAATTTTAACCCGTCAGGTACAGCAACACCATTTAAACGATTTAATGCAGAAGATATTTTCCATAATACATCTTATGCCACGGGTTTCTATATATTTACTAGAGGTAATATTTATGCTGATTTGTACAATTCTTATGATGCCAACGATTTAAGGAAGTCTCTTTTCTTCGCTAAAAACCCCAATGGATATTATGGTTTTAGAGGCGCCTATGACGAAAACGCTAACCAAGGAGCTTATGGTGGAATTGCGACAGACGAAGTTTATTTGATCCGCGCAGAAAGCTATGCACGGGCAGGCAATACATCTGCCGCGATGAGTGACTTAAATACCCTGTTGCTAAAAAGGTGGCGAAACGGCTTTTTTGTCCCCCTTAATGCCACAAATGCAAAAAACGCGTTGGACATCATTTTGGCAGAGCGACGAAAGGAACTTGTCCGTCGCAATAATTTAAGGTGGACCGATCTTAAACGGTTAAATAAAGACCCCAATTATGCAAAGACCCTTACTCGGACTGTTCATGGTCAAACATATACTTTACCGCCGAATGATCTTCGTTATGCCTTACTAATCCCACCAACAGAGATCGCACTTTCAGGTATGCAACAGAACCCGAGATAAACGATTTCACTATTCACGCCCTGGCTTTAATTTTTGAAGTTGGGGCTATAAAATTAATCATTATGAAACTAAAATTAGGTTTTGCCGGTGCAATACTTTGCTTATTAATTGCCAATATTGCTAAGGCACAAAGTATTAAGCCATTAAAAGTTGGCGACAAATGTCCCGAAATAATAATCGGAAATATGCTGAATAGTAAATCTTCTGCTGTTAAACTTTCAGCCCTTAAAGGGAAATTAGTGATCATCGAACTGGCGACCGTTTATTGCGGGCCTTGCAAGGAAACCGCTCATAAACTCGATTCGTTAAGGAAGAACGTATTTGGTGAACGCCTTTATCCAATATTCGTCACCTCAGAAGAACGCGAGAAGGTCAATGTGTTTTTACAGAAAGATCCTATCGGTAAAACGTTAGGTTTCCTATACGTGTACGGTGACAAAAAGCTAACGAAATATTTTCCGCATACTTTTACACCTCACGAGGTATGGATTAACCAGAAAGGTGTTGTCATTGCCATCACCGACCACCATTATGTAACTAAAGAGAACATTCAAAAGGTGCTTAATGGTGAGGCTGTCGATTGGCCAGTAAAATATGACGCTTTTGACGATAAAGCCCCATTAATAGTGCTCAACAAAGCCAACTTTCCGATGATAAAGGATATGCCACGTTTAATCACCTACAGCGCATTTTCCAACCATATCGATGGGGTAAGTTCTTCCTTTTTATTAAAATGGAACCCAAAGCCGATATATGGCGATTCCAGCGATCGTGTGCGGATCAGCATGGTTAATTTGCCCGTCGTTGTTATGTATTTATGGGCTTTTGACAAGGCTTACACTACTTTCCCTATTAGCCAATTAATTCTGGAGGTCAAGGATAAAAGCAAATACAGCTCTAACGGACGTTTAACTGGAGATAATCTTCCGCCGTCAACAGATCAGGTGGTATGGAATAAAGAGAACACCTACTGCTATAATGCAGAATTCTTGCAAACAGTGCCTGAACATGAGGTGCGGAAAAATGTTTTGGCCCAACTGGATTATTCATTGGGTGTACACGGGCGCCTAGAAAAGCGGCAAGTCGATTGTTGGGTACTTTCCGGCAATTTAAAATCTAATTTTCCATTCAAAAAAGAAGTACCGATAGATTCTATCTATGACGTAAAAAACCGACCAGCGGGTTATGCCATTATAGGAAACCTGGTCTGGTATGCCAGCCGTGTTCCGAACAATCCTCCATTTCTCAGTGAAGTAACCGTGCCTGAACAAGTTCGGGTGTGGATTACTAAACAGGTTTTGAGCGATATCGATCAATTAAATTCAGCACTAAACAAGTATGGCTTGGTCGTCAAAAAAGCCAAACGGGAAGTGGAAATGCTGGTGATCACCGAAAACGGCTATATCAATAAACCCTAAATCAATTGAAATGAGATCAAGGACCACAATATCGGTTTGCATGCTTATTTGGAGCGCCACTGCATTCGGGCAAATACTTGTACCGGTGAAATGGAGTTATGCGGCAAAAAAAACAGGCGACCATGAAGCAGTCTTGTTTTTTAAAGCGATGATAACACCAGGCTGGCACATCTATTCAGTTAACCAAAAAGAAGGCGGGCCTTTAAAAACTTCTTTTAAACTGGCAAGATCCAGCAGCATCATGCGAGAAGGAAATGTCAGCGAACCGGAACCGGTCAAGAAATTCGAAAAAGCGTTTGAGATGGATGTTTTCTATTTTGAAAACGAAGTTGTATTTCAGCAAAAGATTAGGTTAAAGGCCGGCCAAACGATAGTCAAAGGAACGCTGGAGTATATGGCTTGTAACGATGAAAAGTGCCTGCCACCGGAAACGATTAGTTTTAATATTCCAGTAAAATAATAAACACCAGCAAAAGATAATTAAGCTTTTACAACGAAAGTCTAGCTACGGCTTTGCCTAAAAATAAAATATGAAAAAAATATTTTCACTGATCTTACTTTATCCGCTGGCTTTATTCGCCCAGCCGGTTACCTGTAAAATAAGCATAAAGATCACCGACTTAACATCACCTGCTGTATTGTATATGAGAATGGGCAACCATACCGACACCCTACACACGACAAATGGCCAAATGACCTGGAATAAAGATATTGATCACCCACAGCAAGGCGTGCTCACCATCGATTACACCGGCAATAAACGCTCCGACTATCAACCACTATTTTTAGCGAATGGTCATATATCCATAACCATATCCAATCCCGATGGACCTTATCAGGCAACGGTCGACGGGCTCAGCGAAGCCGTAAGTTACGAAAACGATTTATGGAAGCCGGTCCATCTTCAAAACGAAGCTATAAATGAACTTAAAAGGGACTACACAGATGCGGTAAATAAAAGATCAAGCGACACCCTAACGCGTCATACCCTAATATTCGAAGCCGTTAAAAAGTGTTTCGATATCCCCAGGCAATTTATCAAAACGCATCCCACTTCGCTGCTCAGTATCGAAGCCCTGAAATATATGGGCAACGGCGATCCGACCAATGCCGACAGGTTAAATGAATTAAAAGCATTATATGCCTCATTAAGTCAGAAGGTTAAAGAAAGCCCAGAAGGAATAATTTACCAAAACAAACTAAATCTTAAATAAGCAGATAGCCGAAATGAATGTAACCAGAAAAAAATCTATTTTAATCGTTGCCGGCTGCTGCTTGCTAACCAATTTTGTTACAGCACAGAACTTGCCGCTGGATCCTGCCGTAAAGACAGGCAGATTGACGAACGGCTTTACCTATTACGTTCGACATAACACCGAACCAAAGAACCGGGTATATCTATACCTGGTGAATAAAGTTGGGTCCATCCTGGAAGATGAAGACCAACGCGGGCTGGCCCACTTTATGGAGCACATGAGCTTTAACGGAACGAAGCATTTTCCTAAAAATGAACTGGTGGATTACCTGCAAAAGTCTGGCGTACGTTTTGGCGCGGACCTAAACGCCTATACCAGTTTCGACGAAACGGTGTACCAGTTGCCGCTACCAACGGATAAGCCCGAGTTGCTAAAAAACGGTTTTGAGATCATGCGAGACTGGGCGCAGGAGGCGACCTTAGGCCCGATAGAGATCAACAAGGAACGCGGTGTGGTACTCGAAGAAAAACGTTTGGGCAAAGGCGCACAGGAACGGATGCGCCTGGCCTACTGGCCGGTGATCCTTAACCATTCCCGTTATGCCGAGCGGTTGCCAATTGGCCTGGATACCGTACTTAATCATTTTAAACCCGAAGCCCTGCGTCAGTTTTATCATGACTGGTATCGACCAGATCTGCAGGCCCTGATCGTAGTCGGCGATATTGATGTGGCGGCTACGGAAAAGCTCATCAAAACTCAATTTGGAAATTTAAAGAACCCGGCAGCTGAAAAGAAACGCGTAAAATATAATGTTCCGCTGACTGGCAAAAACAATTTTATTGCGGTAACCGATAAAGAAATGACCTCAACGGTAGCAGAGGTTATGATTAAACACCCACTACCTTCTTTAAAGACAGCTACAGATTACCGGGACGCTATAGTACAAAGCCTGTTCAATCAAATGTTAGGCCGGCGTTTAGCTGAACTAACCCGGCAGTCCGATCCACCGTTTATCGGCGGCAATGCGGGTATTGGCGGCTTTATTGGTGGATTAGCCAGTTTTGATGCCAGCGTCACCGCCAAACCAGGTGAACTTGAAAAAGGATTCAAGGCCATCTGGCGGGAAGTTGAAAGGGTAAAACAATTTGGCTTTACGGCTACTGAACTGGACCGGGCGAAATCGGCTTACCTCAATCGTATGGAAACGGCGCTGAAAGAAAAGGATAAGACCAATTCGGAAAGCTATGTGAAAGAATACCAGGAGCATTTTCTAAAGGAAATCGCTGCTCCTGGGATAGGCAAAGAATTTGAACTGGTGAAAGAAGCCTTACCGCAAATTACCTTGAAAGAAGTGAATGGTTTAGCGGGTCAATATATTACGGCCATTGACCGCGATATTATCTTTCTGGCCCCGGAAAAAGACACGGGCACCCTACCCAATGAAGCAACGGTCAATAGTTGGTTGAAGTCTATTGAACAGGAACTATTGAAGCCTTATGATGACCAGATGAGCAACCTGCCGCTTCTGGCACACCAACCAATTCCCGGTAAAGTCGTTAAGCAAGAATATGATCCTAAGTTGGGTTTAACCACCTTAACGTTAAGCAACGGCCTGAAAGTTATTCTGAAACCCACGGATTTCAAAAACAACGAAATCATTTTTAGTGCATTTGCTCCCGGCGGAAACTCCCTATATCCTGATAGCGAATTTCAATCAGCGGCAAATGCCAGCGCGCTGATTTCAGCCAACGGGGCAGGTAACTATAACCCTACCCAATTGAGCAAATATTTAGAAGGCAAACAATTGAGCGTCCAACCCTATATCAGTGAACGATTTAATGGGATCAACGGTGGCTCGACCGTAAAAGACTTTGAAACGGCTTTGCAGCTGATCTACGCGAAATTTACTGAACCCAGGAAGGACACAGCCATTTTTAAAGGCATCATGGAGCGCAGCAAAGGTACTTTGGCTAATCGCGGTAATAATCCAAATAGTGTTTTCCAAGATACAATTACCGCTGTACTAGGGAACCATCATTTCCGCCGGATGCCACCGAGTTTGGAAAAACTGGGTCAAATCAGTTTAGACAAATCTAATGCGATCTATCAGGAAAGCTTTGCGGATGCGGCTAATTTCACCTTTACTTTTGTAGGCAGTTTTAGCGCCGATACAATAAAACCCCTTTTGGAAAAGTACCTCGGTTCTTTACCCAGCATCAACAAGCACGAAGAGGCCAAAGATCTACATATCCATGTACCGGAGGGGGAAATTGAAAAGACAGTTTATAAAGGGACAGAGCCGAAAGCAACGGTTCTCTTGGTTTACGCTGGCAAATTTGACTACAGCCAGGTGGAAAAGATCGCCTTAGACGCGCTCAAAGAGACGCTCGAAATACGGCTCCTGGAAAGATTACGCGAAGAAGAAAGCGGTGTATACAGTCCAGCCGTATATGTGAGCACAAATAAATACCCGGAAGCCAGGTATAGCCTGACTATACAATTTGGTTGCGCCCCTCAAAACGTAAAAAAATTGATCGCTTCTGCACAGGATGAGGTCAGGAAATTGTGTACAAAAGGCCCGTCACCGGAAAACGTGGACAAGTGGCGCAATGAAGAAAAAACAGCCACGGAAACGCAACTGAAAACCAACGGCTTTTGGCTAGGCTATTTGACCCTTCAGTTACAGAACAAAGAGGAAGCCAGCGAGATCAACAGCTATTATCAGCTATTGGATAAGCTCAAGCCCGCGGACGTGCAAGTGATAGCGGCGAAATACCTCGGTGGTAAAAATTACATTCAGTTGGAACTTTTGCCGGAAACAGCAAAGAAATAAGCGATGAATAACGGAAAGCTGGATGAGATAGACCGGAATATCCTGAACGTGCTGCAACAGGATGGCCGTATCGAGACGCAGGAACTGGCTAAGCGGGTGAATTTATCACGCACACCCGTATCGCTTCGGTTGGAAAAGCTGGTAGCGTCCGGTGTGATCCGTGGCTTTACCGCCTTACTCGACCGTGAAAAAGTCGGCTGGCCGGTATTAGCCGTAACCCATGTGAAGCTGGAGAAACAGACCACCTTGTTGCTGGCGGAGTTTGAGGAACTGGCGTGCGGGATGCCTGAGGTGCAGGCTTGTCTGCACGTCTCGGGCGACTGGAACTTTATTATGCTGGTCAGTTCAACCACACCACAGATTTACTTTAATTTCCTGATGGAAAAGATCAACTGTTTGCCGAATGTGGCCCATACCGATAGCTCCTTTGTAATGAAGGAGGCAAAAAGCCAGGGGCCACTGCAATTGTAGGCGTAACGCCTAAATGAAGCCCCCAGACAGACATAAAGTGCAAAGAGAAACAAATCAATTTGTTAAGGCCCGAAAACCGGAAATTCAACTATGAAATATGCAATACTGGTGATTGGCGCCTGCGGGCAACTCGGAACCGAATTAACTCGGGCGTTGCGGAAAAAACATGGTTGGAAGAGCGTGATCGCAGCGGATATCCACCCGGCGATGGATGCGGAAGGTTTATATGTGCAACTGGATGTGTTTAACAAGAAAAAACTGGCTTATATAATTGCTCATCGGGGTGTTAAACAGCTATATCATTTAGCGGCGGTTTTGTCGGCTTTGGGAGAACAAAATCCGGCAAAAGCCTGGGACGTTAATATGCAGGGTCTGTTGAACGTACTGGAAGTCGCTAAAGAAAATAAGGTCTGGCAAGTGTTCTGGCCAAGCAGTATCGCGGTATTTGATAAAAATGGAGAACTCAATCCATCGACGGTTTATGGGATCAGTAAGGCGGCGGGTGAATATTGGTGCCGGTATTATTTTGAAAAACATGGGCTGGATGTGCGCAGTTTGCGTTATCCCGGCCTGATCAGCCACCGGGCCAAACCTGGGGGCGGGACAACCGATTACGCCGTGGAAATTTTTCATGAGGCGGTGAATAAGGGGAGTTACGATTGCTTTCTCAACAGGAAATCCACCTTGCCCATGATGTATATGCCGGATGCGGTGCGGGCGGCGCTGGAACTGATGGATGCACCGGCAGCAAGCATTTCGGTACGGACAGCTTATAATTTGGCGGCGATGAGTTTTTCACCGCAGGAACTGGCCACGGAAATAAAGCGGCATTTGCCGGATTTTGAAATGGCTTGTAATCCGGATTTCAGTCAGGCCATTGCGAACAATTGGCCAGTCAGCGTGAGTGATTACCGCGCCCGGCGCGACTGGGGCTGGCAGGAGGAGTATGATATAGCCCGGATGACGGAAGATATGCTGGTGAATTTAGGGCAGAAGGAATTATGTTAAGAGAGAACCAGGCCAAACTGGCCAATCTCTGGCAGCTGATCGGCCATAGTAAACTGATCGAGGTCCGCTACCGTTACCGGGGCAGGCCATTACAGCGTGTGTTGGTGAAATGTGAGCAGGGGCATTTGACGGGCAGTATTAAGGACCGGATGGCCTTATACATTTTAGAAAAGGCTTATGAACTCGGGCAGATCAAACCAGGCGACCAGATCGTAGAGGCGACTTCGGGGAATACCGGGATTGCTTTTGCGGCAATTGGTACTAAGTTGGGGCACCGGGTGAAAATTATTATGCCGGATTGGATGAGTAAAGAACGGATCGAAATATTAAAAGCTTACGGTGCTGAAGTAGAGCTGGTGAATAAGGAAGAAGGCGGGTTTTTAGGGAGTATCAAAAAAGCGGAGGCGATGAGTTTTCATGACCAGGTTTTTTTACCAAGACAATTTCAGAATAAGTATAATGTGGAAGCGCACGAGCGAACAACCGGACGCGAGATTGACCGTCAACTTTTATTCTTAAAATTAAAACCGCAAGCATTTGTAGCGGGCGTTGGTACCGGCGGTACGGTGATGGGTGTTGGTGGGTACCTGAAAAGTATTTATCCCGAGTTAAAGATCCATCCGCTGGAGCCTGCCGAAAGCCCGACCCTGACCACGGGGCATAAGATAGGCTCCCACCGGATTCAGGGAATCAGCGATGAATTTATACCGGCCATCGTCAACCTGAAAGCGTTGGACAAAGTTATCCAGGTCAATGATGGTGACGCTATCATCATGGCGCAACGTTTAGGTAGAGAACTCGGGCTGGGTGTTGGCATTTCTTCCGGCGCTAACCTGCTGGGCGCCATCAAAGTCCAGCAAGAACTCGGAAATAATAAAGTGGTCGTCACGGTTTTCCCGGACAGTAATCAAAAATATTTGAGCACCGCCCTTTTTCAGGATGAACCACCAAAAGCGGGTTATTTAAGTTCGGAAATTAAACTGGAGGGCTATACCATCCATGATAAAATTATTTAGAAACTAAATTGGTTAGTTCGCGTTTTGGCTGCCCCCGCTTATGACGGGGCGCCATTACTAAAAAGTCTTCGCTTCGTTCTTTATCGTTTTTTCATTTTCGTAAAAAATGAGATCAGTAAAATAATAGTTAATAATAAGAGAAGATACCCGCCGTAAGCGCGGCGGGCTATTTTTTGACAAAGACATTTTACCTCCTGCATAGACAAATCTGGTAAATTTTTAAGGCACGGGAGCATCACCAACCGCTGATACGCGGGTATGGGGGTGTTGTGCCGGCTTACCAGAGCCCGATCTATGCAATACTTACCGCCCGTGTATAAGTAGGTCTATACTTATACCATGAAAAACCATATTTCATTCTGTGCGATCGTCCGTCTGGTTATGACGACTGACGCTAAACCCGAGGTGCTGATCTTCAGGCTGAAACGCGGGAAAGAGGTCGAACTCGTTCACCACTTTAAAGAGGAGGGCAGGCTGCTGCTGTTCGTGGTCACTTCGGATGAGCCGGCTTATGAGCGCTTGCTGCAACAATTAGCGGCAATGCCCGGTATTGCCGGATATGAGGGCTGGCCGTTCACACCGGTCTGTCGCAGTTTTACTATTCCTACTTATTTACCTAAAAACTACCATAACCTATGAAAACATTTACCGAACGTTTTTACATTGCCCTGGAAAACCAGCTGGCGGAGGTCACTGACCCGAAGGAAGCGATCCTGATCTGCAAGAAAGCGATGAACAAGCTCAAGAATTATGTATCGAGTTATGCTTTTGAGAGCGTAGGGGAGGAGATCCATTTTTTTAAGGAGGTCAAGCCCAGGTTCTACAGTAAGTATATTTACTATATCAGCCTGTACAATTATACCCTGCAACAACCTATCGGATCGTCGGAGATCCGGCATAGCTATATCCAGATGCACCTGGCCGAGATCAAGACCTTTTTTGACCATAACCGGGCCTTTTATGCTTATTACAGGGCTGGCATGAACCAATTGGATACCACTTATTATACCCGTGGCGGTTTTGATGTCCACGCCGAACTGGAAGACTTTGAAGAAGATGAACAATACAGTACCTCCCACGACTACAAACTCTCCAAGATCATCGCCAATGAACGCTTCCAGGACTATTTAAACTTAGAGTTGGCCCGCCTCAACAGCGGCGCTTTCGACTGGCAGGACCTGATTCCTTTCAAACTCATGCACTGGACCGCGGCCAAAATAGACGCCGTTGAACTCATCTACGCCCTCAAAGCCTCCGGCGCTATCAACAACGGCAACATCGACATTGCCGAACTCGTCACCCTGTTCGAAACCATCTTCCAACTCGACCTCAAAGAATCCTACCACAAATTCACCGACATCACCAACCGCAAAAAAGAAATCCCCGTCTTTTTAAATAAGTTAACGAATGCCTTATTGCGCTGGATCACCGACAAAATGGGTTTGTGATCAACGTGGTGCCATACTATACTGAGGCTAATGACATTGCCATTTTTAGCTGGGTGGCCGACAAAGCAAGCTTGTAGTCAATACGATACGGTATAATATTTTTAATATTATATAATAAATAAGTATATTTATAAACACAATTACTTGCATATGGACCTAAGCCAAGAAAAAGCGAGAATATGGTTTTTTACGGATATTCACGGCTCGAATGCCTGCTTCAGAAAACTCCTGAATTTGCCCGCCACCTCGGCAAAACCGAATGTTATAATTGTTGGTGCTGATATAACTGGTAAGCAGATTATCCCGATTGTTGAAGCAAGCAACAAACGCTTTTCACTAAAAGTCGGGGGTATTACTGAAAAAATAAAGCAAAGTGATTTGAGTACTTGGGAAACTAAGCTTGGCGATATCGGCTATTATCCTTATGTCTGTTCTCAAAACGAATATAACTCGCTAATTTTAAGTGAAGATAAACAGCGGGAAATATTTGACCTTTTGGCAAAAAAGCGATTGGAAGAATGGATTGCCTTAGCTAATCAGAAGTTACCGGGTATCGAAGAATGTCAATTCATAATCAATGCTGGCAATGATGATCCCTTTTTTGTAGACGCTTTATTAGATGGCTGTCCGAAGTTTATTCGGCCTGAAGGTAAAGTACTTGATTTGCCAGGGAATTTAAAATTACTATCTACGGGGTATTCCTCGATAACACCCTGGAAATGCCCCAGAGATATCACTGAGGAGGCAATGGCAGAAAAGATCAATGAAATGACAAGCCAATTAAAACCTGGTGATAAGTTTATTTTTAACTTTCATTGCCCACCTTATAATACTTCGCTTGATGAAGCGAATGAAATTGACGTTAAAACCTTTAAGCCGCTTCCTGGACGTAAAACGCATGCAGGCTCGAAGGCTGTAAAAGCAGCTATTGAAGTTTGGAAGCCCATGGTTGGGTTACATGGACATATTCATGAAGTACGCGCCAAACAGATGATCGGGGACACACTATGTTTTAATCCCGGTACTGATTACAAAAGCGGTAAACTGCAAGGCGTATTTTTACAAATGGATGCTAACGGAATAGAGTTGGACCGGCTCACGGAAGAAAGGGACCCGCCAGCTAAAGAAGGGATTAACAAACAAGATATAAAGAAAGCTTTATCAAATATTCCAGGGGTAGGGAAATTATTTGAAGAAAAACTAAGTAGGAAAGAGATTGAAGGCGTCGAGGCTAAAGTGGAGCAGATATTGGAAATATTAAACAAAAAATAAATGGATACTTCAGGTAACTCGTTGTTTGATCGTCAAAGATCAGGCTATACGCGTGAGTTCAGCATGCTGGACGTTTTTATCTTTAACATATTAGGTTTTTCCCTGGGGTTAGCACTGTCATCAAATCCAGCTTATATCGGAATGTTCGTGCCTCATTCCAATATTTTAATTGTTATAGGACTAGGTGCTATACTGGCTTTTTTTAATGGATTGGTGTACGGTTGGTTTGGAGCCATCATGCCAAGCACTGGTGGTGATTATGTATTTGTGTCCAGAAGCATCAGCCATCGGATTGGTTTTCTGACTAACTGGGGCTTTACCTTTTGCCAACTTTATGGGTTTGCCGCTAATACCAGTTGGATTTTTGCCATGGCCATCCGGCCTTCACTATTGGCCATTGGATTTACTTCACCACTTCCGGCCAGGCTAACTTCTATTATACATACCAGTGACCTGAGCTGGCTACTCATTAGTTTGAGTATTGCGTTGTTTTATTACCTCATTTCACTGTTAAACATGAGGTTCAGCCGACCACTTGTGATTCTATTGTTTCTGGTCGGCATAAGCAGCCCTATACTCATGGCTTACTTTCTTGCAACGCACACGCATGGTGATTTCGTTAGCGCCTTTAATGATTTTGTTGTAAAAAATGGCGGTCATGACAGTGCTTATGAAACAGTAGTGAATATGGCGAAAGCACGATTAGCAAACGCGCCAAAAACCACAGTCTTTGCCGATAGCTTGAAGGGGCTGCCTTTGGGATTTCTCTGTTTCCTAGGATTTACCTATTCAGTGTATGCCGGCGGCGAAATTGAAAAACCGGAGAAAGCTCAAATCAGGGGGATATTGTTCGCTTTATTAGTCGGGTTATTAGCTTTTTTAGGCTGTATGGGGCTTTACGCTGAAATTGTAGGACCTGAATTCTATGGTGCCATCGGCATCGGCGAGGTGCAGACCGCTGTAGGGATTAATAATGCTCCGATGAACTTTTTGACTGGCCTTTTAGCACGCGAGCATCCAATATTAAATATCATCATGCAAGTTGGCAATTTGATATGGTTTCTTTTAGTACCCTATGTCATTTTACAAGTTTGTACTCGAAATTTTATTGCCTGGGCCTGTGATGAAATGTTCCCGAGCTGGTATTTAAAACGTTTACCTGGAACCAATGCGCCTTGGGCAGCCTCATTAATGGTTACCGTCATTGGTATGGTGTTTATCATTATCTTGCATTATTCCGGTGTCTCATTAGTGGGTGCCGCTGCATTAGCGGCCGTTGCTTATTTGTTCACTGGTTATGCGGCGTTTCGTTTGCCAAAGGTTCTGCCGGAAGTCTATAAAAGAGCTCCAAGATTGGCAAAAAGAACAGTTTTTGATATTGATTTT
This sequence comes from Mucilaginibacter sp., assembly GCF_028288185.1. Classification (GTDB taxonomy): domain Bacteria; phylum Bacteroidota; class Bacteroidia; order Sphingobacteriales; family Sphingobacteriaceae; genus Mucilaginibacter. The sequence goes on along the minus strand of NZ_JAQBOF010000029.1, from coordinate 165,348 downwards.
TCTTTCTTTCAATTAGCTGGCCTCATTTCAATTGTTGGTTTTGGATATATTGTGTATGCTGCTGTTAAATATCCCGACGTGGCAGGGGGTGACTCTGATATGGCGCTGGTTATGATCGCTGTAGTTTATTTGTTTGGACTTTGTGTTTATCAGTGGCGGAAAAATAAATTGAAGAAAAAACACGACGAATTTACTGACTTTAATATTAATGATTTGTTTAAAGAAATTCCTGAAGACTAATTATAGATGAAGGATGATCGGTACAAATTGTTACAGCTTGCCATCAAGATTATGGAAAAGGCTGGCCAACATCAAATAGACCTTAAAATGATTGGCGGACTGGCGGTTTACCAACAATGTGGGGTAACAACTTGCGGAGGACTTGAGCGCCAGCCATACAAGGACATAGACTTTTTGGGTAAAAGTGATCAAAATATCAAGGCAGAATATTTTTTTAAGAAACTAGGGTTTCGGCGAGTTGGCTTGAACGATTGGGGAGCTAATATTGAATTTCATAATTATCGGGCACAGGTAGACGGTCTTAATCGAGAATTGGACATTGAAGTCTACTTTGGTTCATTAGAATTCAATCATTTAATACCCAAACCATACTTTTCGTCAACTTACCCTTTTACTATTCCACCAGGTCAATTACTTCTATCCAAGTGGGCAATTGTTGATTTAACTGAGAAGGATATTATTGATATCGGTACTTTGTTGTTGAATTTTGATATTGGTGATCAGTACGAAAAAAGCCTGAGCCAATCTTACCTAAATAGCGCCTTTTCCGATGGCTTGGCTGGTGCCCGGATGGCGAAAACTTGTACCATCAATTTAACCCTCTTACAGAAGTATTTTAACGAAGGGAAAATAGAAAATGATTCCCGGGTTAAACTTTTTAACCAATTCACTATCTTAGATAAAATATTGACAGACGCTAGCGTATCTACTATTTGGAAAATAAGGAATAATTTCGGCTTGGAAAAAAAATGGTATAGAGACGCACAACCAAGACAAATATAAAGTTTACAAAGCAATGAAAAACGCAAGACCTTTTCAAACAATCCTTTCAACAGATGCCCTCAATAAAATCGAACAGTATGATATCTCATTCGTATTCGACAAATTATGCTTTGATGGGAAAATTACCGCAGTGGAAATTCCAGAATTGGAAACTGAATTTAAAAAATTCATTATACTCGTCGCGCTTAATATTCAACCTATTGCGATGATAAGTCCGCAGGTTGATGAGGTATGGCACCAGTTTATTCTTTTTACAGCTCAATACCGAAAATTTTGTCTTGAAACCGTAGGTTTTTTTATCGGACATACCCCTGACACACCGAAAACACCCATACCTGTAGAAGCAGGAGAGAATTTCCGGGAAGCTTATAAAGCCAATTTTGGTGATATTCCGCAAATATGGTATAAAGGCATGGATCAGGAGTCACTTAAATATTATGCGCAATCTCACCTAATAGGGCGCCCTCCAAAATTATGGTCTGGCTGGGCTGGGCCGGAGGAACTTTAGCATTCTTGTCCAATTTTATAATCAATTCTTTTTCATGTTCGTTAAGCTGTTTTCGGCCTCAACGCGTTGTGTTTTCAGCAGCTTTTAGCGCAGGTCATCCATTTCGCTCATTTGACCCCTGATACGTAAGTTGGTAAAGCTACGGTGAGGTTGATACCGAAGGATAACTGGTCTTTACCGAAAGAGGTGTCACCGGACTTCCAGGGATCAATGCGTAACAACGGCTCGATGATCACGCTTTGTTTAGCACCTGGAATACTGACATACACCCCGAAACGGCCGCCAAGGTTGCCTGCGTCGTCAAGGTCGCTATTAACCGAAAGATCAAAGCCAAAAGGGACTTTAGCTTTAGGAAAAAACAAGGTAAAGGGCATTTCAAAATTCCAGACTGGTTTTTTATCGGCTTTTGTACCGTAATAAGAAGTTTGTTTATAATCACTGACAGTTTGTGTGCCTACCAAGCGCTGATTTTGCGGAATGTCCAGGAACAGCAAGTTACCGGCTTTAAAGTCACGGTTATTCTGGAATTTCAGAGTCGGCATAAAGAGTTTATTAGTTTTGAGTCCCAGGAAAGCGAAATTATAAGACACCGCAAAACTGGGATAGAAGTCATCAAATGTGTTGACATAGTTATCGCTGACGGCTGCGGCATCATAGAGCGGGTAGGCATCATGATTGACCTTGGCGCTGATCAGCCACCAGTTCACAAACGTATTGTTCCATTTGACGGCTAATTGCACCTTGTTGAGCGTGTCAAGTTCCTGCTGGTAATAATAGTGATTTAATACATCAGTGGTATAGGAGACCAAGCTATCAACGGCGAGACGCTGATTTGCGGATGTCAGCGTCTCAAAGTCCTTGGGCAAATAGAACGCATATTTTTTGAGCAGTGTGTTAAAGGTGGCATATTTCGTGTCGTAATCCGCGATCAGGTTGTCCGGAATCGTTTCCTGCGTATAAAAATACTTTCCATAAATGAAAAAGATCGTTTTAAGCGACGTGATCTCGTTTTGGCCCAGGTGCTGCTTTCTCTTAACGGTATAGTAATTGTCGAGTTTATCAATCGCCTTACTCAGTTTACTTTTTTCTGCGGTATCTGTAGACGCGTGGTTATTAAACGGGAACCAGAAAAGATTGAGTCCACCGGTCAGGGTCTTACTGTACTTACCGCCGGAGACCAGGTCGACGACACTTTTTGTAGAGGTGCCCGAACCCGTGAACTGAAAGGTTAAATGCTTATTATCGATAATATTATAATTGACGGTTAATCCCTTGTCATCTACGCTGGCTGAGGTCTGCGTAGCCCTGCCATTGACATAGGTCACACCGCTGACCGTATTCAATACGGAATCAAGTTTTTTATCAAACAGCGAATCCGTAATCACTTGTTTTGGGAGATCGGTCCGCAGCGATTTGATGCCGTCGACTTGCGGTTTGATCTCGGTTATATCGGTTTTAGTGCGGATTTGCGCCTGTGCCCTGATCACTAAGCCACTGAGCAATGCTAAGATAAGTAGGTGTCTGTATTTCATCGTGTTAAGGTTTATCAAATATATTTAATTGCTATTGAATATTATGATTATTTTTAACCAAACCTTTATCATGGACATTAAAATCACGATGCTCAATGTAGGCGACGGAGACGCCATCATAGTTCAGCTAACAAAAAACAAACAACAGTTAATCATCCTCATTGATGCCGGCCACCCGGGAGATGCGCAACTATGTATTGACGCGCTGAACCCGGTATTAAAATCATCTGGTAAAAATGCCCCTGATCTCGTTATGGTTTCGCATTATGATGCCGATCATATCGGCGGAATGAAAGCGGTCGTAGAGCATTACGGTGCCGCGATCGGCCAGGTCTGGCTGCACAAACCTGGTATCCTGATCAAGGCTGCTGAACAAGCCGCAGGCCTTTTGCTGGAACACCTGGCCGATCCGCCGAAAGAAAACATCCAGGATTTTCTGGGGTTCCATGGTGATCTGAACCCTAACGAAGCCCGGCAATTCGTGCTGGAAAGTTATAACCAAATGAAAGATTTGGTTGGGACATTGGATAAATACCAGATCAAGACCGTTGAGCCCTTCGCCGGACAAAGTTTAGCGAACTGGCCGGAGGTCAGCGTACTTGGTCCGACGCCTGCGTTTTATCAGGCCTGTCTTAAAAAGATGAAAGATGTGCCGAACCTCATCGCGCAAGAAACACTATTGGTACTAAATGAAAGCAAACAGGAACCTTTTATCGGAAAGCTTTCCAAAATGCTCGAAAAAGACACCGATCCCTGTGGTTACCTAAAAAGTCAAAAAAAGGACCATGTGACCGAAGTCAACCAGATCAGTATCATCCTGCAAATCATCGCCGACGGCAAAAAATACCTGTTTACCGGCGACGCCAGCCTGGAATCATTTCAGGCCGTTTCCCAATATCCCGACAGCCTCCGCAACATCTACTGGCTCAAAGTACCCCATCACGGCAGCCATAACAACAGCTCCCCTGAAATCTTCGACATCATGAAACCCGTATACGCCGACATCTCCGGCGGCGACCGCTACCTCGACGAAGAAGTACCCGGCTGCCTCACCGCCAAAGGCACCAAAGTCCGCACCACACTTGACACCAAAACCAATCTTATCTTTCCTTATTAATATGAACAGCTGATGACCATTAGTCTATGAGCACAAAGCCCCAGAATTTCCGGAAGGCGGTACGGCAGAATATCAAAACCGTGATCGATTATATCGACCGCAATTATGTTTTGCGGGAAAACGATAAAGCGATAACGCCATCGAAAGATTTAATTTGTATGTTTTGCGGGCGTGATCAATCGATCACGAAGGAGCATATTATTCCACGTTGGGCGTTTGTTAAAGATACGAAGGCCTTTTTTACAGTTACTTTGAACGGGTTGCATCAAACCTATAACAAAGCGACCATACCCGCTTGTTCACAGTGCAATTCAGACTTGTTAAATGATCAGGAGCGGTTGCTACAACAATTATTTACAGGTCGTGACGTTAAAAAAGAACCCTTCTATTGGGATGGAATACAGGAAATCATACGCTGGCTGGAACTCATCGACTATAAATTTCAGATATATAATATCACGCGTAGGTTCCGGGCTTCCAAAAAAGTTGGAAAAATCGATTACTTAGTAGATTTTCCGTTGTATATGTTATTACCCAACAAAGATTATACCCCCTTCCAGGTTTTATCTGCTATAAGGCGTTCCCTTAAACGCTTGTCCGTAGCCAAAAAACATAAACATCTTAATTCGTTGGTTGTCTTCAAAAGCATCAATAAAGGCTTTCATTTCTTCCACACCATCGACGAATATATTTTCCTCGAATTACCACAATACCAAATTGCACTATTTTATTTCTTCAATGAAGAATTTGGAACAGTCAAAGAAGCTCACAACCAAGCGATGTCCATTATTAAAAAAGTATATTAAAAACCTACTTGATAATCTTCGGTGGTACTGTTTCGATCATGGAACTCAGTTTTACAAAATCAACGAGGCTCATTTGATGTTCAATTTTGGATTGGAAAACTTTGGCATCCGGTGAGAAATAGGAACTGGTGACGACCATGCCAGCCGTGGCCCGATCGAAATTGATGCGTCCGAACAACTCACTGACCACACCAACGCCTATCGGACGGTCCGGCGCATGATGTTTGCATTCGCCATAGATCATAAAATTGCCGATATCGCTCCGGTGCATGATGATGAGATCCTTACCGCCGTCCCGCGTTTGTTGGGTCAGTTGCACCTGATAGCCAAGTTCTTGATAAAGTTCTGCGACCAATTCCTCGAATTGCCGGGGTGACAACTCGCGGATAGCCTCAGGCCTGCGGCCGATCCTGTCCAATAGCTTTGTATTAACGACTCTGAGATCAGTAATCAGCTTGGGCGCTTCGTCTAATATAATAGTCGGCCGTTCTAATTCTTCAATAATGACGGGATTGCGATAGAGGAACTGGTCTTCATCGTCCACCAAATAGCTAAATTGCGCCAGAATATCGCCGGGGTTACTATGATCTGCCAGTACCAGGTCGCGGACCGTCATGTCAAGATCCGGATGCTTGTTGGAATGGCGGGCATACAACTCATACAAAGCACGTATGTCCTCTTCATTAATACCCCGCAATCTAATCGAACTCGTATACTGATCAAACACCTTCTCGTTCAAGTGCTTCCTGGCCGACAAAATTATCTTATAACCCCTGGTCCAACCCTCACGAACAATATCCGCCACTTGTTCCCGCAAAGCAGGAGCGAGGACCTCGTCAAAACCATCAATAATTACCAACTCCGGAAACGCAGTAGGCCTCATCCCGCCAGGCAAAATATAAGGAACCAGCAAAGACTTATCCAGCTCGATCTCATAACCCCGCAATAATGTGATCTTACGATAAGCGCCCGGATTCTCCTTGCGGAACATCTCCAGCAAAGTCGTCTTCCCCATACCCGCGTCACCATATACAACAACTGCCCCACTATACAACCGCCGCGTTAACTCATGCAATTCCCGCGCACGGCTCCGCCGCACAATCTCCCTAAACTCCTCGCTATTAGTAATGTCAATGTTCATAAACCCTTAAAGTTAAGGCATTCCAGGGAACTTTAGAGAACTCATCTGCAATGAAAGACAATCATAGGCTATTGTACAAGTTATGGTTTATCGCTAACTTAGACTAACTAAAACAATGGCAAATGACACAATTTGATCAATACTACGGACTGGAAATAGGCGATTGCATTCTTCTGCCTTTATTTGAAACCGGCTTGACAAAGCATTTTGCGATCTATCTCGGCCGCGATGAGTACGGTACAGAAATTATCATACAAAACCTGGTCGGTGTAGGCGTACATTTGTCGGCTGCCGCTGTTTTTTTTACTAAGGCCAGCCGTATAGCCCGTATTGAAAAATTTCACGGAAATATCTATCAACAAAATCAACTCATCAGAAGAGCCGAAGCCTTACTCGGTACACCATATAACCTCTTAACCTATAACTGCGAACACTTCGCCAACGAGGTTCGTTATGGCAAAAAAGAAAGCAGCCAGATTGCTACGGCTATACTGGCTATGTCTCTAACGCTTGGAATTATGGCATTAAATAATCATAAATAACCCAGATAAGAATTAATAGACCGTATCGCCAATTAGCACACTATGGCCGATCAAGAAACCATGCAAGGCAAACTTACTACGGCGAAAGGAGAGTTCACTTATTCTTATTATTTGTTCCATAACAGCACGTACAATTTTGACACGTATGCTTTTAACATCTGGGACGAGAATGATCAGGAAGAGAAACATAAAGCTGATTTTAGCTTGCTTATCATGAATGACGATGTACATCTAAAAGTTATTGACCTTTTTATGCATGATTATCAAGGTAAAGGTATTGCGAGGGCGATTATTCTGAAAGCCAAAGAAATTTTTAATAAACGCATTGTTTCCTCATCCAACGTCAACAAAACTTTTACAGGTGAAAGCAACTGGCCGGAAGCCATCAAGCGAGTTTGGAAACCGCTCGCTGAAGAAGGCCTCGCTGTTTATGATGAAATAAACGGTTATTATATTTTAGTGGATGACCTTCTTTAACGGTTGGCAGTAAACTCAATCTCCAGCAGAAAGCGCAAAGCACTCTCTACGCGGAAACGGAGTGCGTGAAGCTGCTGTTCTGTAAAATCGGGTTCTATACCGTGTGTGCCTTGTTGGAAAAGATCAATTAACTCCAACATACCCGCTATATCTTTTGCGAGGAATTTTTGATAGGCACCGCCTTGAATATTCCGGCAGATATAGACCAATCGTGCCTTCCGCGTTGACCGGCCATTGGTGAAGTCTTTCTCATCAACACTCCATTTTTGAATAGAATCATCGGGAGCAAGCATATGTATCACATGCGTGAATAATTCCCGGACCGATACATTAAAGTGCCTTATACGGTCGACATTGGTAGATTGAAGGGCCTGTAACGCGCCTGTCCACATTTTAGGGAAGCCAGCATGTAACTTGGGTAGGTAAATTTCAATTCCGCCGGACGTCTCTACGATAAGTTCTTCCGCAAGCTGATCACTGGATCTCTCAATGAAATCTTCGTCTTCCGTTGAAATGACTTCCAGGGCTGTGCTGTGCGCGTCAAATTCTATGCTTGGTAATTTCGCTAAAAGCGGGTTGTGTTCAGCCCATTTCGGCAACTGCACGATGTCTTTCAACACCGCTGCATAACCGGAAGAAAATGACATGAAATGTTTCTGCGTCGCCATCACAGCGCTGTTTTCCAATTGCAACCGACTACCTAACGCTGCCCATTCAAAAGCGCCCAGGCGCCGATTAGTTAAATCGTTCATTCCAGCGATTTGCACGGCGATTTTGCTCAAACCAGATTGGGCGTAAAAGCCCTTTAAAACTACGTCCTGCGCAAGCTGGGTAACGCGTAGCTGATTATAGGTTTCAGAACCCAAAATTGAAGCAGCGATCAATTTAGAGGCGCTACCGCTCATTACGGGGTAGTGGTCGATATTAGCTAATATACTAGCCATACCCGTGGCGGTAAACACCTTTTTTGTTTCTGCAAGCTCCCGGGCCAGGGACATTCCTAGCGATTGAAAAGGGCGTAAACTCTGATCTATCCGCCGTTGAGTTTCCAGGATTGCTGCAATCGGTCCAAGCGATTTTAACGGATTAAAAGCTGCCGCTATTTTCTGCATGCCCTGATCAGACGGCCGTGGAAACATGGGTGACATATTTATTGATTCGTATACGATTCTACGAGCCCGCTCTATATCTACCTCCAGTATTGCTGCGATTTCATTAATAGAATAATTCTCTAGGGATTTTTGGCTTATTTTTTTTCGTCGCAAACGCTTCTTCTCTTCGTCAGTTAAATTAAAAGACATTCTTTTGGCCATAAACAAAGATACTATTTTAGCATAGGTTAGAAAAGCGCTCAACTACTGCTTATTATGTGTCAATGGCACCCAATGAAAATGTATTTATCACCAATTTGTCATGAAAATATTACATTTTATGACAGACTGACATAGCGGTGGTTACCTAAAAATTAAATTATTTTACCTCACAACGTATCTGTTTAAAAACGTCTGCCAAAAAATAAATTAGGCACTATCATAGAGGTAGCTATCCCGCAGAATGTCAATTCAATCTGTAGGGTAGGCGTCTTTCCCTTTAATAAAGTTGCGCAAGAAACTTTATTAAAGAACTATGAGTCATAAACTTACTTTTTATCCTATCGGCAATGCAGATACAACCCTGATTAAACTCGAAAATGATCAAAGCATCCTGATTGATTATGCACATATGCTTTGCGAAGACGATCCTGATGATAAACGCATCAATTTGCCGGAAGCTTTGAATAAAGCAGAGGATGGGGATTTTGATGTGGTTTGTTTTACACATGCAGACAATGACCATATTTGCAGATTTTCGGAATACTTCTACTTAGACCATGCTACTCTTTACCAGTCGGGTGAGCGAAAAAAGATCAAGGAACTTTGGGTCCCCGCCAATGTATTGGTGGAAACTAATGTTGACGGCGATGCCCGTATTTTACGCGCGGAGGCCCGGTACCGTCTTAAAAATAAAAAAGGCATCCGTGTATTTTCCCGCCCTAAGAAATTGAAAGACTGGTGTGATGCGCAGGAAGATATTTGCTATGATGATATCTGTCATTTAATTGTTGATGCAGGCACCTTAGTGCCTGGCTTTTCACTATTTGGTAACGGTGTCGAATTTTTTGCGCATTCTCCTTTTGCCAGTGATAGCCAGAATATAGACCGTAATAATGAATCAATCGTGGTACAGGCAACGTTTAATGATGCCTGCCAAACTAAACTGCTGTTGGGTTCTGATGTCGATAATGATGCCTGGTCCGATATTGTTAAGATCACCAAATACTACCATAATGAAGACCGTTTAATTTGGGATTTTTTTCACATTTCTCACCATAGCAGCTATAAAGCCATTGGCCCCGAAAAAGGTACAAATGAAACCGCGCCGAATGCGGAGGTGAAATGGCTGATCGAGCAACAGGGTAATGGGCGCGCGAGGATCATATCACCGAGCTGGGAAATCACGAATGTAGATACGCTACAGCCGCCACATTTCCAAGCCGCCAATTATTATAAGCGTATCACTAAAAGTAAAAACGGTGCCTATTTCGTAACGATGGAACACCCATCAAAAGCAAACCCGGACGAGCTGTCTTTTGAAATTGATGCCATCCGCTGTGCGAGTTTACAGATCAAAGAAGAACCAAATGCGGCTTTCGCTTATACCAGCAAACCACCAAGAGCGGGTAATAATGGATGATTTTTTTGACCTGCCAATTCCTTCAGCCGCACAAGCCATTGAGTTAGGCGGGCTTCACCTGCCTAAAGCCATTGCTTTTGCCCGCATCATTGTCGGGTCCAAAAGTTCAGCGATTATTGAGTTGATCAGTATTACCGCTGATGGTGATTCTTTTTTTAAAAAGGGAGACGAGATCGTTGTTTTTGATACTTATGTAAACGTTGGCCAAAATCCGGTTAATGATATCCGATACCAGGAACGCATAGCGATTCATTTTGACGTTGCGGATCAGCGGTCACCCTGGGTATACGCCTTACGCAAAACCTTTCCAAAGGTGCCACACCGGAACGCTTTGAACTTTGACGAGCCGCAATGCATTTGCATTTATGAAACTACTTATGAAGAATTAAAACTGGAATGGCGGCCGGCAAAATTCCTGGCAGACATACGTTCGTGGCTTTCGTTGACAGCAGACGGGAAATTGCATCAGAATGACCAACCACTGGAGCCTTTGCTGGTTTTTAATATGGGAACGATCATTATTCCCAGTGACTTGAAAGATGATGAAACCCTGCACATTTACAGCATTAATAAAAAACGTAACTACCTCAGCCTGATCGCCAGCCGGGTGAACCTGGCAGATTATGATCCGTTTCACAACCATTTGATCCAGTTGAAGGGTACACCTCAGCCAAATGGGGTTATGGGTAGGACACCACCCAATCTTAAAGACCTTCACTCGCTTTTGACGGCAGCGGGTATCGATCTCTTTGCCGCATTGCGAACCAAATTATCGGCCCTGCCTAAAACAGCCGAGATACTTCAAAAAAAACTTATACTTCTGTTGGAATTGCCCAAAGCTGTTGCGCAAGGCATCTATCCCAGTGATTATTATGTCTTTTTGACCGCACAAACCATTGAAGAAATTGGCCTATCGCTTGGTTTCTGGACCAGGGGTCCTTTGGGTATCGCTGACATATTGTTTGAAGAGGCGGCTGTGGCCAATGCCGGCGAAGACTTGACGATCGGGACGCTTGTGCCACAGGTACAACTTTCACCAGACCTCGCATTTAAGCTGGGGGGAAACAAAAAAGACGAGCCAAACAAAAATACCGCTATCTTCCAGATCGGTGTAGGCGCCCTGGGTTCTCAGTTTCTCCTGAATTTAGTGCGGATGGGATTTGGTAAATGGGTAATCACGGATGATGATTTTTTATTACCCCATAACCTCGTAAGGCATGCGCTTGATTCACCGTTTATCGGCAACTTTAAGACCGACGGGCTTGCAATGGTGGCCAACAACATCCTCAACACGCCGGATTTTGTCACACCTTTGAATGAAAATTTCCTATACCCTGAAAATAAGACGCTGTTCGATCAGTACCTGATAGCCGCTGAAGTTATCGTTGATATCTCCACCTCTGTCGCCGTCGCAAGGAACCTGGCTGCGCGGAAAGAACTGAAAGCGCGCAAGATATCCATTTTTTTAAACCCGACAGGCAGCGACTTAGTAATATTAGCCGAGGATAAGGCACGCAGACTGACATTTGATAAATTAGAATATCAATATTACGGGCGATTGATCCATGAACCGAGCCTGAGCGATCATTTATTCCCTGCCGATGGTGTACGTATCTCCAACTCCTGCCGGGACATTACTTCAGTAATACCACAAGAGTATCTCGCAATATTGTCAGGTATAGCTTCTAACCAGTTCCGGAAGATCCTCAGCAGCGACCTGGCCTCCATTGGTATTTGGCGGATCAACAGAGACACGATGGAGGTGAACTCCTTTAACTACGAACCGCCGAAATTTGAAATTCATAGCGCAAACGGCTGGAAAATATATATAGATCAGGCCTTAATAATCAAAATAAGCCAGTACAGGCTAACCAAACTACCGAACGAAACTGGTGGTATCCTGATCGGTGGTTACGACTTTGAACATAAAAGTATTTACCTCGTAGATACCATCTTATCACCAGAAGATAGTGAGGAGTTCCCTAATGCTTATGTACGAGGAATCAAAGGAGTTAAAGAACAACTGGAATTATTTGACCGCCAAACTTATGATCATTTAAAATATGTCGGTGAATGGCATTCTCACCCTGAAAAGTGTTCATTGCGAACAAGTCCTGATGATAAAATACTATTCGCAAGTATCCGAAAAGAAATGGAAGCTATCGGCTTCCCACCGTTAATGTTAATCGCAGGCGATAACAACAGCTACCAACTTTATATGCAAATTTAATTTACTAATTTAAAGTCGATAACACAAACAAAACTTAAACGCACTTAATCATGCAAGATGAAATGAAAATCGGATTAGCACTATCCGGCGGAGGCTACCGGGCCGCAGGCTTTCACATCGGTACGCTTAAAAAGTTAAATGAACTTGGAGTTTTAAAGAAGGTTGATGTCCTGTCGACTATTTCAGGTGGCTCTATTACGGGTGCCGCTTATTGCCTGCACCAAGGCGACTTCAAATCTTTTGAAGCTAAAATGACAGGGGCTATTACTACCAAAAGCGTTATCGGCTACGTGTTGCGATCATGGTTTTTTCTTCGTGCGGCGATACCCTTGGGTTTATTGTTGCTGCTAGCTGTTATCTTGCCTTTCACAAGTTTTGCTTCCTATTCGATTTTACCGCTGGTGTTATTTATTTTCCTTGTCATTCGTTACCAATTCAAGCTATTGCCATTAAGCCGTATCATTGAGAAGGCTTATGATGAGTTTTTTTATAAGGGAGCGACGCTCAGCGCGCTTTGCGAGCAGCCTGAGCTAGCAATCGGCTCAACGAACTTACAGACTCAGCGGCATTTTACTTTTTCCAAACGCAAAATGGAAGATTCAACTTATGCTTACTACCAACCCCCGGTATTATTTAACGGTGCGGATTTTCCGGTAGCCCGCGCGGTGATCGCTTCCTCTTGTGTGCCTTTCGCCTTTACCCCAATATCTATTGATGAATGCTACTTTAGGGACGTGACACAAGCAAAAAGTATTGACCCGAAACTAGTGGATGGTGGTGTTTATGATAATCAGGGAGTGCATAAAATCACCCAAAACAACAGTTCGTATGCTTGTCACATCGTAATCGTGAGCGACGCTGGCAATAAGCTGCCATTCGAAAAACTCTACAATAACACACTAACGTTGTTGCTACGTACCGTGGATACTTTCATGGCACGTATTAAAAACTTTCAAATGATGCAAAATATCTATCAGAAGCCCAATCAGCGGGAGATTGCCTATCAATCACTTGGCTGGGACCTGGAGAATTGCCTCCCTGGATTTTACAATGATCTTGTAGCTGGGAATATTTCTGCGGCGGTATTGACCGGGCATCAGTTTCCTCAACCCTGGATTCAGGCTCCGAAGGATTTCAAACCCGAAATCCTTCAACACATGGAAGAAAGGTGTCAAGTTAAAAGTATAATGGCCAAGGCTTTACCGCTGGAACGACTTCAAAAGATTCGCAACATAGGTACTAATCTTACCCGAATTAAACCCGGGCTTGTTAACGATATGATTATTCACGCGGAGAACCTTACCGAATTACAAGTAAGATTATACTGTCCAAGCTTGTCGATCAATTAGGTTGAGTTTTAACTTTACCAAATGTTTCTAATTCTATAAATTTAGATTTAAACAAGCCGGCGGGGATTTTCTTTTGCAATAAGTTATAGAAGTTTTCATCGTGAGTTGATATAATGATTTGTTTCTCGTAGTTAACCACCAAACTGCGGATCAGGTCGATGGTCGAAAGAATATTGATACTGTCCATTGACTGGATCGGATCATCTATAAATATACAATCCACCGGTACTTTATTATCATCTTGAACATTAAGTGCTTTAGCTAGGAAAATGCTCAGGCTTAAGATGTTAAGTTGTGCTGTGCTGAAATAAAGGTTGGGAATCAATAGCTCATCTTTACCTTCCGTACATACGCAGACATTCAACTTGGGTTTATCTTCTTTAAAATCGCACATAAACTTAATCTTTTTATAATCTGGGTGGGGGTCGATTTTAGCATAAAGTTCATTGATCAAGTCTTCATAAAAGAACGCTTTAATTTCATTGTGCAAATGTTCGCCGACTTTTTTACGCTCTTTCTCCAGTTCTTTTTTCAGCGTATTTTCCATAAAGGAAATGCGAATCTTTAACTCATCAAAAGATACTTTAGCTTTTTCAAAACGGAGGTAAGGCAGTATGTTTTCGAGCTGTTGTTGGATCAAGGTAATTTCATTAGTAAGCCGGTCATCCTCTACAAGTGATAGCTGTACTTTAAGTATCGCTGCTTCAATGGCCGCTTTTGTAATCTGATCGATGCCACAATCATTTTTAGCATAAAATTCAAAAGTATTGATTTGTTGCTCTAAGGTTTTTTGTTGGGCCGTCAGTAGTTTAAGATTGGCATTAACCTGATCTTTCTGATGAGAGTCAAGCGCCAAGCTTAAAGCTTTTTGTTGTATTTCTAGCTCACTGGCTTCCGATTTAAGGCTGTCAACTATTAATTTAATCTTTAGTAGTTCCTGATCCAATAATTCTTTAGTAGGTGTTACTCCGGGATAGTTTTTTTCAAAGTATTGCAAAACTACTCGGTAGGTCTCATTTAAAGTTAATGTTTTTAATTGCGCAGAAAGGCTTTCAAGTGTCGCGTTGATCGTTTCAATTTCCAACAAGTGACCGCGTATTGTCGTTTGCAATGATTCAATTTGACCTTTCAAGGCTGCCAGGTTCGTATTGGTTTCGCTGAGTCTTTTATTTAACAACGTGCGATAATCATCGAACGTCAAATTCCCCAACAAGCTGGTGAACTCTAAACGGGTCTTGTTGAGTTCTTCGATGGCATCATCGGCAACTTTTTGGGCCTGAGCCGCTTCAAGTTGTTGAGGGCGTAGTTCGCCGAGCTGTTTTTCAGCTTCTTTACGTTCATTGCCCAGCATATTGACCAGGTCAACTTTGTTTTTCTTTGCAGCGGTTTCATTAACGGCTGTGGCCTGTTCCAGCAAAGTTTTTTGGGCCAATAAACCTTGCAGTGCATCAGACAACAAGTTATTTCCGGCAATGCGCTGTGCAAGTAATTGGTATTCCTCGTGATCATGGCTGCATAGCGGACAAATAGATAATTGATCTTTATCTACGATTTCGGCTCCTAAAGTCACAAATCGCTGGATCTCCTGATTGAACGTTTCGCGTTCTGTGATTAACCTATTTAATGCGGCGACCTCTTTTTGCAATCGATCGTGTTCGTTTTTGCCCTCGTTCAAAGCCAATAAAACTTGCTGATAGCGTTTGTAGGCTTCATGTTCGCCGGATGGGAATTTGTCCTGGTTAATATCTTTAATTGTTGCTGCCAGGCGTTCTACCGTATTTTGCCGCGCTGTTATTCCTGCCGAAATCGATTTGATTTTTTCCAACTGGTCAGCCGATTGCCGGCTCAGCTTAAGATATTCAGCTTCATAAGTGACTTGTCCGGCTTGTTTTTCTGATGTTGTTCTCAGTTGCTGATCAATGTCAGTCAAAGATCTTTGCAAAGATTTTTGTTGTAGTTCTAATTCCTTCAGCTGAGATTGCGCTGCTTGTAGTGCCTGTTGTTTGGCCCGAAGTTCTTCTTGTTTGATTTTAGTTTGATCACCGTTAGTAATCCGGTCTTGTGCTAACTGAAGGTAAATAGGAAATTTTCCAATGATCTCCGCAATGCCTTGCTGTTTCGTGGCTTGGCTGATTTGCTCACGGAGATTGCTTCTAAGTTTATTGTCTGAAGCAGCCTGACTTTGAAAATCCTTTAACAAATTTTCAATCTGTTTGATTTGCTGCTGTAAAGTCGTGAGTTCCTTTTTTGCTTTTTCGTAACGCTCTATACCCAGAAGCTGCTCGTCACCATTTAACAACCTTGTATATTTAGCTAAAAAACTATTGTTGACGATTACGCGGTTGCGCAACCCTTGTAATAACTCGGTAAGCTGGTTTTTAAAATTTACAAAATCCGTTTCGGTAAATTCGGTTTCGATAATTTTTAGGGCAGGATAGACAGTCTGCAAAGCAGTGATTCTGCCGTTTAGGTTTTTAAGGATATTTTGGTCACCACTAAAGTCCAGTTCCTTTTGTACACCTTTAAGCCTTTCTTTTAAATCTTCAATTTGCTTATCGGTGGCCATTAACAGTTCGACTAATTTTTTACGATAGGCGTCAAGTTGACCGTTGCCAAAATACTCGATAAATGTCTCGTAACGTGCGGCTGCATCATCCTCTTTTAAAAAGGCATCAATCCACTCCTGAGAAAGAATAACTTTTTGAAAATAGCGATTGATGGTGTCTGTGTCCTTGAATTTGTAATCTACGCTTCCGGCACGTGGTAAAACTATGTCCCGTTTGAGTGGCTTTGCTGAATTAGTAGTGAATAATTGAACATATCCGGGAGTTTCATCTTTCGCAAAACGGTTACGCAAAATATATTGCTTGGCCTTGCCGTTGATATTCCTCTCCGATTTGGCATGTTCAATGTTGAACTTATGCTTCTTAAGTAAGCGATGGATGTTTTTCGTGACGCCCCATTCAACAGCATCGTAAAATGAGGTCTTTCCAAAACCGTTAGGCGCATAAATACCAATCAGGTCGGCATTTTGGCTATTGCCTATACTAAAATCAAAAGTTCCATCTCCAACTTCGTTGTAAGCTCTGAAAGCCTGTATCTCTACCTTCTTAAATTTCATTCTTCAAACGATTTTCAATTTTGGTCAATAATTCAGCAACATCAATGCTGCTTTTACCTTTGGTTTTCCCGGTCGCAGCCAATACGGCATCGATTTCAGTTCCAATAATGCTGTGTTTCGTAAATGGTATTGGAGCAGGTTGCTGCGCGCTGATATCGAGATTGGTATTGGTGATATGCTGACTGATAATTGCAGCCATGCCCGCTGCGTCCAACACGCCAGGATAGTTATCGATTACTATTTTGCGGCTGGAAACCGGATCATTTTCAATCCGGTACTTTAAACCTTTTTCCGCTGCTGATTCCAAAATGTAAAAGAGATATAAATTCCAGCGCTCAAATTCGGTGTTCAGTTTGGTCTGGTAATATATAGCCACCGCATTGGAGATATCATTCCATATTTCGGTTAGACGATCCTGTGTCGGAGATTTGATAAAAACAACGCTGATCTGCCCGCAATAAGTCACTTCGCTTATTTGTACTTTGATATCAGGAAACATTTCCCGCAGGTACCCCAGCACCTCTTCTTTAAGCTGTGAATAATTGCTCATACTCCGTTTTTAATTTTTGTAAATATTCCGCATCGGTCGTCAAAGCGGCCCACTCTGCATGTTTCGCGATAATAGACTGGCCTTTAAAATAATCGATATGCACGAATTTAAAATGGTCAAAAGGAAAACTCATGCCTTCATTGATTAGTATTTTATTTCGGTCTCTTGATGCCCTTGCTTGCGCGATCATCGGAATTTTTTGTTCATCAATGATATACTCATTATTCGCAGGCGGTTTACTCATGCCAATCACTACGACTCCCTTGTCATTCAACCCTTTATAATCTGAGTATACCATGTTGGTCAATTCTGAACTCCAGTCTTTTAAAGAACCGGAAAATAAGAGCCTCACTGAATTAAACACTTCTTCCAAATTGGACATGGCTATCGGTGTAGTTCTCAGGATATTCATTATAGTCATAAATTCCAGCCAGGTACACCATATCTCTTTAGATAACAGTACTTCCTCCGGCTGTTTGTCTAACAACAGGCGCTGATTGAAGAAGTTCTTAATGGCGACAGGAGTGCATTCATCACTGGTGATCTGGCTTGCTTTGTGCAATAAATAGTTTTTAACGCCTAAGACGTTTTGCGTGGAAAATCCGGCATCTAATTCGAAAACATCATTTGTCAGGAAAGAAAAGCAACGCATAAACGATGGCTCGATAATAGCCAACTCGTTTGCATTAACCTTAACAATTTCATCAAAAGCCGTCATTGGATAAAAAACAATGCGTCCCAATTGTTCGCCAACTGCTTCCACCATTCTTACTTCTATGCCTGTCAGTAATATTTTCCCGTCTCGTTCTGCTAATATTGGCCCGCCAGAATGCCCGTCTACCTCTGATTTGTCAGGATTACCTGGTATTTGCGCTTCCCGTGAGCCATCGTTAACGCCATAAATGGTTAAATCGGAATCACATCGGAACCAATTTGACGGGGTGTTTGCATTAGCCTTTCTCCGTGTATCAGGATAGCCAGCAAGGTGATAGCGTTGCAGGTCGAACTGATCAATTCTATAAATGTTTTCCAAGCCAGGGAGCCGGTCGACCTTAATGATAGCTATATCATACTGCGGATGAGGAAAATAATTTTCGCCCGCCACCAATGGATTAAAAGGTATATCCAATGCATTCCAAACGTTGTTTTCCGCCTGAAAACGCTGTAATAAATTTAAAGTTTCTCCGGCATTGGTAATATTATGCTTAGCCGTCAGAATGTAGCTGTAAGCATCTGTCGCCGGTTGGATCAAACAGCCGCTGCCTTGGTTGACAATCACGGTATAAGGGCGAAATTGATCAGTCATTTGTTATTGGTATATCGTTAACGCCTTCGGCAGAAAAATCAGGAAAATCCTGATAATCCTGTTCTGAAAATATATAGTCGATCAATTCTGGATAATTGAACCGGATAGTAGATTTAGGATTATGTGCGATGATCCGGGCGATCAGCGACTTGTCGGGGTGCCCATGCTGTAATCCGTCCGTACTCAAAATATAATGATCAGAAGCTATAAATTTCAACAGGCCGGGGCAGGTATTCGCAGCGCTGCCGTGGTGAGAAATCTTGACAAATTCAACAGACAATGGATTGCTTTCGCTGTAATTGAGTTTTTTGATTTGTTCGCAAATAACACCGGGATGACTATCGCCTAAGAATAAATATTTCCTTGTCTTGTAGCTTAAAATGAATGCGATAGAACTCCCATTAGCGCAACGGTTGTCCGAAACGAAGCGATCCGTCTCCAGTAATTCTTTGAGTGTTTTTGTATAGTCGCCACGTCGCCCGGAGGTATCGTAATCAGGCGCTTCTTTTTTCCATAATACTAATAGATCACTGAGTTTTTGTCGGTCAGGCGAAAGAAACTCGAAATGCAGCGGTCCAAAATTAAGTTCCTTACCGGCATGAATAATTTCCGTTAGCAACAAACCATTATTGGTAATATAAGATTCGAAAGTAATTCCCTGTTTGACACTCGTCTCAAAGTTTTCATCTAAAGCCAAAGCTATTTCCAGTTCTGGATTTTCGGGCTTATTAAGATGCGCAGCAATCAACTTTCCTGAATTAAACCAAACTTGCCCGATCAGCTTGTAAGCTTCCGGATCGGTTTTGATCCATTTCAACAAGCCATCTATATGGTCGTCGTCAATATGGGTTACAATAAGCAAGTCAATGATTTCTTCTTTCCGCTTAATTTCTGTGACCAGGGCAAAAAAATCGCCATAAACCGCTTTGCCTTTTGGACCTTTCTTGCTAAAGGCTGGCGAAGGGCCACTATCAATCACCACATTTTTTGACGCACCCGTTTCGTCCTTGTAGTTGATATGGATAGCATCGCCATTAAAAGCTTGTAAAATGTTGATTTTCATGCTTGCATTCATCGTGATTTATTCCCAAAAAGTAAGCGGATTCAAAGCTTTAGGTTTGGTTGCTTAACAAGTACTTTTTAGGGGCAGGTTAAGCAAATATAAAGTTTAATGCGAAAAAAATTAGTTTTTTATATCATCAAATGCGAGAACCTTCTATCGTGCCAGCTGTTCTCCTAAAAAAACATCATGCAACGTCATCAAATTTCTCAAGTCAAAATGAATGCGATGCGCAAACTGTTCATTGAGGGGCATTTGAATACTTACCAGGTGGCCAAGGATTTAAAGATATCAACCGTCACCTCCTGGCGTTATAAGCAGGAATTCGAACGGATCAAAACTGCTTACCCTGAACGTTTGGAAGACATGGATTTCTATATGCCTGAGCCGGTCAAACCGCACCAGCCTACACATTTGTATGTGGAACTGATGAAGGTGCTGCCCGATATGATAAAGGCAGAAAACCCAGGAACAAAAGCGAAACCGGTGTGGGTGAAGTATCATGCGCTTTACCCGAAGGGATATAGTTATTTTCCATTTAAAGATTTTTATTACGGGTGGCTTGCCGAGCATCCGGGTTGGGAACCGCCAAAGTTGATCGCACATATTCCGGAAGCCGATCTGAAGGTGCTGGCTAAATGGCGGCACGGAAATGATCACCGGCGCTGGCAGATCGCTGCGACCTTGCGCGCCGCACTGGAGGGTTGCAATAAAACCCGCATTATGGAAAAAGCTGACTGCGAGCGCAAGTCGGTTAATGATTGGCTTCATATTTACCTCACCAAAGGTTTAGCTGGATTTGAATTGGCACCCCGTAAAATGAACAAGGGTGTAGTCAAGCGAATCACAGATCGCAAGAAGAATTTGGTTAAATTAATACATGAAACTCCGAAATTATATGGCGTCAATCGCACGAGTTGGACGATCCTGGCCTTGACCGAAATTTATAACCGTATTTATCCTGGCCAAGTTTCTTATATGCAGATCTCACATTCCTTAAAAGCCCTTGGCTACAGCTACAAAAAGTCACGGGATATGCTGACCAGCCAGGACCCGAAATTCCGCGAGAAGATCAACCTGATCCAGTACATACTGCAACAATTAAAACCTAACGAAAAATTCTTCTCTGTTGACGAATACGGTCCGGTCGGTATTCGCATCAAGGGTGGACGTACGCTCAAACATAACGCGGCCTCACCAGATATTGTGCCGGAAAAGCAAAAATGCAAAGGCTTTATCATCTGTACCGCCGCGCTTGAACTATCGACCAACCAGGTCACTCATTTTTATTCCCAAAAGAAAAATACGTTTGAAATGATTAAGTTAATTGATCTACTCATTACGCAGTATGGCGATCAAGAAAGACTCTATTTATGCTGGGACGCTGTCAGCTGGCATAATTCCAAAATACTCAAAACCTATATCGAAGATCATAACAACACTCGGAAGCCTGAAATTAAATTAGCCCCATTGCCATCTTGCACCCAGTTCCTTAACGTAATCGAGTCGGTTTTCTGCGGCTTGGCCAAAGCCGTTATCCATAACAGTGATTATGATAGCACAGATGAATGCAAAGCGGCCGTTGATCTACATTTTTCCACCCGCAACCAACATTTCAAAATCAACCCTAAGCGTGCCGGCCGTAAAATATGGGGTAAAGAACTCGTCAAAGCTCACTTCAGCGAAACCCATCACACACGTAACCGCAACGCTATGCGCGGTGCCAAATAACTAGTAAGTCTACGGTAAAAGCGGTATTTATTAGCAATAACCCATCTACCGGCTAATATGCTTGAACTCTTATCATTTCTTACGCTTTGATTTTTTTTGATATCGCTTTAGCTGTTTATCCCCGAGTAATATTTCATAATGAAAATAATTGATACCGGATTCCATTAGGCAACACTCTTTATATGACTTTCCCTCACCACAGGGACACAGTTGATCGGCTTTTAAATTTGGATAATGACTGTGCGGTATTTGCCGTTGTTCAATCCTTAACCCCCAATGTTCGTATGGATTCTTAATAACTGACAATAAAAGCACCAGCGTTGCATATTGCTCATCTCTGGCTTTTGGGTCATCGCTTTCATTGAATAATACAGAATATTTGTTTCCGGGGGTTTCAACCAAAACGGTGCCGATAAAGTCCATTTTTGTTATCTCCCGGGTGCACATTTCGCCGCCGTAAATCTCTCCGATCCGGTGACCGCAGGGTTTACGAATAGATACTTGCTGCTTACAAATTCCACAAGATTCTTGTAGGGTCAGCATTTCTGTGCTGATAAACAAACGATAAGGAAATAAAGCTTGCAGCAACGTAACTGTTCTCGATATCCATTTAATCTTAAACGCATTTGATGATAGGTCAAAATGTCGTTTCAAAAAAATAATTTCTATATCGATACGTTCTAATAAGAACCACGCATCCTGATATTTTTTACTTCGTAGTAAACGAAAAACTTCTAAAAAATCACGATGAGTTTTAATGATCTGCACAGCGATCCATAATTGCTTAGCTAGTGCCTCATCATTATTTTCAACCGCTTGAGCCTTCAGTAATAAGGCTTCAGCTTCTAAAAATGGTAGATCGACAGAAATACTCCCAAGCTGTTGAAGTTTTTTATTAAAATCACTTATTGTCATTAGGTTTGATCCAGTCTTGTTGAATGACATCTGTAACCTTTTTAACTTCACTTGCAGGACCTTTATAATCATATTTGATAGACCGGCCATTTGTATCTACTACGGTTACTGTAAAACTAACTTTCGCAGGTTCCAGGAATCGGTGTGGTGCTCTAGAAGTCTTTTTTATTGGCTTTTGTTGCGGGATGACAGTTGGGGGTACTAATTGATTGTTCGTGGTGTTGATAATTGTAATGTTGGGCTTTGGGCTTTCCGCGAGTTTGTTTTTTATATACTCTGAAAAAACATTTACAAATACAGGAATTGCTACTAATGTAATCACGATTTTTCCAAATCTCTTATAATCGCTGTTTAACACAAGCGTAGGGGAATTTTCGTCACCAATCGCAATATCAACTTTATAATCTGCTGGTAAATGTTCCTT
Organism: Mucilaginibacter sp.; assembly: GCF_028288185.1. Taxonomy (GTDB): domain Bacteria; phylum Bacteroidota; class Bacteroidia; order Sphingobacteriales; family Sphingobacteriaceae; genus Mucilaginibacter. Next base: position 142,783 of record NZ_JAQBOF010000029.1, on the reverse strand, counting down.
AAAATATGCTAATAATTCTTCAGTCAGTGGCGGGAAATTAGGACTGGTGTTTGCGCCATAACCCAATGCCGGGACAAAAAGGATATCGGCATTTTTGACCTGATCTTTGAATTCACTAGGTACAAAACTTTGTTCTGACCAAAAATCAAAGTTTTCGGTAGACTCTACAATTTCAAAAATATCTTCTTCTCCTTGATGTGACATATGTTTATGGAAAGCACAAATATCGCTATTCTTTTTTTGGGATAAACACAACCGTCATCGAATTAAGTACATTATTGGGTTCTGGGTATCCATAAACGATAAGGCGGTCTTTATCAAAGAACATATGGGATATACCTTGAAAGCAATTGATATCTACCGGGTGTTTAGCATTTGGGTTATGATACATTACCAGGCCGTCACCCCAGGCTTCTTCATAATCATCCTGATCGATATATTTGGAAACGTGGTGCGGCGTAATGGAATTCGGATCATGATTAAAAACGTCCATTACTCTTAACATTCTGACATCCGGTGAGCCCAGCCCGGCCAGTTGACCCATACGGTTGAATGTGGTCAGGGTACCGTTATTGGAAAATAATACAGCGCTGATGTTTTCAGCGTCTGGAAGGCAGAAGAAACCGGCTTCAATTTTTTTGCCCTTCCATTCATGCCAATCGATTTTCACAAACTCCTGACTGATTCCGTTTTTAGTGTCTACGACGCCTAAGTTAATGGTACCGTCCTCGTTGGTTTTATACGTTGGTCTAATACCGTATAAATAATAGATCAATGCACTTCTTGACCAGGTCATCGAGCCCAAGTGCTCCATCGTTGATGGTTGGTGAAAATCGTGAACGGCAATAATTAATGGCTTGTCTTTTACGTGTTCTTTTTCCCAATATTTTTTTCGGAGTTTACCAATCAGGGAACTGCCATATTTGATCGGCATATAATCCAAACTCAAAAGAAATGCTTCTTTTAAGTTGGTGGGGTTCCCGACATCCAAAAGCTCGCTTTTATTGACAGTGACGGCCTCAATAGCAAATTCTTGCCCCCAATATGAAACCAGAAAATCCGGTGCTTTATGATCGTTATTCAGATCAAAACCAGCAGATTGAAAATAAATATACAAGTATAGTTCCCAAAGCCTGCCATCAAAGCCGGTGGTCTGAAAGTCTTTTAGGTAATTGCCATCAACATCCACAAAACTGTAAATGATCTCGTTGATCAAATTTTTGGCGCCCTCATGTCCCGGCGTATCCAGGATTTTATAATAGGGGTGAAGTTTCTCCTCGGGAACTTGAGGTACTAAAAATTCATGCGGCAGGTTTTTTTCATCGCCTTGCTCGTAGATCGTCTGGCCATCATTTTCGTATCTTTCAAAGGCTACAACCATAGCAAGCTCAGCTTCATCTTTGCTTTCATAGATGTCGCCAAAATCCCAGGCTCGAAAAATCTTTCTTTTATCCCTGGCGAGAATCATATAATTAAACTCGCCGTCGGTGTCTTCCACGATAGTGCCTAATAATTTCGTATTGTATGCTTCATACCAAGCAATTTCATTGAAGGAGACTAACAAGTAGGGGATCCGCACATAACAATAGGCGTTAAATCGACGTAATGAAATCGGCTTTATCTTAGACATTTTTTATCTAAAGTTAGCATTTTCACCCATTCCAACCCTCAAAGCCACGCGAGTTGATCAGGTAGTCACAACTCTGTTTAAGCTGCGTAATGGCTAGTTCGTGCCAGTCACTTTGAGTCTGATAACCTAGCAAGGCGACCTGTATTTCTTTTTGAAAGCGTTGTTTTTTGTGTTGGAATATCAGCTCCCAATAATGGGTAATTAATTCGCGACGGTTGTCGATGAGGGTGGGGCTGGGGATTTTGTCGCGTTTTTGGTTGTTGAGGTCTGGACGGGCGGGGAGGAGGTTCCAGAGATCGTTGTTTTTCCAGATGGTAAAGGGGATGATGTGGTCGATGTCGTAGCGTGTGAGCGTGTCGCCGCTCCAGACGCAGCGGACTTTACCGTCGGTTTGGAGTATGCTTTTGTACAGGGCTTTGGATTCGGCGATGTCACGGGCGGTGATCGGGCTTTTTAAGACTTCGTTGAGGACCTGCGTAACGGAAAGTGTCTGGCGGGAAGCCTGTACGGAGAATTCGGCCCATTTGAACAGGATAGCGTCCTGCCCAGTGATAAAGCTGCCCAATACCTGGAAGGCTTCGTAATAGTCGAGCGGGATAGAAAAGGTCCCGAAATTGCGAATAAGGTATTCGGCATCTAGTATAGTTGTTCTTTTGCTTGGGCCACGTTCATATTGGTAGATACCGTAATAATTATTGTAGATAGAATTACCGATATATTTCATCGGCATTTGGGTGATCGTTGCCGCTAGTTTCCTGACCAATGCTAAAAACAGCGGTTGTAACTCCGTAGGGATGCCTTTATTCTTCAAGTCATTGTAAAACGCGGAAAAGCCGCCGCGCAATTCATAGAAACTAACCAGCCTTTGCAGTTGGGCAGCAAAGGCCAACTGGGCCTGTCCGTTGATTTGTGGCACGGCCACCAACGGGTAATAATACAACAGCCATTTCTCGATTAGCAACCCTAAAGGAAAATGCGCCCGGTCATTTTTGACAATAATAAAAGGCGAATTATCTTCGATCAGATCGATCGTTCCCCGCAGCAATGCGAACTTATAGGTCGTCGATTTACTGTCCCTCGCCAGGATCTGGTTAATATGTTTAAAAGTTTGCTGATCCATTCTATCCCTTAAACATAGTAAATTAGGGGCATGAATTTTAACCGGGAAGAACTCTATGAACTGATTTGGACAAAGCCTTTAAGCAGTGTGGCTGCAACTTGCGGGGTTTCGATGCCGGTGTTGCGGCAGCTTTGTTTGGATCATGCGATACCTTTGCCTTGGGGTGGCTTTAAACCAGGGAAGGAGCGGACTGAATTGCCGGAGAGCCAGGGTTTCGATTTTCCGGCTGCGTTGGCCGCGGCTGCTAATTCGCTGCATTTTCCGGGCGAAACGACAGCTACCTTTCAGGTTGCGCGTAAGTTGAACGATCCTGATCCCTATATCATAGCTGCGCAAAACACCATCAAGGAGGATTACCAGTTCCATCGGATGCCGCATATGCTCCGCGCGGGTTTTGGTCAGCTCGCTATCCGTTCTTCCAAATCAAACTGGGACCGGGCGTTGCGCATCATGGATACGCTGGTTAAAGCCTGGCAGCACCGAGGCTACCGTATATCTAATCAGGACAAAGAAACGATTGTTCACCTGCGTGAAGTACGAATAAAAGTCAGTCTGCGCGAAACCACAACGGTAACACCACCTAAAGAAAAATACGGCAGTCAAATTCACACCGCGACCGGCCAGCTCGCTTTAAAAATCGACGGCTGGCTCGACCGGGAATGGAAAGACGGTAAAGTACCGCTCGAAACACATATCCAGGAAATCCTTGATCACATGGAAGTCGCCGCCCGCGACCTCGAAAAGGTCTGGGCAAAACGCCAGGCTGAAGAAGAGCAGGAAGCTATTGAAGAACAGGCCGAAGCAACCAGGCTCAAAGAAAACACCGAAGAAGCGGCTGCTTTCGAAGCCCTCCTCCAGGAAGCCCAACGCTGGCATCAATTCACCATCCTCGACCAATATCTTGATGCCCTCCAAAAAAGCATCCCTCGTAGCCCGGCATTCCAGCAATGGCTCAACTGGGCCCGGCATCGCCGTAGACTATTCGACCCCATCGCCAAAGCGCAGCAAGATAACAAACGGGACTAATTACGCTAAAAATTGTTTAACCAAACTTTCCCATTCTACCTCTAGCGACACTTGCGGGCGAACCTTCCCTGCTTTGCTATACCAGTAATCCGCGTTCCACAGATCGCCTTCCTTACGGTGCAGGTAAGCATGCACCCAGGCCGATGCTTTATCACTTAACTGATCCACCTCGGCATGCGCCCGCGCCCAGTCGCCCTGGCCATCATACCATAAGCTTTTTAACTGCACCGGCAGCCCTTCGGGCCGTGCTAATTCCTTAAATTCGTTGAAAGTCATCATTATCCGCTAAAATTAACCCAAGGTCACCGTAATATCAAATAAATCCGTTCCCCTTGCCGTCCCTGTTTTTCTCCCTATCATTACCCCATGAACGAACAAACCACACAGGTCATCCAACAGATCATCACCTTCTGGGAGGCCAATAATAAAAATATCACCACATTTTTCAACAAGCATGCCGACGAGGTTTATGCCAAACAGGTAGCGCCGGGACGCAATAGCGGCATTTACCTCATGGCGCACCTGGTCGCCGTATCTGACGGCCTGTTCCCGATCTTCGGTTTAGGCGAGCGCCTGTACCCCGAGCTCGAAGTATTTGCCGGGGAAAGCGAAACGAATATCACTTACCCCGCCAATCTCACCGAACTCAAAGCCAAATGGGAAGCCCTGAACGCCAAACTCGCCGCTGAGTTCGCCAAACAAACCCCGGAATGGTGGCTGGACCGCCACCTAAACGTATCCGAAGCTGATTTTGCCCTTGAACCGCACCGCAACAAACTCAACGTCTTATTAAGCCGCGCCAGCCACGAAAACTACCACCGCGGCCAACTCGTATTCCTGAACGAACAATCCGCCTCAATTTGATGTCAAAAAAATGGAGGATACGCTCTACATCATCGGCAATGGGTTTGACTTGCATCATGGCATAGCATCAAAATATGCCGATTTTAAGACCTATTTAACCAAGCATGACCGGGACCTGTTATACGCTTTAGAGCAGCTATACGATTGCGATAATATCTGGGGCGACTTTGAACAAAACCTGTTAACTATTTCCAGGGAAACCTTTATCAACTATATCAGTCCGTTTTTTCCGGCGAGTGAAGTAGGCGATGATGATTTTACCTATGCGGAACTATACTTTTCTCAAGACAGCGCGGGTGAATTGGTCGATGAACTCACTGAAAACTTAAAGAAACGTTTTCACCAGTGGATCAGGACATTAACTTTACCCGCGGGCTATGAAAAGCGGCTGTTAAGGCTTGATCCTAACGCATTATACTTATCCTTTAACTATACCGATTTTTTGGACACTACCTACGGCGTCCTTACGCATCAGATCTGTTATTTACATGGCCAAAAGTCGGATAAAACGGGCAGCATCATTTTAGGCCACGGCGAAAGCCCGGAAAATAGCCTAACAAACTGGCTTAAAAACAACGAAAACAAGCCCAGGTTCCAACCCCGCCTAAAAAACAAAAGAAACAAATCCTACAACAATTCAAACCCCACTTATCTCGCCTATTTCCTCGAAGATGAAACCAAAGGTAACTGGCGCTCAGAAGCCAGGTACCACGCGATCAACTTCGCGGCAGAAAGAATAGAAGATTATTATGAACGATCATTCAAGAACTTTGAAAAAGTGCTGGAAACGCATCAACGCTTTATTACCTCGCTCCATCAAATAAAAACCATTGTGGTCATAGGGCATTCTCTATCAAAAGTTGACCTGCCTTATTTTGAGAAGATCTTAACCGTAAACGACGACCCAAACAATCTCCAATGGCAAATCAGTTTCCATTCTGAAGCCAATTCAACCAGAATAAATGAGTTCGCCCGGGAATTAAAAATTGATCCGGGCCATATTAAAAAATTCAAAATAGATGAGCTTTTGCTGGCTTAATTATACGCCATTTCGTATATAATCACCGATTATACGCTGATTAGGGTATATATTGACACAACATTGGGTAACTGACCTCAAATTCTCCTTTAAATACGCGTGTATAGCCGTTTCTAAACGGATAATTTCTGTGCGGTGCCTACGGCCCGGGCTCTCCATTATATCTGCCCTTGGGCAGGATGCCATTCCGATCCCTACCGCCGCCTACAGCATTTTCGCTACGCTGCAAAAGCCCCCGGCGAGCAAACGCAGCCCGCTGCATTTGAGATAAATGACAGGGATTTAAACTACCAGTTCTTCTCAGAAACAAGAGTAAAAAAGGACGCGGAGGTCGTGATTGCAGCCCCGTACGAACGCATAATGTCCTCCGCTGCGCTGCGGCCACCCTCCGGGACTTATAGTTCTCCCGTGCCTTTACAATCACACCTCCCATTGCTTTCTTTTTTACTCTTTTTTCTTTGAAAAAAACTACCCGGGCAGGGTCGCAAAGCAGAGGGGAACAGAAAGAAATAACGAACAAAATTTATTCATTAAAAAACAAAACGTTATGGAAATCACGGGAAGATTGGTAGCAGACGCTACCGTAAGAGCGGTAAACGCAGACAAAAATGTAACAGGTTTTAGGGTGGCTATTAACCGCCGTTACAAATCACAGGGCGAACAAAAAGAGGAAACCGCTTTTGTGGAATGTACCTACTGGCGGGGTGATGGCATCGCACCTTATTTAACAAAAGGGATGTTGGTACAGCTTTCAGGTTTTATGACCGCTGAACCGTGGGTAAACAGGGATGGTGAACCAATGGCAAGCCTGAAATTCCGCACCGATGAAATTAATATGCTGACTTCATCGGGTAAAAAAGACGATGGCAAACCCACACAGGCGGGAAACAAAAACAAAGTAATCCAACCAAGCAAACAATTTAATTAAACGGATAGCGCCGTTTGTACACGGGTATTTGACGGCTTCAAGGGAGTAAGGGAAATAGTTTTGAAACGAACAAAGGGGAAAGATGGAAAGAGCAAGAGATATCGCAACAGTTGCCCACCATTGGGCAAATGGTATCGGAGAACAGGCAAGAGCCAGTAACCTGTTTTTTGAACAGGAGAACATCTATTCATACGGTTATCATTTTTTGATAGCCAAACATGTATACAATAATACAGGTGGTCACGCTATACTCATTACACAAAAGAAGTATAGCAAATCAACATCTGCTCATGTAACGCTTGTTAGGCAGGCGTCCCGCCATATTCAGCAAATTTCTGTCCCGAACCCTGATTGGCCGGCAGACGAATTATTTGAAAAGTGGTACAGTACAATAAAAGGTATCGCAGGCTCATTGGCAAACGCACGTAACCCCGCCAAATTCATTTTGGAAATTCAGCAGGTTTATGGCGAAGCCAAACGTTATACCGACTTTTTTGGCTGTGAAATACCCGAAGTTTTGCAACAGGCGGGTGAGATTAAGAACCTTGGTCAATATCAGGAGGTCATCCAAAAAGAAACCCGATTACGCAAAGCCCAAGCCAAAAGAGAAAAAGCCGAAGCCCTGCGCATTCAAAAAATCAATCTGAAACGTTGGCGGACTTTTCAAGCCAATTACATCACAACGGCAGACGGCTATGACTACCTGCGCTATGATAAGGCTACCGAACGCTTGGAAACCACCCAAAGAGTAGAAATTCCAGTTGCGGTCGGCAAGCAATTCTACGCCGTTGTATTGGAAACCATTGCCAAAGGCGGTTGTAAAAACTGTCCTGACAGGCTGATGAATTTGTATGATGTCCTTGAAATCAACGCCCACTTTATCCGTGTCGGATGCCACAAAATCAGCTTAAAAGAAATCAAATCATTTGCTAAACAACAGGGGTGGAGTTAAGCCCCGCTAAATTGAAAATTATGAAACCATTAAAAATATTGAACAATGTGCAGAAAGCAAGGCTTTTGCATAGCTTATTAATAAACGAGATACCCGAATTTTTAGGCTATCTCAACGAAATGACCGAAACGGTTTTAAACGACAAAGAGCGGATAACCGCCGAATGGAAAGACCAAATGTTCGGCGTGGATTTTTGGTTCGAACTTGCCGAAGAAGTGCAAAAGGTCATGGCGAAATATGCTAAAGAACTTAACAAAAGGTCAGTTGTATTTGCCGAGCAATTATTTGGTGGCTATACCGCCATCTTTACCGCCCATGCTTTAACGCAATATGTGGTTAGCGACAGGAATACCGACCCGAAATTTAAACCCGCCGTTGAACTTTTATTTGCCTGATATGAGAGCGCATGACCATATAATACCCTGTAGTTGCCTATTGTTAGCCATTGGGTTATTCATCCGCTATCATATTGGCAGGCGCAGGTTCAATCGCAGGGGAATGGCGGGTTTGCAGCAATTTTCCTCTTACCGCAGGGCGGTTATGGTCATGCTCACGGAAAGGCCCATATTATTCATCGGTAATCTATGCCTGTTAGCGGGCTTGTTTTTACTTGCCCTTGCAGGCTTTAATTATCATTTTAAATTTTAACGAATATGAAAACGCACTTTTTTGAACAGATAGCAGGTTTGCAAATCAATGGTACCCTGCAAATCAATATCCAGTCTAACGATATTGGCACCATTGCCGTATCGGTACTGTTAACCAATCCAAACCCGAAGATAGCACAGGGCAAAAACATACCGCCCATGCTGTTAAAAGGAACTCCGCAGGAGTTGGACGAGAAATTTTTTGATGAAATCGGTGAACCTGTAAAACAAACCGTTAAGCTGTTCGCCAATTTCGAAGCCTACCAAGCTGAACTGGATAAAGCGAAGAAACAGCCTGAAAAAACCAATGGCAAAACTGCACCCGCCACTACAAAAAAGGTGGCAGATAACAGTTTATTTACCCAACCCGCCGAAGAACCCGATAACGATGCGGATGATGATGTGGACGAACAACCCGATGAAACCGAGGATTTAGCGGAAAAACAACGGCTGTATGACGAGGCTATGCAAAGGGTAAGCCAGTTGAATACCGATATGAAGTATAAGGAAGCCATTGCGCAATTACCTGATGCCGAAGAATACCCCGACAAGGCAGATGAATTAAAGACCAAGCGGGAGCAATTAGAGAAACGTCAGGCACTTTACGCCAGTTTACAGGAAGTTTAACCTTAACGCCACCAACATGATAGTCAATGAATTAAAAAGGGTGTTTCTGCACAAGGAAAACGGACAGGAAGTACGTTTGGCAGACCCCGGTGCGGAATTTACCGCAAGCGATGTACAGAATTTCTATTCCGCTAATTACCCCATACTCACCAATGCGAAAATTATCGGCCCTGAAATCAAGGACGATGAAGTGCAATACCGCTTTGAGAGTACGATGGGGCATAAAGGATAAGCCATGAAAAAGCAACAAGGAGAGCGAACATTAAAAATCAGAAAGGAAAAAGAGGTATGGAAACTGCAACAGCAATTCGGCAGGTTAATAGACAAGTTAGACCGCTTGCCCGATACAAACGAGGTGCAACGCAATCTGTCAAGAAGCGCACCGCAGGGCGTAGCCGAAATGGTTTTCTAAAGCATCAGTTTAAGCCGTTTTGGGCTTTTGACGGCAACAGGGACAGGGCAAAAAGGGAGTTTGAAAACTCCCTTTCCCAACTCTGTAGTTATTACGGATTAGCCATCCCTCAACCTGTCAATAATTTATTCCCACAGAATATCTACCAAACGTGGCAGGTCGTAAGCGAAGCCTTAAAAGCAAAGGATAAGCAAATGGAATGTATCATCGTAAGTGATGAACAGCATATCGCCACGTTGGCGACTGTTAGCCGATACGATACAGGTATGAATTTATACTATATCCCTGTACGTCCGCTATGGCATTGGGTGCAAAGCAGTCAGGGACAACGATTAGCCGAACTGTTATTAGCCATTTGTGCTTACCTGCATCAGGTTGTCGGGATACCTTTTTATACCGAAAATGGGAGTTATGTCGGATGCCAGTACCAAATGATAGAGGATTGGGTTAACGATGACCAAGAGGACGAGGATGACCACCAAGCGCAACTGGACGAACTATACGTCATGCACAACGCAGGGTTGAAATTACATGAGCAAATTCATAAGCCTTATTATTTGGCGCAGTTTGCACAAATCGTAGAAAATTTTCACCCTGTAGACAATTGGGAACAGGAGTGGAAAGCGATAGGTGTCGAGTTTCTGCAATTATATAGGTTTGCTCCCCAACGTTCGATATTTGACAATATCCATTCGGGTTTGCTTTATCCCGAAGATGAAGATCGTATCAGTGCTGACCAATATATCAGCTTTTATTGGAGCGGAAACAACTGTTTCACAGACACGCTTTTTGATACGATAAATTGCAATTTTCAGGAAATAACCTACATGGACGAGCCGATGCACCTGCAAAAATTTGACAAATTGCCCGAAGTAAATGCGCCAGATTTTGATTTCGAGAACCGCCTGTTTGAATTGGTAGACAGACTTTGTAAACTTTTAAATGACCATGACTATGAAGAACGTGAGCCAAACATTTAACGAACAATATCTGCCTGTCAAAGCCCTGTTGATTTATCAGTCTGTAGAACAGGAAAGCCAAAGCCACGACCGCAGGGAAAGCGATATTTACGTGGAAAGCTATGATATTGGCAAGCACGGCAATCCAATCAATGCCCATCCTTTATCCATTACGGAAATGATGCTGTTAAGCGAATTGATGCAATCCACACAGGAACTTAAAACTACCTACCTGCAATGCAGGGGTGTTTTACCATCAAAGTTAATTTACGTCAATGCTCAAAATAACGGCTATGCGATTTGGTGTACCCCGCCACAGGAAATTGACCTGTTCTTTACGGACAGCTTGGGCATTCCATCGGGTAAGACCAAGATACCTGCCATGCTTTGGAAAGCCACTAAAGAGCGTCTACAGGTCTTTGCCTTAAAAGGCAAGGCAAAGCCAAACGCTGATACCTCATTGTATTATGCGCCTTTATTTAATCTCTCACAGGACGGTAGCGTTTGCATGGGTACAGTAAATATCAATATCGACCGACAAACTCATTTGGAGCAGTTCATAGCACAATGGGAAACGTATTTTTTTAACAGCTATTTCACCCACACACTCGGCAACCATCGGCATTGCAAAGGTAATTTGGTGCAGTTGTGGCAGGAGCAGGTCGGCACAGGCAGGGAGTTTCCACAGCATGAGTTAATAAAAAATGGCAGAACAGTAAAAGATTTAATCCGATGAAAAAGACGAAAGCAAACGATAACCGCACAGCCGTGCATATTGTAAACAAGGAATTATTACAACCGTACAATCCTGTTACCGTCAACCTGATTGGCGCAGGGGGTACCGGTGGTCAGGTACTGACCGCATTGGCAAGAATGAGCCAGGCGTTGGTCGCCCTCAATCACCCTGGCTTATTTGTCAGGCTATTTGATGATGATACCGTTAGCAGGGCTAATTTGGCAAGGCAATTATTTACGACCGCCGAATTGGGTTTACCTAAGTCCGTAGCATTGATTAACCGCATCAACCGTTTCTTCGGAACGAACTGGAAAGCAATCACCGAAAAATATGATATGACCTATAGCGGTAATAAGGAAAGCGCATGGGCGACCATTACCATCGGTTGTGTCGATACGGTGCAGGCAAGAGAAGATATTGCACACATCCTGAAAACGCTGACTAAACGCATGAGCAACAGCCGTAGCCAACCGCTTTATTATATGGATTTTGGCAACAGCAGGGAAACAGGGCAGGTTATCCTGTCCACAATTGCTAAAATCAAACAGCCCGATTCCAAACAATACCGCACCGCAGAAACCCTGCCTATGGTAACCGATGAATTTGGCGAGTTATTAAAGGCATCGGAAACCACCGATAATACGCCAAGCTGTTCGTTGGCAGATGCCCTGACCAAACAGGATTTGTTTATCAATTCCGCATTGGCTAATATAGGTGCATCGTTATTGTGGCAATTATTTCGGGAGGGCATATTATTTAACAGGGGTTTCTTTTTGAACCTCAAAGATTTTAGGACACAGCCATTGAAGGTAGCATAAGGACTAACAATAAATTTAAGAACATGAGTTATATAATAATTGAAGCTATTGGTGGCGCAGAGTGCGCAATCATTGTTACCGATGAAAATGGGAGCAATCTTATATTTGATACTAAAGAAGAAGCGGAAATAGAGGCAACAGATTGTCAGGATTGTATTATCGTAGAAATTTAGCGGTCTAATTACTTGTGTTAAATACAGGCTGATTTTTAAAATTGTCCGGCGGGCTCCGCGATGCGGAGCCCCATTTTTTCGCCCATTGTTTTGCTGGATGATCTGTTTCAAAGGTGGCAAAACAAGGGGCGCTTTCATGGAGGATTTTTTATTTTTTTTGACACTTAAAAGCTGTCATTCTTATACTTACGAAAGAATAATTTTTGTATATTTGTTTAGACGATTGGAGATACCCGAAAGAAAAAGTGAGTTATTCGTGTAGTTCAATTGGTTGACGTTAGTTTAACACACTGATTCATAAAGATATATGGTGATAGGTTCGAATCCCTCCCTCACCGCCTTTGGTCGCTGAAGGTGTGAAGGCGATATTGGTCGCTAACGTGAAAGCCGGTCATAAATTAAAGCTTGATAAATTTATCAGGCTTTAATTTATTTTGATGAAAAATAGATATGTTTTTTAAAACAATAAACAGAGGCTGTGTGGCATTGCTGCGTGAATCAGTATTATAAAATCCATTACCCAATAGCAGATCGGTTTTTCCATCGCCATCTATATCTGCGGCATCCATAGTCATTCCTCTTTGAAATGGTGTATTTAAGGGCAACGTATAAGTTTGGAAATTAAAATTCCCCTTATTTTCAAAGTATATAAATGCTTCCCAGGGTGTTACTGCTGATGGAAATTCACTAATGGTAGCAATGTCCAGATCGCCATCCCCATCAAAATCTCTGGCAATAGCCTTATAACAACCATTTATAGGATAAAAATACTTTTGAGTGAAGTTGTTTTTGCCATCATTTAAATAAATGTACACCCCGTGGTAAGGCTTTAATATCTGACTGTAATCACCATTATCCCCGCAGGTATAAATTATATCTTTAAATCCATCGCCATTAAAATCAACTAACACAAAGGAACTTGAACCGTATGATGGTGGAAAACTTAATACTTGCTTTTCTTCAAAACCGCCTTTGCCATCATTTTTATATAGAAAAACACCTTCATCACCTTGCGCAAAAAGTGCCCAGATGTCTGGCCGTTTTTCTTTATTGCTATAATCAATAATAGTTTTTATACATCCTGGCTTTTGTCTTAATATATGCTCCTTAAAACCATGTCCCAGATTTTCCATCCAACTTAACCTACCCACCATTTTACCGAATTGTGCAATAAGGTAATCCTTCTTTCCGTCCTGGTTAAGATCTGCTATGTTAACTGCTATCGGGCGGCGTAATTGACTAAAAAGCGGCTTGTCTTTTGGCGTAATTACACCGCTTTTATCGATAGTCATTTCTCTAACATCGCCGTTTTTAAAGTTATTTGCATACAAGTCTTTACCAATAGTAACAGCAGTAATTTTATTTTTTTGGAATGACATATCTACAATAGCACCTGTTAAAACTGATGACTTTAGTGTTTGTGATCTATCATTTAAAATAATTAACTTATTGGTCATGCCGTCATTTACAATAAGCCTATGCGGAGACACACTGGTATCGATTTTAACGTATGATGTTATCGCCCGAGTTGCAAACCATTCGGCAGGTGCGGGTTCTATTTTAAAGAAAGGTAATTGGTGTATTAGTAATGTCTTTTTCGGTATAGGTAGATGATCTGGCGCTTTTGTAATAAAGTAGGCGGCTATCTGCTTCCATTTTACGGTATCCATTTGTGCACTATCAGGCATGTAATCCAGGTCGCTGCCGGGTTGTCTTAACATACTGGCCACAGCCGGAGATTGAATCCCCAGGTATAACTCCATTTCGGGTAGGACACCATTACGCCAAGTTTCTTTATCCAGTAAAGACGGATCGGGCAATTTATGGCATGATTGACAGTAATTTGCAGCCAATGCCTTTCCTTTCATCACATCACTATCAGGAAAGGTGTCTCGCGAAGTCGATACAGCGGTCGATTTGCCAGTTTCACTATTACATTGAATAAGTATTGCAACCATAAAGGCAAGCAATGTAATAACGACTATTTTGTTGAGTGACCGCATAAGTGTTGATTCCTGAATTGATGATAAAGATATCTGATTACACAATTACTCAATAAGATTTTGCACTAAGTTGAGTTAATTTGTTGCATCGCCCAATTGGAACCTGAATGTTATAAACAATATAATCCAATTTGTGGCAATATCATTAAGTACAATGACAATATTGCATAATTTCTTAACTGCCACTAACATTACATTTGTATTGACTTAATATAAACCGATAAGTTGCCTCTTACTATGAATCCATTTAAAAGAAATAAGTTTCTTATTAAACTAGTTTTATTCTGCCTGCTATTCCCGATGCAAAATTTGGTTGCGCAAAACAAGCCTGCACCACAATCAACAAACAGAATATGGGACGATAAACCTGCTGCTATATGGATGAAAGAAGCCTACCCCATAGGTAATGGAAGGATAGGAGGAATGGTATTCGGCGGTGTTGACCAGGAGCATATCCAATTTAATGATAATACGCTATGGACAGGTGATGAAAACAATCGCGGAGCCTACCAGGCCTTTGGTGATCTGTTTATTGATTTCGACAACAAAGGACAGGACTTTGACAATTATAAAAGAGAGTTGGATATTAGTAAAGCATTGCACCATGTTAGCTATACGCAAAATAACATTCAATATAGCCGCGAGTATTTTTGCAGCTTTCCGGATAAAGTGATGGTGCTGCGATTTACAGCGAATAAAAAAGGCGCTTACTCGGGGATTTTAAGTTTAACTGATGCCCATGGTGCGCAGGTTACAGCAAATGGTACAAGCATACAATTTGCAGGCAAGTTGCCTAATGGAATGACTTACCAGGCTACAGCTTTGGTTAAATTAGAGAATGGCTCAAGTAATATAGAAAGCGGCTCGAAACTAAAAATAAATAGCGCCGATGCTATTACCATTTTATTTACCGCCGCTACCAACTTTAGCAACAAACGCGAGCAAAACTGGAAGGGCGAAGAACCTGATATAAAGATTAAAAGAATATTAGCTCAAACTACAACAAAGCCTTATGCAATGTTGCTTAATAATCACGTTAGTGATTATCAAAAATTGTTCAGCACCGTATCATTGAGTTTAGCAGAAACAAGCGCTGCTCAACAGGCATTAACCACCAAACAGCGAATTATCAATTATAAAACCTTACCAGATCATGGGTTAGAGGCTTTACAGTTTCAGTTTGGCAGATATTTGCTGATCAGTTCATCAAGAAAAGGTGGCCTGCCTGCAAATTTGCAGGGATTATGGAACGAAAGTAACAATCCGCCATGGGGCAGCGATTATCACTCTAACATCAACATCCAAATGAATTATTGGCTGGCCGAACCAACCAACTTATCAGAATGTGCTGTTCCATATCTGGATTATATCAACAGTATCAGAGAAGTTGCCAAAATACACACCCGTAAAGAGTACGGCCACGTGCGCGGTTGGACAGTCAGAACAGAAAATAACTCGTTTGGGGGTGATAGCTATAAATGGAATATCCCCGGCAGCGCCTGGTATGCCCAAGCGCTTTGGGATCATTATACCTTTACAAAGAACAAAGACTATTTAAAGACTTTTGCCTATCCCATTTTAAAAGAGGTGTGCGAGTTTTGGGATGATCATTTAAAAAGACGGGATGACGGAACGTTAGTTTCACCAATGGGTTGGTCGCCCGAACATGGGCCTACAGAAGACGGGGTATCGCACGATCAACAGATTATATATGATCTGTTTACCAACTATATAGAAGCTGCTCAAATTTTAGGAATTGATCCATCTTACAAAGATCATATAGCCGATTTGAAGGCGCATTTGCTAAAACCTAAAATAGGCAAATGGGGCCAATTGCAGGAGTGGGAAACCGATAGGGACGACCCAAAAGATACACATCGCCACGTATCGCATTTGTTTGCGGTATATCCCGGCCACCAGATAAGTACTATTACTACGCCAGAACTGGCTGCTGCTGCCAAAACAAGTTTATTAGCCCGTGGCGATGCATCTACCGGTTGGTCTATGGCCTGGAAAATTAATTTTTGGGCAAGATTACAAGATGGGGATCATGCCTACATCATACTTAAAAATTTCATTACTCTTGCCGGTTCAGAAGGCACAGATTATAACGAAGGCGGCGGTATTTACTCGAACTTGCTTTGTGCGCACCCGCCTTTCCAGATAGATGGTAACTTTGGTTATACTACAGGCGTTGCCGAAATGTTGATACAAAGCCAAACAGGCGAGATCCAACTTTTACCGGCCTTACCATCTGCCTGGCCCAGTGGTATTGTTAAAGGTTTAAAGGCCCGTGGTAATTTTGAAATTACCGAGCTGCAATGGAAAAACGGCAAAGTAAGTAAGTTAGTTGTTAAATCACTTTCTGGAGGTACATGTAGTTTGCGCAGTGTAAGTGCGCTTAAAGCTGTTTTTGGTTTTTCTAAATCAAAATCGACAACAGGTTTTAAATATTCATTTAGTACACAGGCTGGTAAATCTTACGTGTTTACTCCAAGTATATAATTATGACTAAAAAATATCTGCTGGTTTTCTTGTTTATTATTTGTTGCCTCAATGCATCAGCACAAATACAGCCTCTGCCATTTAGTAATTATATCGAAAAAAGAGGTGGATTAAGTAATACAGCTTACGCCATCAACAATCAGCAAATAGTAACAGTTGCTTTTTTAGGTGGTTCAATAACCTACAATCCCGGTTGGAAGGAAATGGTATCCGGCTATTTAAAGGATACCTATCCTAAAGTAAAATTTAAATTTATTGCTGCGGGTATCCCGTCACTTGGGAGTTTGCCCCATGTTTTTAGGTTACAAAGGGATGTGCTGGATTCGGGTAAAGTGGATCTATTATTCCTGGAAGCAGCGGTTAATGATCAGGTAAACGGTACTGATAGTGTAACACAAGTACAATCATTAGAAGGGATTGTGCGGCATGCCAATAAAAATAACCCGTTTATGGATATGGTGATGATGTCCTTTGCTGACCCTGATAAAACAAGTATTTATAACAAAGGGTTGGTTCCCACATCCATTGCAAACCACGAATTAATTGCCGGCCATTATAACTTGCCTTCTATAAATTTAGCTAAAGCCGTAAGCGATAAGATTGCCAATAAAGAATTTAGTTGGAAGAAAGATTTTAAAGATCTGCACCCATCGCCTTTTGGTCAGCGGTTGTATTTTGAAGCTATCAAGACTTTGTTGTCGGCAGAGTTGAATAGTCCAAATGCTAAAAAAGAGAAACACCCATTTGCCGCTATAAACATGATAAATAAGGATAGTTTCGTTAACGGAAGCTATTTGAATATTGAAAATGCGCAATATAATTCTGATTGGATTTTAAACAAATATTGGACACCTGTTGACCATGTTGGTACCAGGGATGGTTTTGTGAAAGTGCCGGTATTAGAAAGCACCAAAGCAGGTGCCACGTTAAGTTTAAAATTTAAGGGCAATGCTATAGGTATGGTTATCGTATCAGGCCCTGATGCAGGTATTGTTAATTATACTATTGACAATGGCGCTGAACAGCATATTGACCTGTACACACAATGGAGTTCGTTTCTGCATTTGCCATGGTATGTATTGTTTGGCAGTGGATTAAAGAATGGTAACCACGAGTTAAAGTTAACTATCAGTAACGAAAAAATTAAGAGCAGTAAAGGCAACGCTTGCCGTATAGTTTATTTCCTGCTTAATAAATAGCGTTAAGACAGTATATTTGATGATACATAAATCATCAATTTACTATGAACACTCCTGAAGAAAATTTTGAACAAACCGGTTTAAAACTTCCACCTGCACCAACTCCGCTAGGCGTTTACAAGCCCTATTTAATTGATGGTAAATACCTGTATGTATCAGGTCACGGTACTGTTCAGGATGATAAGAGCTTAATCATAGGCCGTATTGGCGAAACCATTGATATGGAAAATGGCAAGCTGGCCGCAAGGCAAGTTGGTTTGGCTATATTATCGACCATAAAAACTAACCTGGGTAGTTTAAATAAAGTAAAGCGGGTTATTAAAGTTTTGGGCATGGTAAACTGCACGCCTGATTTTGAAAAACACCCCTATATCATTAACGGTTGTAGTGAACTTTTTGCGCAGGTTTGGGGACCCGAAAACGGTATCGGCGTACGTAGTGCAGTAGGCTTTGGCTCACTGCCTGATAATATACCTGTAGAGATAGAGGCTTTATTTGAATTAGAATAACCAATTTCATTCCATGGAAAACTGGTTTAATATTTTAGATGTTGATCTGCTGGATACGCCGGCATTGGTAGTATATCCAGATCGTGTTAAACATAATATCGCTTTACTAAAAAGTAAAGTAGATAATATTGACAGGTTAAGGCCGCACGTAAAGACGCATAAATGTAAAGAAGCGGTTTTTTTATGTATGGAGGCAGGCATTAGCAAATTTAAATGCGCCACCATTGCCGAAGCCGAAATGTTAGGGCTATGCGCCGTTAAGGATGTTTTGTTGGCCTATCAACCCATCGGCCCTAAAATAAATCGGTTTATTGCTTTAATAAAACAATATCCTCACACACAATTTTCCTGCCTGGTAGATAATTTAGACGCAGCAAAACAAATAAATAAACTGGCCAGAGAAAATGATCTTATGGTTAATATTTATATTGATTTAAATGTTGGGATGAACCGCTCTGGGATTGCGCCTGTTGCTGCTTTTGAGCTGTATAAGCAATGTGCCGGATTACTCAATATCAATATTATAGGTTTACATGTATATGATGGGCATCTTCGTGATGAGGATTTAACCATACGTACGCAACGTTGTAATGAAGCTTTTGAGCCGGTTGAAAAACTGGCAGAACAGTTAAAAAATATAGGTTTTGATCCAATAATAGTTGCAGGTGGCACACCTACATTTCCTATACATGCTCTCCGTAAAAATATAGAATGCAGCCCTGGTACTTTTATTTATTGGGATAATGGTTACGGGCGAACTCTTAAAGAGCAGGTTTTTTTGTCGGCTGCTTTAGTGGTAACAAGAGTAGTATCCTTGCCGGACGAAACAAAGATCTGTGTTGATCTGGGGCATAAATCCATCGCATCCGAAAACGTTTTAGATAAGCGTGTGGTATTTTTAAATGCCCAGCAGTTAAAATTTATCAGCCAAAGTGAAGAGCATTTGGTTTTAGATGCAGGGCTTAATCATAATTACAAAGTTGGTGATCTGCTTTATGGGGTATCGCACCATATTTGCCCTACTGTAGCCCTTTATGAACGTGCAATTGTTATTGAAGATAAACATACAGCAGGCGAATGGAAAAACATAGCCCGCGACCGTAAAATTAATATTTAAAACATGTTTATAATTGATGCCCATCTTGATCTGAGTATGAACGCCTTGGAGTGGAACCGCGACCTTACACAACCGGTTGCAGTCATTAATGAGCGTGAAGTGGGTTTAACTGATAAACCGGATAGGGCAAAAGCGGTAGTTAGTCTTCCTGACTTGCGTAAAGGAAACATCGGTTTGGTAGTTGCTACACAAATTGCGCGTTTTGTAGCACCGGGTAATAGCCTGCCGGGTTGGCACTCTCCTGCACAGGCATGGGCCCAAACACAAGGGCAGCTAGCCTGGTATAAGGCTATGGAAGATGCCGGTGAAATGGTGCAGATCAATGATCTTATCAGCCTTGAGAATCACATAAAACTTTGGAGTGATAACAATACTCCTGAACATAAACCAATAGGGTATATTTTAAGTTTGGAAGGTGCGGATTCATTAGTTACTATACAACATTTAGAGCGCGCTTACAAAACTGGGTTAAGAGCAGTGGGCCCGGCACATTACGGCCCCGGCCGTTATGCACAAGGTACCGATGCAACCGGCTTTATGGGTGTAAAAGGACATGAGTTGTTAAATGAAATGGAGCGCCTTAACATTATCCTCGATGCCACCCATTTATGCGACGATAGCTTTTGGGAAGCGTTGGATCATTTTAACGGGCATGTGTGGGCCAGCCATAATAACTGCCGCGCGTTGGTAAACCATAACCGCCAGTATAGTGACGAACAGATAAAAGCATTAATAGATCGCGGCGCTGTAATAGGCGCCGCTTTAGATGCGTGGATGATGGTGCCGGGATGGGTGAGGGGAGTATCAACCCCTCAGGGTACGAACTGTAATATGGAAGTTATGGTAGATCATATAGATCATATTTGCCAACTGGCAGGTAATGCGTTGCATGTAGGCATGGGTACTGACCTGGACGGGGCGTTTGGCCGTGAGCAATCTCCCTATGACCTGGAAACCATTGCTGATTTACAAAAGGTACCCTACCTGTTAAGCAAACGTGGCTACACTAGCCAGGATATCGATAATATGATGCATGGTAACTGGTTGGGGTTTTTAAGAAAGGCTTGGGGATAGATATAACCTGGTTTTAGCAACAATCGTACAGAAGTGGTTGCAGCTATACTAATATAACCTTAACACCCATAGCTTCCAGTTTTTCTACTATATGTTCTGGTAAGCCTTTATCCGTAATTATTTGATCTATTTCATCTAATCCGCATATTTTACCAAAGCCTCTTTTACCAAACTTTGTTGAATCAGCAATTACGATTGTTTTTTGTGATACGGCCATCATCTGGCGGTTTAAATGTGCCTCCATGGCACTGGTTGTAGTTAAACCAAAATCAAGATCTATACCATCTACCCCTAAAAAAAACTTACTGCAAAAAAAATCGGCCAGTATACTTTCGGCATAAGGGCCCATAACAGATGATGAGCTTTTTCTTAATATCCCACCTAATTGAAGTACCTCGATATTTTGATGATGGATTAACTCAATAGCCACATTTAGGGCTGATGTAATAACCGTCAAATTACCAACAGGTTGTATGCTTTTGGCCAGGGCCAGCACCGTGGTGCCGGATGCTATCAAGATAGAATCATCAGGCTGAATAAGTTTTGCAGCGGCCGCGCCTATTTTTATTTTCTCGGACGATTGCAGCTTTTCTTTTTCATTTACCGGCCGGTCTGTTGTATAAGGGTTGTTTTGCGTAGCACCGCCATGGGTACGGAAAAGGCAGTTCTTGTCCTCTAATAGTTTCAGATCCTTTCGAATGGTTACCGAGGATACCTCCAGTTCATTACAAAGGTCTAATACAGTCACGCTACTTTCCTGCTGTATCTTATTTAAAATATGCTGATGTCGCTCGGTTAAGCTGCTCATTACTTGTTTTGCTGATTTTTATAACGGCAATTTAGCAGAAATTTAGGATAAATCCATATTCCTGATTTTCTAAAAACGGTTCTTTTTTTATTTTTTTTAAAATCGTTTAGAGTTTCATAATATTTCATATTATTGTTAAGTGTTTCGTTTTTGTATAAATCGAAATATTTATGGCATAAAAGTGAAATGATAGGAAATAAAAAAAGTTTTCAAAGAGAAAGATTTTTAAAGGAAATAACGGAAACCGATTTATGGGATTTTATAATAATAGGTGGTGGAGCAACCGGGCTTGGCACAACTGTTGATGCCGCATCAAGAGGATATAAAACATTACTACTCGAACAGGCAGATTTTGCTAAAGGTACATCAAGCCGAAGCACAAAATTAGTTCATGGCGGCGTGCGTTATTTAGCACAGGGCAACATCGGCCTGGTATACGAAGCATTGCATGAGCGCGGGTTACTTTTACAAAATGCACCTCACCTGGTTAAACGGCAATCATTTATAATTCCGTGTTATAGTTGGTTTGCAAGAGCACAATATTTGATCGGCTTAAAGCTTTATGATTGGCTTGCGGGTAAATTTAGTTTCGGCGGGTCGAGATCACTTTCAAAAGAAAACTTATTAAAAACTATCCCCGAAATAAAAAGTAAAGGATTAAAAGGCGGGATAGAATACTGGGATGGTCAGTTTGATGATGCCCGCCTGGCTATCAATCTGGCTCAAACCGGTGCAGAACAAGGCGGTACCTTACTTAATTATATAAAAGTAACCGGCTTACTTAAAGCAGATGATAAAAATATAAACGGAGTTATTGCTCAGGATATTGAAAGCGGAACTGAATATCGCCTTAATGCCAAAGTAGTTATTAACGCTACCGGAGTTTTTGTGGACGAAATACTCCAAATGGATATAGCCGCGCAAAAACCTTTGGTACGCTCAAGCCAGGGTGTGCATGTAGTGTTAAACAGATCGTTTCTTCATGGGGATAAGGCTATCATGATCCCTAAAACTATGGATGGCAGAGTATTATTTGCCGTTCCGTGGCATGATCATGTGTTGGTAGGCACAACCGATACGCCTTTAGAAAGTCAGAGTTTAGAGCCGGTTGCTTTAGATAAGGAGATTGAATTTATATTAGAAACCGCCGGACAATATTTAACAAAGGCACCTACACGAGCGGATGCTTTATCCGTATTTGCCGGTTTACGCCCATTGGCAGCGCCCGATAAAGATACTAACTCCACAAAAGAAATTTCCAGGAGTCATAAAATCCTGGTAAATTCATCTGGCTTAATTACTATTATTGGTGGCAAATGGACAACCTATCGCAAGATGGCCGAAGATGTAGTTGATAAAGCTATACAGAACGCCGGTTTGCCCACTTTGCCTTGCATAACCCAAAACCTAAAAATTCATGGCTATCTTAACAAAACTACTCAGAGTGATCTGTCGGGTTATGGTAACGATGAAGAGCTTATAAACGTATTGATCAGGCATGAACCGGAGTTTGGACAAAAATTAGATAAGGAATTATCTTATCTTAAAGCCGAAGTGATATGGGCCGTTAGAAATGAAATGGCCCGTACAGTTGAAGATGTGCTGGCAAGGAGGGTGCGGCTATTGTTTTTAGATGCTAAGGCAGCAATACGTTTAGCACCGGTAGTTGCGCAGTTAATTGCATCAGAGTTGGGCTATGATGCAACATGGCAAGAGCAGCAAGTGAGCGATTTTACACAATTGGCAGGCAGGTATTTAACCGCGCCACATAATGAGGATAAAGAATAACCAAACCAAATAACCTAGTAACCAAACCTAAAGTAACCGTAATGGAGAAGTACATTTTGTCGTTTGACCAGGGCACAACCAGCTCGCGGGCAATTGTTTTTAATAAAGCCGGGACGATAGTTTCTGTCGCGCAAAAAGAGTTTACACAAATCTATCCCCAACCCGGATGGGTGGAGCATGATGCCGAAGAGATCTGGTCTACCCAGGCATCGGTAGCAACCGAAGCGCTGATAAAAGCCAAACTTAAACCAGAAAATATTGCTGCTATCGGCATAACTAATCAGCGGGAAACTACTGTAGTTTGGGATAGAGCCACCGGCGAGCCTATACATAATGCTATAGTTTGGCAAGACCGCCGTACGGCTGGTATTTGCGATGCTTTAAGAGCTAAGGGAGCTGATAAACTAATACAGGAAAAAACAGGGCTGGTACTGGATGCCTATTTTTCGGCAACTAAAGTACAATGGATACTGAATAATGTACCGGGAGCCAGAGAAAAGGCGGCAGCCGGGAAACTGGCGTTTGGTACCATTGATTCGTGGTTGATATGGAATATGACTGCCGGGAAAACACATGTTACTGATGTAACCAACGCGTCGCGCACCATGATCTTTAATATCTACACGTTAGAGTGGGATAAGGAATTGCTTGAACTGTTTGATATCCCTGCAAGCATGTTGCCCGAAGTAAAATCAAGCAGCGAAGTTTATGGCGAAACGGCAGAAGATATATTTGCAGCTAAAATACCTATTGCCGGTATAGCAGGCGATCAGCAGGCTGCATTGTTTGGCCAAATGTGTACCAAAGTAGGTATGGTTAAAAATACCTACGGTACCGGTTGCTTTATGTTAATGAACATCGGCAACAAACCTATCATATCAAAAAATAATCTGATAACAACCATCGCCTGGAAAATAGGGAACGATGTGCAATATGCTTTAGAGGGTAGTATATTTATTGCCGGCGCCGTTGTGCAATGGTTAAGGGATGAACTTAAAATTATAACAACATCTGCCCAGGTAGAGGCATTGGCAGCCAAAGTACCGGACAGCGGTGGAGTTTATTTAGTGCCTGCTTTTGCCGGTTTAGGCGCACCGCATTGGAACCAATATGCGCGTGGTACCATCTTCGGTATTACACGCGGTACAAGCGATGCGTACATAGCACGTGCGGCATTGGAGAGTATTGCATATCAGACTTTAGAGGTTTTAAAAGCAATGGAAGCAGATTCGGGCGCGCAAATACAGGAACTAAGAGTAGATGGTGGCGCAACAGCAAACAACTTGCTGATGCAATTCCAGGCTGATATATTAAAAACAAGTGTAGTGAGGCCCGAAGTAACTGAGGTGACCGCCATTGGCGCAGCTTATTTGGCCGGTTTAGCTATTGGTTATTGGAATAATATTGATGAGATACAACAGCAATGGCAAGTAAACCGCAACTTTAAACCTGATGCGTCCTTAAATACCGATGAGATGATTAAAGGATGGCACAAAGCTGTTGCCGCTGTTAAAGTATGGACAGAATTATAAAACCAAATAACCTAAATAGTAAACCTTAAAAAATTAAAGAGATGTCAGAATTTACCGCCGAAATTATCGGCACCATGTTCCTGATCCTGCTGGGAAACGGAGTAGTAGCCAATGTTGTGTTAACCGGCACAAAGGGCCACAATAGCGGCTGGATTGTAATTACCACAGGATGGGCCCTGGGTGTATTTGCAGGTGTAGTTATTGCTGGTCCATATAGTGGTGCGCATTTAAACCCCGCTGTTACCATCGCGTTAGCAATAGCCGGAAAGTTTAGTTGGGTAAAGGTGCCTATGTATATATTGGCGCAGTTTATTGGTGCAATGCTTGGTGCACTGTTAGTATGGTTGATGTATAAAGACCATTTTTATGCTACGAAAGATCCCGGATCAAAAGCGGCCGTATTCTGCACTTCGCCGGCTATTAAAAACGTAGTTAACAATTTAGTAAGTGAAGTTATCGGTACTTTCGTATTGTTATTTGTGATCTTCTATTTTACTAATGGTGAGTTGGGCGCAAGCAAAACACCAATTGGTTTAGGGTCTTTAGGCGCATTGCCTGTTGCTTTATTGGTCTGGGCAATTGGTTTGTCTTTAGGCGGTACTACCGGCTATGCTATTAATCCGGCCCGCGATTTGGGCCCACGGATAATGCATGCCATTTTACCTATACCCGAAAAGGGAAGCTCTGGCTGGAGATATGCCTGGGTGCCTGTTGTTGGGCCAATTATCGGTTCGGCTGTAGCAGCCGGGTTATATTTGTTTTTAAAAGGATAAATTCATTCAGGAAAATATCATATATAAAAAAACCATCCGCTGTTCAGGCGGATGGTTTTTTTTATTATCTGAACTCAATTAGTAGAAATTAAAATATTATTGTTTTGACTTTAAAGCCTGTTCTATTGCTTTTTGGGCCAATGGTTCCATTACTTTATAACCTTCAAGCGTAGGGTGTACGCCATCTTTCGAAAGGTTTTGTGGTAATCCCTGGTTCTCGTCAACCATGGCTGTAAAGTAATCCAGATAAATAAACTTGTTCTTAGCGGCATAGTCTTTTATCATATCATTTAGTTCTTTTACTTTTGGTTTTGGGTCGATGGTTGGCCTCCATGGGAAAGCCGCCGCAGGAGTAACTGATGATAGCACGACTTTAATTTTATTTGCCCTTGCTAGTTCGGCCATTGATATGATGTTACCCATTACATCTTCCAGTTTTGAAGGGCCGTTGTTTTCGGCAATATCATTTATACCAGCCAATATTACTACTACATCAGGTTTAAGGTTGATCACGTCCTCGCGGAAACGTACCAGCATTTGGCCTGTTGTCTGGCCGCTTATGCCACGGTCATAGTAGTTATTGCTCTTAAAAAAAAGACTATCGTTATTGATCCAGAAATCGGTTATCGAGTCGCCCATGTATACCACGCGTTTCTCGCCTTTTTGTGGGGCGGGGGCAGCAGTATTATCTTTTTCGTATTTGCCAATATTAGGCCAATCTTTGTTCTGGGCTCCTGCGGTTGCCGCAGCAAATAGCAGAGAAAGTAAAATAACGTTCTTTTTCATGCAGCCAATTTAGAAAATTATTAATGACATATACAAAGGGGTTTTGGCAACATTGTTCTTACAAAGAAAATATTAATAGCAAAGTTAGAAATTGTACCCTGCTCCAAATTTATAGCCCGCATCTACCAGGTTGTTGCTATTCTTACCAGCGTAACTTATGATATTATGCTCCTGAAAATATGGGTTGATAAATAACTTGATTTTTCCAAAACTATATGCAGCGCCAAGCCCACCCTCAAGGCCAATGCCTGATTGTTTTGTGCCAATGGAATTACTGGTATAGTTGGTTTGAAAATCAGTGTTAAATCCTGCATCAGCATAGAAATATTTAAAGAAGCTAAATTTTGCAATTACAGGTATGGAGATCATTTTTATTTCGCCATTAAAATGATAAGTAGCACCAGAAAAAGAGCTTCCTGAAACTTTATCATTAGAATAATGTAACCCTGTTTCAACAGAAAGGTAATTGTTAATGTTTCTTGAATAGTTTAAACCGTAAATTATGCCGCTTCCAGTGTCATATCCCCCGTCACTCATCACACGGCCCATATATATGGTATTGGATGTTATGCCATACACTAGAGATATATTGTTTTTTGCTTGTGAATAAACTTGCATACTACTTAATGCAAGCGCCAAAATTGTTAGTTTAAGTTTCATGGGATAAAAGATCCAGGTAGTGGTGTTACAAGTATAAGCGATAAAAATCAAACTTGATATTTAAACAGAATAAAAATATCTTAAAATAGTGGTGGCACTATTTTGTCAGTACCCTATTTTCGGCATTGTTTAGCTAAGAGCTGTGAAACAAAAATTGTGTTTCACCATTAAAAAAATCAACAAAATGCAAGTATTTAATAATCAGCTCAATATTTATAATTAATGAATAAAAATACTGACGTATAAGTTGTTTCATTTTGTTTCACTCACTTTTAGTAAACCATTATTTTTCAAGTAGTTATCTTAAAGTAGTGTTTCACTTGTTTCATCTGTTTCACTATTTCGTGAAACAAATTAGAAGAGCTGCCTGATATGACAATTTTTATGGACACATTTGATATAAATGAGTAGTTTTAAAACTTAAATGGAACTTAGAACCGTAAACGTTATACGCTACGTTACTCCGCTGCGCGAAGGCGGCTCATTACCCGCAATCGCAGAGGCTGACGACGAGTTTTTGTATGTACTTAAATTTCGCGGGGCTGGGCAGGGCGTAAAAGCGCTCATTGCCGAGCTGATAGGCGGGGAGCTTGCGCGCGCATTAGGCCTAAAAGTACCTGAATTGGTGTTTGCCAACCTGGATGAAGCCTTTGGCCGTACAGAGCCTGACGAAGAAATACAGGACCTGCTTAAAGCCAGTGTAGGGCTAAACCTGGCGCTGCACTATCTTTCGGGCGCAATAACATTCGATTCAGTAGTAACTACTATTGATGCAAAACTGGCCTCGCAAATTGTTTGGCTGGATTGCCTGCTTACCAATGTTGACCGTACCCCACGCAATACCAATATGCTGATATGGCATAAAGAGTTATGGCTGATAGATCATGGTGCGGCATTATACTTTCACCACTCATGGGATAACTGGAAGGAACAAGCCGTACGCCCTTTTGTGCAGGTGAAAGATCATGTTTTACTGCCATTGGCTACCGAGCTGGAGTTGGTTGATACCGAGTTTAAAGCTATAGTTAATGAAACGCTTATCCGTGATATCACCGCGTTGATTCCTGATGAATGGTTGGCCGATGATGCAATAACTGCTGCTGAGCGTCGTGAAGTATATGTTCAATTTTTATTGATGCGGGTAGCCGCATCTGATATATTTATTAAAGAAGCACAAAATGCCAGGGAAGCACGTTTTTGAGTACGCCGTAGTTCGCGTTGTACCAAGGGTAGAGCGTGAGGAGTTTATGAATGTGGGGGTAATACTGTACTGTAAGAAGCTGAACTTCTTGCAAGCAATTATCACGGTAGACGAAGACCGCCTTTGCTGTTTCACCAATCGAGAAGATGTACAAGAGATCAAAGCAAACCTATATGCCTTTGACCAGATCTGCCAGGGCAGCCCCGAAAGCGGCCCTATAGGTACGCTTGACGAAGCCTCGCGTTTCCGCTGGCTTACGGCAACGCGCAGTACGGTAGTGCAGGCATCGAAAGTTCATCCCGGCTTATGTACAAATCCGTTGCAAACATTGATCAGGCTGCACACGCAATTGGTTTTATAACTTAGTGTTAACAACCGGCTGATGGTCATGCAGGCGTTGTTTACGTATCAGTGCTTCCAGATAGTAATAATCAGTATAAATTATAGGTACATCAACTTCGCTGTGGCCTGGGGCACTGCCTGTACTATGTAATAATAAAAATCTTTGCTTATTCGGCAACTTTAATTTTTATGACCATCTTTTTTACTTTGTCATAACCATCAACATGTATACCGGGGCGGTGCGCATCCTGCGGGAAACATA
The DNA here is from genome assembly GCF_028288185.1 of Mucilaginibacter sp. Lineage (GTDB taxonomy): Bacteria > Bacteroidota > Bacteroidia > Sphingobacteriales > Sphingobacteriaceae > Mucilaginibacter. Next base: position 114,293 of record NZ_JAQBOF010000029.1, on the reverse strand, counting down.
TTACAAGCACGCCGGAATCTTCTATATAATAATTGCCTTTAGTGTTTATGTCGTAGTTAGCCGCGTCTTTAGCAGCGTCATACGGGTTGGTAATTGTAGCTATTGTCGCATTAGTCACACCTATTCTTTCTTTACCATTTATTACTAAATGCAGATCAATATAATTACGATGCGATTCCCAAGCTGTTTTATCATAATCCTTAGTAGGGCCATCGGTTACGGTAGCAAAAACATTAGTACCATCAATTACGTGTTTACCTACCGATAATGTATCAAGGTTAGTATTATTTATAAAAGCAAATGCCTCGTCCCAATATTTCTTATTGTGTTGATATTGCTTAGCAAACTCTGCATTATTAAGCCCGGCAAACAAGTTTAATTTAAAACCATTTCGCCATTCGCCTTTTTTAACCCACGCGGCGGCGTTTTCAGAAGTTTGAGCTTTTGCAACTGTACCGATAAAACAAAATACAGCCAATAAGACAATTTTGCAGTTAAGTATTTTCTTCATGATGGAATGATTTAGCGCCCCATTGTGTAGGACATAATTGGTTTAATATTCAATTATACAAGTATTTTGGTATATAATTTAATAAACCTCAATTTTAAGATTTATATTCACTCATTCACAACTACCTCATTTAATTGCGTTTCTATATTCTACATCGATTGCGTAAAAATATAGATGCGATAGCTGTTAATTGGGCGATAAATTGTAAAATTGCTATTCGTAACCAAAATCTAATAACCATTGAGATCTATCTATAGCGTACACCCCGAAGATTTTAAAACCTATCAAACCGCGGCTATCCGCGAGCATTTTTTGCTGGACGGAATTGTGAAGCCAAACGAGGTAAACTGTGTTTATACGCATTACGACCGTATGATTATCGGCGCTGCAAATCCTGTTAATAAACAACTGGAACTGGAGAACTACCCCAATCTAAAAGCCGATTACTTTTTGCAACGCCGCGAAATTGGTATCATAAACGTAGCCGGAAATGGTGAAGTTATTGCCGATGGCCAAACCTATAAAGTAAATAAGCTGGATTGCCTATATATAGGTAAAGGTGTAAAAAGCGTAAAATTCTCAAGCGTAGATAGTGATAATCCGGCAGTGTTTTATATACTTTCATGTCCGGCACATACTACCTATCCAACGGCATTATTAACCAATGAAAAAGCGGTTAAGGTAAACGCGGGTGATACATCAACAGCAAACCGCCGTACTATAAATAAATATATTCATGCCGAAGGCATACAGAGCTGCCAGCTGGTAATGGGCCTAACAATTTTGAGCGAAGGAAGTGTTTGGAATACCATGCCTGCACACGTGCACGACAGAAGGATGGAAGCATATTTTTATTTTGATGTACCTAAAGGGCAACGTGTATTTCATTACATGGGCGAGGGTAACGAAACCCGGCATATCGTGATGAATAATTATGAAGCAGTGGTATCGCCACCGTGGAGCATACATTCTGGCAGCGGCACGGCCAGTTATAGTTTTATATGGGGAATGGCAGGCGAAAACCTTGATTATACCGATATGGATGTTTTTGATATTGCAGATATTAAGTAGATAAATAAATAAAAAAGTGGAAAATAACTTCTCATTAAAAGGTAAAGTAATTGTAGTTACCGGTGGTACAGGTATATTGGGTAAATCGTTTGTAAACGGTATTGTCGAGGCAGGCGGCACGGTTGGTATTTTAGGCAGAAACCAACAGGTGGCCGAAGAAAGAGCCGCAGCCATTAATGCAAGTGGGGGACAAGCTATTGCGCTTATTGCTGATGCTTTAGATGAAGCGGCATTAGTTGCAGCAAAAGACAAAGTACTGGCTGCGTACGGCCGGATTGATGGTTTGGTAAATGGTGCCGGTGGCAATATGCCTGAAGGTGTTTTACTACCCGAACAGGATATTTTTAGCATGAACCTGGCAGGCATGAAAAAAGTTACCGAGCTTAATCTTTGGGGAACTATTATACCCACACAAATATTTGGCGAAGCAATTGTTAAAACTGCCGGTAAAGGCAGCATAGTAAATATATCATCCATGAACTCTAAAAGCGCGGTAACCCGTGTATTAGGTTATAATATGGGTAAAGCGGCAGTTGATTGTTATAACCAATGGTTTGCAGTTGAGCTGGCTAATCGTTACGGCGATGCTATACGTATGAATGCGTTGGCACCAGGCTTTTTCCTGACAGAACAAAATCGCAACTTGTTAACTAAACCTGATGGGGGTTATACAGACAGGGGTGAGCGAGTGATCAGAAACACACCATTTAAACGTTTCGGTAATCCTGACGAGTTAATTGGCGCGTTAATATGGTTGTTAAGCGATGCATCGGCCTTTGTAACCGGCTCAATGATTTGTGTGGACGGAGGATTTTCTATTTTTAGTGGTGTATAAGTACTACTAATTAATTTATATCCTATATTGTACCCGGCTAAACGCCTATCTTATATAACCAATTATGAATGAAGTTAAAATAGGCAATTACCGCTGGGTAATATGCTCGCTATTGTTTTTTGCCACTACTATTAATTATCTCGACAGGCAAGTTATTGCATTATTAAAGTCAAATCTTACCACCGAATTTAAATGGAACGATGGTGATTATACCAACATAGAGATAGCTTTTAAAATAGCCTATGCCCTGGGTTTACTGGCAGCAGGCGGCTTTATCGACAAAGTAGGCACAAAGATCGGCTATTTCATGGCGACGTTTTTATGGAGCGTTTCGGCTGTGTGCCATTCTTTTGTGTCAAGTACCTTCGGTTTTAGTGTGGTTCGTTCCGCGTTGGGTGTAAGCGAGGGTGGCAATTTCCCGGCAGCAATAAAAACAGTGGCCGAATGGTTCCCAAAAAAAGAAAGAGCACTTGCTACCGGCATATTTAATTCCGGAACCAATATTGGTGCTATAGTTGCACCCTTGACGGTACCTTTTATAGCAGTTGCTTGGGGATGGCGTTGGGCTTTTATTATAACAGGATCTACCGGGTTTATCTGGCTTGTTTTTTGGTATCTGTTTTACCAGTCTCCGGCTAAACATAAGTTTGTGACCCAGGCAGAATTAGATTATATCAACAATGACCCTGAAAATCCTGACCCTACACCACTGATCGAAAAAGAAAAAATATCATGGGCTAAACTGCTTAAATTTAAGCAAACATGGGCGTTTGTGGTAGGTAAATTTTTAACCGATCCAATATGGTGGTTTTATTTATTTTGGTTACCTGATTTTTTAGAAAGCCAATATCATTTAAAAGGTACAGCCATAGCCTTCCCGGTAGCGGCAGTTTACATTTTGTCTACATTTGGCAGTGTTGGCGGCGGATGGTTGCCAATGACTCTAATCAAAAATAATTGGCCAACATTTAAAGCGCGCAAAACATCAATGTTTATTTACGCACTGTTTGTTATACCCATAATTTTTGCCCAGTTTTTAGGCGGAATAAGCATGTGGTATGCCGTTATGGTGATTGGTTTGGCCGCGGCTGCGCATCAGGCGTGGAGCGCTAATATATTTACTACAGTTTCTGATATGTTTCCAAAAAGTTCTGTTGGTTCTGTTACCGGCATTGGCGGTATGTTTGGCTCGTTTGGCGGGGTCCTTTTTTCATGGCTTGTTCAAAAGAAACTATTCATTTACTATAGAGGTATCGGAAAAATTGAGATAGCCTATTACATCATGTTTTTTGTTTGCGGCAGCGCTTACCTTTTGGCATGGTTTATCATGCATTTCCTGGTTCCAAAAATGAAGACTATTGAAATAAGTAAAATAAAACAAGTGTAATAGCTTTTAGTTACCTTTATTACGCTGCACCAATAATATTCTAACCCGGCTTTAAATAATAGATTGATAGTTTATTATGAATAAATTTCTTGTTTGTACGGCGCTGATCTTATTTAAAGTTGCTCCGGTTAGCCTTGCGCAAACCGTGATGCTTGATACTTATTTTAACCATGAAACGCATAAAACTAAAGATGGTATAGAACGCTTTCATTATTTATGGGATGATGAAAAAAGCAGCGGCTTTAGTATATGGGGAGCAATATTTAAAGCTAACGGACTTAAGCTGGATACTTTAGGTAAAGCACCTACTCTGGCAAACTTGCGCAATGGTTCGATATATATTATTGTTGATCCTGATACCAAAAAGGAAGCAACAACCCCTAATTATATTGAAAGCAAAGATGTTGAGCAAATAGCACTTTGGGTAAAAGCAGGTGGTGTATTAGTTTTGATGGCTAATGATAGCGCTAATGTTGAATTGCCGCACTTTAATAATCTCGCTGCAAAATTTGGCCTGCATTTTAATAATGATCTGCCAAACCATGTTATTGACGATAAGCATTTTAAAGATGGTGAAGCTATGTATGTTGATAACGACATATTTAAGTCGACCCCTAAGTTATTTTTAAAAGATGTATGCAGTATCAGTTTAAATAGTCCGGATGCCAAAGCGGTCTTTAAATCGGCTGATGGATCAGCTGTAATTGCAGCAACTGCAAAGTATGGTAAAGGTATCGTATTTGCCGTTGGCGATCCATGGCTGTATAATGAATATGTAAACGGCAGATTGCCTGCAATATATCAAAACGATATCGCAGCAAACGATCTGACCGTGTGGCTTAAAAAAAAAGTAAAAAGATAACCAATTAGTAATAACTTAATTTAACAACATGAAACTAAAATTTATCGTTGGAGCTTTGCCTGCGTTGCTTTTATTAGCAGCCTGCAACTCGTCCTCAACAAAAACAACTACAGATAGCGTTAAAACAGATTCTGTTACCAAGGCGGATACATCCCTAAAAAACGCATCATTCTACATCTTAAAAAACAAGCATAACTTAAAGGCTGTTTTTACTAATTACGGTGGTCGTTTGGTAAGCTTATTTGTACCCAGTAAAAAAGATACGCTAACTGATGTAGTTGTTGGGTTTAAAACCGCTGCAGAATATAAAAAATCTACCGAACCATATTTTGGCGCAACAATAGGCCGCTACGGTAACCGCATTGCTAAGGGCAAATTTATGTTGGATGGCAAACAAGTTACACTGACTATTAATAATGGCCCTAACACGCTGCATGGCGGTAAGGCCGGCTTTCAATACGTTATGTTTGATGCGGCCCAACCTAACGACCATACATTAGAACTAAGCTATCTGTCAAAAGATATGGAAGGTGGTTTCCCCGGCAATGTGAAAGTTAAAGTAACTTATACATTAAATGATGATAATGAGTTACGTATGGATTATGAAGCTTCTACCGATAAAACCACGGTAGTGAATTTAACCAACCACGCGTTCTTTAATCTTAACGGAGAGGGTAGTGGTACCATACTTAATCATATTGTACAGATCAATGCCGATAAATATACGCCGGTTGATTCTACACTAATACCTACCGGCAAATTAGAGCCGGTTGCAGGTACACCGTTTGATTTTAACAAACCAACCGCTATTGGCCTTAGAATTAACGCCAAAAATCAACAGTTAAAAAATGGTGCAGGCTATGACCATAACTTTGTATTAAATGGTACTGTGCCAAGTAAATATATGCATGCTGCAAAAGTTGTAGGCGATAAGAGTGGTATAGTGATGGACATATACACGCAAGAGCCGGGATTGCAATTTTACAGTGGTAACTTTATGCAAAGTAAAAACACCTTTAAAAGTGGTAGTAAAGATGATTTCAGAACAGCTTTTGCAATGGAAACTCAACACTTCCCTGACTCGCCAAATCAACCTTCTTTCCCATCAACAACATTAAAACCGGGGCAGGTTTATAAAACTTCTTCATATTATAAATTTTCTGTAAAGAAGTAATTCTATAGTAGGATTTAATTAATACAAAAAAGCCTGTTAAGTTTAAACTTAACAGGCTTTTTTGTTATTAGCAATTTGCGTTAGTTGTAGATAAAACTACCGTCGCCTCTGCGTTGCATATTTTTGCCATTATGTTGTGGCCTGCCGCCCCATTTTTGCAGGTTAAGGCGTAAACCAACCATAAAGAACCGGCTTAATGAGCTTGATATAGTATTGGTTATACCACCATCAGGTGTAACATCTTGTCTGATAAAGTTATTTTGATGTAACAAGTCATAAACATCAAACGTAAATACAAGGTTCCTTTTTTCTAAGAACTCTTTTTGAAAGCCAACATTTACCACAAACGGGTTAGTACTGTTTTGTATACCGCTTACAAAGTTTTTAGACGCGCTGTAATTTACCTGGTAGGTTTTTAAGAAATACATTTTGCCATCAACTGCCAATCGTGTTGTTTGGTAAAGCGTAGGCTTTGCATTAGGGGATGTTGTGAACGTACGGGTAAGGTTATAGCCCACGTATGGGTTAAATTCAATATTATCGTTAGGTGTAATTCTAGGGCCAAAACGATCATCAAATCTCCAGGCTGTATTATGGTATAATATATTATTACTCATCGCTGGCGAGTAGCTATAATTTACACTACCGTTTAACGATAGATTATATCTTCTATCATCCAATTGTTTTGAAATACCGTATCCGCCGCCAAATTGGTGTGATCCGTCAAGGTTAATAAAATGCACCTCATTTATATTTTTATACTTAGCGGGAACAGCAGGGCTGGTTGGGGTGGCATCAACTGCCGGTGTAAGTATAGTACGTATATTTAATGTATTTGTGGTTATGACGTTCTGTTGAAAATTGGCATAGCCGCTAAATGATAAGTTAAACCTGGAGTTTGCTATATAATTATTGTACGATCCATTGATAGAATGATTAAAACCCGGATCAAGATTTGGATTACCGACAATAATATTGTTAGGATTGGTTCTATCAGTAAAAGGTTGAACTTGTGAAAAATCAGGCTCAACATTTGCGCCATTATAAGTTATTTGCAGGCGTTGTGTCCGCGACCATGCATATTGAAAACGAAATGCGGGGACTAATTTAAAGTTAGACCTTGAAGTAGTTGCATTTAAAAAAGTGTTATTATCAACTTTAGTACCGGTTAAATTATACGCTATTGCGGTAGCACCAATTGATAAATTAACCTTAAGGCCATCATATCTATAATTTGCCGTATAACGTGATTGTGTTACCGAGTAATTAAAGATATTACTAAAGGCAGGTATTTCTGTTACAGTGCCATTTGCCGAAACACTGTCTTGTGTTGAATTGGCATTGTTATTTGATCGGGATAACTCGGATCTGAACTCTAATAACGAGTATAGTGCTAAAGGTTCTGTATAGGATATGGTACCCGAGAATGATGTATTGGTATTTCTACGAACCGTTAACAGATTTATTGTAGAGTCTTTTATTAGCGTACTTTGTGTACTATCTGCAAAATAATGGTAAAGCTTATCATTATTACCATTTGCTTCGGATGTTGAATGCGATACGCCTAAATTTACAGATATATTTCTTTTTGGTTTTCTAAATAAATGCACAAAAAGCGAATTAACACCATAACTGTTGTTTAAGCTGGAGCCACCATTTGTGCCCGTACTTAATCGGTGTTGAAATAATGAAGCACCGGTAGTATCTTTGAAATTATCTATTTGATCCCTGGTATAATTACTTGAATTTGATGATTTAGAAGTACCGTATGATGGGTTTATCTGTAGGAAATTTAAACTATCCATTTGGAAATCCATTTGGAAATGCACATTGTGCCCGCTCCCTGTATTTTCGTTACTACCATGCTGAGAGAAATCACTGACCCCCAAACTTGTATTGTTAAAACCGTATTGGTAATTGGTTGAATTATTATTATTAAACCAATAAGAATAACTGGTATTAACCTGTATTTTTTTACTCCACTGATCGCGATAGCTAAATGAAGGCGAACCGGATTGTGTAGTTCCGGGGCTACCTCCGCCAACGCCGGTTACGGTATTATTTAAATTACCAATTAAACTTATTACCTGGTTAGCATCAATACGTTGTACCGATACTTGCGAATTGTATCTGTCATTGTTACCAGCCTGATCGCTTGTTCGGCCTGTAATACCTACAGATCTGTCCGGCTTGGTGGTTATGTTTAATATTTTTTGCGGTGTGCCGGTTTTAATACCTGTGCGGGCGGCCATGTCCCCGTAATCATCAACTATTTGTATTTTTTCAACAATATCAGCAGGTAAATTTTTAAGCGCTTGAGATATACTGCCCCCGGCAAACTCTTTGCCATTTAACTTAGCTTTAACAACAGACTCACCCTGGTGCACTAACGAGCCGTCTGATCCAACTTCCATGCCTTCCATTTTCTTAACTAATTCATCAAGTGTGGCATTGGCTCGTACTTTATAATCACTGGCGCGATATTCAACAGTATCTGTTTTGTAAACTACACTGGGTGTACCATCAATTTTTACTTCGTTAAGTTGATTCGATTGTGTTTTTAGTGTTATAGGATCTAAAACTATTTTTTTTGCTATATCACTATTAAGATATTTCTTAACAAAAGTTTCAGAACCAATACTTGTTACGGTAACATTAAAAGCTGCTTTTTTTACGCCTTTGAAAACAAATATTCCATCTTCATTAGTTGCGCCTCTTAATGTATCTACTACTGACTTTAAGGTTACTAATGCTCCGATAACAGTTTCACCTTTTTCGTCTTTCACAACACCACTAACCTCGCGGATTGCCAATGGCGGGGGGACAGGCTTGACTTGAGCAAATAGCCCAGATGACAATGTTATTAATGTAATTATAATGAATAGAAATTTTTTCATGCTGAGATGTAGGGTATATAAGGGTATTATTATTGGGATATTATTTTTTAGCTAAAGTGTATTTACCCCAAAAGTCTGTAGGAGTTAATAAATCCTGGTAGTCAATATTGTTTCCTCCACCACCACGGCCACCACGGCCTCCTCCACGACCGCCACCGCCACCAAAGCCACCGCCTGCCGGTAATGGCAAGCCCAGAAGTGTTATTTGATAAGCAAATTCTTTTGGTGCATCGGTTGATAAACCTAAAGCTTTAAGTGGTATAGCCATCTCGACAGTCATTGCCCCCTGCTCGTCATAGGCAACTAATGATTTGATACTATACTCGTTATAAATTGATATTAATGTATCGGTAATTTCTTTAAAGCCTAAAACCCTGATTTCTTTGGCTGCCGCAACAAATTGTTTATGGGCTTCTTCAGTTTGAGCTTTCAACGCAGAATCTGACAATGGCACGCCATTATTCCGCCCACCGCCAAAACCACCACGGTTACGACCACCGCCACCACGCCCGCCCCTGTTAACAACCGGGTAGGTTACGCTAAATGCATCCTTTTCATTTTTTTTGTCGGCGGTATTAATATTAATGGTTATGCCACCGGCACCAATTTTAGCATTGTTAGTTGGGTCTGTTGATTTTGCAACCAGGTAAAGATATTTATCATCATTAGCTAAAATATAATATAGCTTAACGGCTTTGTTATATGCTTGGAAATTGTTATTCCATTCGGTAATGTTACCATCAATTTTAATACCGGGAACGGCCCGTAAGCTATTGGCTTGTACACTTTTTAATTTGTCTTGGGCAAACATTTGCGAATAGCAAAATCCCAGTAAAAGCGTTAATAAAATATATTTTTTCATATCGTTTTAAATATTATTTGCATTGCAGACCGTGAAATTACATCGAAGTTTAATCAACTATTCCAATGTCATATGATTGTTGCTTAAATGTCATACGATTGTTGCACAACGGGTGATTTTTAACTGTATTTATCTGATCTGTGAGATGTGAATGGAGATTAATAGCTATCTCTTTTTGCCGTCTCGACGATAAGTATAAGAGTGCCGAGTTTAAAGGTATTGTATTAGAATTTAAAACTGAACTTATTCTAAAAACAAAAAAGCCTTTAGATGGATAAATCTAAAGGCTTTTGATACTAGGTATCGCTTGTTGTCGGGATGGCAGGATTTAAACCTACCCTCTATATCAACTGATTATCAATCAGTTATGTATTACTATCAGTCTACAGACCACGAATAAGACATGGCCTAAATTTGCGACATATTCACTCGTTTTGATGCTGATAAATAGTTAAGAACGTTATACTCAAATATAGCCATTGATGTTTGATTTTGCAAGCTTTTGATCACTATTAATTAGCGCACCTATTCCGGTGCGTCAACAATATTTACATCAATAAAATTCAATTTGTAGTCTGTCGGATGTAGTTCAGCTTGCACATAACTTACATTTTTGTACCCAGTCGTACCATTAGACGACAAATTGCCGTTATCTGATCTTCCGTCATTTTTAATCCAAAAACAATACCAGTTACAGCTTCCATAGGAAAGGGAATTAGCCTGGACGTTTCGGACATATGTTACACCCTATTCCGTGGCAAAACTGACACCTGTTTGCTGGCAAAGAGATACAGCAAATGCATTGATAGCATGACCAAATATAATGATTTTGCCTTTTTTCCTATCGGTACTTCAATTCAGAATTCCTTCTCCGCTGCTTATTAACCGGCTTGCCTGGTAACTTGATAAGGTAGCTCCCTGAGCTATTTAGCAGGCCACAGCGCCTCAATTACCCTTTTCGGATACATCCCAAGCCAGACGGATCTTCCTGAGCCATTCAGGACGTTCTTTTTATTTCAACAGCTTTAGGATTGTCAAAGGTGATGATAACGCGTTAACCGCAAAATCGGGGGTGGTCAGTTTGCTCCGGAATACCCTGGTCAGTTTGGAGCGGAATGGGTGGTCAGTTTAAACCGGAATCAGGTGGTCAATTTCAGCGGAATCTCCAATAAAGCTACATTTTGAACTTTTAAGATTTCACGCTGTTCCATATCGACAGGCTTTGATTGCAAGTGATGTTTGTAACCCATTGCTACTTTTTGAGCGTTTTTAAATATTCATCGTAATTGGCATACGGTTCATTTTTTCGGCCGTTAGGCTTAAGATATAGCAAGCCTTTTTGGTTATCAAGTATCATGTTGAAGTGGTTCAGTACCTGGTTGCCAAATAAAGTAGGCCGGCTTGCAGCATTGCCGGGATCAGCAGCGTTGGTTACAATATCCTTGAACTCCTGCCCGCCAATAGTTGCGTCGAGCCTCACGATCTTCCTTCCATCACCAAGTGTGGTCAAGGGCTGCAGTTTACTCCAGTTATCATTCTCCTCGGTAAAATCCTTGCCTATCAACATAGTGCCGTCCCTGCCGGTGTCGAATAAAAACCAAAAGCTGAAAGGCTGATCATTATGCCGGATGGTTACTTCAAATTTTGGCCGGTTCTGCTCATAAAACACCGGTTGCACGGTATAGTCTTTTGACTTTTTGGGCAACTTTTCTGATACGATCATCAGCTTTCGGTCATAATCCAGCTCGATTATCTTATCCCGGAACAGGCCGTTACCAATAATGATATCCTCGTCTGGTTTCATATTACTAACCTCGGTAAACGGCAGGCTCTGCCATCTCAAGCTGCCGATTTCGAGCGTATTTCCCGAACTGGTTCGCGCTTCGGCTGTACCCTGGGTATTGCTGATGCTGGTTTTGCTGTCAAACTGTAGCGCCAGTTTACCGGAAACCGCTTTGTTTACCACCGTACCGCCTGCGCCAAGGTCAAACTGAATGGTAACCGGGCGCTCACCATTCAGCTTACCTGCAAGATAAACCCGTGATCCTTTCAGCGAGAAAGGAATGGTATCCGGATACGGTTGATCACTTGCGGCCCGGATCACCGCGGGTTCATCCTTTGCACTGATGCGGATATGACAGGTATCCTTATCATTTACCACGATTAAAAAATCGTAGTCCTGGCCAAACCGTGTATCAAAATTTAGACTGGCCTTGTCTGTATGAAAAGTAACCTTGTTTTTTATACGGGGTATATTGACGTAATAAATGTCCGGTTTAGCCTTGGGATCTAAATGCCACTCGGTTTTAACGTGCCGGCCGTCTGTTATCGTCGCGTTGTAAGTGCCGGAATGGATAACCGGTAAGCGGGTTTGCGCGAAGCCCGTCGACAACGCAACCCAAAAGCAGAAAAGAAATGACAGTGTTTTCATAAATTCAAATTATAATCTTTCAAAGATAGTTATTAAATAGTAATATGCAATACATAGTACTATATAATTTCGAGCCTATATAAAAGGCTAATTAATTTAAAGCTAACGAAATTTAACCCATTCCGTTAGCTATTGGTTTTTACTGTGGGCAGTCTTACATTATTTAATTTTTCCCTTAATACAGCCATGTCATCACTTACTTTCCGTTCAATGACTTTAGCATAAATCTGTGTAGTAGATATTTTGGTATGCCCTAACATTTTGCTAACGGTTTCTATGGGTACGCCGTTCGCCAATGTCACGGTAGTGGCAAAAGTGTGCCTGGCTAAATGGAAACTGAAATTTTTAACGATCTCACATTTACTGGCAAGGTCTTTTAAATAATCATTTAGCTTTTGATTAGAGATTGGTCGAAATATCGTGCCTGCACTTATAGCACGCGGATCATCCCGGTGCTTGGCAATCAATTGTGTCGCAATAGGCAATAGGGGTAATTTTACGGGTATAGATGATTTCTGTCGCTGGGTAATTAGCCATTGCTCTTTGTCTATTCCAATGGCGATGTTATGCGGGGCCAGATTCACTGCATCGATATATGACAGGCCCGTATAACAACCGAATAAAAACAGATCACGCACATAATTAAGTTTATCACTTTCCAATTCCTTTGTTTCAACGATAGCTAATTCTTCATCGGTGAGGTAGCCCCGTTCTTTGGAAGTGAATTTGAGTTTATGTTTAACGAAAGGGTCTTTGTCCAGCCACTCGATGGTAACCGCCATATTGATCATTTTCTTAAAACGCTCCAAATGTTTCATCACACCGTTATTGTTAAGCGGCTGCGGGTCGTCTGTTTTTTTAAATGTTCGGAGGAATAATTCAAAATCAGCAATGAATTTATAGGATAGCTGGCTAATGTCCCATCCGATAGGCTTTTTACTTTTTTTCAGGAATTGCAGAATATAGTCCTGGGTGGTATAATAATTTTTCATAGTGCCTTTGGCCAGCACTTGTTTTTCATGTTCGTTGTGGTAATTAAAAAGGTCTTGAAAAGTATGGGCGGCTTCATCCTGTCCTAAAAAGGTGTTTCGGATGTTTTCGGGGGTAAGTGGCTTTTGTTGTATTATCGCTTCCTGGTAAGCATCTACCACGCCGGAGCGGAACTGTTCAAGATAATCGTTGACTTCGAGGGATTCCTTGCTGGTGCCGCGAGCCATGCCTTTGGCGGAGTTCCATAAGATCTTATTGACTATCCGTTTAGTGGACAGGTCAACGCTTTTGCCATTGATGGTAATACGGGAATAAATACGGCATTCGCCGTTTTCGTTGGCTTTTTTCGTGAAGAAAATAAGGCCAAAAGTGCTTTTTTTTGAGTTCATCGTCCTGATTTTTTGAATTAAAAAACTAATAATCAGATACTTAATGATTTTAAAGAGACACAATTTCAATATTCTGGAGTGTCAATGGCCATCAAAAAGTATCAAACGACGTACTTAACTATTTATCAGTCAGTAGATTACAAGCTTTAAAAAGCGAATATAAAGCCTTAAAAACAGACCACGAATAAGACATGAAACTGATGATATTTATTGATATTTTCTGATTTAGAAAACATAAAAAAAACCTCTAAATCATTGATTTAGAGGTTTTTGACACTTGGTGATATCGCTAATCGTCGGGATGGCAGGATTCGAACCTGCGGCCTCCACATCCCAAATGTGGCGCGATACCGGGCTACGCTACATCCCGATCGGGGATGCAAAGGTAAGATTTAAAAACACCTCTGCAAATATATTTTACAAGTTTTTTAATGTTTTTTATTGTCACTTTTTTATCTGCTTAATTATCTTTTACTTATAACTTTCAGGGTTTACATTAATTGCCGAAGGCGGCGCATTTTCCGGTTTACTGCCCCATATTTTATTGGGCCTGGCACCCATTTGTAAAGTAAGTGTGCACCCTTTTAATAATTCAGCATGGGTAAACCACGGCTTGTTTAAAGGCGTACCGTTAATGGCGGCGCTTTGTATGTATTTGTTTTCGGCAGAACTGGCTGGTGCATTAATGGTGAATTTTTTATCGTTTGGTAAATTGATAGTTACTTTAGTGAATACCGGGCTGCCAATATTATAAATAGGAATACCCGCGGTAACCGGGAAAAATCCCATCATAGAAAACACCACAAATGAGGTCATTCCACCGCCATCTTCATCGCCAGGTATACCGAATAAGTTGTCGATATACCATGTGTTCAACAGCATACGGATACGTTTTTGGGTTTTCCACGGCGCGCCCATATAGTTATATAGGTAGGGGATATGAAAGCTGGGTTCATTACCCATCACAAATTGCCCCACCAATCCGGAAGCATCAGGTTGTGTTTTCCAGAAAGTAAATTTTGGCGCACCCAAATCTTCTCTGAATAATTGATCCAGCTTGTTTTCGGCTTGCTTAGTACCACCCATCATATCAAACAGACCTTTAAAATCATGCTTTACTACCCAATTGTAGGTGTAAGCGTTGTTTTCTGTAAAGAACTCCCTTCCGGCAGTTTTAGGGTTCATGTCGTCTATCCATTTGCCGTCTTTATCTTTAGCCCACATAAAACCTTTGTCTTTTCTAAATACATTCTGGTAATTTTTAGAGCGAGTCATAAACAAATCCTGATCTTTAGGAAGATTCAATTCGACAGCTAAGTTGCCTATGTTCCAGTCGCTAAAGCTATTTTCTAAAGTAACTGAAACTGCTTGTCGTTTTTCCCAAACATTCTCTACCTGCGGAACGGTTTCAGGCTCACCATAAGGCAGTCCGGGCATGTACCCATGCTTGTTGTAAAATGAATCTAATACAGTAGCGGGCCCGTTGTTCCATGGCAGTAATGTAGCTTCGAGCGAGTTCTTTCTTAAACCGGCATAAGCGGTTTTTAAATCAAAGTTGCGGATACCTTTAAACCAGGCATCGGCCATCCATGATGCCGCGTGGTTGCCGGTCATAGCCGGCCAGTCGCCAAAGATCAAGGCAAATGATGGCATCCACCCACTTTGCTGGTACATAGTAATGTAAGAGTTGATCTTATCAGCCTCCTTAGCCGGATTTAATATCATTTGTAATGGGCCCAATGCTATGTAGGTGTCCCATATCCAGTTGTCAACAAAAAATGGTCGGTCGCTTTTATGTACCCAGTGATCATACGCGCTATAATACTGGCCATACTCATTAATGTCAACCATACGCTCATAGCAACGGTAAAGCGAAGTATAGAATACCCGCTTTTGGGCCAGTGTGCCACCTTCAACGTTTATTTGCGACATCACCTTATCCCACTCTTTATAAGCTGTATTTTTAACCGCCTTAAAATCCCAGTCGGGAATTTCTTTTTTCAGATTTTGTTTGGCCTGATCAATGCTAATGTAAGATATGGCATATTTAAAGCTGATATTTTTGGGCACTTTAACCATTAGGTTTTTTGCATTGGCCCTTGATCTGCTGATAACCTGTAAAATATCTCCATCAGTTTCGGCATAAAAGAAGGCTTTCATGCCCTTAAATATCTCGGTGCCTGTGATAATATGTTTGTCGGTAACGCTAATCTCACCGCCTTCGTTAAGTATTCCTAAACGCAAATAGTTATTTGTACTTCCTTTAAAACCGACTTTGAAAAAGCCACTTTTTTTTGATGGCGAAAATTCAATAAGATTACCATCATCACCCAGTTCTGATTTATAGTAATAGGGGGTAAGTACCTCGTAATTATAAACTTCTTTTTTATTCCACAGCACGCTTTCACTTGATCCGCTAATAGGCATAAAGCTAAATAAGGATATTACCCGGTGAGAAGCCACCGTAAGCGGGAAATATGATATCTGGTCGTCCAACGCATCCTTTCTAACCGGAAACACCCGTATAAGCTGATTAGGTAACTGTATCGTTGGCCGGGTAGGTTCTAAAATTAAACCTACGCCACCTATTGTTGGGTCTACATAAGATAGGTTTGATTTTTTTTGCTGCGCAACAACACTACTGCTAAATAGTAGTAAACAGGCAAAAACCGCGTTAAAGTTTTTCATTATAATATTAGTTTTAGTAGGATATTGGTTGGTTAGACCCGCTTGGTAAAGAATATCGGCTAATATATTTATTGCATCTTGTATATACAACTTTGTTCGAAATATTTTACATCTGGCGGGGTTATGTTGCCTTAATTATATAAGCAGCTAATACAATTTACCATACTTTTTTATATCTTGTTAAACATAATGGCAATATAATACCATAATTAGCTATTTATTTAAAGTTTTTAATTAGTCATTGTTCTTTCTTTGTAGTAATATTATAAACCAATATTATTAACCTTAATAAACTGATGAAAAAATTACTTTTTATCCTAGTCTCATTGTTGCTGGTTTTTAACTGCTACGGGCAGCAAAGCGAAAAATTTAACGGCCTTGATATGAACCTGGGCACTTTATCAAAACTATCTGATGCCAAAACAAGATCTATAAGTCCTGAGAACTTCACAGGCGAAAAAGGAAAAGGCGGCATGGCCGACCCGGTAAAAGATAAAGGCAAAAGAAATGTTGCCAACGCTACAAATGCTGCCCGCGAACTGGGGCAGGGTTGGAAAGTTAACCCTTATATAATTATTAATGCAGGCGAAACAATAACCATTGCCGAAATGGAAGGCCCCGGTGCTATACAACACATTTGGATGACACCTACCGGTAACTGGCGCCTTTCAATTATGCGCGTTTATTGGGATGATGAAAAAGATCCATCTATCGAGGTGCCTGTTGGCTCGTTTTTCGGGATGGGATGGAATAGCTATTCGCCGTTAAACTCGCTTCCGATAACGGTAAATCCGGGTAGCGCGTTTAACAGCTATTGGAAAATGCCTTTCCGTAAAAAATGCCGTATCACCATGCAAAATATGGATGATAGGGCAATGAGCTTATATTACCAGGTAGATTATACTTTAACTAAAGTAGGAGCAGATGAGGGTTATTTCCATGCACAATTCAGAAAATCAAAACATGGCGATAGTGGCCTTTACACCTTGCTTGATGGTGTTAAAGGAAAAGGCCAATATGTTGGTACCTATATGGGTGTTGATGTAAATAATAATGGCTGGTGGGGCGAAGGTGAGATAAAATTCTTCATGGATGGCGACAAAGACTTTGCCACCATAGTTGGTACCGGTACAGAAGATTATTTCTGCGGATCGTACGATTTTGATACGCATAAAAGAAATGCAGCCAGTGTTGATGAGGTCAATTATACCGAATTTTCAACCCCATATACGGGTATGCCGCAGGTAATAAAAGGCGATGGGCATTACCAGATACGCCAGCGTTTTGGCCTTTACAGATGGCATATACAGGATCCTATTCGTTTTGAAAATGATCTTAAAGTAACCATTCAGGATCTGGGTTGGAAATCAGGTGGAAGATATCTGGCACAACATTCGGATATTATATCCGTTGCATTTTGGTACCAATCAGGGCCGCATGGCGAGTATCCTAAATTACCATCAAAAGACGAATTGGAGATCAATTAACAATTTATTCTGAAAGTTTATCATTTACTATTAACTGATATATCTCATGAAAAATAAATCAGATCGGCGTATATTCCTGAAAAATATAGGCGTTGGCGGCATGGCGGCATTTTTACCTGTCGGGAGTTTTAAAACTTCCGACAGTAAGGAGGCTAAAGAAGATGTTGTTGCAGCAGATACAGCTAAACGCCAATATAACAGTACCTACAAAGGGCAATATTTAAACAGGGTTGCTTTCCCTATCGGAGGTATTGGTGCAGGTATGTTTTGTTTGGAAGGTACCGGTGCAATTTCCCACATGTCGGTGCGCAACTATCCGGAGGTGTTTCATGAGCCTGCCATGTTTGCGGCTATTAGCATAAAAGGCATTAAAAACAGCGCTAAGGTTTTAGAAAGTAAAGTTCCCGAATGGAAAAAATTTGGACAACATAATGCAGGTCTGGGTGGCGAGGGTGGAGCAACATGGGGTTTACCTCGTTTTGAAAAAGCCGAGTTTAACGCGCGTTTTCCTTTTGCAGACATAACACTGGAAGATAAAGATGTGCCATTACAAGTGCAGCTAAAAGGCTGGAGCCCGTTTATCCCTACTGATGCGGATAACGCGAGTATGCCAATTGGTGGTTTAGAATATCGGTTTAAAAACACAAGTGCCAAAACAGAGGAATGTGTTTTTTCTTACAGTAGCCGCAATTTTATGAACCAGCAGGGTGTAAAAAACTCAATAAAAGCGATAAAAAATGGTTTTATACTTTCATCGGATGGTTCTATAGAAGATCCTCAAAAACAAGGCGACTTCGCCATCTTTACAGATGATAGTTCAACGGTAGTAGATTATTGCTGGTTTAGAGGAGGCTGGTTTGACGGCCTGACTATGGCCTGGAAGGTAATTGAAAACGCCGAAACAAAAAATAATTCGCCGGTAGAAAAAGACGCGCCGGGTGCTTCCTTATTTGTACCATTCACTTTAAAACCGGGCGAAGAAAAAACTATCCGCCTGATGATGGCCTGGTATACACCCAATACCAAACTAAGGATGGGTGATGTAGAGCCTGCCGACAGGGAAAGAGTAAATAATGACCCTTTATTAAAATATCATAAGCCCTGGTATAGTAGTAAAATTAACAATATAGAAGAGGTAGTGGCGTATTGGAATACCAATTATGCTGATCTTCGGAAAAAAACCAAACTCTTTTCGGATACATTTTATAAAAGCACGCTGCCCGCAGAAGTTATTGAAGCTGTAGCGGCTAACCTGAGCATACTAAAATCGCCAACGGTGCTAAGACAACATGATGGCAGGTTTTGGTGTTGGGAGGGCAGTGGCGATAACGGAGGCAGTTGTCATGGCTCCTGCACACATGTTTGGAACTATGCACAAGCCGTTTCGCATTTATTTCCATCGCTTGAACGCAGTTTGCGGGATACCGAGTTTACCGAGAGTCAGAACGCCGAAGGACACCAGATGTTCAGGTCTAATTTGCCTATAACGCGTGTAGTACACAACTTCCATGCGGCGTCTGACGGGCAGTTGGGCGGTATCATGAAAGTGCATCGCGAATGGCGCATTAGCGGCGATAATGAGTGGTTAAAGCAAATTTATCCCAAAGTGCAAGCCAGTTTGGATTATTGCAGCAAAACCTGGGACCCAAAAGGGCGCGGGGTAGTGGAAGAACCGCATCACAACACCTATGATATTGAATTTTGGGGACCAACCGGTTTTGCTACCAGTTTTTACCTGGGCGCCTTAAACTCATTAATTACTATGGGCAAGTTTTTGGAAAAAGACGTGCAGAAATATGAGACTTTATACGCCAAAGGAAAAGCTTACATGGAAAGTGAATTGTATAATGGCGAGTATTTTTTACAAAAGATAGAATGGAAAGGGTTGCAAGCACCTAATCCAACTAAGGTGCAATCATTTGCTACACAATACACACCCGAAGCATCAGCTTTGCTTGAAAAGGAAGGACCCAAATATCAATATGGTATTGGTGTCTTATCAGACGGTGTTATGGGTGGATGGCTTTCGCGAATGTGTGGTTTAGGCGATCCGTTGGATGCTGCCAAAACACGCAAACATTTAATCGCCGTACATCGGCACAACTTTAAAACCAACCTGCGTGAGCATGCTAATCCGCAGCGTCCAACTTATGCTATTGGCAATGAAGCTGGCTTATTACTTTGTTCATGGCCAAACGGTGGCAAACTTTCTTTACCATTTGTGTATAGTAACGAGGTTTGGACCGGTATTGAATACCAGGTTGCATCGCACCTAATGCTAATGGGCGAGGTTGAAAAAGGATTGGAAATTGTACGTGCTTGTCGCGATAGATATGATGGCGTAGTACGCAATCCATTTAATGAATACGAATGTGGGCACTGGTATGCACGTGCCATGTCAAGCTACGGAATGTTAGAGGGGCTTACCGGCGTACGTTATGATGCAGTAAATAAAGAATTACATGTCGACTCAAAAGTGGGCGATTTTACCAGCTTCCTATCCACTGCAAACGGATTTGGGACAGTTTCGCTTAAAGCTGGTGTGCCATCTTTAAGTATAGCTTATGGTAAAATACCGGTTGATAAGGTTATTGTTTCGGGGACAGTGAAGAAATTGGGATAATAACCCGTAAAAACTACTTATGAAAATTACAGGAAAACAAATAATAGGATATGCAAATCAAAGCGGTGCAGGCTCATTTAAAAGCGTAGCGATTGCTGACAATAATTCGGCACCTTATTTTTTTGAAGAAGGAACTGCCGCAAATGTTGACGAAGCTGCGAGAAAAGCTACTGAAGCATTTAAAGTTTATAAATTAATACCCACTACTGTACGGGTAAAGTTTTTAGAAGCAATAACTTCGGAAATTAACAGCATCCGTGAGGTATTGGTTGCAATGGCTCAGCAAGAGACTCATCTGCCACAACCACGATTAAATGGTGAGATAGACCGTACAATTAATCAAATTAATTTATTCGTAAACCTGCTAAAAGAGGGTTCGTGGGTTAATGCCATAATTGATACGGCAAATCCGCAAAGGCAACCATTACCCAAGCCACATATTTGCCAAATGTTAAAACCATTAGGTGTTACCGCGATATTTGGCGCAAGTAACTTTCCGTTTGCTTTTTCAGTTGCCGGTGGTGATACTATTTCGGCATTAGCGGCCGGATGCCCGGTAATTTATAAAGCGCATTTTGGCCACCCGGTAACTTCAGAGTTGGTGGGAAACTGTATTGCAGAAGCTGCAAAAAAAACAGGCATGCCCGATGGCGTTTTTTCATTGATACAAGGCAAAACAACCGAATCAGGCAAAGCGCTGGTAACTCATCCATTAGTTAAAGCAGTTGGGTTTACCGGCTCATTAGCAGGCGGCAAAGCATTGTTTGACTTAGCTGTTAAGCGCGATGAACCAATTCCGGTTTATGCCGAAATGGGTAGTGTTAACCCTGTATTTTTATTGCCAGATAAGCTAGAAGATGAAGCCGTAACTATTGCAAAAACCTTGGTCGCATCAAATACCATGGGTGTGGGGCAATTTTGTACTAATCCGGGTATCATATTAATGATGAGAAGCCCGGCAAGTGAAGAGTTTTTAGCGCAATACGAAACAGCGCTAGCAGAAGCAGCTGGTGGTAAAATGCTTACCGATGTGATAGCTGGTTCTTATGATAAAGGTATTAAGCAATTAAAATCTTTACAATCGCTAAAACTACTTTGTTCAGGAGCGGGAGAGGAAAATACTGCTATACCACATGCTTTTGTTGTATCAGGCGAAGATTTTATAAAAGACAAAACATTATTTGAAGAACATTTTGGCCCGGTAGCTATACTTGTGATTGCTGATGATACTAAACAACTAACCGAAATTGCAGAAACTATCCCCGGCCAATTAACGGCTAGTGTTTGGGCTAATCAAAACGATGTGACAGAATTTGAAGATCTGTTTAATATCCTCGAAGAAAAAGCCGGACGTATAATGATAAATAATGCGCCGACAGGGGTAGAGGTTACCCATGCCATGATACATGGCGGCCCATTCCCGGCGACAACGGATAGCCGCACAACATCGGTTGGCTCACAAGCTATATATCGATTTACAAGGCCAGTATGTTTTCAAAATTATCCGCAGCAATTATTACCCGCTGAACTGCAAAACGATAATCCGCTGGGGATATGGCGTAAAGTAGATGGAGAAATGACTAAAAACGGGATCGCTTAATTATTATACCTATGCGAGCTAAAACACTTAAAATACACCCAAAAGATAATATCGAAGTCGCGTTGGTTGACTTATCGGAAGGACAGATAATATCGTCAGGAAATGATAAAATAACATTATTGAATAATGTCGCGGCCAAACATAAATTCGCTTTAAAAGATTTTAAGCCGGGTGATGATGTAATAATGTATGGCGTATTGGTAGGTAAAGCTGTACTACCCATACAAACCGGTGATGTGGTAACTACAAAAAATATAAAACACGCGTCAGGCGATTATGAACTAGGCGAACGCAAAACTAACTGGCTGATACCTGATACTACCGCCTGGAAAAACAGAACCTTTATGGGCTATCATAGGGCCGATGGATCAGTGGGCGTGGCAAACTATTGGCTGGTTATTCCGCTGGTATTTTGTGAGAATAGAAATGTTAAGGTAATACAAGATGCTTTCGCAAAAGAATTAGGCTATCAAACTGATAGATCTCCAGAGCGGGACCATGTACAACAACTGATAAAACTATATCGATCCGGTAAAAACGCCGAGGATATATTAAACACTAATCTTGCTGAGGAAACTGATGTGGCGACAGAAGATGAAAGGTTGTTTCCAAACGTAGACGGTATAAAATTCCTGACACACTCTTTAGGATGCGCCGGAATAAAAGAGGATACACGAGATCTTTGCGGGCTATTAGCCGGATATATCACCCATGCTAATGTAGCCGGTGCAACAGTATTAAGCCTGGGTTGCCAAAACGCGCAGATAGATATGCTAAAAGCAGAGGTGTTTAAACGCGATCCTAATTTCTCAAAGCCGTTATACACATTGGAGCAACAGCAAATAGGTAATGAATCTGATCTGCTAAAATTAGCCGTAAAACAAACCTTTGCAGGCTTAATAAAAGCCAATGAGCAATATCGGCAGACAGCACCATTAAGCAAACTATGCGTAGGGTTAGAGTGTGGTGGGTCTGATGGATTTTCGGGAATATCTGCAAATCCATCATTGGGCCACGCATCAGATATTTTGGTTGAATTAGGTGGGTCAGTTATCCTTGCAGAATTCCCTGAATTATGCGGTGTTGAACAGGAACTAAGCGATCGTTGCATAGATGAAGCAACTGCCGACAGGTTCATGCATTTAATGCGCAGTTATAACGATAAAGCCAAGGCTTTGGGTTCGGGGTTTGATTCTAATCCATCAGCTGGTAATGTACGAGATGGATTGATAACCGATGCCATCAAATCCGCAGGCGCCGCAAAAAAAGGTGGAACTTCACCGGTTGCTGATGTGCTGGATTATCCCGAAAAAGTAAGAAAACCTGGACTTACATTGTTATGCACACCAGGCAGTGATGTTGAGTCGACCACTGCCGAGGTTGGGTCAGGTGCGACCATCGTTGTTTTTACAACAGGTTTGGGTACACCAACCGGCAATCCTATAGCACCGGTTATTAAAGTATCAACCAATACCAAACTTTATAACAAAATGCATGACATTATTGATATAGATGCAGGTACGGTTATAAGCGGCGAAGAAAGTATTAATGAAGCAGGCGAGCGTATCCTAGAACAAATTATACGGATAGCCAGCGGAGAAGAAAAAGCCAAGGCTGTAGCCTCTGGTCATGACGATTTTATACCATGGAAAAGAGGTATATCTCTTTAAAAATACAATACATAAATGAAACTATTTAAAACAGAACAAGGTATTTTTTTGCAGGATAATACAGCAGTTTATAAACTAGTCCAGCAGTGGGATGAAGTAGTAAACCGGGATGATCTTTTTAACTATTTAACAGGGATTACCTCAACTGCCGAAAAAGTCACTCATAATAAATGGCAGGAAAATTTATTACCGCCAATAGCCAACCAGGAAGTTTGGGCCGCAGGTGTCACCTATTTACAAAGCAGGGATGCCAGGGTAGAGGAGTCGCAAACCTCTGGCGGGTCTGATCTTTACAAGAGAGTTTATGATGCCGACAGGCCCGAGTTGTTTTTTAAATCAACACCGCAAAGGGTTGTTGGCCATTTGCAGGATGTAAGTATCCGCAAAGATTCTACCTGGAATGTTCCTGAACCAGAATTGACACTTTTTATCAACTCAAAAGGTAAGATACAAGGCTATACTATTGGCAACGATATGAGCTCAAGAAGTATAGAAGGCGAAAACGCTTTATATCTGCCGCAGGCTAAAACTTATGATAAAAGTGCGGCTATAGGCCCTTGTTTATATATTATTCCGGCGCCTATAAGTAAAGAAACTATTATAAGTATTGTAATTAAGCGTAATGGTGTATCGGCTTATGCGGATAAAACGCCGTTGTCAAGGATGAAAAGGTCGTTAGAAGAGCTGGCTGGATTTTTATTCAGGGAGCTTACTTTCCCAGATGGTGTTTATTTAATGACCGGCACTTGCCTGGTGCCACCAAATGATTTTACTTTGCAGCCGTTTGATGTCGTTGAAATTTCTATTGATGGGATAGGAACTTTAATAAATACGATTGCCTACAACAGTTAATTCATTTTTAAGCTATAACCAATATAAACTGATAAAGAAATGAGCAATAAATTGAAATTGAACTACGCGGTAATTGCTATTGCTGCAACTTTATCTTCCTGCCAGATGAATGGTAAGAAAGATGCCAATAGCAACACTTTTGAAAAAGGAACATTTGGGTATGACCTTGACTTTCTGAAAAAGAACGATAGTGTATTTGTATTAAAAAGTGCCGATGGCAAGGCGCAGGTTATTGTTTCTGCCAAATACCAGGGCAAGGTTTTTACCTCGACTGCTGATAGTTTACAAGGAAGAAGCTTTGGTTGGATCAATTATAAAACATTTAAAGCTGATACCGACTCGCATATGAACGCTTATGGCAGCGAGAATCGTTTATGGTTAGGCCCCGAAGGCGGCAAATTTTCGCTGTTTTTTAAACCGCGTACCAAAATGGATTTTCCGTATTGGCATACGCCTAAAGCATTTGATACAGAAGCCTGGAATGTGGTAACGGCTAATGAAAAAAAGGTAATGATGACCAAAGATATGAGCCTGCAAAATTATGCCGGTACGCAGCTTAAAATAAAGGTCGATCGTGATATAAGTATCTTTGAAAATGTGGCTATTGAGATGGAGTTGGGAATTAAATTAGACAACAAAACCAAAGTTGTAGGTTTCCAGGCAACCAACAATTTAACCAATATCGGTAACTTTGCATGGGACGAAAAAACCGGCGCGCCATGTATGTGGAATTTGGATATGTTTACCCCATCGCCAAAAGTTGTGATCATTATTCCTTACAACGATGCCCAAACCGCTAAAATTGCTACTACAGATTACTTTGGACAAATACCAGCTGACCGTATAGTTTTTAAAAACAATATCCTTTTCTTTAAAGCTGATGGGAAATCAAGAGGTAAGTTGGGTATCACACCAAAAAGAGCGATGCCGGTAATTGGAAGTTATGATGCAGAGAACAATGTGTTAACCATTGCCAAATTTGATGTAGATAACAAGGGCCTTTATTTAAACCAGGAGTGGCGAACAGATAGAGACCCATTAAGCGGTGACGCGGTAAATGCCTACAATGATGGCCCGCTGGCCAACGGCAGCCAAATGGGGCCATTCTATGAGATCGAAAGCGTTTCGCCGGCTGCTTTTCTAACTCCCGGCAGGAGTTTGAGACATCGTCACCAGGTATATCATTTTACCGGAGATAAAGCATCTTTAGATGCTATTGCAAAAACAGTATTAGGTATTTCATTAGCTGATGCGGAGTCTGTATTTAAATAATACAGGCTCGGCCTTAGCTTATGTTATTGAACTAAGAGCGATGTCATCCCGACCAAAGGGA
The DNA here is from genome assembly GCF_028288185.1 of Mucilaginibacter sp. GTDB lineage: Bacteria > Bacteroidota > Bacteroidia > Sphingobacteriales > Sphingobacteriaceae > Mucilaginibacter. The sequence goes on along the minus strand of NZ_JAQBOF010000029.1, from coordinate 88,631 downwards.
GAGAACTATACACCGCTAAGCAGGGTTTCCAGTCTATGTATAGATTTCTTCCTTTGGTCGAAATGACATTTTTATTTAATGACATTAGGTCTTAGCCCGCAAAAGTGTGTACGTGTTCTGTGTATGATTTTGCGTATTGTAATGGCGTTATTTTAAGCAGCGATTTAAATTGCCTGTTAAAGTTTGACAAGTTATTAAATCCACACTCATAACAAATTTGAGCAACCGACTTTTGGTTTTCAATTAGCAATTTGCAGGCATAGCCAATCCGTATCTCCAGTAAAAATTGCCAGTAGGTTTTAAGTGTACGGGTTTTAAAATAACGGCAAAAAGAGTTAGGACTAAGATTAGCTGCCTCGGCCGCTTCTTTAATGGAGATGGGGTTCTTAAAATTATTAAAGGTATACGTATATATCAGGTTTATCTTATCAGTAGTAGTCAAGTCATAAGTTTTATTAAAGCCGGGGGTTGATAGTAAAACGTACTCACCAGTACGGCTAATGGTATCCAATATTCCTAACAAAAACTCAATCCGTTTTGAGCCAGATACGTGAATATTTTTCTCCATTTCATCTATCACTACGTCCCTTGTATTGCCTACTATTCTAAGCCCTCGTTTGGATAGATCCAGCATTTCCTTGATCGGTTTTAACTCAGGCAGTTGCATAAATGCTGCACCCCAAAAGTCTTCCTTAAAATGTATGGCTATAGCTTCAATATTTAGTGTAGGGATATTTTTAAAGTAGATAGAATCGCTGCGCCACATGTGTGGCAGGTTAGAGCCTAGTAAGATCAAATCGCCGTCCTCAAACGGCGCCATGCTATCGCCTACTAATCGTACACCGGTGCCTTTTCTGATAAAAGTCAGTTCAATTTCGGGGTGATAATGCCAGTGATTGTATAGGAAAGGATAAATGTCTTCCCTTATACTAAATGAATTATTTCCGCTGTCTACTTTTCGTAATATAGGTTTCATAATTATTGGCTATTATGAATGATAATTGTACAATAATGCAAAATTTACAACTAAATTCATCCATAAATTGTATTAATTGTATAATTTAACCAATAATTACCTGGCGTTCTGCTTTAACAATTTTGTATGAAAATATTTAGATATCTATTAACTATCATCCTTATTTGTGTAACCTGTTTTACTTATGCTCAGGTATTATCAACTGCTGATAAAATCCCTGATCATCCCCGGCTTTTATTATTGAAAGGACAGGACAAAGAATTGTTAATATCTATAAATGCAGATGCCAGCTTATTAAAAATTCACCAGGCTATTCTCAAAAATTGTGATGCTATGATCAATATCGCACCATTACAATACAAAAAAATTGGCAAGCGGCTACTAGATGTTTCAAGAGAAGCTATCCACAGGATATTCTATTTGTCGTATGGCTACAGAATGACACATAATAGCCTCTATCTGCAACAGGCACAAAAAGAATTGATCGCAGTATCTTCTTTCGCTGACTGGAACCCAACTCATTATTTAGACGTTGGGGAGATGACGATGGCGGTATCTATAGGATATGATTGGCTATATAATGATCTCTCAGAAAGTACAAAAGCTTTAGTTAAGGATGCCATATTAAATAAAGGTATCAACACATCTACAGACAAGGCTTACAATTACTGGCTAGCAGTTAACAACAATTGGAACCAGGTTTGCAATGCAGGTATTACTTACGGTGCGCTAGCCACTTACGAAGATCACCCTGACCTTTCAGTTCAAATGATAAACCGTGCGATCATATCTGTTGACCTGCCCATGCAGGCCTATAAACCTGATGGGGCTTATCCCGAAGGTTATGGTTATTGGGAATACGGAACATCTTTTAATGTCATGCTGATAAGCGCTTTGGAAACCGCATTTGGTAAAGATTTCGGTTTGTCGGCAAAGCCCGGCTTTTTAAAAACCCCAGGATATTTGGAGAACATGACAGGCATTAAAGGCCAGGCCTTTAATTATTCTGATGCAGGCACAGGACAAGAGTTTAACCCGGCTATGTTTTGGTTTGCTAATAAGTTGCATGATCCCTCACTGTTGTGGACGGAAAAAGTGCAGTTGGATACACGTGCGGTATCAAGAAACAGGCTATTACCCGCTACTTTAATATGGGCCAAAGGCTTGCAACTGGATAAAATTACCAAGCCTAAAGCTACCATGTGGGTAGGAGGCGGGTTAAACCCGGTAGCTATGATGCGTACATCATGGGATGATCCTAATGCTATATTTGTAGGCCTAAAAGCAGGCTCACCATCCGTAAATCATGCCCACATGGATGCAGGGTCGTTTGTTATGGAAGCAGATGGCGTGCGCTGGGGAATAGACCTGGGTATGCAAGATTATGAATCATTAGAATCTAAAAAGGTTGATCTATGGAATAATAAACAAAACTCGCAACGCTGGCAGATACTGCGATACAATAACTTTAATCATAGTACCTTAACTATTGATGATGGTTTGCAGGAGGTTAAAGGTTCGGCAACTATTATTAGTTCATCAGTTAAGCCGGTATTTAAAAATACAGTGGTAGATCTAACTTCGCTGTATAGTCAAAAAGTAGCCAAGGCCATCCGTGGGATAGCAATTATCGATCAAAAATATGTTTTGGTGAGAGATGAGTTGGAATCTTTATCAGATAGCATAACAGTACGATGGTCTATGGTTACAGGGGCTAATATTAATGTCACTGGTAAAAACTCGGCATCGTTAACAAAGGATGGAAAAACATTATTGTTGCAGGCATCAGGTACTTTTCCTGTCGAAGTTAAAGCATGGTCTACCGCGCCAAAGATGGACTATGATGCACCAAATCCTGGTACTGGCATTGTTGGTTTGGAAATGAAAATACCAGCACATACAAAAGGAAATATTAATGTAATGCTTGTTCCGCAAAGCCAATCCATTCAAGTCAGCCAACAAACTAAACCATTGGCGCAATGGCCCAAAGATTCAAAATAATCCACATGAAAAGTAAATTATTTATCGCCCTGTTACTAGCTTGTAGTCTTAAAATACAAGCTCAACAGCCAACAACCATACCAAATATACGCGGACATTTCCAGGTGGGTGATTTAACTACAGATCCAAACGTGCATGACCCATGCATGGCTAAAGAGGGCGATACTTATTATATTTATTTTACAGGCGGTGGCATACAGATATGGTCGTCAAAGGATATGAAAACATGGACTAAGCAACCATCGGTTTTTTCCGTAGTGCCCACTTGGGTTGCACAAAAGCTACCCAGTTTTAAGGGGCTTGGCTTTTGGGCTCCTGATATTAGTTTTCATAATGGTTTATGGTATTTGTATTATGCTACATCCATTTTTGGTAAAAATACTTCTGTAATTGGTATGGCTACCAATAAAACGCTTGATGTAAAATCAAAAGATTATAAATGGGTTGATGGTGGCATGGTGCTGCAATCAGTAACCGGGCGCGATGATTGGAACGCCATAGACCCCAATTTAGCTGTTGATGACGATGGAACGCCCTGGTTAAGTTTTGGATCGCATTGGGATGGCTTAAAACTGGTTAAGCTAAGTGCCGATTTTAAAACGCCTGCTGAACCGCAAGAGTGGTACACCATAGCCAGTCGCGGACCGCGCGATTATAAATATACCGACCCCGAACCTGGAAATGCAGAAATTGAAGCGCCATTCATCTTTAAAAAAGGTAGTTTTTATTACTTGTTTGTATCATGGGACAGCTGCTGCTCGGGTATAAAAAGCACGTATAATATAAGGATTGGTCGTTCTGAAAAAATAACCGGGCCGTATTTGGATAAGGATGGAAAAAGTATGACGAAAGGCGGTGGCACCTTATTGCTCGGTGGCGATACCGGCGATAATAAAGTTTTTTACGCGCGTGGTCACAACTCTGTAGAAACTTTTGATGGCGTAGATTACATTGCCTATCACGCCTATACTACTACTTACCCTCGCCTGGGGATAGACAAATTGGATTGGGAAAATGGTTGGCCGGTTATTAGAAAATAGCAGATTAGTATAAAATGAAAGGCCCGGTAACTAATAAAATTACCGGGCCTTTCATTTTATTTATCAGCCAGTTTCATATCATAGGTTATCATCCATTGTAAACCAAATTTATCGCGACACATGCCGCAATAGCCACCCCAAAAAGTTTCGTTCAATGGCATTTCTATCTGACCGTCTTCGGCTAGTTTATTAAAAAATTTAGCTGTTTCTTCCTTACTTTCTGTGTTTACACATAGATAAAAATTATTACCTATAGTTAGTTCCATGCCCATTGATTCCAGTGTGTCTGTCGCCATTATTGCATTAGATGGGCCCATAGGCAGGGAAACATGCATTATTTTTGACTGTTCATTTTTAGGCATTTTTTCATGGCCGGGGCTATCCGTAAAACGTTGAAAGGCAGTAAACTCGCCGCCAAATACAGATTTGTAAAAGTTCATGGCATCTTCTGTATTGCCCATGAAGTTGAAATAAGGATTAATGCTGATCATGTCGATTTTAATTTTGTTTTAACAAAGATAGGTTCCATAATTTTATAGTAAGGTATGGTAATACGACAATATGAAGTAGGGTATTGCGACAATAAATGTTATTACCTTTAACCCATGATTGACGTTTCAATTTTAGTGCTAAAAAATGCCGTCATGGCCTCAATAACCGATACATGTTATGTGTTAAAGACCGTAAATGAAGTATTGGAGAGAGTGGGGAAAGCGCCGGTATTTCAGGTTAAACTAATCGGCTTAAATGAAGAGGTGCAAAATAATAACGGTATGTTTTCCATAAAGCCTGATTTGATGATCACCGCGATTACGCATACTGACCTGGTTATTATCCCATCACTAACAGGAGATGCCCTTGCCGGTACTTATTTAAATAAGGACTATGCCACCTGGATAACGGAGCAATATAAAAACGGTGCCGCGGTTGCAAGTTTGTGTACCGGTGCTTTCTTGCTGGCTTATACCGGCCTGTTAAGCGGACGAGAATGTACCACGCATTGGGCTTATGCTAACGAGTTTAGGTACTATTACCCGGATGTGAATTTGGTGGATGAAAAGGTGATTACGCACGAACATGGGTTATATTCAAGCGGTGGTAACAATGCTTACTGGAATCTACTTTTATACCTTGTAGAAAAATACACCAATCGGGAAACTGTCATCTATATCGCAAAATTTTTTGTTGTTGATCTGGATAGGACAGACCAATCTCCCTTTATTGTTTTCCATGGGCAAAAAAATCATAAAGATAAAACCATCCTTAGCGCCCAGGAGTTTATTGAGCAGCATTATGCGGATAGGTTGGCTATAGATCAGATAGCAGCACATTTCAACATAACGCGCCGCACATTTGAACGAAGGTTTAAAAAAGCTACCCGCGATACGGTTTTAGAGTATATACAGCAAGTAAAGATCGAAGCAACCAAAAAACAATTAGAAATAGGCCGGAAATCTATCCAGGAAGTAATGTTTGAAGTAGGTTACACTGATGTCAAAACCTTTAGGGATCTGTTCAAAAAAATAACAGGAATGACCCCAAATGATTACCGTAATAAATATAATATTGGTTAATCATTTGGGGTAAGAACCTATTCTATTTAGCCATATCAAAATTTACCCATTCCAGATTTATCCAACCTTTGCTGTTTGCAGGGCTTTTGGTGAAAACAAAATAAAGATCATGGTTTCCTTGCGGATCAGTTATTGATGTGCTTTGCTCATTAAGTTTATTTCCGCTTGGCACTCCGGTAAAGTTTAGGGTACTTACAACCGTTCCTGTTGGCGAATCGGTATGTACTTCAATTGTACCGTCCAGGTTTCTTGCCGAGTAGTTATAAGTAAGCTGGCTGATGTTTTTCAGGTCGATATTTTTCAATACAAAATAAGCTTGGTCATCGGCCACGGTAATTACTTTGTTTCGTTTAGGGATGTTGCTATACATATCCACATCATTAGCATATACTTTAGCCGGGCGCAATACAACTGCTTGGATTGTAGTAAGCGGCGTTATGGCACCACCTTTATCGGTGTATGAAGCAGTCAAGATATATCTGCCGGCATCCGGATTGCTTGAATGGTCTTTTAAAGTAACTATACCTTGTTGTGGCAGCATTACAGTAGCCTTTTGGTTGTTTAGTGTTAAAATGTATTTCACAATTTCTGACGCATCATCCTTGCTCAGTTGCGGGTGCGCGCTCATGGCATGTTCGCCCCAAACACCGTTGCCGCCTTTTATGATTTTGTTGGCTAACAGATCAACGGCATCTTTATTGCCGGCATAGTGTTTTGCCACTTCAACAAATGGTGGCCCAAGCACCTTTGTATATACCTGGTGACAGGCTTTGCAATCGCTTTTAGCCATTAGAGCCTTGCCATAATTATAAGTTGGCGCTATTTCCTGGTGACCGATAAGATTGGCATTGTTCTCAACCTTTGCAATATAGCTGAGGTTTATTTTAGCTCTTTTAATGTCGATAATTTTGTCCTCATGATCTTTGATAGATACTTTATAATTAAAGTCCTGTTGGGTAGGGAAGAAGAAGCTGCTATTAGCAGTTGAAGTGATAACAACTTGTGGCAACGTATTACCCACTTTAATTACTTTACTATCTGTCGAGCTTTTTCCGGCGGCATCAGTAACCTTTAAAGTTATTTTGTATATACCGTTTTTGCGGAAGGTATAAACAGGGCTCTCTGCTTTTGATATTACGGTTTTACCGTTTAATAACCAGGTATAAGTTAACTTGTCACCAGTATCATAATCGAAGCTTTTTTGGCCCAACGCTACTTGGTAAGGTATTAAGCCAATAGTATCCTGAGTTGCTATTTTGGCTACAGGCGCACGGTTGCCGCCATTATAATCTACACGAACTAAACGAGCATCAGGGTTATCTAATCCATAAGCAGAGCCATATTCCAATACATAAAATGATCCTTCAGGGCCAAACTTCATGTCTATCGGCCTTCTAAAGTCACCGTTGGTTTCCATTAGTTGTTCAAGGCTTTGGTAGTTCTGATTTTCATCCATACGTACGCCGAATATCCAGCTACGCATATAATCGCCTACAAATAATACTTTATCATAGTACTCAGGAAATTTGGTTGACGATTTTAAATTTTTGTCATAATGATAAACCGGTCCGCCAATAATACACCTGCCGCCTTTGCCCAGTATCGGGAACTCAGGCGAAGTATCATAAGGGAACCAAACCAGCGCTTTTTGTGCCGGTGGCAAAATTCTCATCCCTGTATTGTTAGATGATAGGTTTTCCGGAGCGTTAACATCATAAAGCTCACCAACAGTTTTAGTTGCAAAATCATATTTATTGTAAGGCTGGTTATCGCCTACAAAATATGGCCAGCCAAAATTGCCAGCTTTTTTAGCCTGGTTAATTTCATCATAACCACGCGGCCCCTGTTTGCCCTTTGTGCCGGCATCCGGGCCTACTTCGCCCCAGTATAGTGTAGAAGTTTCCTGGTCGACAGATATCCGGTACGGATTACGGCAGCCCATCACATAAATTTCGGGCAGGGCTTTAGGCGTTCCTTTAGCGAAAAGATTTCCGTCTGGTATAGTGTATGTTCCATTTGCTTCGGGATGAATACGCAGCACTTTACCGCGCAGATCATTGGTATTTCCTGCCGAACGTTCCGCGTCGAAGGTAGAGCGGCCCGGTCTGCTATCGATAGGCGCATAGCCCTCTGATTCAAAAGGAACGGTATTGTCACCGGTTGATAGGTATAAGTTTTTGTTTTTATCCCATGCTAAAGAACCGCCCGAATGCGCGCTAACTTCTGCATCTAACGGAACATCTAACAATACTTTTTCTGATTGGAGATTAAGAACGCTTGTTTTGCTGATTACGAAGCGCGAAAGACGATTTTTATAAGCATCGCCAACCATGGTTGAATAATAAAAATAGATGTAATTATTGGTACTGAAATTTGGGTCGATAGTCATGCCTAACATACCTTGTAGTATCTTCTCTACAGCTTTAACCGGGAATTTATATACCAGCGTAGTTTTATTGCCGATAGGATCGTAAACAAAGAAATTACCGGCGCGTTCTATAAAAAACACCCGCTTATCCGGTGCTACAGCCAGCTCCATCGGTTCGTTTAAATCATTGTATAAAATGGTTTTCTTAAAACGGTTATCCTCGGGCTTTTTAAGAACTAATGCTGTTTTAGCTTTTAATGTTCTTGCTTTTGGTGGGGTAACATTATTAAAGGCGAATAATATCGCAGACACACAAACCGCACCACATACGGTAATTACAGTTTTAAAGTATTTTACTTCGTGCATGAAAAAAGGAATTTTAATTGGTTTAACAGACTTTAACTTAGGTTTTATTGCAATTTTACCAATTTACAATTAAACATGGTAGTAAAGCAACTATAATGTTTTCAACATGATAGGTAATAACCAGAGCTAAATAGCGCTATTATTCTTACTTGTGAGAGTTTATTTTATACTGGTAAGTTATAAAGAAATAGCGCTTTAATATTTGCTCTTCTATATTTGTGATGGAATTATTTGCCGCAAAACGGTATATAGAAGTGTTTTGATTAAAAAGATCATACACAGATAGTTTTAACTGCCCCCGGTTTTGTTTCATCATTAAAACAGACACAGCCAGGTTAACCACGTTTACTGATTTGGAAAATCCGGGCGCGGCTTGTGGGTTATAATCATATTGATATTGCGCATCGAAAATAAAATTTTTGGGCCACGTGATTGATGCGACTGTAAGTACCCTTTGCCTTACCGTATTAACCGGCGCGTAATTAACCCCAATATATCTGGACAGGGCTGCATTAAGGTAATATGTGGTATTTAAGTTTATAATTGAATTATAATTTACACCAATGCCTTCTACACCAGTTAAAAAAACATTACGCTGGACACCTTCATCCCCGTTAAAGAAAAAAGTTTGTTGGCCATAACGACTATAAAAGGCCTGATTTAAACTGAATTTCCATTTCTGAGTTTTTTTAAATTGTTTATTCACATTGACATTAAAATTTGCATTCCATCCATTGTTTTTGTTTTCATAAGTTGACGTTATCAGTCCGTTTGGATCTTTTGTTGAGCTTTGTACAATGTTATTGCTTGTTAAGTTAATGCTGCTGTTAAGGTTTACATAAAGTTGCTTGTCCCGGTTGCCGCCATAATAATTGAAGTATAAAATATGTTCGTGTACGGGCACCAGATCAGGATTACCGGTCAATGTTTCAACAGGGCTTATCTGCTTGGTTATTGGCTGCATCTGGTTCGGTTCGGGATGGGTTAGATACTCAACATAGTTAATATTAAAACTTTGTGCGTTAAGCCTTAATACCGGGAAAACATAATAATATCGGTTAGTAACATCTTTAATATTGGCGTTGAATTTATATTTTACGTATTGGATCTCCAGGTCAGCACCAACTTTTAGTGTTGTTTGTTTAGCGATATCATAACTCAACGTATTTTTTATGTTTTGTATAAATGTATATTTTTCTAGGTTATTACTTTGGTCGGGCAAAAACTGGTCATATAAACCGGACGCTATGTTTTTATCATAGGTTGACACCGCGTTTGACTGTGCCCAATACCTGCTGTTCACGAAAAACTCATTACTTAGTTTTTTGGTGAAAGGAGTATTATAAGTTAAATACAAACCGGCCAGGTAATAGGTAGACGAATTATCAGCTAAGCGATCTAATACCGATGAGTTAATTGAGGTTATGTATGAAGTTAAACTATTAAAATTATAATCATTAGAGCCGCCATTTCGCATCAAAAATGATTGCCCTATAGTAATAGACGCGCCTTGTTTCTTTAGCTTCGTGTAGTACATTAAATCATCAGAAAACTCCTTGGCTAATCCTTTGCTGGATGAGTTACTTAGAAGGTCGGTTATTTTAGGTGTTTGGTTATTATAAGTGTTAGTGGTACCGTTGCCTGTATTGTTTGTAGGTGTAATAGTCATGTTTGCGGTAAATCTAAGGCGCTTTGTCGTGTCAGGTACCCAATCTATTAAGGTAGTTGCCGTATGTTTTTGTTGCTTGCCTTGCGATGTATTTGAGTTTAAAGTACTGAGTAATGTTTGATCAAGTGTTTGTTGATTAAATGTTTTGGTGCTAAAATCTTTTACAGAGTTTGTATAAAAATACATCAGGTTGGTTTTTAATTTCTTTCCGTAATCGTTATTGATATTAAATCCTCCTGATATCACTCTTTCCAACCCTGCTTGGCGTGGTCCGCCAAAGGTGCCATCATATTGCTGGCTTCCGCCAGAACGGTTAAAGCCACCCATAGAGTACAGCTCGCTCGATGAAAACCCGGTCTTATTTAGATTATTTGCAAGGCCTATTAGGCTTATTTGTAGTGTATCCCTGAATGTGCTTATTATACCGCCGCCTTCGTATCGGCCCCTGGTCCCGCCGCCGGCATATATTTTACCAATGGTGCTTTTCTTGATCTTACTTTTCATGATCAAATTAATGATCTTACCCACCTCTATATTTGTTAATTTATGATCTGGGTCTTCTTCGCGATCATCGTATACTTGTACCTTGTCAACCAGGTCGGCATCCAGGTTTTTGGTTCCCACGGTAGGGTCTGATCCAAAAAAACGCTTTCCACCTATCAACAACTTGCTTACCGCCTGGCCGTTAACTAATATAGAGCCATCCATATTTATTTGTATGCCGGGCAGCAATCGTAACAAGTCTTCAACAACCGCATTTGGACGGGTTTTAAAGGCTTCGGTATTAAATTCTAACGTATCTTTTTTAATCACTACCGGCGATCTTGCGCCTTTTATAGTTATCTCATTTAATGTTCTGATTGTTAAATATATCGGGCCTGTGTTTTTATTTTCGCCGGGCTTAAACACTAATGTCTTCCTGAAAGTACCATAACCCATTGTTGATATAATTAATTTTGTACCCACATCAGTAGGTATGCCCGAAAGCCTAAACGAACCATCTTTTTGGGTTACCGTGTAAGAGATGAGTGAGGTGTCTTTTGCATTAACAATAGCGACAGTAGCGTGTTCTATAGGTGCTTTTAAAGCAGAATCTAAAATACTGCCCTTAACAGAGGCCTTGTTTTGAGCAAAGGCAACAGATGAAATTAATAAGAAAGCTATAAAAATAAGTGCTTTGCTTGTGTAAGAGGTAGAGGTTGTGTGCATTAATAGTTAAGGTTTAGTCAATTGGTGGTTGTGATTTTTAAAAGTATATAATAGCGATCATATATCTGCGCTTTCAAATGTTAAATCGTGGTAACAATTTCAATACAGAGTCGCATCATAGTTGCATTTGAAATAAAAGAAATTTTTTTGCGCTGGCGCATCTACTCAAATCATGATTTGAGTATCGTTTCTTTGAAAATTACTTGGACTTATAAACGCTAAGCTTGTACTGATAATTGATGAGGAAATATCGTTTTAATATTTGCTGTTCGGTTGTGGTAATTGCATTATTGTTTGCAGTGCGTGTTACCGATATGTTTTGATCTAAAAGATCGTAAACCGATAATTTTAACTGGGCTCTGTCTTTCTTTAGCATTAATAGCGTAACCGCAAGGTTTACAATGTTAGATGATTTTGGGAAACCCGGTGTCGCCTCCGGATTAAAACTATAACCGTATCTGGCATCAAAAACAACCCTGTTGGGCCATCTGATGCTAACATCAGTGCCAACAGTATGCTTTAAAGTACTTACAGAGGCGAAGTTTACGTTCTTGTATTTTGTAAGTGATGCGAGGAGACTATAGTTTGTGTTAAAACTAATAGTCGAATTATAATTGAAGTTGATGTTTTGCAGCGCGTTTAAGTTGTAGGTAGACTGCAAGCCCTCGTCTGTATTAAGAAAGAATGCCCTGCGGTTAAAATTACCGTTGAAGTTTGTGCTTACACCGATTTGCCATTTCTGGGTTTTCTTAAATTGTTTGCCTATGTTACCGCTGAAATAGGCGCTTATAGCATTATTCCTGTTTACATAAGTTGCGGTTCTGGCCCCAACAGAATCAATGGTAGTAATAGCTATAACTGTATTATTGGTTAGCGTAATGCCGGTATTAAAATTAGTGTTTAGCTGTTTGTCATAGTTATAATTGTAATAGTTAAAACTAAAATTATGACTCCTGCCGGGCTCTAAGTTAGGGTTGCCGGTAGTTTTGTATAGTTGGCTATAAATTCTGACGATTGGCTGCATTTGATCAATTGACGGCTGATCAAGAGACTCGCTGTAATTAATAGAGTACCCTTTTCCGCTCATGCTAAATGCAGGGAGAAAGACATAATATTTCTTTTCGATATTCTTGGCGGTGCTTATATTAAATTCATTTTTAACGAATTGATTTTCAATGCCAACTCCTAATCTGATAGTTGTTTTTTGGTTAAGCTGATAACTGAATTGCGGTTTAAAGTTTTGTACAAACAGGTAGCGGGTTAGATTTTTGCTTAATGTAAAAGACAATAGATCATAAGATCCTGATATCGGGTCTTTATCATAGACTAACCCTTTGTTTAATGTATTAAGATATCTTGAGCTAAAAAAAAACTCGCCGGTTAATTTCGAGCTTATTGGTTGGTTATAGGTTATTAATAGATCAGCCGAGTTGTTTAGTGAATTATTATCGGTAGACCTGTCTATTATCTGCGACTTAACTGCCGATACATATGAGGTTAAATTATAATAGTTAAGATCTTCTGATCCTGCTTTGGTTAACGATAAGGAGTGATTTATAGTAATAGACCTGCCTTTTTTCCCCAACTTATGGTAAAACATAAAGGTATGCGAAAATGCGTTATTGATTATATCTGATGAACTATTGCTAAGGGTGCTGGTTATTTTAGGTAGTTGTGTATTAAAGGAATGTGCGTTATTGTCGGATATATTCATCTGCGGGCTAATACTAACCCTGGGTTCATATCTAATTCGCTTAATAGTATCTGGTATCCATTCCACCAACCCACTAATTGCATGTTTTTTCTCATCACGCCGCGAACTATATAGTGACGCGGAATTAATTACAGTTTTGCTAATTGTTTGTTGAATTGAAGATTTGCTGTCGTTATTGCGTATAGTGTTGGTGTAAAAATAGTTAAGGTTAAGCTTTAGTTTTTCGCCATAATTATTGTTGATGTTTATCCCTCCGGAAGTAACACTTTCAATACCTCCCCATCCCGGCCCGCCAAATGTGCCGTCCCATGTTTGGGTGCCACCAGAACGGTCAAACCCGCCCATAGTGTAAAGCTCGCTAGATGAAAAGCCGGTTTTATTTAGGTTATTGGCCAGGCCAATAAAACTAATTTGTAACGTATCCCTAAAGTTACTTAATATACCCCCGGCCTCGTACCGGCCCCGCGAGCCTGCGCCACCATATATTTTACCCATCGTGCTTTTCTTTATTTTGCTTTTCATTTTAAGGTTGATGATCTTTCCAACCTCCGTCTCGCTCAATTTATGGTCGGGGTCATTCTCGCGGTCATCATAAACCTGTATTTTATCAAGCATATCGGCATCAAGGTTTTTAGTGGCTACCCTCGGGTCGTCACCAAAAAAACGTTTACCGTCAATTAATAGTTTGCTTATCTCTTTGCCATTAACAAATATGGCTCCGTCATAATTTACCTGTACACCAGGTAATAACCGCAAAAGGTCTTCAACTATAGCGTTTGGCCTGGTTTTAAAAGTCTCGGTATTAAATTCTATCGTGTCTTTCTTCATTACAATAGGCGACCTTTCGGCTCTTACCACTATTTCATTGAGGGTTTTTGCAGCAATTAGTAACTCGCCCAGATCTTTTATTTCGCCTGGTTTAAGGGCAAGCTTAACCCTAAGGGTATTATAACCCATAAATGATATGATCAATTTAGTATCCCTGTTAGTAGGGATACCTGTGAGTTTAAAGCCACCATCTTTTTGGCTGATGGTATAAGAAATAAGCGTGGTGTCTTTTGAGTTGATAACCGCAACAGTGGCATGCTCTAACGGCCCACCCGATAACGAATCAGCAACAATACCCTTTATAGATGCTTTACTTTGGGCAAATGCTGTCGATGCAAACAACAACGAAAGGATAAAAAATGCAACAAATTTGTTCATTATGCAACTAGGTAGCCTTGGTGTGGCAATAAATAGTTTGGTTAATTGGTTAACTTTCTAAAAGTATTTAATAACAATGATATATGGCGTTTTATACGCCCTAATTCCCCGTAACATTTTTAACATAAAAGGATACGGGTAGGGGTATTATATATATTTGAGTCACCAATAAATCCCTTTAATAATGAAAGCCTCAATTAAAAATATTTTAAATATTGTTATGATTTTGCTGCTTGCCTCAACCGCAAGTAAAAGTCAAACAACATCAGCTCATACCAAATATGTAAACACTTTTGTGGGTACAGAGGCCGTAGCAGACCCTAAATTGCTTGGCTATGTGGCGCCCAAAAACTGGCGGCCATGGTCGGGGCTTACATTCCCTGGTAGTTCATTGCCAAATGCAATGGTGCAGGTAAGCCCGATGACTAAATATCAGCCTGCAGGTGCGGGATATGAGTATGAGGATTCTATTATAGTGGGTTTCAGTCATACCAATAAAGGGCATTGGAATTTTGGTAACGTGCCAATCCTGCCAATGTCAAATCCGGGTGCAGTATTTGGTTCCAGATTTTCGCATAAAAATGAAAGTTCTTCGCCGGGTTTTTACCAGGTTTATTTGGATGACTATAAGGTAAATGTTAGCATTACATCAACTTTAAGGTGTGGCTATTATAAATATGAATACAAAAATAATACTGATAAACAGATACTTTTTGACTTGTCTAAAGCGCTTAGCCGTGTAACAACCTGGAATATTGAACAAGACGGAGACCGTGCTATAAAAGGCTTTCAAGGTGGCGAAAATATCTACTTCTATGGCATCTTAAATAATAAAATTGATAAGTTAGAAAAGAAGGATGAAGGGGAGAAGACAGGTTATGCCATAGTTCATTTAGCTAATGGCACTACAGGCCCGGTTGAACTTAAAATTGGATTCTCATTTGTAAGCACAGCCAACGCGAAGCAAAATCTGGAGAAAGAAATAGGCGGCAAAACGTTTGATGTTATCCGCAAAGAAGCTAATCAAACCTGGGAAACTTTATTATCATCCATAGAGGTAAAAGGCGGAACTGAAAAACAAAAAACCATGTTGTATTCTTGCTTTTACAGATCATTTTTATGGCCTGTATTACGAAGTGATGTAAATGGCGATTTTACAGACATTAAAAAGAATGTAGTTAATACCGGTATAGCTTATTATACTGAACCGTCTTTATGGGATACCTACCGTAATAAAGATGTGCTGTTAGAACTGGTTAGTCCGGATGTTACGCTTAACGTTATTAAATCATTAAAAGATAAAGGTGACAAGACCGGGTATATCCCCACTTTTTTTCATGGCGATCATGGTGCATCATCAATTGCCGGGGCTTATTTAAGGGGTATTGATAACTTTGATATTAAAGGCACTTATAAAATACTGTTAAACAATGCTAATGTACCGCCTACCAACCAACGCGGTGGCGGGAGGCAATATCTTGCTCCGTATTTAGAGAAGGGTTATATTCCTGATCCGGATCTTGCCAATCCAACCACAACAGCAAAAGGTACAGCTGGCGTATCTAAAACTTTAGAGTATTCTTATGATGATTATTCGGTTGCCCAGATAGCTAAAAAGTTAGGCGATACTGCCAATTACAGGATATTAATGGCCCGCTCTAAAAACTATAAGAATGTGTTTAATAAGGCTAATAACTTTATGCAGGGCAGGTTAGAAGATGGTAGCTGGGTTAAAAATTTTAACCCACAATACCCATATTATGAGTACATGTATCGCGAAGCAAACGCGTGGCAGGTGTCATTCTTTGCACCGCATGATATGCCAGGATTAATCGCGTTATACGGCGGCCCAAAACCATTTGAGGCCAAATTGGATTCCCTATTCAGCATACCATGGAACCCTAAATACATTGCCCGTAATATTGAAACCTTTATAGGCCAGTATTGTCAGGGTAACCAGCCGGATCATGAAGCGCCTTTTGCCTATACATTTATAGGCAAGCCAGAGAAAACACAAAAGGTGTTAGATAACATATTGAACAACTTATATGGCATGGGCCCGAGAGGCATCGAGCTTGCCGGTATGGATGATGCAGGCGAGATGTCTGCATGGTATGTGTTTAGTGCATTAGGTTTATACCCGGTTTCACCAACAGATCCGGAATATTTGGTGACCGTTCCGCTTTTTGACGAGGTGAAGTGGAGAACCAGCAACGGTAAATACATCACCATAACCAAGCCAGGAAAGGGCAGGGCCATGACCTCTATAAAAGTAAATGGAAATATTAGCAAAGACATATTTGTATCGCACGATCTATTTAGGAACGGTGGTACGATAGCTATTGCAACTAAGTAGATCGACAGATAACGATAACAACAAAAGCGTCCCGATGTATCGGGGCGCTTTTGCTATTATAAAGCAATTTGCAAGTGTACCAACCTGTGGGTGTGCCAGTGATACGCTTTGATACACCTGCGTTTGTAATATATTGATAATAAAAGAGTTGATTTTAGGAATCCGATCTCATGATACAGTTTGGTACATGCTTTTATAAGACCCGCGTTTTGGTACGCCAGATAATAATACCATAGCTGCGTAAATTCACCTTATTTTACCCTATTCATGACTGTTTTTACCCCTGAAACTATAGAATAAATAAGATAATGCCGGCAGTATAAACAGACTGCCAATTAATAAAGCTATTGCTAAGTCGTCTATAGTTTTTGTGGTAGCGTGATCCGTTAACAGCGATAAGTTCTTACCATTCTTGCCCATAATAAAATTAGGATAATGAGTATAACCCACAGATAGCAATATCATACTCACCTGGAACGCGGCAAAAATGCGTGGCATCTGCTTTCTGCCTTTGCTGATGCTCATCCAAAGTAATACCAATGATATTGATGCGGCAATTACTGCGGTTAAACTAACCCGGTTACCAAATATCCAGTGCGCCATATGGATGTTTAGAGTTTCGGCAGCTAAAAAAACCAGCCCACCACAAAAAAATGCAATGGCATTAAGCACTTTTGCCTTTTTTATAAAACGTTTAACGTCAAAATCGTCATCGGCTTCGCCAATTAAATATATGGAAGCTAAGAATCCGCAGAGTGCAACAGTAAATAAACCTACCGCGATAGAGAACCAATTGAACCAACTAAATACATAGGCTGTAAGGAAGTCGGTTGCTTCAAAATCAATTTGGCGTGATATGGCGCTGCCGGCAATGATCCCCAAAAATAGTGGCGTTAAAAAACTGGAATAAACAAATATGTTATTATACACCATTTGGGTGCGCTCGCCTTTAATAGCATCATAATTGCGGAAAGCAAAAGCCGTACCCCGCGCGATAATCCCTAATAGCATTAACAATAACGGGATATGCAGGTAAGTACACATCTTGCTATAAATATCCGGGAAACCCACAAACATAATTACTACCGCGATGATGAGCCACATGTGGTTCGCTTCCCAAATAGGGCCAATGGCCTGGTACATGGTGCTGCGTGTGCGGTGTTTATTATCGTCTGATGTAAAGAGCTCAATAATGCCTGCGCCAAAATCGGCACCCCCTAACAGGAAGTACAACAGTATAGCGAAGAACAGGAAGATAATTACTACTGTTAACATATTTGAGGTTTGAGTGGCGAGTGATGGGTATTGAGCATAAGTTATATTTAACTCATCACTCAAAACCCGATACTGATCACTTTTTTAAATCATATAACTCAGGCACCATTTTAATTTGCCGTTGCAGCAAGAATATTACCGCCAAACTCAGCGTAAAATAAATAAAGCTGAACAGGTAAAACGAATACTGTATACCCGGCATCGGCGTTACCGCATCGGCAGTACGCATAACATCTTGTATTATCCAGGGCTGACGGCCAACCTCGGTTACGGTCCAGCCTGCTTCCAGTGCTATAAAACCTAAAGGTGTAGCCATAATAAATAGCCTTAAAAACCACGTTTGTGTTAACCAGCTTCGTTTTTTTAGCGTTGCGATAAGATATAATACACCTATCAGCATAGTTAACATACCAATACCTACCATTATCTGGAAAGCGTAGTGGGTAACCGCAACATTGGGTTGGTCTTTAACCGGGATCTGATCCAATCCTTTAACTTCCTGTTTAAAATTATCGTGTACCAAAAAGCTAAGCAAGCCAGGCAATTCTATGCCGTAATTAACTTTTTTAGCAACGGTATCCGGTATGCCGCCGATAATCAGCGGTGCATAGGTTTGGGTATGGAAATAAGCCTCCATAGCAGCTAGTTTAGCAGGCTGCCTTTTAGCTGCGTGCTTGGCCGATATATCACCGCTTAATGGCTGTAATATAGCCGCTATTGACCCAAATATAATGGCAATTTTAAATGCCTTGGTGTGGAACTCAATATTTTGTTTTCGATAGATCATTAACGCGTGGATACCCGCGACTGCAAAGCCGGTGGCAGAGAACGCCGCAATCGTCATGTGTAATGATTCGGAGAACCATGCGCCATTAAACATGGCCTTCATAGGGTCGATGTTGAGATATTGGCCATTTATATAATCAAACCCTGATGGGCTGTTCATCCAGGAATTGGCTGATACTACGAGTATGCCCGATAATATCCCGCTTATACCCACCATTACCCCCGTAAACCAATGGAACCATTTGTTAAACCTGTTCCATCCGTAAAGAAAAAAGCCCAACGCTATCGCCTCTATAAAAAACGCGACACCCTCTAATGAAAATGGCATACCAAATATAGGTCCGGCATGTTCCATGAATTTTGGCCATAGTAAACCTAATTCGAATGATAACATGGTGCCTGATACAGCACCCGTAGCAAAAAATATAGCCACACCTTTGCTCCAGGCTTGGGTAATGTTTTTATAAACCGGGTTTTGTGTTTTGAGATATTTATAGTGCGATATCGCCATAAAAACAGGCATCACCATACCAATACAAGAGTAGATGATGTGAAAGCCCAATGACAGGGCCATTTGCGATCTGGCGGCTAAAAAATCATTCATGTTTCTGTGATAAACAAGATGTTCAAAGATAAAAGATATAAATAAAGGACAGTAAAGAGTTAAAAATTAAAGTAATACATAATGATTTTAAATTGATATTATTTTAATAGGGGTGGTAAGTGTAGAGTAACTTTGTTGATTTTGCGGAGACTCACCCGGTCTACGCTTCGCTGGACCACCCTCTTTCTGCCAAAGGCAAAGAGAGGGTGTTTTTATTTTGAGAAGATAGATTTGACAACTTTTTAAAAGTTGTCAAATCTTGGATTTTAATTAGTCTAACCCTCTTTCCCGCTTGCAGAAGAGAGGGTCGACAAGCATAGCGATGTCGGGGTGAGTAATCGCCGATATACGCCGGTTAAACAGCCCTGTAACATTAATTATTCAATCCACGTCTTACATTTTGAATATTTATATTGAAAACATATCTTTAGAAGTCCATACATTCATCTAACAACATGAAAATTACCAAAATTATTTTTGCATTGTCATTCACTACTATTGCTTATTATGCACAAGCGCAAACTACTGATCCTGCGCCGTCAAAGTACGATCAGCATAAAGTATTTACGCCATTATTTTATCAGCAAAACGGTAATCAGTTCCGTACAGCAGGCGGGGCACCAAGTGCCAAATACTGGCAAAACCGTGCCGACTACAAATTGAACGTAACGCTTGATACTGCAAAACACCGGGTAAGCGGTACCGCTGTTATTACCTATACCAATAACAGCCCGGATGGTTTGCCATTTTTATGGCTGCAGGTTGATCAGAATATTTATCGCGAAGATTCGCGCGCGCAGGCTACCAGCCCGGTAACCGGCGGCAGGTTCACCAATAAAAACTATACCAATGGTGATGAGATTAAAGGCGTATACATTATAACCAACGGAAAAGCCGAAAAAGCTGACTACCTGGTTACTGATACCCGTATGCAGATCAAACTAAAAGATTCGCTTAAAGCAAACGGTAAAAAGATAGATATTAAAATTGAGTATGCTTTTGATGTGCCTGAGTATGGTACAGATCGTATGGGCCGCTTAAACACCAAAAACGGCTGGATCTATGAAATTGCACAATGGTACCCGCGCATGGAGGTGTATGACGATATAAGCGGTTGGAACACTATTCCATATATGGGTGCATCCGAGTTTTACTTAGAGTACGGCAATATTGATTATACAGTAACCGCACCGGCCGGTTTAATTGTATCAGGTTCTGGTGAATTATTGAACCCTGCCGAAGTTTTATCACCAACTGCAATGAGCAGGTTAGCTGCTGCAAAGAACAGTGACAAAACTGTAAGCATTAGGGATTCTCTTGATATCTTAAATAAAAATTCCTATCCGCAAAAAGCTATGCTTACATGGCATTTTTTATGTAAACAAACCCGCGATGTAGCCTGGGCAGCCTCAAAGGCATTTATATGGGATGCGGCACGAATTAATTTGCCAAGTGGTAAAAAAGCATTGGCACAATCAGTTTATCCAATTGAGGTAAAAGGAAAAGAAGCTTGGGGGAGATCTACAGAATATGTAAAGAATTGTATTGAACTATACTCGAAAGAGTGGTTTGAATATACTTACCCTGTTGCTACTAACGTAGGTGGTATAGTAGGGGGTATGGAATATCCCGGCATAGTTTTCTGCGGTTGGAAATCGCAAGGCGGTGAACTTTGGGAAGTAACCAACCACGAGTTTGGCCATAACTGGTTCCCGATGATAGTAGGCAGCAACGAGCGTAAATACGCCTGGATGGATGAGGGCTTTAACACTTTCATTAATAAAATTGATACCAAAGTATTTAATAATGGCGAATACTACGCGAAAGAAGATGTGCAAAAGGCAGCACCCGCCATGTTTAGCCCAGATGCAGATGCGATAATGAATACCTCGGATGTAATACAACCCGATTACCTGGGTTTTGCCGCTTACGAAAAACCGGCCCGCGGCTTAATGATACTACGCGAGCAGATATTAGGCGAGGAGCGTTTTGACTATGCTTTTAGAACCTATATAAAACGCTGGGCATTTAAACACCCAACACCGTGGGACTTTTTCCACTCGATGGATAACGCGGCAGGCGAGGACTTGAGCTGGTTCTGGAACGAATGGTTTATGGGTACTATGTCACTTGATCAGTCTGTAAAAGCTATAAATTATAATGATGGCGATCCGTCAAAAGGTTCACTGATCACTATTGAAAACCTGGGTGGCATGGCCCTGCCGGTAACTGCCTTAATAAAAGAAGAAGGTGGTAAAACCGGAACCGTTAAACTACCGGCCGAAATTTGGCAGCGTGGAAGCGTTTGGACATTCCCTTATAAATCAACCTCTAAAGTAACAATGGTTACGCTTGACCCTGATCATCAGTTACCGGATGTAGATGGCGAAAACAACTCGCTTAGTGGTGTGCCCATTGCAAAGGGTGTTACTGCCGCGTCTGTAATTAAAAACTACCTGGATGCTATTGGCGGTGTCGATAAAGTAAGGGCCATAAAAGATATGACCATAAACGCGTCAGGACCATTACAAGGTACTACCGTGCAATTGGTTAACCGCTTTAAATCGCCGGATAAATTTGATTATAACGTAACTGCACCCGCTTATAATTATGTGCTTTTACATTTAAAAGGTATTGGCGATAGTGTTAGCATTATACAACAAAATCAACCTATTAATAACACTACTAAGGAGTATCAGCGTCATTTGGTTGATCGTTTTGCTTTCTTCCCCGAGTTGGATTATAGTAAAAATGGGTATGTTATTACTTTAGATAACAGGCTGTATGTTGTTAATGATAACCTGGCTTATTTGGTTATAACTACGCATCCCGATGGCACAAAAGTAAAATCGTATTTCGATCAGCAAACAGGATTGAAATTAAAACAGGTTACAGATGTAGCTAACGCTACACCAACAGAGTTTGCCGATTACCACGAAGTAAATGGCGTTAAAATACCTTATGATATTAAAACGGTAATGTTAGGTGTGCCTGTTGAATATAAAGTAACAACTGCTGTTGCCAATACAGGTTTGTCTGATGAGTTGTTTAAATAATAGATTTTATAGAGACTTACGAAGTTTAAAAAACTTCGTAAGTCTCTATATCTTAAAATAAAAGTCACCAATTATGAATACACGTCGCGATTTTCTGCAAAAATTAGGAGCATCTGCAGTAGCTTTACAATTGGCTGCTGTTACTACATGGGCCGATGATAAAAATGCCGCACACGAGGCCTATGATGGCCCTGTACTGCGAGTGGCCATAATGGGGTTGGGTAGTTACGGTACCCGTGTGGGCGGAGCTATGCAATCGTGCACCAAAGCAAAACTGGTAGGTTTAATTAGCGGAACGCCTAAAAAGATTGAGAATTGGCGAAGTAGCTATGATATTCCGCTTAAAAACTGCTATAACTATGATAATTTCGACCAGATAAAAAACAACCCGGATATTGACGCGGTATATGTTATAACCCCAAACGGCCTGCATCATGACCATGTGTTGCGTGTTGCAAAAGCAGGCAAGCATGTAATATGCGAAAAACCCATGGCCCTAAATGTCAAACAAGGGCAGGAGATGGTTGATGCTTGTAAACAAGCCGGTGTAAAATTATTGGTTGGCTACCGTATGCACTTTGAACCTAAAACGCTCGAAGTTATCCGGATGCGTAAAGCGGATGAATTTGGAAAGATCCTATTTTTCCAGGGATTGTGTGGTTTTAAAATAGGCGACCCTAAACAATGGCGGTTAAATAAACAGCTATCGGGTGGTGGCTCTATGATGGATATAGGTATTTATGCTATTAATGGTTCAAGATATATGACCGGTGAGGAGCCCATTTGGGTAACGGCACAGGAAACCAAAACAGACCCCGTAAAATTTAAAGAAGGAGTGGACGAAACTATCCAGTTCCAGTTTGGCTTCCCCAGCGGGGCAACGGCTTCCTGCTTATCAACCTATAATCAAAACAACCTTGATAAATTTTACCTGAACGGCGAAAAAGGATGGGCCGAAATGCAGCCATCTACAGGTTATGGTCCGATTATGGGGCGTACCCATAAAGGCGAGCTTAATCAGCCTGTTACCACTCATCAAACCGTACAGATGGATGAATTTGCCGACATTATATTTAACGGCAAACAACCACCGGTACCTGTTGACGGCAATGAGGCAGTAAAGGATTTGAAGATTATTGATGCGATATACCTGGCGGTTAAAACGGGGAAGAAGGTGGATATTAATATTTAAGCTATTTAATAGGGCTTCAAAGTTTCAGTGAAACGGTAGCAAATATTTTCCGTATAAGTTTTCATAATATAGCTGTTTATACTGCGTTTAGTATTAGTTAACTACTAATAAACCTATGATATTATTTGCGTATGCCGGCAATATGAATGTAGAGAAGTTTGTACAAACTGTTCCCTCTGCGCGCAATTTAGGTGTTGCCAAATTACCGGGATATAGCTTTGTTTTTAACAGTGCAGGCGAGGATGAATCGGCAAAAGCCAACGTGGTAAAATCTTTTGACCCTGACGCTATTGTTTGGGGCGTTTTAGTTGAATTGCTTGACGAAGAACGTTCTAACTTTCATGACCCTTTGTGGAGCTCGACACTGAAACTGGAACCCGTTTTATGTTTTGATCTGAATGACAATATCTATCATGCCGAGGTTTTTGTAACCCAGCCGCACGCCATAACCACACACTTGCTGCCCTATGACTGGTATCATAATAAAATATTAAAACTGGCTATTGATGCAAGACTACCTCAATCGTATATAAGCCAAATTGCCCTTATGCCTTACAAAATAGACCCTGATGAGATACGCAGGCAACGGAGATTGAAAAGATTATAAAAAAGGCTTTCACAAAACACAAGTGAAAGCCTTTTTATTAATTAATATATTTTACTTAGATCAGGCTGCTATCAGCTAATACCTGGTTCATTGCACGTACAGCATCGGCACTTTTGTTAAAAGTGGCTTGCTCATCAGTAGTTAACTTAAAGTCGACAATTTTTTCCCAGCCGTTTTTACCTAATATAACCGGAACAACTAATGAGATATCTTTCTGGCCGTATTCGCCATCTAAAGCAACACCGCATGAAAGTAGTTTTTTCTGATCGCGCACAATGGCTTCAAC
Organism: Mucilaginibacter sp.; assembly: GCF_028288185.1. Taxonomy (GTDB): domain Bacteria; phylum Bacteroidota; class Bacteroidia; order Sphingobacteriales; family Sphingobacteriaceae; genus Mucilaginibacter. The sequence continues at coordinate 64,346 of NZ_JAQBOF010000029.1, read as the reverse complement.
CATAAACGCGGTACCTGCACCCGGTGCGTACCAGGCAGATGTGCCGATCAATCCTGTTAAAGTAGCACCACCAACCATGGTAGCGGCAACAACTTTATCTTGTTGCTCTTTGCTTAAAAACTGCGTAACCGGAATACTGTTCCAGGTAGCATGGTTAATTAACGGAATCATGGTAGTATCGCCGTGACCGCCAATAACTACGGCATTCAAATCAGCAGGAGAACAACCTAGTTCCAGGCTTAAATAATATTTAAACCTGGCCGAATCTAAAGCGCCACCCATACCTATAATACGGTTTTTAGGTAGGCCAGATGTTTTCAGGGTTAAGTAGTTCATGGTATCCATTGGGTTTGAAACCACAATGATGATAGTGTTTGGCGAATGTTTTAAAATATTCTCGGTAACACTTTTTACAATATTAGCGTTGGTGCCAATCAGTTCCTCGCGGGTCATTCCGGGTTTACGTGGCAAACCAGAAGTAATGACAACAACTTCCGAATCGGCAGTCGCGGCGTAATCATTGGTAACACCTTTTATTTTAGTGTCAAACTCCAGCAGGGCAGAGGTTTGCATCATATCTATAGCTTTACCTTCGGCAAAACCTTCGCGTATGTCTAATAAAATAAGTTCTTCGGCTAATTCTTTTCTGGCGATGTTATCCGCACATGTAGCGCCAACAGCTCCGGCACCAACAACTGTTATTTTCATAGTATTTGATTTGTTTTTTAAAGGTTATGAAGCTATCATGAGCCTTGTTAATTATTTTTGGCTGCTCCTGATGGTTTCATAGTATTATATTGATTTTATAAGAAGGAATTAAATTGCGTGCAATTTTAAGAAAAAAATATAAAATACTGTCTGTGCATTGTTAAAATAGAGTTAAATCTTAATTGATTGCCTTTAAAACGATATTGTAATTATAATCGACTTATTTTAAATGTCGTGTTTCGAAACACAACATCTCGCCACACCACATTTTCTTGGAAAAATTATAAATAATCAATAAATTCTACCATTGTTTAACGAGTAGGTTTTTATACAGATTATCAAAAAGTGTGTATTTGTATTTTTTATCGACTTATTTTGCTGTTTTTGTCAGCGTTAAATAGTTTTTTCGTAACAATTTTCATTTTATTTAACTTTTTTCGATAAAATTTGCAAAAAATAGAAATAATAATATAAATTTGCTACCATAAACATAATCAATGCGATTAAAAGCATTATCCGAATCAAACTTTACAAAATAATTTAAAAACATGGCAACAAAACTCGAGTACATCTGGCTTGATGGATACAAACCAACTCAAAGCCTTAGAAGCAAAACAAAAATCGTTAAAGAATTTAGCGGTAAGGTAGAAGATCTGGAAAACTGGAGCTTTGATGGTTCTTCAACTGAGCAAGCACCGGGTGGTTCGTCAGATTGTATTTTAAAACCAGTTTTTACATGCCCTGATCCTCAAAGAAAAAGCGCTTACTTAGTAATGTGCGAAGTATTAGATTCAAAAGGTAAACCACATGAGTCAAACGGCCGTGCGCTTATCCAGGATGATGATAATGATTTTTGGTTTGGTTTTGAGCAAGAGTATTTCTTATGGGATCCAAAAACAGATAAACCTCTTGGTTTCCCGGCTGGTGGTTACCCTGCACCGCAAGGCCCTTATTACTGTTCGGTAGGTGCTAACAATGCTTACGGTCGTGAAATTGTTGAAGAGCATTTAGACGTATGTTTAGAAGCTGGCTTAAACGTTGAAGGTATCAACGGAGAAGTTGCCGCAGGACAATGGGAATTCCAGATCTTTGCTAAAGGCGCTAAAGAAGCCGGTGACCAAATTTGGGTTGCACGTTATTTATTAGAAAGAATAGGCGAAAGCTATGGCGTTGCTATTAACTGGCATTGCAAACCATTGGGTCAATTAGACTGGAATGGTTCTGGTATGCACGCTAACTTCTCAAATACGTTATTACGTACTGCTAACAGCGAAGCTAAATTTAAAGCAGTTTGCGAGTCTTTCCGCCCTGCTGTTGCTGAGTGTATCGCGGTTTATGGTGCTGATAACGATCAACGCTTAACCGGTAAACACGAAACTGCATCTATAACTGACTTTAGCTATGGTGTATCAGATCGTGGTGCTTCTATCCGTATCCCACTTTACGCTGTAGATCATAACTGGAGTGGTTACTTAGAAGATCGTCGTCCTAACTCGGCTGCCGATCCATATAAAGTAGCTGCAGTTATTATTAAAACTGTAAAAACAGCTAAAGTTTAATACTTAGCTAAATCAATATTAAAAGCGATGGATTTAAATGCCCATCGCTTTTTTTGTTATGATCGTTTTTGATTTAAATAGGCTACGTAATCCCCGTGCGTTATTAGGTTCAAACCATCTATAGATAAGTTGTATAAATATACCCAGCAATTTATTACCCCATCAGAAGTTTCAATAGGTAATGATTCGCGAATAAATAAGTTTGGCTGTTCCTGTTCGTCACCAAATCCTTCATAAGGGTCTAAGTATTTTAAAATTTCTTCGGCGTTATTTAACTGGTAAATAGTTCCTTTGATGAGGTAGTCCTGATCATTGCTGATTATTAGTCCCGGATAGGTACCGACATCATATAGCTTGCCTTTAATTGTACCCGTATTATAAAAAATAGCGTTGCTTCTTAAATAGGCAGCAAATTTATTGTCGTCAATTAATAAAGTGCCGTAAACAAACAATAAATCATTTATCATCTTTTAGTATAAATTTAAGTTACGATAGTTATCTTGCCTAATATTGAATAATTACTGCCTACGCCATGAACGAGCAACAAATTACAGCTTACATACACGAAAACAATATACAAAAAATAAAATTTGCCTTCGCGGATATTGACGGTGTTTTGCGCGGGAAAATAATACACCCAAAAAAATTTATTGACGGTTTAAAAAGTGGTTATGGTTTTTGCGATGTAGTATTTGGCTGGGATAGCAGCGATGTTTGTTATGATGATGTAAAACTAACCGGTTGGCACACGGGTTACCCTGATAAATCATGCCATATTGATCTGTCCAGTTTTCGTACAGTGCCATGGCAGGATAATATCCCTTTCTTTTTAGGCGATTTTAGCGATGCGGATGGAAATGGACTAGCCGCCTGTCCACGCAGTTTATTAAAGCGCATAGCTAAACAATGCGAGGATATGGGTTATCACCCCGAATTTGCGCAGGAGTTTGAATGGTTCAATTTCAGGGAAACACCACAAACTTTACAGGATAAAAGCTTTACCAATTTAGAGCCGTTAACACCGGGTATGTTTGGCTATTCCATATTACGCACATCAGAAAATAGTGATTATTGCGATGACCTGGTTGATTTGTTAGGGAAGTTTAACATCCCGCTGGAAGGTTTCCATACAGAAACCGGTCCTGGAGTATATGAGGCGGCTATTTTGCACTCGCATGTTATTGAGGCCGCGGATAGAGCTGCTTTATTAAAGACCGCCGTTAAAGAAATTGCCTACAAACATGGTATTATAGCCAGTTTTATGGCCAAGTGGAACGAGAACTTGCCTGGCTGTGGCGGCCATATCCATCAAAGTTTATGGAATAAAGAGCAAACTAAAAACCTGTTTTATAATGGCAGCGATGTTAATAAAATGAGCGAATTGCATAATCAATATTTAGCCGGTCAATTATATTGCCTGCCGCATATATTGCCAATGTACGCACCAACAATAAACAGTTATAAACGCTTAATTGAAGGGGCTTGGGCACCAACTACCATAACCTGGGCTGTCGAAAATAGGACTACGGCATTCCGTGTGCTTAACTCCACAGAAGGATATACCCGTTTAGAAACCCGGATACCGGGGGCCGATACTAACCCGTATTTAGCAATGGCTGCCGCGTTGGCATCTGGCTTGTATGGTATTAAAAATAAATTGAGTTTAGATGTATCTCAGACGATTGGCAATGGTTACCAAAATACCTCAAATGGTAGCATACAGCCAAACCTGTATGCAGCAACTGTGGATATGAAAAACTCAGCTATTGCTAAAGAGATTTTAGGGGCTGACTTTGTGGAGCACTTTACACAAACCCGTTTATGGGAATGCAAGCAATATGCCAAAAGCGTTACCGATTGGGAACTGAAACGATATTTTGAAATAATATAAACCGATTATAATCTGTATTTAAATGCGTATTATCCAAAAGGCTGTAGCCTGTTTGTGGGCTTTTGCTGTATTTTTTAATGTAACTATATCCAATGCGCAGACTACTGCAAATACCGGTTGGGAAGTTTATGGCGGCTCAAAAAAGTCTACCAGATATTCATCGTTAAAACAGGTTAACATTAAAAACGTACAGCAATTACAGATTGCATGGGTATATCATACTGAAGATGCTGATGCAAAAGGGTCGTCGCAGATACAGTGTAACCCCATTATTGTTAATGGCGTTTTATACGGTACTACGCCGCATTTAAGCTTAATAGCATTAGATGCGGCAACAGGCATGCAAAAATGGAAGTTTAATGCCGAAGAACATCTGCCCGCGAAAACTAATCTTGGTATAAATAACAACCGCGGCGTTACTTATTGGGAAAGTGGTAATGACAAACGCATACTGTATTGCGCCGGTTCAAACCTATATGCCGTTAACGCATTAACCGGAGAGTTAATAAAAGAGTTCGGTAATGATGGCGCTATTGATCTGCATGACAATTTAGAACTTACTAATAAAAATTGGTATGTGGCTGGTACCACGCCCGGTATAATTTATAAAGACTTATACATTTTAGGCAGCCGTGTAAATGAAAGCGCTAACGCTGCACCGGGAAGTATCCGTGCATTTGATGTGCGTACCGGCAAACTGCGCTGGATCTTTCATACCGTACCACATCCCGGCGAGTTTGGCTATAATACCTGGGAAGACAAAGATGCCTGGAAGCATATAGGCGGTGCAAACTGCTGGTCAGGTTTTAGTATGGATGAAAAGCGTGGCATATTATACGCCCCAACAGGTTCTGCTTCTTTTGATTTTTATGGTGGCAAGAGGTTAGGATCTGGCTTGTTTGCAAATAGTTTGCTTGCCCTTGATGCCGCAACAGGTAAATTAAAATGGCATTACCAGGTTATCCATCATGATATGTGGGATAAGGATTTGCCTACCGCACCGGCGTTGGTTACCATTAAAAGAAAAGGCAAACTAATTGATGCCGTTGCACAGCCTACCAAGCATGGTTTTATTTTTGTGTTGGACAGGGTTACAGGGAAACCATTGTATCCGGTTCATGAAAAGCCTGTTTCGACTATAAGCGAACTGGAGGGCGAAAAGCCCTGGCCAACTCAACCCATACCAACTTTACCACAGCCTTTTGTTAGGCAAACTTTTACGGAGAATGATATTAACCCCTATATATCTGCCGAATCAAAAGCTGATGTATTAGCTCGCTTGAAAGGTTACCGGTACGGTAATATGTTTTTGCCGCCGGGTAAACAGACATCGGTTATATACCCTGGGTTTGATGGCGGGGCAGAGTGGGGTGGACCCGCTTATGATCCACAAAGTGGCTTGCTTTACATTAATGCTAACGAAATGCCATGGACCTTAACCATGATAGATGCGCCCAAACGCCCCGACAAAGTTGAAACTTTTGCTGCTGCCGGTGAGCGCCTGTTTGCCAAAAACTGTATGAGCTGCCATGGACAAAGCAGGGAAGGGTCTGGCAACTTCCCAACCTTAATAGGTATCGAGAAAAAGTATAACGCCGCCCAGATCCTCGCCTTATTAGAAACGGGCCGTAGAATGATGCCTGCTTTTAAAGATATAGTGAAGCAGGAACGCGAAGCTATTGTGGCGTTTATAACCAACAATGAAATTGAGGGCAAACGTAAATTGACCAGCCCAGCGCCGCTTGATCCGTACCTGGACCTGCCTTACCAAATGACAGGTTATAATAAGTTTTTAACTACCGAAGGGTTGCCGGCTACATCTCCCCCTTGGGGAACTTTGAATGCCATTAACCTAAATACCGGTAAAATTGCCTGGAAGATTCCATTAGGTGAAGATGAAAGCCTTACCAAACAGGGCATCCCGATAACAGGAACACAAAATTATGGAGGGCCCGTAGTAACAGCCGGCGGGTTGGTATTTATAGCAGCCACAAAAGATAAAAAGATGCGCGCTTTTGATAAACGTAGTGGTAAACTACTTTGGGAAGCCACCTTACCGTCTGCCGGTTTTGCAACGCCAAGTGTTTACCTGTTAAATGGTAAGCAATACCTGGTTATTGCCTGTGGTGGAGGTAAACTAGGCGCGGCATCAGGCGACGCTTATGTGGCTTTCGCGCTGCCGGATAAATTGGATAAATTAAAAAATGGGGCATTGTAAATCATTTCTGTTATATCTTTGTGGTCCTTTGAATTTATAAACCGAATGGACTATTCTCTAATCATAAAAAAAGCGTGGGAAGGCTACGATGCTTCAAAAATTATAAAAAGCATTGATGACATCAGCGCGATGGTGTCAACAAACCGTGTATTTAGGATAACTTTTGATGATGACGATATTATTATTGCCAAGCTATCGCACTTTGGTAAGTTTGAGCATTTTAAAGAAGATCATAGAATTATACATAGCTTATCAAACAACCTGCTATATCCGTTTGAGAACTTCCTGGCCAAATCACTATTAAAAAATAACCGCGTCTACATTTATCATTATAAATTCAGGCAAACGGATGCATGGGTGGTGTTTTATAACCCAACACGCATTTTTGACCGTATGCCACGCCGGTTAGACGAAAGCCATATACGCAAACTGGGCCAACAGGTCGGTAAGTTTCATAAAGCTTGCTTTCGTATTAAAAATGTGCTGCCTAAATCATCCAAAACTTTACGTACTGATATTTACTCGTTAATGCATCAGCTGGAAATAAACGAGAAACAGTTTGGTACAGCAATGCAGGTTGACTTTTTAAAGTATCATTGCGAAACTTTTCTGCGCAATCGGTCTAAATACAATATGAGTTCGTTCGAGATCATTCCTGTTTTTATTGACTGGAATATTGGTAATTTTTCGGTTGATAGTAACTTAAACCTTTACTCGCGTTGGGATTATGATTGGTTCAGGATGAGTTACCGGGTGCTTGATTTTTATTTTTTAAGTAGGGTAGTGTCGGATGTGGGCGATCGAACTGTATTTAGCTATGGTATTAAAACGTTAATGGAAGACAGGTTTATTATGTTTTTGGAAGAATATCACCAGATCAATCCATTAACCGCTAACGAAATTAGATTTTTAAAAGAGGCATATCGGTTTTTTATCTTAAATTATGTCATCAAAGATGGTAAGTACTTTTTTAGTGAGCAATATGCAAAAAAACTACAGGCAGAAGCTTTTGACCTTTACCTACCATCGGTAGACCGGGATTTTGATGCGGAAAAAATTATTAAAGCGCTTGGTTTGAAGTAGTGAGTTATGAGTAATTGTTTTTAAATTAACGCATATAATGAATAAAACCATAAGTACAATATTAAGAGATATAGACAAAATTCAAAACTCATAACCCATCACTCAAAATTCTCATGAAACGTATTGATAACTTTAAAACTATAATAGATAAGTATAATGTTATCTTTTTTGATGCGTTTGGTGTATTAAAAAACTACCACGGATTGGTGCCGGGTATCGAAAAAACCTTCGAATATCTTGCTGAACAAAAGAAGGAATATTACATAGTTACCAATGATGCATCGCGCAGCCCTGTACAATTAGCAGCATCTTACCATAAAATGGGATTGCATGCTATTACGCCTGATAGGATCATATCATCGGGTATGTTAACCAAAGAATACCTGTATCTTAAAGTTGAAGATGGTATTATAGCTTACCTGGGGACAGAAGACTCGGCACACTATATTGAGAGTTTGGGTTTACACCCAATGCCGGTTAGCGAGATTAATAGTAGTAATATTGATAAAGTTAATGCCCTTATATTTTTAGATGATGAGGGATTTGACTGGCGCAACGACTTAAATATAGCCGTAAATTTACTGCGCAAGCGCACCATACCCGCTATTGTAGCCAATACAGACCATGCCTACCCGGTTACTATACATGATGTATCAATAGCTATAGGTGGTTTGTCAACTATGATAGAAACCATTGTAGGTAAAAAGTTTATCAGGTTTGGTAAGCCAGATTCGCAAATGTTTATGTTTGCTTATGACCTTATACGCGAGTACCGGCCTATCAGCAAAAAAGAAATTGTAATGGTAGGCGATACCTTACACACCGATATTTTAGGAGGCAACAAATTTGGACTAGATACCGTTTTAGTGCTATCTGGTAATACACTTCCGCAGGATGTTGACACCAGGATAACATCAACCGGTATAGTACCAACTTACATCTGCGAAACCGCGGTTGTAGAAAAAGATATGTTTTAAGTTACAGCCATGGTTTATAACCCAACCGCTATAAAAGTACCCGATGCTTCGGCATACGAAAGAAAAGTTGCCGGAAGGCAAACGCATTTATATGTGCTTAAAAATAATACGGGTATGCAAATAGCTATCACCGATTTTGGCGCGCACTTAGTAGGGGCATGGCTGCCCGATAGAAAAGGACACCAAACCAGCGTGATAGTAGGGTTTGATAATATTGAAGCATTAGGCAAGCAAAAAAGTTATTATGGTGCTATTGTTGGCCGATATGCAAATCGCATAGCGAAGGGTAAATTTACTTTAGACGGAAAAAAATATAATCTGTTTATAAACAACGGACCTAATAGCCTGCACGGCGGCAAGGATAATTTTAGCTATAGGATTTGGGATGCTAATAAAATTGACGACAGGACATTGGTACTTGAGCTGCTTTCGGAACATTTGGATGAAGGTTATCCGGGTAATTTAAAGGTAAAGGTAACCTATGCACTTACTGATAACAATGAGATAGTTATAACCTACGAAGCCACAACAGACAGAACCACCGTAGTTAATTTAACCAACCACGCCTATTTTAATTTAAATGGCGAGGGCAACGGTGATATATTATATCACGTAGTGCAAATAGCTGCTGATAAGTACACGCCGATTGATAAAACCATGATACCAACAGGGGAGATAGCACCGGTTAAGGGCACTCCATTTGATTTTATAAATCCCGAAAGAATAGGTAAAAGAATTAATATCAATAATACCCAGCTAAAGTTTGGTAATGGGTATGATCATAATTTTGTTTTAAATAGGCGTGGTGCCCATTTCCCTGTGGCAGTAGTAACCGGCGATAAAACCGGCATTAAGATGGAGGTTTATACAGATCAGCCGGGGATACAGTTTTATACAGGTAATTTTACGCCGGGTACTAATTTAACAAGGGGCAATGTGCCTGATACTATGCGTACCTCTTTCGCGTTGGAAACCCAACATTTTCCAGACTCGCCCAATAACCCTAATTTCCCATCCACCGTGCTTAAAGCCGGCGAAATTTATAAAACACAAACTATCTATAAATTTTCTGTATAGGTTTCATCTTATTGCAATCAATTGTCCTATTGATGTGTTAACTTTATATCGTTTAATAGAGGGGGATAATTGCTGATAGATAATCACGGTAGAGAAATTAATTATATGCGCCTGGCAGTGACTGACAGGTGCAACCTGCGTTGCTTTTATTGTATGCCCGAGGATGGCCTGAACTGGCTATCGCGCACAGAACTAATGAGCTATGAGGAAATGCTGCGCGCCAGCACCTTGCTGGTAAAAATGGGTATCGAAAAAATACGCATCACCGGCGGTGAACCTTTTGTGCGAAAGGATATTATGAAACTGCTAACCAATCTGTCAAAACTGGATGGATTAAAAGAGTTAAGCATGACCACCAATGGGGTTTTAACAGCGCCTTATGTTGCTGAAATGAAAGCGCTGGGTATTAGGTCTGTAAACCTCAGTTTAGATACTTTAGATGCTAATCGCTTTTTTACAATCACCCGCCGTGATGAATTTACAAACGTAATGCATACGTTGGATGAATTGTTAAAACATGATATCGAAGTAAAAATAAACGCGGTAGTAATGGATGGCAAAAACATCCAGGATATATTACCCCTGGTTGAGCTCACCAAAAACCTGCGCGTTAGCGTACGTTTTATAGAGGAAATGCCTTTTAATGGCGATGAACATTCTTGCCAGGGTGTAAAATGGGATTATGTGCGGATTTTGAATGAGATAGAAGGCTACTATCCCAAAATAAAAAAACTGGTTGACCCCGCTTATTCTACTGCTTACAATTACCAAATACCGGGGCACAAGGGGACGGTAGGCATTATCGCCGCTTACTCGCGTACGTTTTGTGGCACATGCAACCGCATACGCATAACACCGCAGGGAACGTTAAAGAATTGTTTATATGATGACGGCGTGTTAAATATTAAGGACCTGATGCGATCCGGCATTAACGATACCGAATTAGAGCAATACTTATTAAAAGCCTTTAGCCATAGAGCAGCAGATGGCTGGGAAGCCGAGCGTCTGCGTGTTGAAAAAACAGGTGTACATGAATCTATGGCTACAATTGGCGGATAATACAAACCGTAGAGACGTAATGCATTGCGTCTCTACATGACATAACAAACAATCTATGATAACGGTCCAACAAGCCGAAAAATTAATACTGGAAAACGCGTGCGATTTTGGTGCAGAGATTGTTCTGTTCGACCAATCGTTAGATAGGGTATTGGCCGAAAATATTAAAACCGACCGCGATTTGCCGCCATTTAACAGGGTGACTATGGATGGAGTTGGGATAAATTACTCGGCAATTGAAAAAGGTACTATCCAATTTAAAATAAAAGCGACCCAGGCCGCTGGGGATAATCCAATAGATATTAGCGCAGATGACGAGTGCATTGAGATTATGACAGGCGCGGCATTAGCCGCATCTATTGATACTGTGATTCGTTATGAAGATATTGAGATAAATGACGACAAGGCAACATTGCTAATTAGCAATGTTAAGAAAGATCAGAATATCCACAAACAAGGCGCTGATAAAAAACAAGGGGAGATCATATTAACTCCCGGTCAGTTAATAACCCCGGCAGTTATTAGTTTGGTTGCATCCGTTGGTGAGACTGAACTGCGGGTTAAACGTAAACCGAAAATTGTCATACTATCATCAGGCGATGAGTTGGTTGAAGTTTCGGCCACACCATCGCCATACCAGATCAGGTGGTCGAACAACTATATGGTAAAAGCCATTTTAGCCCAACAGGGATTGGAAGCGGCCATGCTGCATATTCCGGATAATCCTGAAGTTATTAAACAGCAAATACAAATTTGCCTTAAAAACTATGATGTTATACTGCTAAGCGGTGGCATATCTATGGGTAAGTTTGACTATATCCCGCAGGCATTAAAAGAATTAGAGGTTGAACAAATCTTCCATAAGGTACAGCAGCGTCCCGGCAAGCCGTTTTGGTTTGGTAAGCATAGTAATGGGGTAATGATATTTGCTTTCCCTGGTAATCCGGTGGCTACTTTTATGTGTATGCAGCGGTATTTTATTCCGTGGTTACATGTTTCAATGGGTTTATCAGTTAAACAAATTGTTTATGCAGTTTTAGATCAGGACTTTGCATTTCTGCCACAGTTACAATACTTTTTGCAGGTAAAATTAAGTTATAGTGAACAAGGCCAGCTATTAGCTACCCCGATAGAGGGAAATGGTTCGGGCGATTTTGCTAACTTAGCAGATACAGACGCTTTTATGGAACTTCCTTTAGAAAAAAACGAGTTTAAAAAAGGCGAGGCTTATCAAGTCTGGCATCACAGATTAAGCTGATGTATTGGATTATTTTGATTTTATATATTTAATTAAATGGAAGAATATAAGCATAGTGATCTTACTCATAAAATAATTGGTTGTGCTATGCAGGTTCATTCTTTTTTAGGTAATGGATTTTCAGGAGTTTATTTATCAAAGAGCCTTGTCTCTTGAATTTGTCAAGGCCGGACTAAACTTTCAGCGAGAATTAGAAGTGCCTATATATTATAAAGACCATCTGGAACCTATCGGTACAAGACGGGTGGATTTTTTAGTTGAAGGGATAGTGGTAGTAGAATTGAAGGCTCGAGTTTTAATTGAAGATATCATCTTGCGCAAATATTGAATTATTTAAGAGCTTACAAAATAGAAATTGGCTTGTTAATTAATTTTGGTGAAAAAAGTCTTAATTTCAAGAGACTTATCTTGTCAGAAAGAAAAAATTAGATCTGTGAAATCAAATTAATCAAAAAAATCTGTGATTGAGTTTACTCATTTAAACAAAGCTGGTAATGCTACTATGGTTGATGTATCTGCAAAGCAGGTTACACACCGTACTGCTACCGCGCGTAGTATAGTTTACCTGCCTGCCGAGGTGTTAGCGCAATTAACCAATGGTGATTTGCAAACTAAAAAAGGTTCGGTATTTCAAACCGCTATAATTGCCGGTATCATGGCTGCCAAAAAAACCGGTGATTTGATACCACTTTGCCATCCCCTTGGTTTGGATAATTGTAAGATAAACATTCAGTTAAATGATGAGCAGGAAGTTATAATAGATTGCACCGCAAGTATTACCGCTAAAACGGGTATCGAAATGGAAGCCTTAGTAGGGGCAAGTATAGCGGCATTAACTATTTATGATATGTGCAAGGCACTGAGCCATGATATTGTTATAAAAGATACTAAGCTGATAGAAAAAACAGGAGGTAAACGTGACTTCAAAAGAACATAACCAGCCTGTTGGCGGGCACAGAAAACATTCCTCGCTGACTCGGCCTATTACAGGCAACTTCGGGCGCAATGAGTGGGCCATATTAGGTGCGCCCTGTATCAATATCAAACTTTTGGCAAGCGATATTATAGCTGCCCTATCGCCAAAATACAAATGCGCATACGCAGATACCTCGCATAATGATGAAGTAACCTTACCACCAGGCCGCCTGGCAAGTGGCGCAATTTTAGAATATACAGATCAGTTGAATAATCATCAATTCAATTATAATACAGGTTTAACCTCCATTCATTTTAAACAACAGTTTGCCCATGCTGATTTGGTATTGGTAAATGGTAATCATCAGCCAGCTAAAAACCAGGTAGTTATTATCTACAATAATAAAATGGCATCTCTGCAAAAACGAATAGATGAGTTAACTAATGTAGAGTTGATTTTATTGGCTGATAATGTAGATGATGTTTTTGACTTTATAAAAGAAGCTATACCTAACTGGCAGCAACTACCCACATATCGACTGGATGAAACAGACAAAATAATTGCCTTTTTTGAAGAAAAACTACAGGCGGCAAAACCTATATTAAACGGATTGGTTTTGGCAGGCGGGCAAAGCCTGCGGATGGGCGTAGATAAAGGCGCGATTAATTGGTACGGCAAAGAGCAACGCTATTATATGGCCGATATGCTACAGGATTATTGTGATGATGTATTTATATCATGCCGTGTCGAGCAAAAACAAGATGTTGATGCAGGTTATAATACCTTGCCGGATACTTTTACCGGACTAGGGCCTTATGGTGCTATACTATCCGCGTTCCGCGAAAAACCGGATAGCGCCTGGCTGGTTGTTGCTTGTGATATGCCTTTGCTGGATGCTGCTACGTTTGATCACTTATTGAAAAATCGTAACACTTCATCTATCGCTACCGCATACCAAAATGCTTTCGATGGCTTCCCCGAACCTTTAATAACTATTTGGGAACCTAAAAGTTACCCGGTAATGCTGGCGTTTTTAGCGCAAGGTTACTCGTGCCCGCGTAAAGTTTTAATAAATAGTGATACTACTTTGTTGAAACCGTTGGATGCAGATACACTTACTAATGTTAATACGCCCGAAGATTTTGAAATGATAAAACGCCAGATCCATCAAAAAATAGCTTCTGCTTAATATGGAACCCGATTTTTTAAGATATAGCTGCCAGATTGCCTTACCCGGTTTTAGCAAAGCATCGCAACAATTGCTGCAACAGGCAAAAGTTTTGATAGTTGGCGCAGGCGGATTAGGGTGCCCTATTGCGCAATATTTAACCGCCAGTGGAGTAGGGACAATAGGCATAGCCGACTTTGACATAGTATCTATTAGCAATCTGCACCGTCAAATATTGTACACGCCTGATGATGTCGGGCAAAAAAAGGTTGCCATCGCCTGCAAAAAACTACAGCAACAAAACCCCGGAATTAAACTGGTACCACATGATCTCAGGATAACATCTGACAATGTGCTGGATATTATCAATCAATATGATATAGTGGTTGACGGTACAGATAATTTCGAGACACGCTACTTGCTAAATGATGCCTGTGTAATTACCAATAAACCCATTGTTTACGGTGCTATCTATCAATTTGAAGGACAGGCTGCCGTTTGGAATATAACTAACGCCGATGGCAGCAAATCTCCTAATTACCGTGATCTTTTCTCTCAAGTTGATGCCACTCAAATCCCAAATTGTGCCGATGGTGGCGTAATACCAACCCTGGCCGGTATTATTGGCTGCATACAAGCTAACGAGGTAATTAAATACATCACTAAAACAGGCGAGTTATTGGCAGGTAAAGTAATGGTGTTTGATGCGCTGACCCTACAAAGCCGCATCATTAAAATTGGTAAAACAACTAAGACTAATATAACCGGATTTGCAAGTACAGTTGATACACCAACTTTATCAGTTAAAGAAGTAAAACAAGGACTAGCTGATAACACACTGGAATTAGTAGACATCCGCACCGACCAGGAGCGTGACGAAATTAACATAGGCGGCATCCATTTTGAAGTTGATGAGATAGATGATAACATGGATTACTTGCTTAATGGTAAAGTAAAGGTGCTATACTGTTCAACAGGGAAGAGGAGCGGAGAGGCTGTGAAAGTCATCAAAAAAAGATCGCCGCAGGCTAAAGTGTTTTCTTTGGAAGGTGGATTGCAAGCCTGGTTCGAACACGATTTGTAAGATTTTTTTGATTAGCAGGATTAGACTATTCACTCAATCTATCATTATCCATTCACTCAATCACTCATTCAATAATTCACTCATTAAAGATCACGGGTGTGCGGCTACCCAGACTTCCCCATCTTCAAAAATCTCTTTTTTCCAGATAGGTACGGTTTGTTTTAGGGTGTCTATTATATAACGACAAGCTTCAAAAGCGGCATCGCGGTGCGCGGCTGCAACGGCTATAACTACGGGTACCTCTCCAATTTGTAATACGCCTGTACGATGATGGATCAATATTCTTTGTATAGGCCAGTTGGTTAAAGCCTGTTGGGTAATTTTCTCCATTTCGGCAATAGCCATCTTATCGTAAGCCTCAAACTCTAATCTAACTACGGCTTTGCCTTTGGTGGCATTGCGTACAGTGCCAATAAAAACATCAATACCCCCGGTTTCCGGCGACATAACCCAATCAACGCATTCTTGTACGTTTAAGGTGGATACGGATAGTTTTATTTGTGTGTTCAATGACAGTTATGTTGTTACCCCCCGCTCACCGGCGGTATTATGGCAATTTCATCACGCTCATGTATGGTGTCACCATCTAAAGCATATTCATTATTTACGGCTACCATATAAGTAGCCAGTTTTTTCAACTGTGGGTATTCTTTTTCTAACAGGTATTTTAAATTAGATATGGTTGCGTCATTAGTTAATTCGGCAGTAACCAATGAGCCGCCAAAAATATCTTTTGCAATACCGAATGCTAAAATGTTAACTTTCATAAGATTATCCTAATGCAAATATGCAAGAAAGATCCATTAAAAAGTAAACAATCATTTATAGCAATTGTTAAATAAAAATGCCTGCAAAATCAATATTGAAATTACCGGTCACTAAGGTTTACGCTGATACCATTTCGGAGATGGATGATTCGGTAGCTATTGAAGAGCCATTGGAGATCAGGCTGGAATATGGCGCTATGGGTCAACGCCAGGTACAAAACGTTTCTGTTACCATGCGTACGCCGGGCAACGATGCCGAATTAGCCGTAGGTTTTTTGTTTACCGAGGGAATTATTAAGCAAGCAGATAACGTTATCAATACCGATCATTGCTTTATAGCCTGTGCCGAAAATAAAGAGAACGTAATACAGGTAAGCCTAAATGAAAATATTATCCCCGAACTGAAAAACACGGAGCGTAATTTTTATACCACCTCAAGTTGTGGTGTTTGCGGTAAAGGCTCAATAGATGCTATACGTACGGTAAGTTCATTTTCGCAGCAAACTGATGATAATATAATCAGTTCTGAATTATTACACCAATTGCCACAAATACTCTCAAATCATCAGGAAGTATTTATCACTACGGGCGGTTTACACGCTTGCGCGCTATTTAATTTAGAGGGCGAACTGATGTTAGTGCGCGAAGATGTGGGTCGCCATAATGCTTTAGATAAATTAATAGGCGCCGCCCTTAATAACGGATGGTTGCCCTTAAATCAGTCCGTTTTATTATTAAGCGGCAGGGCAAGCTTTGAGTTGGTGCAAAAAGCAGCTATGGCCGGCATAACAATTATTGCCGCGGTTGGCGCGCCGTCAAGCCTGGCGGTTCAGTTAGCCGAAGAGTTTAACATTACCCTGGTTGGTTTTTTACGCAATCAGCGCTTTAATATTTATACTGCGGCGCATCGCATAGCACTACCTGTACATGAAACTACGTATTAAAAATAACGGAATACGATATAGATTAACTAAAACAGATGTAGCCAATCTGGCTCAATACGGTTTTGTTAAAGAAAAAGTAAACTTTGGCGATACCGAACTGGTATATGTTTTGCAGGATACGGATGACGATAAGATTTCTGTAGACTTTAAAAATAATATTATGACCATGTATATACCCAAAATAATGATTGGCAAATTAGCAAATACAGATAAAGTTGGCTTTGAAAATAACAACGGCGAAGTACAGTTGCTGATTGAAAAAGATTTTACTTGCCTGGATAACGTAGCCGAAGATCAAAGTGATAACTACCCAAATCCATTAGCCGAAAAATAATGCATGAGTAAAATAAAGGATTATTCATCGGCAGAAAACCCGGAAGAACTACTGGATCTGAAGGTAACCGACCCAAAGACCTGGGCTGCAGGCATACCTGCTGTAGTTGCCGCGATGGATGATGTTTTACATGAAGCTGGCCCCGTACGGGGCATGGAAGCTTTGTTCCACATGAACAAAAAGGGCGGTTTTGATTGTTCAGGCTGTGCCTGGCCCGATCCTGATGATGATCGGTCGCCCATTGCCGAGTATTGCGAGAATGGCGCTAAGGCATTGGCAGAGGAAGCAACCACAAAAAAACTGACCGGCGAGTTCTTTGCACAAAATTCAGTGGCTGATCTGGCTAAACTAAACGATTTTGAAATTGGCAAAAAGGGTAGGATAGCCGAGCCTGTTTATCTGCCAAAAGGTGGCACGCATTATCAGCCTATAAGTTGGGATAATGCTTTTAAAAAGATAGCCTGGCATTTAAATGGTTTGACCTCACCTAATGAAGCCGCATTTTATACATCAGGGCGTACCAGTAATGAAGCATCATTTACCTACCAGCTATTTGTGCGCGAGTTCGGCACTAACAACATGCCCGATTGCTCCAATATGTGTCACGAGTCTACCAGTGTCGCGTTAGCCGAAGCAATCGGTATAGGCAAGGGCACAGTAACGCTTAATGATTTTTACGAGACGGATGTAATTATCATCATGGGGCAAAACCCGGGTACTAATCACCCACGGATGCTTACCGCGTTGCAGAAGGCCAAAGAGAAAGGCTCAAAGATCATTGCTATAAATCCGTTAATGGAAGCCGGGCTAATGGGTTTTAAAAATCCGCAAACGGTTAAAGGTATATTAGGTATCACAACACAATTGGCCGACCTGTATCTGCAGGTTAAAATAAATGGCGACATGGCTGTGTTGCAAGGTATTGAGAAACTACTTTATGAAGCAGAAGTTGCCGATCCCGGAAAAGTTTTCGACCATGAGTTTATTAAGTATAATACGGTTGGATATACCGAGTTTTTACATCGGCTAAAAGAATTTAATGTCGAAGACCTTGCCAATGCCGCAGGTGTGCCTTTAAAACAATTGCAAGAGGCTGCTGATATGCTTAAACATAAAAAGCGAATAATTATTTGCTGGGCTATGGGCATAACACAGCATGAAAATGGAGTAGCTACTATAAAAGAGATATTAAATCTTACCTTATTAAAAGGCAGCATAGGTAAACCCGGTGCCGGTTTATGCCCTGTACGCGGCCATAGTAATGTACAGGGAAATCGTACTATGATGATCTGGGATAAACCTAAACCAGAGCAGTTGGATAAATTAAAAGCTGTATTTGGCTTTGAGCCACCCCGAGCGCATGGATATGATGCGGTTGAAAGCATAACCGCTATGAATGAGGGTAAACTTAAAGTGTTCTTCGCTATGGGTGGTAATTTCCTTTCGGCTACGCCGGATACTACTTATACGGCCGAAGGTTTAAGGAAAATGAAATTAACGGTTAATATATCTACCAAGTTAAACCGCGGCCATTTGGTACACGGCGAAGAATCTATCATATTACCTACACTTTCACGCAGTGATAAAGACGTTGTAAGGGGCGAAACACAGTTTATAAGCTGCGAAAACTCAATGGGAGTTATCCAAATGTCAAAAGGTGTATTAAGCCCGATAGCTGATAACTTGTTAAGCGAAAACCAGATTATATGCCGGTTAGCAAAAGCGACAATTGGCCACAGAACTGTTATTGACTGGGATAAGTACGAGAAAAGTTATGACGCGGTTAGAGATGATATAGAAAAAGTGATCCCCGGTTTTGATGATTATAACAAGCGTATACGCGAGCCGGGCGGGTTTTACCTGCCAAATGCTCCCCGCATAGGGCAATTTAAAACCGAGAAGTTTGGCGATAAAGTGTCATTTACGATTAATGAATTACCTGATCATAAATTGGCTGATGATGAATATATGATGACCACTATACGTAGTCATGACCAGTTTAATACTACTATTTATGGTTTAGATGATAGGTACCGTGGTATCCATAACGGGCGCCGGGTAATATTTATGAATCTTAAAGATATCAGGCTGGGCGGCTTCAAAGAAGGGGATTTGGTTGATCTTTATAACTATCACGGTGGCAAAGAGCGTGTGGCCCGATTATTTGTTATAGTACCTTATAATATCCCCGAACGCAATACAGCTACCTATTACCCCGAAACTAATGTTTTGGTACCCATTGATAGTGTCGCCAAAAAAAGCAATACGCCAACTTCTAAATTAGTCTTTATCAAGATAAAAAAGCATCTCGCTCAAATAAATTAATATTTATTATGATTTTTTTTGCTTTGATTATCAGCAATATACTATATATTTTATAAAAGTATATAAAGTATATAGATTAAGTAGTATATTTGAATTGTAATTGAAATACAAACATGCTACACAGTAAAACCATCATCTTTATCCAGGTCCTTTCAGGACGTTTTGACTTAGGTACGCGAATGTGCCATTGTTGTTGCTAATTGCATACAACCGCCCTGCATCTATCCACACCTATTATCAATTTTTAATTTATTAAAACATGTTAACTACCATAAACAAATACCCATTTTTTGATCTTTCAGAAATTATACCTGATAATGATATTACTTACAAATCATACAAAGCATTAAAGCCCGTTAAAACCGGTAATTTAATACCTGATATTAACCTGGTAACCGACTATAAACGCTGGAAAAACTTTTATAACGGTGCGCCAACTCACGGCCCTATATCATTAAAGCATTTATATGGCAAACCTTTAACCATTGCCTTTTATTCTAAACACTGGGGCGAGTACGGGGTTGAACAGTTAAAACAATTAAATACTATACAAAGCGAAATAAAAGCCAATGGCGGTAATTTATTAGTGCTTACTAATGAGGCAGGAAATGACCAATTGGCAAAACTTACCTGGGAGCATAGTTTGTCACTTAACTTTTATCACGACATAAATAACGAGATAGCAAGTAAATTTAGGGTATATTCAGAAAATGACCCAACCTGGAATAGGTTCTCGGGGATAGATGTTAATATTCCTTTATTGGCTATTTATGTAATTGATACTGACAGGCATATCGTTTACGATCATATTAACCGCGATCTGTCAAACACATTTATAGCTGATGATATAATCGCAGCAGTTTACAACGCTGCGCTTACCACTAATCACAAAAAATCTGCATAAAAATACTATTGGTTTGGTTTACAGTTGAAAAGAAAGCCGCTTCATCCTTCCCGATGAGCGGCTCTTTTCATTTTTAGTATCTGCGATAATGACGTATGCCGCGGCGATAATAATAATGACGCCTAACTACTACCCTTGATCTTCCTTCGGGTCCTCTTAGTTCAACCCTTCCTCCCGGCGGTGGAGGTGGTGTTCCTAAATGAACACGTGGCGCGGGCGGTGGAGGCGGTGTCCCTAAATGAATACGTGGTAATGGCGGGTGGGGAGGTGGTGGTGGAAGCCTGATCTGGGCCTCTGCTATGGTAAATGTACACGCCGTAATTACAGCTACTACTAATACTTTAATAATTTTCATGATGCGTTTATTTATAATATTTTTAAGTCGATATATCAACTAAAAGTATAACCCTAATTAACACAAACGGTTTTAAATAAAACTGCACTATTAAAATAAACGTTTTTAATAGTAATTGGTTAATAGTCAAACAAAACACCTATATGCGCTACGTCACTCTAATGATGATACTATCTGCTTCCATATCTGCCCTTGCCCAATCGCCGCTAATTAGCGGCGATATGATAGTGGATGGTAATAAACGTTTTTTTTTAACTTATATACCGGCTACAGAAAAAGGGCATAAAATGCCATTGGTTATTTCGCTTCATGGCGGTTTGGCCAGTCCGAAAGGAATGTTCCATCTGGCTGATTTCAGGCCTGTTGCCGATAGAGAGAAATTTATTGTGGTATGCCCGGCATCCAAACGTATTTGGCATGATGGCGCAGATTTGCATGGTATTGATGATGTTAAGTTTATAGACCAACTAATAAATTATATCATAAAAATATATAATGCCGACCCGGAAAGGGTATATGTCACCGGTATATCTAACGGTGGTTTTATGACGGCGAGACTAGCCTGCCAGTTAAACCGGCGTATAGCAGCAGTAGCAATGGTTGCAGCAACATTAGATATAGGCGAGGGCTATGACCTCGACAGGCCTATGCCGGCGCTCTATATGCATGGAACCACAGACCCAATAGTTCCTTACAAGGGCGGCAAATTATTCGGCAGAAGCGCTTATTCACAGGATGAGGTGATTGATAAATGGGTGGCCTTAAATAATTGCAATAAAACCGCCTTAATTACCACTATACCTGACAAGGCAAATGATGGTACCAGTATAGTTAAAGAAGAATACCTCAACCCTAAAACCGGGATAAAGGTTGTTGGTTATACTATAATTAATGGCGGCCATACCTGGCCTGGTGGCTGGCAGTATTTGCCAAAGTTTATTATAGGTAAAACAACACGTAATTTAAATGCTTGTGAGGAGATATGGAATTTTTTTAAAGGTTATAAGTTGAGTTTTAAAAGTTGAGCGATAAATAAAAAGTTGTAAATTCAATCCAGTATTAACAATCAAAAGTGTAAACATTCTTTAGGACGGGTCAAGATGACAAAAAGGAAATTTTGGTGATTCACAAAAGTGATTCATTCAAATTTCTAAAATTTTACTAAAATAACATAATTATCTTATTTACAAATGGTTAAATATATCAGCTTAAAGTTTTAGTACTGATTCACGGTGATTCACTCCATTTTAACAAATGATTGATTTATAAATAGTTATAGGCAAAAAGTGATTCAGGTGATTCAAAGTGATTCACTATTTTGTGAATCACTTTGACCTATAAAAAGAAAAGAGATAGTACCGTAATTGCGTAAAATAACCTGTAGATTTTGTTTCTTTGTTACATG
Source organism: Mucilaginibacter sp. (assembly GCF_028288185.1). Taxonomy (GTDB): domain Bacteria; phylum Bacteroidota; class Bacteroidia; order Sphingobacteriales; family Sphingobacteriaceae; genus Mucilaginibacter. Next base: position 42,314 of record NZ_JAQBOF010000029.1, on the reverse strand, counting down.
AGCATAACCGTTACAGCAGATCAAGTGAAAGCAGACCAGGAGCAAAAACTGCGACAGTTATTAGTTCATTTAAATAGCCATTCGCCGTTTTATAAAGAACTGTTTGCGAAGCATCAGATCAATATCAATTCAATAAAAACAATTGAAGATCTGGCCACTATTCCAACCACCAGTAAAGAAGATCTGCAAAAACGTAATGATGATTTCCTTTGCGTAAGCAGGGACAAGGTTATTGAATACGCTTCAACATCAGGCACTTTAGGCAGCCCGGTTACCATCGCGCTTACCGATAATGATCTTAACCGCTTAACCCTTAACGAATATAACTCTTTTATTTGTGCCGATGGTACAGATCAGGATATCTACCAACTTATGCTAACGCTCGACAGGCAGTTTATGGCGGGCATAGCTTATTACTCAGGCTTGCGCAAGTTAGGTGCAGGGATCATCCGTTTAGGTCCGGGAGTGCCTTCTTTGCAGATAGAAACCATACAGCGTTTAAACCCAACGGCCATAGTTGCGGTGCCATCTTTTATTTTAAAGCTGATACAGTTTGCAAAAGATGCCAACATCGACCTTAATAAAACATCTGTAAAGAAGGCCATTTGTATAGGCGAGAACATCCGCAATACCGATTTCTCCTTTAATATACTCGGCAAGAAAATCACCGAAGCCTGGGATTTACAACTATATTCTACCTATGCTTCAACCGAAATGCAAACAGCGTTTACCGAATGTAGTGAAGGCCGTGGCGGCCACTTGCAACCCGAATTGGTAATAGCAGAGCTATTAGACGAAGACAACAAACCCGTACCCGCAAACACTCCCGGCGAGCTAACCATAACTACCCTGGGAGTAGAAGGTATGCCGTTACTGCGCTATAAAACGGGCGATATCTGTATGTATGATGATAAGCCCTGCGTTTGCGGTCGTACCAGTTTACGTTTATCGCCAATAATTGGCCGTAAAAAGCAGATGATCAAGTTTAAAGGTACCACGTTGTATCCGCCTGCCATGTTTGACCTTCTGAATGAAATGGAAGAAGTGCTGGATTATGTAGTAGAAGTGTATTCAAACGAAATAGGTATGGATGAAGTACTACTTCATTTATTGCCTTTAGACGACAGCAAAGCCTGTGATAACCGTATCAGGGCCTACCTACAGGCACGTTTACGTGTAAGCCCGCATGTAAACTATATATCTGTAGAACAGTTGCAAAAAATGCAGTTCCCCGAAGCTGTGCGTAAAGCCGTTAAGTTTATTGATAAAAGAGTTGCAGGCAACTAATCACCAATCTCTGATTACTAATCACTATTTTATATATTTGTCATCCGGCACAGCAAACTATTAGGCTGTATTTGGGTTTAAAAGATTGATTATTAATATTTGCCTATGATAACTGTTGGACAGAGCGTCCTTACTTTAGCTGACTTTAACGATATTGTGTTTAATAAGAAGTCGGTTTCCCTATCCCCCTCAGCTTTAACAAAAATTGAGACCAACTTTAAGTTCCTGCAAAACTTCTCATCCAATAAATTAATTTATGGTATAAATACCGGTTTTGGCCCCATGGCCCAATACAAGGTAAGCGAAGAGAACCTGCTGGCTTTACAATATAATTTGATTCGCAGCCATAGCTCTGGTAGTGGTGCGTTGCTTACACCTACATTGGCAAAAGCCCTAATGGTGGCCCGTTTAAACAGTTTGATACAAGCCTACTCCGGCATACATGCCGATATAGTTGAGTTGCTTAAAGATCTGATAAACAATGATGTAACCCCATGTATCTATGAGCATGGCGGCGTTGGCGCAAGTGGTGACCTGGTGCAGCTGGCCCACCTGGGTTTGGTATTGATAGGTGAGGGTGAGGTTATATATCAAGGCGAAACAAAACCAACTATAGAAGTATTTAATAAACTCCATATAAAACCATTAACCATTCATATACGCGAGGGATTAGCTACTATTAATGGTACATCAGCAATGACAGGGATTGGTATGGTAAATATCATCCAGGCGCAGAAACTGTTGGGTTGGTCGGCTATGTTTTCGGCAATGACCAATGAGATTGTTGAGGCTTATGATGATCATTATTCGCACGAGTTGAATATTGTTAAGCATCACAAAGGCCAAAATAAAATAGCCGCTATGCTGCGCGATATTCTAAAGGATAGCAAAATGATCCGCAGCCGTACAGATCATTTATACCACCCGGATAATATTGACCAGGAAATATTTGAAGATAAGGTACAGGAATACTACTCATTACGTTGCGTAACTCAAGTGTTAGGTCCTATATATGATACTATCGCGCAAGCAGAAGAGGTATTGGTGAACGAGCTAAACTCGGTAAACGATAACCCGGTAATTGACCATGTTAACCAAAACGTCTTCCACGGTGGTAATTTCCATGGCGATTATGTATCGTTAGAGATGGATAAGTTGAAGATCGCTATTACCAAACTGTCTATGCTATCAGAACGCCAGTTAAATTACTTGCTGAATGATAAGCTAAACCTAAAGTTCCCGCCGTTTGTAAACCTGGGGGTTTTAGGATTAAACTTCGGCATGCAGGGCGTACAGTTTACCGCGACATCAACCGTTGCAGAGAACCAGACATTATCCTTCCCGATGTATGTACATAGCATCCCTAACAATAATGATAACCAGGATATTGTGAGCATGGGCTGTAATGCGGCTTTAATGACGGGCAAGGTTATTGATAACGCGTTTACAGTACTGTCAATCCAGTTAATGACTATCTTACAAGCTATTGATTATTTGGCCTGCCAGGATAAATTAGCACCACATACTTTAGATTTGTATAACAAGGTTAGGGCGATCTTTCCTGTTTTTGTGGAAGACTCACCAAAATACAAGGATATGGAGCGGGTTAAGAACTTTTTAGCAAATACTAATCCGGCAATAGATTAATAACATGAAGTGCGCGTTAGTTACCGGCGGATCAAGAGGAATAGGCAGGGCGATCTGTGTTAAGATGGCTACGATGGGTTACTATGTACTCATCAACTATAAAAGCAATACCGAAGAAGCCAACAACACGCTTGAACAGGTAAGAGCAAATGGTGGTGATGGCGAATTACTGCCATTTGATGTAGCGGATAAAGAACAGATAAAAGAAGTTTTAGATACCTGGATAAACGCTAACGAAGATAAAGACATTGAGGTACTGGTAAACAACGCCGGTATCCGCGATGATAGCCTGATGGTTTGGTTAAAAGATGAGCAGTGGGACAGTGTAATTAACACCAGCCTGAACAGTTTCTTTTATGTTACCCGTTTGGTTTTGGATAGGATGATGCTTAACCGTTACGGCCGCATAATTAATGTGGTTTCGCTATCTGGCCTTAAAGGGGTGGCGGGGCAAACCAATTATTCGGCTGCTAAAGCGGGTGTAATAGGTGCAACCAAGGCATTAGCGCAGGAAGTTGGCCGTAGCGGTATAACCGTAAACGCGGTTGCTCCCGGCTTTATTAAAACAGATATGACGGAAGGGCTGGATGAGAAAGAATTAAAGCGTACCATCCCCGTTAATCGTTTCGGCCTGCCTGAAGAAGTAGCGCATGCGGTAGGCTTTTTAGCATCAAAAGATGCATCCTATATAACAGCAGAAGTATTATCAATTAACGGTGGTTTATATTCATGATAGAAGGCGAAAGCATATTATCCTTAATACCCCAACAGCCGCCATTTGTAATGATAGACGAATTGTTATTCTCTGACGATAACATTACCAAAACAAGCTTTATTATCGCTGCCGATAACGTATTTGTTATAAACGGCGAGTTTAGCGAAGCCGGCCTCATGGAAAATATGGCACAAACCGCGGCTGCCGGATCAGGCAATATGGCCCGTATTGAGAATAGGCCGGTTGCTAATGGCTACATAGGCCAGGTAAAAAATTTCGAGATATACAGTTTGCCAAAAGTGGGGGATATACTCTTTACCGAAGTAAAAATAGAGGTCCAGATATTTGATGCTGGCATAGTATCTGGTAAAATATGGTGTAACGAAATGGAGGTGGCACAATGCGAAATGAAGATATTCATCAATCAATAATGCTGGCGGTTTATGTAGTTGCCGATAATATTTACTCTCCGCTAGGAGCTACAACCGCCCAAAACTTTGAGCAAGTTAAACAAGGCATATCCGGCATTAAAAAACACCATAATTTGACTTTAGCGGACGAGCCGGTATATGCTTCTCTATTTAACTCAAACGAAATATCAAATCATAATCAATTAAAATACAGTTTATTCGAGAGTTTACTTATAGCATCTATTGAAGCTGTTTTAGGCGAGAGTAGAATAAGTGCGACAGATACAAAGACGTTGCTTATAGTATCATCTACCAAAGGAAATATAAGTATGTTGGAAACAAATGCTGATGATCCCGACCTGAAAGATCGCATTGCGCTGCATACATCTGCCAGGTTGGTTGCAGAGCATTTTGGTTTTGTTAATAAACCTCTGGTGGTATCAAATGCTTGTATATCCGGCATCATGGCGATACTAACCGGGGCAAGGTTAATTCAATCGGGACAATATGAAAACGTTGTTGTGGTGGGGGCTGATGTAATAAGCAAATTCGTATTGTCAGGCTTTCAATCCTTCCAGGCTATAAGTGCAGAGCCATGTAAGCCGTTTGATGAAAACCGGACAGGTATAACTTTAGGAGAAGCTGCCGCGACTATGATTTTATCATCAAACCCTAAATATACCGACAGTATCAAAGTTTTAGGTGGAGCGGTAAGTAATGACGCTAATCATATTTCGGCACCATCACGGACGGGAGTGGAGCTTGCACAGGCCATTGAGCGTACGTTAAGTATAGCTGGTTTGCTTCCGGATGATATTGACCTGGTCTCTGCACACGGTACGGCAACAAGCTATAATGACGAAATGGAGGCAAAGGCTATTGCTTTAGCTGGATTAGATAAAGTACCGACTAATAGTTTGAAAGGTTATTATGGGCATACGCTGGGGGCAGCAGGTTTGATAGAATCAATTATATCTATACAGTCATTAAAACAAAACCTGATATTGCCTACTTTAGGTTTTGAAAAAATGGGGGTAAGTAACCCAATAAATGTTTGCACAACCCTAACATCAAAGAGATTGAAAACTTGTTTAAAAACAGCATCTGGTTTTGGAGGATGTAATGCGGCGATAGTGTTTAGTAAATAGCTAAAAAAGACTTACGAAGTTCTAAAGCTTCGTAAGTCTGATACTGACAAACTGACATTTTTAGAATATAAATAATTTATAATCAAATATTTAAAAACTTGCATCTAAACAATAACATAACATTGTATTGCACCATTGTAAAAAATGTTGTTTATAAAAATGAGGTGCCGGTTTTCGAGAATCGGGATGCAGATCTGCCTGCGTTTTTGTTATCCGTATACCAGCACTTTGAATTAAGTTATCCCAAATTTTATAAAATGGATAACCTGAGTAAATTGGGTTGGCTGGCATCCGAAGTGTTATTAAAAAATAACGCGATCAAAGATTATCAGCCTGAAGAAGTAGGATTGATCTTATCCAATGCCAACGCTAGTTTAGATAGCGACCAAAAGTATATCAAAACTGTAAGTGACATCCCTAGCCCGGCATTATTCGTTTATACTCTACCTAATATCATGACCGGCGAAATATGCATCCGCAATAATTTTAAAGGGGAGGATGCATTTTTTATCTTTGAAAAATTTGATCCAGGCTTTATAGAGAGTTATGTAAATAACCTTTTAAACAACAATATTTTAAGCGCTTGCATTTGCGGATGGGTTGATGTTTTGGGTGATGACTATAAAGCGGTTTTGTTTTTAGTGGAGAAAGGGAAAGAAGAAAATTCAATACCTCTCTCTAAAAAGAACCTGGATAGCATATTTGAAAATTTAATAATTGATAAAGTATAAATGAGTACATCGGTTTATGTTGCGGGTGTGGGGGTTATTACAGCTATCGGCAATAATGTGGCCGAGAATTTGGCTTCGTTTGAGCGCGAGCAGGCGGGCATGGCCGAAATAACTTTGATAAACACCAAACTGCATGGAGTAGTGCCGGTGGCGGAAGTGAAGATGACCAACGAAGAATTAGCCGCTTTAACGAACTTTTCCTCGCAACAGAGTCGTACTACACTTTTAAGCCTGATAGCCGCTAAGGAGGCCTTAAATGATGCTCAAATAGGAAATCTGTCTGACTTACGTACCGGCTTTGTTTCTGCAAATACGGTAGGCGGCATGGATAAGAGCGAGGATTTCTTTGTGGAGTTTACAAAAGACAACTCAAAAGGTAAATTACGCAACGTGTTTGATCATGAATGTGGCAGCATGACAGAAGCTGTTGCGGATAAGCTGGGAATTACTGATTACATGACCACCATCAGCACAGCTTGCTCATCATCGGCTAATGCCATATTTTATGGGGCCAGGTTGATAAAGAACGATATTCTGGATGTTGTTGTCGCCGGGGGAACAGATTCGTTAACTAAATTTACTTTAAACGGCTTTAATACGCTGATGATATTGGATAAAGAGTTCTGTAAACCATTTGATGAGAATCGCGAAGGCTTGAATTTAGGTGAGGGTGCCGGATATGTAGTATTGGTTTCGGACAAGGTAGCTAAAACATTAAATAAGAAGATGTACTGCAAATTAAGCGGCTACAATAATAGCAATGATGCCTATCACCAAACAGCATCATCGCCGGAAGGTACAGGTTGTTATTTGGCCATGAGCCGGGCATTAGCTAAGAGCGGTTTAGTCCCGGATGATATTGATTACATTAATTTACATGGTACGGGTACACCTAACAACGATAGTGCTGAAGGTACGGCCATAATGCGTTTATTTGGGGAGAATTATCCTGCCATGAGCTCAACCAAGTCATTTACCGGGCATACCTTGGGGGCAAGTGGCGGGATTGAGGCGGTTTTTTCTGCCCTGGCAATTAAACATGGTTTGATCTATCCTAACCTGCGTTTTAATACGCCCATGCATGAGTTGCCTTTTGTACCGGCGAAACACTTCCTGAAAGACCAGCCAGTTAAGCATGTTATGTCAAACTCGTTTGGTTTTGGAGGAAATTGTACATCATTAATATTTTCGGCCATCTGATATGAAAATATTTATACGATCATCAGCCACCATATCGGCCCAAAAAACTTTTGGCGATGTGCCGTTTTTAACCGATCCGGTTGAATACGAAGGCATACGTCTAATAGCAATTGAGCCTGATTATAAGAATTATATAGACCCCAAGCTCATCAGGCGCATGAGCCATGTTATCAAGATGGGAGTAGCCGCCGCGCAGGAATGCTTAAACCAGGTCAATGTCGAAATGCCCGGTGCAATAATTACCGGTACCACATTTGGGTGCCTGGAAGATACGGTTACGTTTTTAACCCGAATTGTTGAGCTGGACGAAGAAATGCTGCCGCCTACGGCTTTCATCCAATCAACCCACAACACGGTTGCGGCCCAAATAGCCTTGATGTTAAAATGCCATGCGTATAACAACACTTTTGTACATAAGGGGATTTCTTTCGAGAGTGCTTTGTTGGATGGAATAATGTTGTTAAAGGAGGGAGAGGCTGATAATATTTTAGTAGGCGGTACCGAGGAAATGGTGGATGTAAGTTTTACGGTATTAACCCGTTTGGGATTATATAAACGTTGGCCGTTATCTAACCTCAATCTATTTAAAACCCTATCAAAAGGTACAATTGGTGGCGAAGGCGCGGCATTTTTCCTGCTTACAGATAAACCATCCGCAGATAACCTGGCCGAATTAGTCGCTATAAAAACATTTTACAGGCCAAAAGATAATCAGGATATCCAATTGAATATCAACCAATTTTTAGCCGCTAACTCACTAAAAGCAGAAGATATCGATTTGGTTATTACCGGTAAAAACGGCGATACTAAAAACGATACGGTTTATGATGCGCTAAGTGATTCGTTATTTGCAAATGCTACATTAGCCAACTATAAACATTTATGCGGCGAGTACCCTACATCAGTGTCATTTGCTTTATGGATTGCATCGAACAGTATTAAAAAAGGCGAGGTGCCGGCTATTGTTGCAGATGGTGAAATAAAAAATCAGTCGCCTAAAAAAGTATTGATCTATAATCATTATCAAAACATATATCATTCATTAATGCTGGTAGCTGCCTGCTAATATTATGCTTAAAGAACCGCTATTTAAGATACTATCGCTTAACAATGAAGGAAGCGCAATTAATGCTGTTTTAGAAATTGATGAGCATAACGAGATCTTTGCAGGTCACTTCCCGGATCACCCCGTTGTGCCTGGCGCATGTATGTTACAGATAGTAAAAGAAGTTTTGGCATCAGCATTAAATATGCCCTTGCGATTAGTGAAGGCGGATAACATTAAGTTCCTTTCGTTAGTAGAACCATCAACCCAAACAGTTCAATTAAGCATAGCTTATCAATTGATAGACAGTGATATTAAGATAATCGCCAACCTAATGGCCGGAGAAGTTGTGTGTATGAAATTAAGCGGGACATTTCAAGAATATAGCAACTAAAACATTATGAAAAAGAGCCTGCTGCTTGTTTTAATTTGTTTGTTATTCGCGCTTAATGCTATTGCTCAAACTGATTCATTGACCTTTGTAAAAGCACCATGGGAAACCAAAACCATAACCGGCGGCGTAAAGTGGAAACATTATTGGTTTAAAAACAATTTGTTTCACTCTAACCAAAACATTAATATTCTCGAGATAAATCTACATAGAAAAGTAAAATTGGCGCTGGGTTACGAGGTAAAGAAATTAAAGCCCGTTGTTGATTTTGCTAAAGAAGACAACGCCATCGCAGCTATAAACGGCGGTTTTTTCGATGTTAAAAATGGTGGCTCTGTTGATTTGATAAAAGTTGATGGAATAGGACTGGCACCAACCCAACTAGCCAAGTCAGGCCAAAGGGTAGATCATCAAAAGGGAGCTCTGATTTTTACCAACGGGGTTTTAAGTATAGGCAGATGGGACGGCAGTACCGATTGGGAAAGCAAATTTAACGCCGATGTTATGGTTGCCGGCCCAATGCTGATATATCATGGCGTAATGGAAAAGTTAGACACTTCATCTGCATTTATTAAAACACGTAACCCACGTACAGGTGTTGCCGTCACCTGCAACCGTATTTTATTGATAACTATTGACGGACGGAATGATAATGCCGCAGGGGTAACCATAGTTGAAATGGCCAAAATAGTAAAATGGCTAAACGCTAAAGATGGTATAAACCTTGACGGTGGCGGCTCGACCACCATGTGGATAGACCATCAAACCGAAAATGGCGTGGTTAATTATCCAACTGATAACAAAAAATGGGATCATGACGGCGCCAGGAAAGTGGCAAACGGTGTTGGTGAAAAGGTAGAGACGCAATGCTTTGCGTCTCCAATGCATGTTAAAGACGCGAATCATCGCGTCTCTACAGTCGTATTATTTCTTCCTATGCTCTTCAATATAATCAGCCATAGTATTAATATCAACCAATGCTTTGCGGCCCTCTTTTGGGTCGCGGATATCAATTCCGTATTCTTTTTTCAATAAAACGATTAACTCTAACGAATCTATTGAATCTAATCCCAACCCATCACCAAATAATGGCTCTTCATCTTTTATATCAGCAGGGGTAAGGTCTGTTAAGTTTAAAAATTGTATGATCTGTACTTTTAGTTGTTCTTTCAGCGCTTCTTTTTCCATAAGGTAATTATATCAAATTTTTTCTTTTCAATCCTAAATAAGTTACGAATTGAATTATAACGGTTATAATAAATAATGAGCCAATATTGTTTAGCACGTCTTTTAATTTAGCGCCCTCTAAAAACAAACTATAATAAGCCTGCAAACACCAGTGCATTGGCGAAAAGTTAGCCATTGTTTTAGCCAAACCCTGCATAGCAAAGCTTGGCACCATTAAACCGCCTATACAGGCTAGTATCACAATAGATATAGCGCCAAAACCGTTGGCCTGCTCTTGCGTATTAGCAAATACGCCCACGCAAATAGAATAACTAACCGCGCACCAGCCGCAAACTAAGGTCACTACAAATAGCGCAAATAAGTCTGATGGTAAATTTAAAGCCGGCAACCCTAAATAAGGGAACAGCCAGATCCCCATAGAAAATATTACAGCGGCCTGCAAAAGCGTTACGACTAAATAGGTGATCTGTTTGGATAACAAGCCTACCAAATAATTTGTCGGTAAAGTTTTTAAGCGGATAAAACTACCGCTCACTTTTTCCCTCACCACACTGCCACCAAGCGACATAATAACGAAGAACATAGCAAAGATGGTCCATGCGGGTACATTATGCTGTGATGCATTAGGTGTAATACGTGTGCCATCTTTTGACGTAGGGAGCATGTTGATGGTGGTATTGCTGTTAAGCATTTCATCTTCCAAGCTTTTAGGTAGTTCTTTTTCGTTGGATGAATAGTAAAGCGTCCTTAAAGTTTGACGTGTTTGCACCAATTGTAATGCGCTTTGGATAGCACCTTGTATGGAGAACCGTAACGATTCTTGCAATACCGGATTATAAAACAAAGTCAATTGATCAATACTAACCGGTTGTCTCTTAACTATCGCTGCCCCACTATCGGCCTGGCCGCTAAAAGCAGTCATGGCTTTATCAGACGCGTTTTTTGCTTTGGTATTTACTTCTGCCGAGAAGTTTGATGGAATGACCACACCTAACAAAGCATCGGTGGTATGCATATTATCTGATACAGCCTTCGCATTTTCCTTCGCAATTTGCGATACCTTAAACATGCCTATTTTATCAATCGCTTCAATTAACTGCTTGCTGGCTTTACCCGTATCGGTATTACAGATAATAATAGACAATTTGTTTTTGTTGACGAGTTGGAAAGTACTGTTTTGGATACCAGTTACCACCACAACCAAAATTATCGGCATAACAAACATCAGCGATATACCTACTTTATCACGAAGCAGGATACGAATGTCTTTCTTTATGGAGATCCAGAGCTTAAACATTAGTTTCGGTACGCCTTTCCGGTTAGGTTAATAAAAAGTTCTTCCAAACTATCATGTTTGTGTTCTTTTAAAAGATCGTCAATATGGCCCTGGGTAATTATTTTACCTTCGTCTATCATGGCTATTTGTTCACAAAGATCCTCGGCTTCGCTAAGCTGGTGCGAGGTATAAATTAAGGTTGTACCATTATCATTAAGCGTGTGTAGGTAGCTAATAATTGCTTGCCGTGTCTGCACGTCAACCCCAACGGTAGGCTCATCTAAAAATAATACCTGCGGGTTATGTATAACGCCGATAGCCAGGTTTACCCGGCGTTTCATCCCGCCAGAAAATTTTTCGACAGGCTTATTACGTACATCTTCCAAGCCTAAAATATGCAGCAACTCATCGGTACGCTTTATAATTTCTGCTTTATTTAACCCGGCCCATGCGCCAAAAAACTCCAGGTTTTCTGCAGGGGATAACTCCTTGTAAAAAGAGAAATCCTGCGGTACAAAACCAAATAGCTTGTTTACTTCTTTGTTTTGGGTGCCGGCCTCTTGTCCTAATAACTTAATACTTCCCTCGTTGACAGACAGTACCCCAGTCATTAAATTCATTAATGTAGTCTTACCCGCTCCGTTTGGCCCGAATAAGCCAAAGCGGGTACCTTTTATAATTTGTAAGTTCAAATCAGCAAATGATACGTCAGTATTATCGGGATAACGGAACCCCATGTGCTCAATACTTACTGCAAGGGGTGGGGTTACTTCCATTTTATATTTTTTAACGCTGTAAAAGCTTTTTTTTCTATTTCCGCAATCTCCAAAAGGTAATCGCCCATTACATTAAAATCTTCCTGGTTGCCTAAACGACCTTTGTAAATACCGGCCGCTTGCACTGCTGCGGTTCGCCATAGGTCGCCCGATACAGTAAAAGATTGCGATATTTCCAACAACTCATCATTAGGTATATACCCGTATGCTTCCTGCAAGAATGCACCGTAAATATACCTAAATCCGCCGCCGCCTGTACCTATTTCTTCCTGCATCCGTACCAATTGCGCTAAATACAAACCTGCATCTTTCAAGCCCAGTTTATCGCGCCAACCTTTAATTTTTTTGCCGGTGTACCTAATGCCATTAATCCCGACAAAGGGCCCGGTAAATGGTGACACCATGTTCCACACATTTTTCTCGATGCCTTTTATGATGGCTTTTTTAATTTGATCGTCAGTAATAGCCTTTGTTTCTTTTGGATAATATAACTGACCGTTAGGTGCTAAAGCGCCTTTTGCAAATCGAACACGTTCTAACTCGTAAGCTGTCATGGTGTTTGTGCTTTCCATTACGGGGTCGCTTACCATATAGTTGCCATCTTCGGTGCCATAAACTATTAAGTTATGTGCATTGAAGTGGAAACGATATTCTTTGGGAAAATAAGGCAGATAATAAACACCAACCTGGCAACCAACCGGATGGCCGGTAGCAAGGCACTCGTTTAAAAACGCTTCTGCCGCTTCTTTTGATTTGAACTTTTTACGAACAACCGGAATATCCAAAGCCTTACAGGTACGTTTAAATATTAAACCCGGCAAAGTGCGGAAGGCAATTATAGGCCCGTTATTGATTTTTAGCAATGGTATATATACAAAGAACAAGCCCGCGCCAATGCCAAATGCCAATGGCTCGGTTATTTGCTGTACGCCTGCATTTTTTAACAGGCTCATGGTTACACCGTTTTCGCAGTGTGCTGCCTGTATGTGTTCAAAATCAAGCTTCATTAACAGTCATTGTTTTTAGATCGGCTACGCTTACGTTAAACACTTCGGCATATTTTTCCAGTTTTTTGTAGGATAGGTTATTAAACACATCCGGTTTTAAATGACGTTTAACCTGCCATTGCCAAAAGCCGGTATAGCCCGCTAGTATTTGTATATCCATTAAGCCTTTTTCCATAAAGAATAGGATAGGGCTTGCTCCGTTATTTAATACTTTTTGTTTTGCTGCCGCGATGCGTTCTTCAACCTGCTGCCAGGCCGTGTCTAAAGCGGTCGACTTTACTTCCCAGCCATTGCTTAATTGCGTTGTGTATTTGCCGGAATCGTCCGTAGCATAACAAACTTCTTTGGTTATTTTACCCAAAGCGCCAAGATCTTGCGGAACGTCCTCTTTTTTCATGTTTATATCTTAATTGCCAACAAGATTTGCATTTAACAAACCGTCAGCATAGCATACATGTATGAGAAACGCGAGCTTTCCGGAACCAGCAATAATATCTTTTCGCCTTTCTTTAAGCTGCCATTGTGGAACAATTCATCTATCATTAAATAGACAGATGCCGCGCCAACGTTACCAACAGTGTAAAGGTTAATGAACCATTTCTCGTAAGGGATACCGCCGCCGTAGATCTCTACCAGGTCATATATTTTACTCCTGAAAAAGTTACTGGATATATGCGGCAAAAAGTGATCGATATCGCTTGCGGTCAATCCTTTTTTATCAAAGATCTCTTTTATTTTTTTGCCGCCAAGCGGGACGATGTTATCGCTCAATAAATTAATATCCTGTTTAACGCTGAATATAGATTTAGTCATGATCTCTTCGGGCGTGTAATCCATAAAACCTTTTAAGGTTCCATCAGCCTGCTTATCAGCGCCCATATACATACAGGTTTCCATTTCATTAGCGAACGATACACCTTCTATCCAATTGATCTCCAGACTTAATCCTTCTTTATTAGGTTCATCGCTTAACTGAAACGCCGATGCGCCGTCTGATAACATCCAACGTAAAAAGTCTTTTTGGAAAGCGATGAATGGGTTATCTGTCAGCTCTTTTAATTTCTGCGCTTCTTCTTCAAATACATCAGATACCAGTAAGCCCGAAAAACGTTCAGATCCGGTTGCTATAGCAGACTTTATTTCGCCTGCTTTGATAGCCAAATAAGCAAATTTAAGCGAATGCATACCCGCACAGCAAACACCCGATGGTGATACTACTTCAACAGGCCCCATTTCCGGTAACCAGCCATGCGTCATCACACCATGCGATGGCATCATTTGATCGGGCGATGAAGTGCCGCATGATAGTAATTCTATATCTTTTATTTTTTCGGGGTCGTCTTTAAATAATTCCTTAACCGCCAGGGCCGTCATTTCGGCATTGGTATGTGTTGGTTTGCCGCCTTTAGTTAAGGCATAATAACGGTTTATAATACCGTTATTGCGTAGTACAATGCTTTTTGATTTTGACGGTTTATCATTAATATAACCCAGGTATAATTCCATATCGTCATTTGGAACGGGTTGGTTAGGTAGAAATTTAGATGTATTAGTAATATAAACGGGCATACCGGTTAATTTAAATTTAAATAATATTGTTTTTTCGCCTTAATGCGTTTAGGCGATGTAAACCTGAATAAAATGGCATCCAAAGTAATTAATATGGGTGCGCCTACAAAAAAAGCAATTAACAAGTAATATTTATAAGCCCTTATCCAGGGTAATTTATTTTTCTTTTTAGCTATAATATTAGCCCAAACTTTAAATATTTTGCTGGCTGTACTTTCAATAACCATCAGGTTATAATTTAATACCACAGCTTTATCCTTGTCAAGCTCATCCTGCAATCCGTCCCAATTATTATTGACTAAATGCGGTATTACGCTTTCACCAAATACTTTGGTATGCTTTATATCCGCATCTGAAACACCGGGAGGGGGGAAAATGTTTAGATAACTGTCTTTTTTTCCGTGTAACATCCAATGGAAGATAGTAATAAAGCTAACAGGGTTAAGATGGGTATCAACTAACGCTATATTACCCACCAGGTTAGCCTCGGTAGCACGCAATAATTTCTTTACCCTTACAAAAGCACTTAACCACATATTACGCGCACCAGTCGCGGTAATAACGGGTGTGTGTTTTAGTACGGCCCTCAATTCGGGGTTTTGCATTAATGAGTTAAAAGGAATACTTGGCGACAAGAACCAGGCTTGGTAACCTAAAACCACCAAATCATATTTAGTTTCTTTTAATTCGAAAGGCTGCAGCTCTGCCGGAATGTCCAACTGGCAATCAGGCATTACACTAAAAAAAGTATCTGCGGTCCACGGGAAGGCTGGTTCATCAACTAATCTTACACGTACTTTTTCAACCGAGATACCGGCATTAATCAACGGCTGGGTGAAATTATCAATGATATCGCCTAATTGGCCCGACTGCGAATAATAGATAGCTAATACTTTTTTACTCATCCTGATAAACTAGTTAAGATCCTGCGCGTGCAATAGTTTTGAATTTTTGGTGTAATCCATAATAGCATGCTGTACAACAGGTGATAAGTTCTTATAGGCTTTAAGGATGATCTGTTTATCAGCCTCCAAATCAGCACGGTATTTAACTATTTTAGGTGCATGCTCCTGTATTGCAAAACGCAGGAAATGAAATTCAACATTATCTTTATCAGCAGCAATTGCTGTGTCAAATTTTATACGGCCCGCTTTAAAGAATTTTAATTTTTCGGCAGGGCGTTTTACTAATCCCGCTTTACGCATTAGCAATGCACCAGTATAACCGTCTTTTTCTGGCGATGAAGATGCGGCAACCAAATCTATTTCATTATTAACCTCATCTAAATTACCGCGGTCCATAACGGTGTAAAAGGCAGCTTTATCCAGCTTTTGCTGAATAGTTTTACTAAGAACAATCGTGCCCGGCAACAACAAAAGCAAGGCAAATATTATTCTTTTTTTCATAGTTGGTTTTTTCGATGTCAGTTGTCACAAATATAGCCAATAATAATACTTTGCCTAATTAAGTAGGCGGCATAAGCTGTAAATTAGCAAGATTTGCGTTACTTTTAGACTTTAATATTTACAAAAGTTAAGTGCAAAATAATAACAAACAATTTTCTGGTAACTGGGCTGTGATTTTAGGCGGATCAAGCGGTTTTGGATTTGCCGCGGTTGAAAAACTGGCACGGCATGGAATGAACATTACTGTTCTTTATCGCGAAACGGCAGCAGCAGAGCGCGAACTAAAAGCAAGGCTTGCAGAAATTGCGGCAGTAAACCAGGTTACCATTGATCCATATAATATTAATGCGCTTGATGCAGTCGCCCGTACCGCTTTTATTGAGCAATTTGCTACAGGTAAAAAACAGAAAGTTAAATTACTATTGCACTCTATAGCACGAGGCAATTTAAAGCCATTGGTTAAAGACGGCGATAAAGAAGCGCTAACACAAGAAGATATCCAGCTAACTACTTATGCCATGGCCACCAGTATGCTGGACTGGACAAAAGACCTGTTAGCTGCTGATCTGTTTCATACAGACGGCCGAATTATTGGCCTAACCAGTGAAGGCTCTACAAAGTATTGGGAAGGGTATGCCGCCGTATCAATCGCCAAGGCATCATTAGAGAGTTTAACAACTTATATGGCTGTTGAATTAGCAAAATATGGTTTAAAAACTAACCTGATTTTGGCAGGTATCACTGCCACGCCATCATTAAAAAGAATACCCGATAGCGAAAGGTTGATCGAACATGCAATGGCCAGGAACCCATCCGGAAGAATTACAAAACCAGAAGACGTTGCGAACGTTATATACCTGCTTTGTACAGATGAGGCGGCATGGATAAACGGAACGGTGATTCATGTAGATGGTGGGGAGCATTGTAGGTAGTTATAAAAATGTCATTTCGATGAGGAACGAGGAGGAATCTATACACAGCCATTTGCGCGTGTATAGATTTCTCACTATCGTTCGAAATGACACTAAGGAAATTAAATGAACGATATATTAAAATATTTACCCTACAAATCATCTTTCCTTTTTGTTGATAATATATCAGCATTAAGCGATGATGGCGTAATCGGTGATTATACTTTACGCAGTGATGCTTTTTTTTATGAAGATCATTTCCCCGGTAATCCGGTAACGCCCGGCGTTATTATTACCGAGATCATGGCGCAAATAGGGTTGGTAGTATTGGGTATACATTTAATGGTTAGCGGTGTTCAGGAAGGTGTGGTAATGGATGAGGGATCATTCCCATTATTAACTTCAACCAATGTAGAGTTTTTTAAAATGGTATTGCCCGAAGAAAAAGTTACGGTAACTTCTAAAAAACAATATTTTAGGTTTGGTAAACTAAAATGTTTGGTCGAGATGCGGAACGCAGATGGCCAATTAGTTGCAAAAGGTGTATTTTCAGGCATAATTAAAAATGCGATTAAATAATATTAAGTATAAAGAATGGGTAACCGCGTTGTAATTACTGGCCTGGGCGTAGTATCGCCAAACGGATTAAATATTCCGGATTTTTTGCATGCCATACAAAACGGTGTATCGGGTATCAGGTTTATTCCAGAGTATGAGGACCTGAAATTTAATTGCCAGGTAAGCGGCGTGCCTGAGTTTGAGTGGGACGATCTACGTAATTATATTACCGAAACCAGCTTATACGGTTTAAAAGGTAAAGGCATAGCTTATGGCATAAAAGCCGCATTAGATGCCTGGATGGATGCCGGTAATGAAATTGTAGCCGAGGACACGCTTTGGGAAACGGGCTGTGTTTTTGGCAGCAGTGTTGCCGATACTGATGTTATAAAAAATGCCATAACGCGAGTTGATGCCCGCGAATCAAAAAAACTAGGCTCGCGCGTGGTAGAGCAGATTATGAATAGTGGGGTAACGGCTTATATATCCGGCAGGTTAGGTTTAGGTAATAAGATAATTAATAACTCTGCCGCTTGTGCTACAGGTACGCAATCTATTTTAATGGGTTATGAGTATATTAAGTTTGGCATGGCCAAACGCATGGTGGTAGGTAGTTGCGAGTATGTAGACAGATATGTTTTTGGCGGATTTGATTCTATGCGCGTATTATCACGCAAATTTAATGACGAGCCGGAAAGAGCATCGAGGCCCATGAGTGCGTCCGCAGGTGGTTTTGTACCGGGATCGGGTGCCGGGGCATTGGTATTAGAGGACCTGGATTTTGCCTTGGCACGTGGCGCGAAAATTTACGGAGAACTGTTAGGCGGATCAACCAACTCTGGCGGACAACGCAATGGTGGAAGTATGACCGCGCCGGGACCCGAAGGTGTAATTAAATGTATTAGAGAAGCAATTGCTAACTCAAATATTAACGCAAATGATATTGACCTGGTGAGCGGCCATTTAACCGCAACTATTGCCGATAAGATGGAAATTAAAAACTGGGTGCAGGCTTTAGGGCGCAATGGCGATGACTTCCCGATGGTTAATTCATTAAAATCTATGGTGGGGCATTCGCTGAGCGCGGCGGGTTCTATAGAGACTGTCGCGGCTGTTTTACAACTAAAACATAACTTTGTACATGCTAATTTAAATTTAGAAGACCCAATCCCAGAAATTTTAGATATAATTGGGGCAAACAATTTACCTGTTATTAAGGTAGACAAGGAGATTAACACTGTAGCAAAGGCTAATTTTGGTTTTGGTGATGTTAACAGCTGTTTAATTATCTCAAAATATAAAACGACTGATGGATAGAAAAGAAATTTTAACTGAATTAAAAAAAGTACTGGCCCCATATACCGAAAGCAAGGAGATGTTGGATGGGATTAATGAAGATACAGACCTGATAAAAGATTTAAAGATCAACTCGGCTAACCTGGTTGATATTATTATAGATGCCGAAGCGCAATACAACATCGAAATTGATTTTGACGCTGCCGAAAAAATGTACAACGTTGGAAATTGCATCGATGTAATTTCCGAAAAAATAAACAAGCTTGCGTGATAAGCGCCGGCAATGATATTGTCGCGCTAAATGCTATTGATAAACGGCGTACTAATCTGCCCGCATTTTATTCGAAATTTATTACCCCGTCAGAGTTAACGCTTTATAACGAATCCGATATTTCTTTTCAGAATTTTGTTTGGCTGTTATGGTCAGTTAAAGAGTCTGTCTATAAATATTTAAAAAGGGGAGATGGTGATTTGGTTTTTTCTCCATCTAGAATAAAAATACAGCAGATTGATGTTGCTGATGGGTTTAGTAATTGTCCGCTGCAAACAGACGAATCAATAGATCTTTTATATTCCGGGCAAACTTTATTTAGTAGTGATCAACTTTATTTCCAATCGTCAATAAATAAAAACTTTATAGCTACTGTTGTGAATGATGATGCCGGTTTTGAGCAAATATACTGGGTAGTAAAGTTGATTGATAAGCCTGATCATGCAAGCCAATCAAAAGCGGTACGGTTATTTGTATTAGACAAGCTAAACAGTTTAATTATAGAAGATGACCTCTGGATCAATAAACACCCGATAGGCTATCCCATTTTATTGCATAATAATCAACAAATAGATATTCCCATATCTTTCGCGCATCATGACCGTTATGTATCATATTCATTTCAAATTCCGAAATAAAAATTAAATCTGCATTTTTACGATATGCTATCTGCTTTTATTCGCCAGTACACATTAATTATCGTAATCGCCGTTGTTTGCTTCTCCTGCAAATTTGATGATCCTATAAAAAACAAAATATCTTTCGAACCGGTAAAACGTATTACTTATATCGAAGTACGCCGCAGTTTTGATAACGGTTTAATATTTAATAAAGACGGTTATCAACTAGCGCCTGTATGGAAACTAATGTTCTATTCAGACAAATGGGCGAGTGTCTACAGTCCGGATAAAGATAAGTTCCTCAATTTTCCGGTTACATTAGATCACGATTCTATTTTCAATATTTCGGGTACGTGGCTAAAGGCAATGCATATAAGTAAAGACAGCTTAAAGTTCCAGGTATTAAAGGTGGAAGGCAAAACGGTTTACTACGTAAAATCAAACGTGTACATGACCATGTACGCCGATAATTACATTAAGAATGTATTGCACAAAACCGCGAATGATTTAAAGAAACCACTAAGACGAGATAGTTTATATGTTATAAAACGGATAGCAGATCTGGGCGCCAGGGTTGATAGTTTCTTTGCCGCCCGTAACCCCGTACAATTTATAAGTAAAACTCCGCTGGCGACAGTGGTTAAAAAAGGGGTGGAAGCAGATGTTATGAATAAGTGGGATGCATCTGATGAATATATGTTTCCGGAATATACCATTCACATTAAAAAGGCCTATGAAAATTTCTCTTATTCGTTTTGGGCAACGGTTGATACGCAGGGACAGATACGTTACCAAAAATCATTAACGTATGTATTCCCCGAGTTTGTAAAATCAACAGATCATACTATAAAAGCAATTGTAGATGGTTACTTAAAATCTTATTTCAAGGTAATTCCGGGTACTACATTAGGCATCCCTCACAATAGTGCTATTTCTTTACACGTAATAGGCCGAAAGAAGTAACTCAAATTTAATTTAGATGTTTATGAAGTGAAAGACGGTAAAATAGTTGCAGAACAATTTTACTATAATATAGGATAGAGTATTTATGTAGCAATGCGCCGATATATCGGTGCATCGCTACATGATTTTTTTTTATTTCTTAATTGCAGGCTTTGCTGGTGCTTTTGCAGCGGCGGGTTTAGCTACCGGTTTTGCAGGGGTAGCTTTAATAGGCGCGGTCTCTACTGCAACAGCAGGAGTTTTTGCAACGCTAACAGGCGGCGGAGTTATAGTTTTTTTAATTACAATGTTTTTAACTTTTACGCTTGTTAATTTGGCTAACTTCTTGGCCAAATTCTTCGCCGCTTTTTCTATAGATTTCTCAGCTTTTTTCACACCCGGTAAAAACTGACCTACCGTAATCTTTATTTGTGCAGCAATTTTATCGCCTAAGTCTTTCTTTAAAGCTTTCTTGGCTTTTTTTGCTATTGAGTTGTTTTTCGCTTTTTTCATTTTGTGGTATGTGGCTAATCAATTAAGTTGTGAATTGAATTTTTGCAAAGTTAGGTTAATGTAATATGTATTTAATATTATGTTTATGTTAACAACTGTTTGTATGTTAAGTTTTTTTATTCGTATTTAATTAGAATAGAGCCTGTTATAAAATTAAAAATTTATCACCATTCCCACCTTTTGCCCATCAAAAGTAATAGGATTTTTTATCAGGAACTTGCGCAGTTTATTGCCGATACGCCTCTCCGAAGTGTACATGGTAGCATCAAACAATAACAAAAAAGCGCCCTGCAAAATCACTGCTGACCCATATCCACGGCACTGGTCGGAATTATTCATATTACCACGATGGTTTAAATATATACCCGCGCCAATATAGATCACATCTAATCCGCCATTTACCAGGAATATCTTTTCCAGTTTATTTTGCTCTTTTAAGCTTTCTTCCGGGGGGTAGGTTTTGTTCTTGTCATTTATAGTGTCTGTGTATCCCAATATAGCTGCCCCAAGGTTAGCTACGTTCCAAATGGCATTCATTTGATGGAAGTATTTGGTTTTACCATTGGTGCTTGCCCAGCAAATACCGTCAACAGCTATATTGGCTATTGCCCAACTGCCCAAAACCTGCATGCCAGTATTTTTAATATAATTACGCTCAAAGTTTAATGTTTGCAAACTATCTTGGGCCAGGCAGTTAATACTAATGAACAAAAGAAATAAAGTGAGGATTTTTTTCATAGTATTTTACATTAACCTCCATATACGGGCTTTGTTTTGTCATAGCAAGTTAAACAATTAACTCCACCAAATTTTATTTGGTTACAAAATCTTCAAAGGCAGATTATTTGATTATTTTTGGAGTCTGAAATTAACTGTCTCAGGATTATACCGCTAAACTTATATCAATCCGCTTTTGCGGTGATCGGACTTGTAAAATGAGTTCGATTATTGATAATTTATTTATCTCATAAAGTAATACTATAAAAATGACAATTGGCGTTCCAAAAGAAATTAAAAACAACGAAAACAGGGTGGCCCTTACACCGGCAGGTGTAGAAGCATTAGTTGCAGCAGGTCATAAGGTATCAATCCAAAAAACTGCAGGCGAAGGCTCTGGTTTTACCAATACAAGCTATGAAAAAGCAGGTGCAACGCTAGTTGACACTGCTGCCGAAGCATGGGGTGCCGAGATGGTGATGAAGGTTAAAGAACCTATTGAAAGCGAATTTCAATATTTCCGTAATGATCTGGTATTGTTTACTTACCTGCACTTAGCTGCCGAGCCCAAACTAACAACCGCATTATTAGAAAGCAAAGTTACCGCCGTAGCTTACGAAACTATACAGTTACCAAATGGTACATTACCATTACTTACACCAATGAGCGAAGTTGCCGGCCGTATGGCTGTACAGGTTGGCGCGAGTTTTTTAGAGAAACCTAACGGTGGTAAAGGCGTGTTGTTAAGTGGGGTACCAGGTGTACGCAGGGGTAAGGTTACTATTATTGGTGGTGGTGTAGCTGGTACAAATGCTGCTAAAATTGCCATTGGTTTAGGTGCCGATGTTACTATTATTGATAATAATTTAGACAGGCTGCGTCAACTGGATGATATATTTGGTTATCAGATATCAACTCTTGCTTCAAATTCAAGCAATATTGCCAAAGCGGTTAAAAACTCAGACCTGGTTATTGGCGCAGTTTTAATACCGGGAGCAAAATCACCTAAGTTGGTTACAGAAGCCATGATCACTACGATGGAGCCGGGTTCTGTAATTGTAGATATTGCAATTGACCAGGGCGGTATGTTTGAAACTGCCGACCATGCAACTACGCATGATAACCCGGTTTATATAAAACACAATGTATTGCATTACTCAGTAGGCAATATGCCTGGCGCAGTACCAAATACTTCAACTATAGCACTTACTAATGCCACTTTAGGTTATGCGTTGCAAATTGCTAACAAAGGATACAGCAAAGCGTTCTCTGATAATCCTGCATTATTAAAAGGATTAAACACGTTTGATGGTTCTGTAACTTACAAAGCAGTGGCTGATGTTTACAACTACCCATTTATGGAACCAAGATTTAAAAACTAGATATTATTAAACACAATTCTAAAAAGCCATTTACTCACGTAAATGGCTTTTTTTATAAATAAAACGAATGTGCATCAAGCATTTATAAATTTATTTTTTTATTTAGCTTTACATTATGAACCCCAATAAATTACATGATAACCTGTCAATGCCAGCCTGTACAATAATCCCAGTGTTAGAATACGCGGATATTGTTGCAGCCATAAGCTGGCTCACTAACACATTCGGATTTTCTGAACGCTGGCGGGCAGGAAAGCATCGGGCTCAACTTTCTTTTGAGGATGGAGCAATAGCTATCAGCGAAGCAAACCCTGATAAGCCTATCCCACGAAGTACGATATTGGTACGTATTAAAAATGTATCGGCACATTGTGAACATGCACAAACCCGAGGTGCCGAGATATTAAGGCCACCATCTAATTTTCCTTATGGTGAGCGGCAGTATTCTGTAAGAGATATTGGCGGCCACGTATGGACTTTCTCGCAAACTATAGCCGATGTAACGCCTGAAGAATGGGGTGGGGTTTCTGCAAATCTATAAGTATATCGCTTGAAACCAATAAATTAAGAGTACCTTGACGCCATACCACT
Organism: Mucilaginibacter sp.; assembly: GCF_028288185.1. Classification (GTDB taxonomy): domain Bacteria; phylum Bacteroidota; class Bacteroidia; order Sphingobacteriales; family Sphingobacteriaceae; genus Mucilaginibacter. Next base: position 18,717 of record NZ_JAQBOF010000029.1, on the reverse strand, counting down.
CATCGTATCACCCAGCATTTATTGAAAAAAATATTTAATGCCCTTATTGACAGTTTTATTGACAATAAAGTAGGTATAACACAAAACTTCATCAGCGCGCAACTTTCGTTGCAGCTCAAGCAAAATCTTATAAATATTTATTCCGAAAAGCTTTTTAAACATGCCGGTACCGGAAACGATAAGGATGTAAAGCACGACAGCAAGATAAGAGGGGATATGATTTATTGGCTTGACAGAAAGCATAATAATAGCCATGAAAATGCATTTTTTGATGTAATGGATAGTTTTATACTCCATTTAAATAATACCTGCTATACGGGCATTACCGGTTATGAATTTCATTATACTTTATATCCAATAGGCAGTTTTTATAAAAAGCACCTGGATCAGTTTAAAAGTAATGATAGCCGCAAATACTCTATGATTATTTATTTAAACACAGGATGGCTTGAGGCAGATGGAGGAGAGTTATGCATACATCATATTGATGACTTACAAATTATATCACCAGAAAATGGCAAAAGCGTGTTTTTTAAAAGCAACGAACTGGAACATGAAGTTTTATGCACCAATAAACCACGAATGAGCATAACCGGATGGTTAAAAGTAAATGCTATATAATTACTTATTACCAAAAAGCCCGGTTTTTTGGTAATAAGTAATATAATTTATAGCGCTCTTGTGCCTGTAACAGTAGTAATTTCGGTGCCGCTTCCACCACCGGCAAATGTGCCGTTAACTACATCTAAGCCACTAGAATTTCTACTTAAGGTAGCTATTGTCTTTCCGTTTGAATCAAGGAGGTTAAGTCCAACTATTGTTCCTGATTCCCCTTTAACGTCTGTTGATCCGCTTGCACTGTGAATAACGCTCCAAACCTTATCTGTACGGTTAACTAACATGTTAAATGTACCGGTTTCGGGCTTGGTAGAGCTGTATGTGCCAACATAAGCCTCAATAAGTGATGTTAATAGCTCTTTAGTTATACAGAATTGCGCGGATGGATGACCGGGTATAATAGGTAAGGTAATTATAGGGTTTTTACCATCAGCATCAACATTAAACTTAATACTAACGTCTGCCCCGTTTAATTTACCGGTAAAAATAGCAGAGAACGCAGAACCAGCCGTTGGAGTGCTTGTACTGATAAGAATAATAGTAACGCCATCAAGAACTAAAGTGCCTGTTGCACTTGTGCCGCCATTTGCAATGTCGAATTTAATAGTACCGGTTGAGCCTATAACTACTCCTATGTAAATACCCTTGCTGATGGTATTATTAGCAGCCGCTGCAATTGGTACGTTTGAACATGTTGGGCAACCGCTCCCGGTTGTGACTGTTGTGTCAGTTGTATCTTTTTTTGAACAGCTTATTATAAATGCGGCTACAAGCAGGCACGCTAATACAGCTAAAATATTTTTGTAGAGTTTTCTCATCTTGTTGCGATTAATTAAGTGTTAAAGGTGATTTAAGTGGTTGTTTTTCAATAATTTGAGAAAATTATATAAAATAATATAATCTTGCAATAGGTTATATGTACTTTTTTATTGTAGAATGTACTGTAAAATTAATTTTAGCATGGTGTGAAATTTTTCGGCACTCTTTTTGGTTTATAAAAAGCATGAAATTTAAATAGATACATCATGCTACTCATAACTTTACAAATAGTGTTAATATTAGGTGCCATATTAATACCCTTATATGCTAAAATACGCAAATCTAAAGCCCAATATAAAATCGACACCAATACTGATGACGCCAACTACGCTATAAACGAAGACGGGCTGTTAGAAAGATACCAACGCATTAATTTGAGCCAATCGAAACCTCAGGTAGAGAACTAATATTTTTGATCGGCTGTTTTATTGGATGATACCTGTTTCACATCTTTTATGATAAACTGTGAATCAGTTACATTAAAACATTTACGTTGGTAGTCCTGTAATATCTGATAAATATTATCCCTTTCTCGCTCTTGTTCTATCTTTAGCGCAGAATAATTCACATGCTCGCTTAATAAATATATAGGGATTTAGGTTATACTTTAATAGTTGCTGTAATTTGTTTATAACAATTATTTTGCAGTACTTCGATAGTACCAATTCATAACTCTAATATCCTGATATAAATGAACCATTTGTCTACTTGTGATTATATTGTATTTCTTATTTATTTTATTGTAGTATCAAGCTATGGCTATTGGATTTATAAAAGCAAAAAGAACCTTAATGCCGATACCAAAGATTATTTCCTGGCGCAAGGCTCATTAACCTGGTGGGCAATCGGTGCATCTATTATTGCATCTAATATATCATCCGAGCATTTTATCGCCATGTCTGGCTCCGGTTTCGCCATGGGCCTGGCCATTGCCAGCTATGAGTGGATGGCCGCGGCTACGCTAATTATTGTGGCTATATTTATTTTGCCCATCTATCTCAAAAATAAAATATATACCATGCCTCAGTTTCTGGCCATGCGTTACAATGATACCGTGAGTGGTGTTATGGCCGTGTTGTGGTTGTTAATTTATGTATTTGTTAATTTAACCTCGATTTTCTTTTTAGGCGCATTAGCTATCGAAACCATTACCGGTATAGATTTTAAGGTCTGTATCATCGCATTAGCTATATTTTCGGCTATAATTACACTGGGTGGCATGAAAGTTATTGGCTATACGGATGTTATACAGGTATTTGTTTTGGTGATGGGAGGTTTAATAACCTGTTATATGGCACTGCATTTAGTATCTGATAAGTTGGGTGCCAAAACAGTTTTTGATGCATTGCCGTTATTAAGAGATCAGGCTTCAGATCACTTCCACATGATATTTCATAAAGGAGATAAATATTACAATGACCTGCCGGGCATTGCTGTACTGGCGGGCGGCCTTTGGATAAACAATTTAAACTACTGGGGCTGTAACCAATACATTGTGCAACGTGCCTTAGGCGCCGATTTAAAAACCGGCCGCAGCGGGTTAATATTTGCCGCGTTTTTAAAATTGTTAATACCGGTTATTGTGGTAATTCCGGGTATTGCCGCATTTGTATTATATCAGCATGGTTATTTTCATACAGAAATGATGGATGGCGGCGTAGTTAAACCAGATCATGCTTACCCAACATTAATGAACCTTTTGCCTACCGGGTTGAAGGGTTTGGCATTTGCAGCCCTTACAGCGGCAATTGTAGCTTCTTTAGCTGGTAAAAGCAATAGTATTGCTACCATTTTTACGTTAGATATTTATAAGAAATATATCAACAAAAAAGCCTCAGAAAAGCTATTGGTTAATATAGGGCGTATTACGGTTGTAGTAGCATCGGTAATTGCCATGTGTGTTGCGCCAACGCTGCGTACGTTCGACCAGGTTTACCAGTTTATACAAGAATGGGTAGGATTTATTTCGCCGGGTATATTCGCTATATTTTTATTAGGCTTTTTCTGGAAAAAAACCACATCAAGAGCGGCCCTGGTATCAGCGGTAATAGTTATCCCGTTATCATTATTGTTTAAATACCTGCCACAAATATCTGGTGGCGCTATAGAGGCCATACCATTTTTAAACCGAATGAGTTGGGTTTTTGTCATTATTATTATATTAATGGTATTGGTAACTTTAACAGATCCTGAAAGCAAAGACAATAAAAAAGGCCTTGAGGTTGATAGTAGTATGTTTAAGGTAACGCCTTCTTTTATTGTTGCTTCGGTATTAATTTGTGGCATATTGACTGCACTTTATACAGTTTTTTGGTAACTTTAATTAAATTAAAACAGATATGGAAAATCTAAATGAAAGTGAATTATCTCCTTTAGCTAGTTTAGACGTTTGGGAGGATGATGTTTTAAAAAGATATCCGGAAACCGGACCCACCAAAACTAAAGAGGAGTTTAGAAATTATGATGCTCCGGAAATTGATGGGGTTAGGGAGTTTTATCGCCTTAACCACAAATATCAAACCTATGATAATGTGCTGGCAAAAAAAGCCAACTTCCTGAAGTTTGATAAAATGGAAATGCCCTGGTGGAAAGCCATGGAATACTTGAATACGTTGGTTGATGATTCTGATCCGGATATATCATTAGATCAGTTACAACACTTACTACAAACAGCTGAAGCTATCCGTGCAGACGGCTACCCGGATTGGTTTGTGTTAACCGGTTTTATACATGACCTTGGTAAAGTGCTTTGCTTATTTGGCGAGCCGCAGTGGAACGTAGTAGGAGATACCTTTCCGGTTGGCTGCGCGTTCTCAGATAAAATTGTTTACCCGGAGTTCTTTGCTGCGAATCCGGATATCCATGACGAAAGGTTTAATACCAAATACGGTGTTTATTCGCACGAGTGCGGCTTAGACAACGTACACATGTCATGGGGCCATGATGAGTATTTGTATCACCTCACCAAAGATTATTTGCCTGAGCCTGCTTTGTATATGATCCGTTATCACTCGTTCTATTCACAACATCGCGAGAACGCTTATAAGCATTTATTAACCCCGCATGATAAAGACATGTTTAAATGGGTGGATAAGTTTAACCCGTATGATCTCTATTCAAAAAGCCCTAAGGTGCCTGTTGTTTCTGAACTGAAACCTTATTATGAAGATTTGATAGCTAAATATTTGCCGGAAACGGTTAAGTTATAATATGACTGAGCCTTCCCCATATCAGGAAGGCTTTTTTGTTTCTGTTGATTTAATATAGCCTTGTATATACAAGGCTATTCTTTTATGTTTGATTGTTAATAACCTGCAACTATGAAAAAGAGTCTACTCCTGGTGTGTTTTCTATTGTGTGTGATATTTGCAAAAGCACAAGACGCTATCAAGCAAAATAAATACCGCGACTTATATTCAGACACATGGGTTGCCACAGACGCGCTTGGCAGAACAATGCCCGACATGAATGCGGTTGGACCGGTTAAGACAGATCATAAAAGAGTAGTAGGTATATTTTATATTACCTGGCATAGCGATAACCTGGCTAACATGAAAAGCCCGTATTCGGCGGATGTAAGCAAGGTTTTGGCTGCCGACTCGAACGCGCGCCTTGACGCAAAAAATCCGCAATGGAAAGAAGGCTCTTACCATTGGGGCGAACCTGAAATGGGCTATTTTTTAAGCAGGGATGAGTATGTTATCCGCAAGGATATGTCAATGCTTGCTGATGCTGGGGTAGATGTATTGATATTTGATGTGACCAACGCGGTTAGGTATTGGAGTGAATGGGAAACCATCTTCAGCGTAATGGAGAAAATGAAAGCCGAAGGCAACAAGGTTCCACAATTCTGCTTTTGGGCCTACAATGGCCCGGTTATCACCGTAGTGCAGGATCTTTATGATAAGATCTACAAGATAAATAAATACCAGGATCTATGGTTTTATTGGAATGGCAAACCGCTTTTGCTTTATAACGGCACACCACAAGCTAAAGATGCTACGGGGAATGTTCAGGAAAATCCTAATCCGCATTACGATGAAGCGGCGCTGACGGATAAAAATAATCCCCACTATGGCAATAAAGACTATACCGATAAATTCTATACAGATTACACTCAGGAAGTAAAAAACACATTTACTTCACGCAGTATGTGGTGGGGCTATTATAAATGGGCAGGTAAACGCTATGTTGGTACCGAAGACAACTGGAGTTTTGGCTATGATTTGGGCGATAAAAAAGTACGTGCGCTAAACCCCGATAGCCTGATGGCAACACATAAGGGCGAGCACGAAGAGATGGCGGTAACGCCAGCGCAGCATCCATCAAGTTTGGTGGGTAAATCATGGTCGCGAGCTGATGGTGAACCGAAACTGGATGCGCATGATATGCCTTTGGAAACCTATGTGCCCTGGTTAAAAAAGAAAGTGGCGCACCCGGAGGGGTATGGTATATATTTCCAGCAACGTTGGGATGAAGCCTTAAAAGCCGAGCCGTCCTTTTTATATATAAACGACTGGAACGAATGGACAGCCGGGAAATACCAACCCGATGCCGGTAAAACGTTTGATTTTATGCGCCGTAAAAATTCCTACTTTTTTGTGGATCAATACAACGCTGAATTTAACAGAGCCATACAACCCATGAAAGGGGGCTATACTGATAACTATTATATGCAGATGGCAGAAAATATACGGAAGTATAAAGGCGTACGCGCGATACCACAATTAAAAGGAATTACACTCATTAAAATAGACGGCAATTTTGCCGATTGGAAAGCCATAGCAACAGAATATCGTGATACCAGGGGAGATGTAGCCCATCGGGATCATAACGGCTACGGTGGTTTGCATTATAAAGACACATCGGGGCGTAATGATATTGTAACTTGTAAAGTAGGAGTGGATAATAGCAATGTGTACTTCTACGCCGAAACAGATCAAAAGCTATCGCCATCAACAGGTAACAACTGGATGTTGCTATTGATTGATGCAGATCAAAACTCGAACACGGGTTGGTATGGTTATGATTTTATGGTCAACAAAAAAGTGATCGACAGTAAAACAACCACGCTACTGCGCTACGATGCAAAAGCACCCGGCGATCATTGGGTTGAAGTAGCCAAAGTTAATTACCGCTATAAAGGCAATAAATTGGAAGTTGCTATTCCCCGTAGCTTGCTTAAATTTAAAGGGAATAGCTTGACCTTCGACTACCACTGGAGTGATAACCCCGATAACTTAATTGATCCTATCTCATTAAGTACCAGTGGCGACAGCGCCCCTAACCGCAGGTTTAATTACAGATGTATCTGGAGGAAATAAGTATTATATACAGCTCTCTTTTTATACAACTTTAATGCTTACTATACTTGCTCCTAATGTAGCATGGTTAGCGTGTAAACTGATAATGCCTGAACTTTTTGGTCTTGCTTTTACCCATATTGCTGCCGCGCCGCCACTATCATTAAGATCGAACGGGTTATCGCCTACAATAATACCTGGGCCATCTATATTGAACGTAACATTACCCCCCGCGAAAGGCCTTGGAGCTCCAAATTTATCAAGAACTCTAAATACAACTCGTGTTGCGTCTGTACCATCGCCAAGTATTTCTTTATCATCAGCAAGCAACGAAAACTGATCCTGGCTTGTATTAGCAGAGTACGAACGGGAGCAAACTTTAACATCGCCTACATAACCATGTATTCGTAGTTCAATAGGTTTGGTGGTAAATTCAAGATCAGTAAAAAATGGCGCGTGTTTTAAATTAGGATAGTTTTTAACATCCGGCTTAATACTGGTATGGCTTTGGTTATCAATAAACAACTCTAACCGCTCGCAGTTGGAGAAAATAGCTACATGTTTCCCCGGGCCATTGGGTGATTTAGGGCCAAAGTCCCAGTAAAAGTTAGGATGAATTACCGCACCTGATTTTGGATCACCTTGCGATAGATAAAACGAGGCTCCCAATTTTGGTATCCTGAAAACATCAGATACTCCAGGATATTTTACATTACGATATTGATTAAGCAAACTCGAATACTCAAAAGCGCACCAGGCTATCACCCCGCTATTGCGTGGATTGCTGCCGGATTTGCTATGAGCCTGCGCATGTGCAAGTGCCTGGTTAGCCTGTATATTGACTTCTGCCGTACGGCGATAAAAGCTATTGAAGTATTTGCGGTTAGGGTAATTAAATTGACCCACGGCTTCGGCAAGCATGTAAGGGTAGTCCTCAATGGGATCAAGTATACCAACACTAGCATCAGAGTCTGCGTGGTAATCATCGTAAGCAAAAACTTCTTCGTGCCAATCTTTTTCCCAGTTTTTTCTTGTATCAGGTGTCAGCGAACCCGATGTAGGGCGCGAATCATCCAGTGATTTAGCAATTTCTCGTGTTTTATGATAGAGAGCTTCATTACTGGCCGACTCATTTACCCTTGTACCCCAAATAATAATTGAGGGCCGGTTACGATCACGAATAACCATGTCCTTTACGTTTTGAAGCAAGACCTCTTTCCAGGCATCATTCCCTATATACTGCCATCCGGGTACTTCTTCCCATACCATCAGGCCTAACTCATCGCAAGCATCTAAAAAAGCATCATTTTGCGGGTAATGCGAACAACGTACGATGTTACAATGGAAATCATTTTTAAGTATCTCGGCATCTTTGCGCATAACTCTTGCAGGCATTGCAAAACCTACATAAGGGTACACCTCATGCCGGTTTAACCCGAAGAGCTGTAACCGGCGTCCGTTCAAAAAAAAGCCCTCTAATTTAAATTTAGCATCCCTTACGCCAATGCGTTTAGTATAGTTATGCAGTGGTTGCCCATCTACCAATATTGTAGTAACAATATCATATAACTTAGGGTTGTCTATGTCCCATAAGGTTATGTTATTGAGTGCAGATAGGGTTACTGATGTAGTTGATTCGCCTATCTTGTTAATTGTAATAGCTTTTTCTGCTTTGGCAATTGTATGATTACCATCTTTCATTTCAACCCGTATTCGAACCGATTTATTGGGTAACAAGGCTGCATCTACGGTGTAGCTAACTTCAATTCGGCGGTTAATAGTTAAAACATCTACGGGCTTGGCAAAAACGTCATTAATGAAGATCTTAGGAACAGCCTGTAAACTAACAGATCGATGTATGCCGCCAACTTCCAAATAATCAACACTTGGCGCACCCTTTGGTGAGCCATCCGGCGGAACATTGCTCCAACGGGAATCTACAGACAATGCCAATACATTATCCCCATCTTTTATAAAATCAGTAATTTCATATTGAAATGGCAGGTACCCGCCCAAGTGTTGCGGTAACTCATGACCATTAATGTAAGGCGAAGCATTAGTCATTACCCCATCAAACTTTAAAAATATACGCATACCTTTTAGTTTTTCAGGAATAGTAAAATGACGGCGATAGATCCAAACGTCCTGCCAGTTTTTAACATCCCAATCTTGCCATGAAAGAGTGTTGACTGCATGGGGTAGGGTAATTTGTTTAAAAGCATTATCATCAAAACCGGGTAGTCCGCTGCCGGTAATAAACTTCCCGCCAAAAAGCCAGTCCTGATCTAAAGATACTTTTACCGCGGCCGCGCCACTTTGGCCTAATGCTTTATGAGTAACTAAACAGCCCAATAATGAACCCGAGCTTAGTGCTATGGTGCCTATAGCACAGTTTTGTATAAAATTTTTCCTTGAAAGCCCGTTACCCGCTTTTGTATTTTTTAGATTGTTTGCCATTTTGGGGCTGTTTTTTTGGTTAAATTGGAATAAGGCATAAGTAACGCCGGTCTATGATCGAAAAATAGATATTATAATCTAAATTTGGGAATAATAACCTTGTTTGTTACAAACTAAAGGCAACTTGAAAATAGGTTGTTGCGTATTTTAAGCAAGTGTTTAAAAAATCAGATAAAACAAAATCGTCTTCAAATATTAAAAGATAATCTATAGTTTAGTAACTACATCAAAATACAAATTATGAAAATTAAAATCATCCTTACGCTTTTAATAACACTTGGTGTTTTATCAAGCTATGCGCAGCGCCCAGAACCCGATCATGTAAACACCAAAGGCGGCGAATTAACCATACAGCCAATTAACCACGCCACATTGGTGCTTAGTTATCAGCATAAAAATATTTATGTTGACCCAACAGGCGGGATAGATGCATTTAAAGGTATTGCAGCCCCGGACATGATCGTAATAACTGATATTCATGGAGATCATTTTGACCCAAAAACCATTGATGCCATTAACACAACTCATGCCGTGCTTTTGGTTCCGCAAGCAGTAGCGGATAAGCTACCATCAACTACAGATAAAACAAAATTGGTGATACTTAAAAATGGCGAAACAACCAGTCAACTTAATATCTCTATTAAAGCTATACCAATGTATAACCTGCCCGAGTCGCCAACCGCGTTCCATACAAAGGGTAGAGGTAACGGCTATGTTTTAACTATTGGCGGTAAAAACGTTTACATATCCGGCGATACAGCTGATATCCCCGAAATGCGCTCGCTTAAAAATATTGATATTGCTTTTGTATGCATGAACCTGCCCTATACGATGGATGTTAAAACCGCGGCTAGTGGTGTTTTAGCATTTAAACCGAAGGTAGTTTACCCTTATCATTACCGTGGGCAGGATATTAATCAGTTTAAAATCCTGGTTAATGCAGGGGATAAAAGTATTGATGTTAGGTTGAGAGAGTGGTATCCGGCTGCTAAATAACTGGTATCGAACACTATACCTATAATAGCAAAGCCTCCCTATGTCGTGTAGAGAGGCTTTGTACAATACCAGGAAATAATTGATTATTTCATATAGACTTAAACAAACATGACCATACATTGTTAAATATGATAAATTAAGCTCTTGAAAAAGATCATATTTGCATTGTTGTATGCGTTGGCGCTTGAGGCAAATGCCCAGGTTACAGATACAGTTAAGCGTAAGCCTGAGGATAATGTTGCGGCTACGCCGGATACGGCAAAACGTTTATATAGTAAGCCGGGGACATTCATTGTACCGGCGATTTTAGTGGGCTACGGTGCCTTGTCATTTGTGGCTCCAGTACGCAACATCGATTATTACTTGAAGATGCGTGTAGAACGGAGCGATCCAAACTATAGCTCAAAAATAGATGATTATTTGCAGATTGCGCCCGCGGTTTTGGTATACGGCCTGAACCTGGCGGGATATGAAGGTAAAAATAGATTTGTCGACCGCACTGCATTAATTACCCTTTCGGCCGGAATTTTAACCGTTACGGACGGATTAAAATATCTAGCACACCGCACGCGTCCCTATGGAACCGACCCGCTTTCTTTTCCGTCCGGACATACCGGAGCCGCATTCCTCTGCGCCGAATTCCTGGCACAGGAATATTCCGACAAATCGCCTTTATATGGTGTGCTCGGTTATACACTTGCAACCACTACAGGCATTATGCGGGTATACGGAAGGGCCCATTGGTTTAGCGATTGTGTTGCCGGAGCAGGTTTTGGAATACTTTCTACCAAGGTAGCATACCTGGTTTATCCCATCATCCGCAACGCGCTAACACACAAGGATAAACATGGTAGAAGCACGATGGTTATACCCACCTACCAGGACGGTGTACCGGGCTTATCATTTGCTATGCAATTATGAGACTAATGTAGCCACCATAAGTCTTGCCATGTCTAATCTATAAATTCATAACATCAGTTCTATTCTTTTAGGATTTTATATGGATATAATATAAAATTCTGTCTTTAAAATAAGTGGGGATTTTTTTTCACATTATGCGGAAAAGTCGCTCGGCTACTACCTCTCTTTATTGGCTTACTTACTGGGATTTGGGTTGGATTGCTTTTTGTTTAGTGGAAGTGGCGCTTGGTATTATTTACTGACGCCGATAAGCTATGATCAACCAACCAACGGACCGAATTTTGAAACCGATATATTTAATTTTATCACTCTTGTTATTAACGGGCTGTTTAAAGACTAACATAGCACCTATATCCTCAAAAAGCAATATCAGCACTATCAAGGCTGATACATTAAATAGCAATATCAAAAATAACAATACCAACCTTACCAAAGCAGATACATTAAATACTTACGATTGGTATAATGGAACAAAAGGCACTGCATTGATACAGGTTATCTGTAACGACTGCAACGCAATAGCGACCATAGGCAATGTTACCACGCCATTTTTATTTAACGAGCAAGGAGTAGGACAGCTTAAATATACACCGGCATCCGACCTGTTAATTCATATAGCTGTTTGTCCGGGGAGTGTTAAAATAATTAAGGCCGATATTTTTGATGCGAAAAAAGCTTTGATATACACTTATTCCGGTGTCAGCGGCAATTGGAATGACACTTATATTATAAAATAAATAACGGTCAAAAGCTATAACGGTTTAAGCTTAAAAGAAGCCTTTATAATTTTTTCGGTCTAAGGTCTCGGTAGAAACCCTGACGCTGATCATGCAACAAAAAAGCCTGACACTTTTCGTATCAGGCTTTTTGTTCGATTCTTTAGATGTATGCGATGATACACAGTATCAGAACATTTTATAGAGACTTACAAGTTTAATCGGCCTTAATGAACTAATCAGTTGATTTTTTATAGAGGGTGGCAACGTCTTACAAACATTCCGTGGGGAGGTGAACACCGTTTAAGAAAATCAATTAAGCATCCGCGCTTAATGATAATTCGATTTTTTGACCAGCTGCTTGATGTCTTTGATCCATATCTTCCGGCCATCCGTTTCCACTATACCTTCCGCTTTTAACTCTTTTAATAACCGGATCACGTTTTCCTGTGCGATTCCGGCCATATTCGCCAGGTCCATCCGGGAAATGTTTAAAACAATTTCATGTTCGGCTGATCCCTCTTCCTTGTATTTTTCCCGGAGCACGATTAGCGCGATGGCGAGCCGTTCCGGAGCAGTACGTTGCGCAATCACGGAAATGCTGTTGGTCAACACCGTAAATTCATGACTCAACGCTTTTAGCAACCGACCTGTAAAGGCGGGCGAACGGTGTAAAATACTTATAAAATCCTCTTTGGGTATGAAGCTAATCAGGCTATCCTCGATGACTGCGGCCGAATCCGGATAGCGTTCTTCTGACAGCACCGCATGATAGCCGATTAGTTCGCCCTGATTGGCCACATAAAATATCTGCTCTTTGGCGCTATTATCTACTTTGTATTTTTTGACCTTGCCGCTGCGGATCAGAAAAATACCGGAGGGTATCGTACCCTCCCTGAAGATCATATCGCCTTTCCTGTATTTCAGTTCGGTCTGATGCGCTAGCAAACCCGCCAGATCTGCCTCGGAAAGGACATTCAGCGTTGATTGCGTGGTGAAATTCCAGCGATCGATCGGGAAAATTCCGGAGAGGCTCATACGGTAAAGATACGAATTTAAAAAACTGATAAATATCAGCTTCTGCATTGATTTGTTACGGTAAATAGACTACCCGTTGGGATTAAATTGCAGGCTATGAAAGCTTACCCCTTTTTCCATTTTCCACCGCTCCCGGATGACCTCAATCAGGTTATGGCCCTAAAATTAAAAAAAGTTCATTTGAATGCGAGCCTATTCAATAATGATGTGGCGTTTGATTGGCTGTACCCAGAACATTTTCAGCTGTTATCGCTCAAACACTGGACACCCTTGGCCATTGCCCGGAAAGCGGCCGAGTTCCTTGCAGAGCCGGATGCCAGGGTATTGGACATCGGTAGCGGTGTAGGTAAATTTTGTTTGGCCGGAGGCTATCATTTTCCCGAAACACATTTCTTCGGGGCCGAGCAAAGGCACGAGTTGATTTGCCAGGCCGAGGAAGCAAAATGCTATACCGCGCTGTTTAATGTCAATTTCATTTATGCAAATATTACTCAGATCAATTTCAAGGAGTTTGATCATTTCTATTTTTATAATTCCTTTTACGAGAATATCGACCCGGATAATCAAATCGATGATACGATAGAGTTATCGGAAAGCCTCTACGCTTATTATACGCTATATTTATTTAAAGCCCTGGATGAAAAACCAGCCGGGACCCGGCTGGTTACCTTTCATAGTTTCGAGCAGGAAATACCGCCGAGTTTTAAACTGGCCGATATGGCCTGTAATGGCCTGATGAAAATGTGGATCAAAGCCTGACCAAATGGAAACCCTGGAATTTTTACGTTCCCGCATTAGGAATTTTAAAACTTTAAGAAAAAGCAAAAAAATGCTTAACGAGTTACTCAACCCCGCGCTGTTCAGGCATGATACTACTTTTGACGACTTATATCCCGAACATATCCAGGAAATGTCGCAAATGCACTGGACACCGGTGGGCATTGCCAAAAAGGCAGGTGATTTTCTGGCCATTCCTCATGCCAGGGTTTTGGATATCGGCAGCGGTGTAGGGAAATTCTGTATTACAGCGGGATTTTTTCACCCTGAAACAACATTCTGCGGAATTGAACAGCGAGAAGAGTTATATACTTTCGCCGAAATAACCAAAGCGGAAATGGAATTACCCAATGTGCGTTTTATTCACGGCAACCTGACAGAATTGGAATTTAAAGATTATGATCATTTTTATTTCTATAATTCGTTCTACGAGAATATTGAGCCCGATAGCCGGATAGACTATAGTATAAGGACTTCTTTTGAACTATATGACCGGTATAGTCGGTTTGTTTACCAAATGTTGGAAGAGAAGCCCCCAGAAACGAGGCTGGTAACTTTTCATGCCCCGGACGCTCAAATTCCGCCGGGATACCAATTGGTTAATAATTCCTATAACCGGGTATTGAAAATGTGGATAAAGCAATAAGACCATGTTTAAACCAAAACTCATTGATACGTTAAAGAATTACAAAAAGGAGCAGTTTTTTAAAGACTTGGTTGCCGGCATAATTGTAGGCATCGTGGCCCTGCCATTGGCCATTGCTTTTGCCATTGCTTCGGGCGTATCTCCCGAAAAAGGGATTTTTACCGCCATCATCGCTGGCTTGGTCATTTCCGCTTTAGGCGGTAGCCGGGTACAGATCGGCGGCCCGACCGGTGCCTTTATCGTGATCGTCTATGGCATAGTTCAGCAATTCGGGATCAATGGTTTGATCATCGCTACGTTTATCGCGGGAGTACTGTTGGTCATTATGGGCCTGACCAAATTAGGCAGCGCTATTAAGTATATTCCATACCCATTAATTATTGGTTTTACCACCGGGATCGCGCTCATAATCTTCTCATCAGAAGTCAAGGATTTCTTAGGGTTGAAAATAGGTAATATACCGGCCGACTTTATAAGCAAATGGCTGGTATATGGCCAGCACCTGCCTTCAGTCAATCTTTATGCGGCAGGCATCGGGGTATTCACTTTACTGGTCGTTTTCGTATGGCCTAAAATAACCCATAAAGTTCCCGGATCATTGATAGCTATTATCGTTACCACTTTTGCCGTTAGCTTTTTCCATTTGCCCGTGGAAACCATTGGCAGCCGTTTTGGGGCCATCCCTTCATCATTGCCAATGCCCGTTATTCCCGCGGTGAGCTTTACTACTTTACAACAACTCATCCGGCCGGCCATTACCATTGCCCTGCTGGGCAGTATCGAATCCTTACTATCCGCCGTAGTGGCTGATGGGATGATCGGTGGCAATCACCGTTCCAATACCGAACTTATTGCCCAGGGACTGGCCAATATTTGTTCATCGATCTTCGGCGGCATTCCCGCAACCGGAGCCATTGCCCGGACGGCCACCAATATCAAAAACGGGGGACGGACACCGATTGCGGGCATAGTTCACGCGCTAACCTTGCTACTTATTATGCTTTTTGTGGGCAAATGGGCCGCGCTAATCCCAATGGCAACACTTGGTGGCATCCTGATTGTAGTTGCCTGGAATATGAGCGAAATGGATAATTTTATTTCCGTGTTTAAAGGTTCAAAAAGCGACGCGGCGGTTTTGCTTACCACTTTTGGACTCACCGTATTAGTCGACCTAACGGTAGCTATTGAGATTGGAATGATCCTGGCCGCTTTTTTGTTTATGCGGAAAATGATGCAGGCGAGTTCGGTACATGGCGTTTCACAGATAAACCAGACAGACGAAATGTTTAACCTTGCAGAACTTCCCGAAGGGGTGGATGTTTTTGAGATCAACGGCCCCCTGTTTTTTGGCGCAGCCTATAAATTTAAAGATGCGATGAAAGTCATCGAAAGCCCTGCCCGGGTACTCATCGTACGGATGCGAAATATGCCTGTGATTGATGCTACCGGTATCCAGGTACTGCGCGAGGTGTATACCGCAACAAAGAAACAAGGAACAAAATTGATCCTTGCCGAGATAAATAGTTCGCAGGTTACCGTTGAATTAAAAAAGGCGCGTTTGCTCTTTCAGATCGGAAAAGGTAATATCAAAGATACGTTTGAACGAGCGTTGGCGCGAGCAAATGATATTTTAAGCGGACCCGATGAATAAAAATTTATGACAGCCTGATTTTTTAATTATTACTTTCATTTTTGACGAACGCAAATGGTCACAAAATGCCCTCATATTGTCACGATTACCCCTTGTGCGGATACCTCGGTCGTTTTAACTTTATACAACCATTAAACTAATAAAAAAACAAAATGAGAGAAATCAGGATCTTCGAACATATCTCGCTGGACGGCGTGATCGACCACGATCAAGACTATGCCTATGGCGCATGGACGGCACCTTATCGAAGCCCGGCTGGCCTGGAGGCCGTCATTGAGTCACAGGGCACGGGCTTTGATCTGCTGCTTGGCCGCCGCACCTACGATATCTGGGCCGACTACTGGCCGAAGGCCGGGAACAGTCCGATGGCGGATAGTCTGAACTTAGCAACGAAATACGTTGCGACTCACAGGCCTGACAGCCTTAAATGGGGACCGGTCGGAGATCTGGGTACGGATGTAATAGAGGGTATTCGCGGCCTCAAGTCAACGGACGGTCCTGACTTGATACTCTGGGGAAGTTCAACGCTTACATCTGTGTTGCTTGGGGAGGGACTGGTGGATGAGGTTGTGTTGTTCGTGTACCCTATATTACTGGGCCGGGGCAAACGCTTCTTTTCGGACAGCGTTGATGCGCGCGAACTCGCTCTCGTCAGCACGAAGACCACGCCAACGGGTGTGCTCATGAATACTTATCGATACGTACGATCCCTGCGAACCGTTATTTAAACAACAAAGCCTTGATGCTTTCATATCAAGGCTTTGTGCCGATTCTTTAATAGTACTCAAAACGAGAATCGAACTCGCACTCCTTTAACTGGAATCCCGATTTAAATTGGGACATGTCCCGGTTAGTAGTTTGAAGTATGTCCGATATAATACACTGGTTCAAACCTGGCGAAGTCTGGACTCTGTGCCCTGTCAATGAAGTCGAAAAAAAATAGCCATCGAAAAGCAACACCAACCTACCCCCTATATTAGTGGCGAAACTGAATTATTTCAAAACTTGAGGAACTCATACAGTCTGAATTAAATACACTCAGCCCATTAGATAAAGGCATTTATCGTAAAATCGATACCCAACCTGATAATGGTTTACTGGTTTTGTCTAGCCTTATCACATAGTAATAAGTTCCTGCCGGTAACTCACTGCTGTTGTATTTGCCATCCCAGGCAATTGGATAGTTGATGGAATAGAACACACGTGAGCCAGTGCGATTGAAAATTTCAACAGTACTGTTTGGATAATCATGAATGTTTTTGATCTGCCAAGTATCGTTAACTCCATCGCCATTAGGGGTAAACGTATTAACTATAGCGACACTGTTTACATTCAAGGTGCCCGACTGATAGGTAATACTATAATTTGTTGATGCGGCACTGGTTACAGTTATCGGATATTCTCCCGGTGCAGAGTTAATAGTAGCTGTGGTCGATACCTGGGGCCGTGCTGTTAGATTATTGTCGCTATCGCTGTTTACAAAACCGGTGTAAGTAATAGTTAACGTTGGATTTGGCAAGTTCATACCTTTGGTTTTATCATCGGCAATTATAATCAATGGGGCAGGTGTTACTGTACCGTTAGCGGTCATGTTCACCGTTATTGCATCCCGGCTGCTTAATTTGATATCGCCAGTATAGCTGCACACCAGTGAACCCTTTGCCAATCGTACATATATTTTAGTTGCAGCTATTGTACCTGTTCCGGGGATAGTGAGCGCTTTACCAAATGTGCTATTGTTAGTGCTTATCTCAAATCCTGTTGGTGCGCTTATTATTATTTCGGTACTCATGTTTATACCAGATACAGTAAATACAGCTGAAGTTGATGCTGTACCATATAAAGCGCTGAATGGAGGCAGAATTCCCAGTGCGGTTATAACTGGTTCCGGCGCTCTGATCACTGTAACTATATAAGTCATTTTAGTAATACCATCCTGTGCGATGACAACCACTGTGATAACGTTCGAGCCAACTATCAATGGGATATTTTGTGAAGTATTGCCACTTACTACTGATTGTCCATTAACGGTAATTGCTGCATTTGGATCGCCGGCCGCTGGTGTTACCTTTTCAGTCGTAATGGAGTAGCCCACATTCACAGTGTAATTTGTTGTTGATGATACAAAAACCGGATTCAATGGACCTGTGCTGATCGTCAGATTATTAAGTGATGCATTGGTCAGCCCAAGCACCGTTAACGTACCATCAGTATAGTTGATGTTGTAATTGGGGGATGCCACGCTGCTAACAGTGATAGGATATGTTCCTGGTAAGCTTGTGGTAGTGGCTACAGTTTTTGCAACTCCCTGACTGGTTAGTTTGGCAGGAGTATCACCATTCATAAAGTTGGTGTATTTTAAAGTCAAATCAGGATTTGATGAACCATAATTACGACTCTTATCTTCAGCTTTTACATTTAATGTAGCAGGAGTAATGGTCATTGTCCCGTTTATATAGCTAACATTATAATTAGTTGAAGAAGCGCCATTTACAACGATTGGGTAAGTACCAACTGGGGTACTTTCGTTCACTAAACTGCTGATCAATGGCGGAGATATCAGGTTAGCGATTGATTCGTCATTCACAAACCCTGAAAGTGTGAAAGTCAGTGTGGGACTCGCCGCGCCATAAGTCCGCAATTGATTGTTGGCCGTCACCACCAGTGCCGCTTTGCTAATTGTCAACGTACCGTTAGTATAGGCAATGATATAATTAGCAGAAGCCGCCCCATTGACAGAGATTTGATAAGCACCCACCGGGCTGGTTATAACCG
>NZ_JAQBOF010000027.1 GCF_028288185.1 Mucilaginibacter sp. | reverse complement strand
GTTATACAACCCATTATCTTATCAACTACGTTTGAGCGTATGGAAGATGGTAGTTTCCGCGAAGGTTATATTTATAGCCGGGCAGCAAACCCTAACCGTACATCGTTAGAAAACGTATTAGCTAAATTAGAGGGCGGTGTTGATGCCGCGGCTTTTTCATCGGGCAATGCCGCCGGGATGGCTGTTTTTCAATCCTTAAAACCAGGTACGCATATTATAGCACCAGATGACATGTATCATGGTTTACGTAATCAGCTTAAAATTTTATTTGCGGGGGTACTGGAGTTTGATTTTATCGACATAGGTAATACAGAAATTTTAAAAACTAACATTAAACCCAATACCGGGTTAATCTGGATTGAAACGCCATCAAATCCTCTGCTTAAAATAACAGATATTAAAGAGATAGTCGCGGTAGCCAAACAACACAACATTAAAGTAGCCTGCGATAATACCTTCGCTACCCCTATTTGCCAACAACCGTTAGCTTTGGGTGCCGACCTGGTAATGCACTCTACCACTAAATACTTTGGCGGCCATAGTGATTTGATGGGTGGCGCATTAATTACAGCCGATAAAAGCGATTGGTGGCAAAAGATCCGCGAAGTACAAACTTATGGCGGCGCTATCCCCTCGCCTATGGATTGCTATTACCTGGTTAGGAGTATAAAAACATTGCCTTACCGTATGCGCGGCCATGTGCATAATGCCCAGTTACTGGCCGAATATTTAAATAAACACCCAAAAGTTGAGCAGGTGTTATATCCCGGTTTGCCATCTCACCCAAATCATGACGTTGCAAAAGAGCAAATGACGGGCTTTGGTGGTGTATTGTCTTTTTGCTTAAAAGGCGGGCAAGAAGAAGCTAAACGGGTAGTTAATAAAGTAAAGTTATTCACCCAAGCCACCAGCCTGGGCGGTGTTGAAAGTCTGATAGAGCACCGTGCTACAGTTGAGGGCCCGGATACCAAAACACCTTTTAATTTACTGCGGATATCGGTTGGGTTAGAGCATATTGATGATTTGATAGCGGATATTACTCAGGCAATCGCGTAACTCATTGCACCTTTACCCAATGCGCGTCTGAATATGCTGAGCTGCCCTATAGAATACGCATGGTGATGATTGGCATATGCCCATACGCCGGCTAACGTATTATAAATTTATACATAGGATGTGGCATATCTACCTTTTGCGCTAATCGTTCGTCAGTAAGGCTTTCTAAGCCGTTCCTTATAACAGGTAGTATCTCTTCCCATTTATCCCTGATCATTTGCAGCGTTGGCAACTCGCAAGCCGGGGCTTTCAGGTCGTCTTCGGTCGCACCCTCTTTAGACATAAAATGATATGCCCATGGTATATTAACTTTTATATCGCCGATAACTGCCAGTATACCCTGATCCCATAACATATGGCCGGCTATCCATTTTATATTGTTTTTCATTCCAGCTACCGTTTGGTTTGATTCTTCATCGGTTATATCGGCAATAACATTGTTAAATAGGGCGTTATGTACATCGTATTGCGCTAATAGTATGTTTTTTACAGACATATATTTATTTTTTTTATATCATCAAAGCTATATTAAACTTTTATACTTATAAAGGGTGAAACGTGACAATATTAGGGTGCTTTTACGCCAAGATCTCATGGGTTGATCTTACTGTTAAACTTAATCGGTTTAAAGCCTTAAAGAAAATAAATTTGGTTTAATAAGAATAATCTCCTTATTTTGCGCACATAATCGGTAGTAATACTGTAGGATCAATTCCCTTATACGGTTTTGATTTATAAAGAAGCGGCGAGAGATTAGGCTCCGCGACCCGCTGGCAACCCTCTAAAATTAGAGAAGGTGCCAATTCCTTACCCGGTAAATATCCCGGGAAATATAAATTAACAACATGGAAAACTTAACAAACAACCATCTGCAAAACTCTATTAAAGCCGCTCAAGGCTTAGCATCTGTTTATAGCATTGTTTGCTGTATGCACCGCTGTTGGTAACAGTTTAATACGTTTCCTTTTTCTCTTTCCGAAAAATACGTACACTGTAAATGGAACCTATCCGTTTACTAAACCTCAACAGCAAATCAAACATCAAGCATCACAAATGAATACACAATTATATAAATATCATCAACCTTTCCAACTGGAGTCGGGCTATATGCTACCCGAACTGGAGTTAGGTTATCATACTTACGGCACCCTGAATAAAGCAAAGGATAACGTAGTATGGGTATGCCATGCCTTTACCGCTAACTCTGATGTATTAGATTGGTGGAAAGGACTGTTTGGCACGAATGATTATTTTAATCCGCGAGACCACTTTATTGTATGTGTTAATATGCTGGGTTCGGCTTATGGCTCAAGCGGGCCGTTAACTATTAATCCGGCAACAGGTCAGCCTTATTACCTATCGTTCCCACAGGTTACGGTTAGGGATATGGTTAAGGCGCAGCAATTATTAGCCAAACATATTGGAGTAGATAGTATTTATGCCTTAATTGGTGGATCATTAGGCGGCCAGCAAGCTGTTGAGTGGGCCATTATTGACCCTGATTTTATAAAGAACCTGATATTGATCGCCTCGAACGCGAAACATTCTCCGTGGGGTATAGCGTTTAACGAGTCGCAACGTTTGGCCATTGCTGCCGATGATACTTTTGATACGAATAGTCCTGATGGCGGTGCAAAAGGCTTAAAAGCCGCCCGCAGCATGGCGCTTCTATCCTACCGTGGTTATAAAACTTACGGTATTAGCCAGCAGGAAGATAATGACAACGTTACCGACAATTATAAAGCATCTGGCTACCAAAATTACCAGGGTGATAAACTGGTGGCACGTTTTAATGCCTACAGCTATTGGTATTTAACCAAATCTATGGACTCGCATAACGTGGGCCGTAATCGTGAAAGTATAGAGAAAGCGCTTAGCGTAATTAAAGCCCGTACGCTGGTTATAGGTATAAAATCAGATCTGTTATTTCCTATCGAAGAACAGCAATACTTGTTCAGGCATATACCCGAAGCCGCCTTTGCCGAATTTGAGTCGTACTACGGCCATGATGGTTTTTTAATTGAAACTGAAGCATTAACTAATATTATTACATCATTTTTTAAAACAGACGTAAAAGGAAAGATCATCCAATTACAACAAATAGCATAATGAGCAAAAAATTAAATATCGGCCTGTTTGGCTTCGGAGTTGTCGGCCAGGGATTATACGATATCGTAAGAACCAAAAACCTAAACATTGAGATAAAAAAAATAGCTATTAAAAACGCTGACAAAGAGCGCTCTTTACCGGCCCATTATTTTACTACTGATAAGAACGAGCTATTAAATAACCCCGAGATCAATACCATTATTGAACTGATAAACGATACCGAAGCCGCTTTTGATATTGTGTCTACGGCTTTAAAAACGGGTAAAAACGTGGTATCGGCCAGTAAGAAAATGATCGCTCTTCACCTGGAAGAGTTAATAGCCTTACAGCATGAATATGGCACTTCTTTATTGTACGAAGGTGCAGTTTGTGGCAGTATCCCTATCATCCGTAATTTGGAAGAGTATTATGATAATGAATTGCTGCATTCTATAAGTGGTATTTTCAACGGTTCATCTAATTATATCCTGTCGAAAGGTTTTTTAGAGAACATGGATTATGATACAGCCCTAAAACAAGCCCAGGACCTTGGCTTTGCCGAAACTGACCCCATTATGGACGTAGGTGGTTATGATGCCAAATACAAGCTGATTATAGCTGCCGCGCATGCTTATGGCGTAGTAATAGATCCTGAAAGGGTGTTTAACTTCGGCATACAAAACTTAGCAGCCAGCGACATACAATACGCAAAGGAAAAAAACATTAAAATAAAGCTGGTGCCCGTTGCTAAAGAACTGGATGATAAACATGTAACCCTGTTTGTATTACCAAAATTTGTTACCGAAACGGAGTTTTTATATAATGTAGAGTACGAGTATAATGGTGTAACCGTACAAGCCGCATTTGCCGATCAGCAATTCTTTTTTGGTAAGGGCGCCGGTGGGCACCCTACAGGTTCGGCGGTATTGTCTGATATAGCTGCATTGCGTTATGATTATCAATACGAATACAAAAAAACCAAAGGCAGTAAAGGGCTTAATTTTACAAATGATATTGAATTGAATATCTACCTGCGTTATGACGATGAAGAATTGGTTAAACTGCTTGATTTTATAAATATAAAAGAGAGTTATTACTCAGGTAGTTATAAGTATGTTATCGGGAAAGTTAACCTGCAAAAACTAATAGATAACCAATCGCGTATATATTCAGACAAAGCGTTTATCGCTTTCGCCGATCAGTTAACAGGGGTCAGTTTAGCTCCGGCAAAAAAGTAACAATATAATTTTCAGTAGTTATGTTGTAAAAGGGTTCTGTGTATACAGAGCCCTTTTTTGTTTACCCATTCTGTCATTTCGAATAAGAAATCTATACATTGCTACTTACGCGTGTATAGTTTTCTCCTATCATTCGAAATGACAAGGTGAGTAGTGAGGTTGGTATTCTTTTGGTTTTTTTACCTATTTTTGGCGACCCAAATACACCCATTTAATGCATAAACTTGCTAAATTTTTCACAAGTAAACCTTTTGTAATTACTATATGGTTTGGTTTAAGCTTGTTTGCAGTTGGTAAAAGCGTTGTTTTGGGCCATAGCCATATACACAACAATTACTTTGTGTATAAGTATAACTTTTATCATGTTATAAATCAGCAAAATTTATACATACATGATCCGGCGCATTATTTTGATCTGAACCATTACGGGCCAATATTTGCTTACATCATAGCTCCATTTGCCTTAATGCCCGATGCACTGGGTGTGATATTATGGGTAATGTTTACAGCGTGGCTGTTGTTATTTGCCATACAGCAATTACCAATTAAACAAAATCATTACCTGCTTATTGTATTGCTTTGCGCGCATGAGCTAATGACATCCGCAGCTAATGTGCAAATAAACCCACTTATTGCGGCGCTAATATTATTCAGCTTTATTTTCATCAAAAACGAGAAGGATTTTTGGGCTGCGCTGATGATAGCGTTAGGCACATTTATAAAACTGTATGGTATTGTTGGATTGGCTTTCTTCTTCTTCTCTAACAATAAATTGAAGCTGATTGGCTCGTTTATATTTTGGTCGGCAGTGTTATTTGTTTTGCCGATGCTGATCTCGTCGCCGGCGTTTATTATCCAAACCTACCACGATTGGTATGCAGATTTGATAAGCAAAAACAAGTTCAATATCGCATCAACCCGCGAGGATGTATCTGTTATGGGTATGGTCAGGAAGATTGCTTTTCCGCATTTATCAAACCTGGTTGTGTTATTACCGGGCATAGTGCTTTTCGGGTTATCTTATTTAAGGATCAAACTATTCAGTAATTTAAATTACCAGTTGCTAATTGTAGCATCTACCTTAATTTTCCCGGTGATATTTAGTACCGGATCAGAGTCGCCAACTTATATCATTGCTTTTGTAGGCGTGGCGTTATGGTATATAAATGGCGAAAGACCAGTATCCGCATTGGATATAGCCTTGTTGATATTCGCGCTGATATTAACCAGTCTTTCACCGTCTGATCTTTTCCCGAGATATTTGAAAGATCATTATGTTGACCCTTATGCCTTAAAAGCGCTACCTTGCTTCTTAATATGGCTCAAAATTATTTACGAAACATTGTTCAGGAAATTCACAAATAAGGATATAATTGCAGTAGCGGCATGAAAAAGAAACTATCAATTATAATTCCGGCTTATAACGAGGAGAAAAATATCAGTCACCTTATTGCTGAACTAAATAAATCCTTAGCCGAAACTGCTTATGATTACGAATACATATTTGTAAACGATGGCAGCACGGACAACACGTTAAACGAAATTAAGCAACAGGCTGTTCTGCACCCTAACGTTTTCTACATAGAACTATCAAAAAACTTCGGTAAAGATTACGCCCTTAAAGCCGGTATTGACATGGCCAAAGGCGATGCCATTATCACCATGGATGCCGATTTGCAACATCCCCCTCACCTATTACCGCAAATGTTAAAGTACTGGGAGGATGGTTATGATATTATTTATACTTATCGCGAAGATGCAAACCCACATGTTAGTGGTTTCCAAAAGTTTGCATCAAAATTATTTTATAAATTTATTAATGCGATATCAGATATCACCTTAGAAAACGGTATATCCGACTTTAGGCTACTGGATGAAAAAGTAGTTAAAGAATTAAAGCAAATAGACGAATACGAGATATTTTTCCGCGGGATGGTTAAGTGGGTTGGCTTTTTACAGATAGGTATCCCCTATGCCCCTGCCGCCCGCCATACCGGCGAAGCCAGTTACTCTTTCTTTAAGCTGGTTAAACTGGCGGTAGGTAGTATAATGGCATTTAGTGTAAGGCCGTTGTATATAGCTACAGGATTGGGCCTATTCTTCTCGGTATCTGCCTTGTTATATATCCCATACATATTTATAAGCTATTTTTATGGCTATGATGCGCTTTCGGGCTGGGCGTCATTAATTGCTACGGTGGCGTTTTTTGGTGGCTTACAGCTGCTGGTATTGGGTATTATAGGCTCTTATTTAGGTAAGATATTCTTGCAAACCAAACACCGCCCTAATTATATCATCCGTTCAACCAATTTGTTAAAAGATAAAAATGATTCTGCTGGGGTTTGATGTTGAGGAGTTTGATATGCCCATGGAATATGGCAAAACCATATCCTTTGAAGATCAATTAGCCATATCAACTACCGGCACGCTTTTAATACTTGATCTGCTAAAAACCACCGGGATAAAAGCCACCTTTTTCTGCACGGCCAATTACGCCATTAATAAGCCTGATATTATAACCAAAATAGTTAGCGATGGCCACGAAATAGCATCGCACGGCTATTATCATTCTGATTTTAAGGTGGAGCACCTGGCACAGTCTAAAGCTAAGCTGGAAGAAATAGCAGACACACCGGTAACCGGTTTCCGTATGGCGCGAATGATGCCGGTTGATGAAACTGAAATACAAAAAGCAGGTTATGTTTATAACTCATCCCTCAACCCTACTTTCATACCGGGCCGATATAACCATCTAAAAAAGCCTCGCGCCTGGTTCTTTGACCATAATGTTTTACAGATACCGGCATCAGTATCGCCATTGGTGAGGTTCCCTTTGTTTTGGTTGACGTTTCATAATGTATCACTATCCATCATCAAATGGATGGCCGCGGCGGCACATCGTAAGGATGGTTATTTGAACCTATACTTCCATCCCTGGGAATTTACTGACCTGAAACAGCCGGAACGATTTGGTTTCCCTAATTATGTATCTAAAAATTCGGGCGATGCTTTTGTGAAAAGGATAAAGAGTTTTATTGTGTGGGCGCAATCAAAGGGTTATGAATTTGCAAGGACGGGTGATTTTGCGCAGGGGGTAATAAATTCTGAACCACGGTTTTAGGATTACCATGATTAAGAATAATCAGAAATCCCAGAGTAACCTTATTCACTCATTCACTTATTATTCCTTATTCCTCGCCCCAACGATAACTATCATTATCCAATCCAATCAAATCGATCACCCGGTTTACTACCGTTAAGGCTACTTCTTCAACAGTTTGTGGTTTGTTATAAAACGATGGCACTGCCGGGCAGATAATTCCTCCTGCTTCGGTTACCGTTGCCATATTGCGGATATGGATCAAATTTAACGGCGTATCACGGGCTACCAGTATTAATTTGCGGCGTTCTTTTAA
Organism: Mucilaginibacter sp.; assembly: GCF_028288185.1. GTDB lineage: Bacteria > Bacteroidota > Bacteroidia > Sphingobacteriales > Sphingobacteriaceae > Mucilaginibacter. The sequence goes on along the minus strand of NZ_JAQBOF010000027.1, from coordinate 288,997 downwards.
GATAACATCTGCGGCACGGCTTACCAGGTCGTCAGATATCCCGCCGGCTATACGGCCCAGCGTCCCCATGGAGCAGGGTATAATTACCATGGTATCAAACTTTGCCGATCCTGATGCAAAGGGAGCCATAAAATCATTTTTGGCGTAGAATTTAAAAGGCAGTTTAGTATAATCATCATTATCCAGCTCAAATTTCCATACCTGCTTTGCGTTATCAGACATTACAATTGCAATCTCCTGAACTTGACTATTCAAGTGTTGTAAACGATCCAATAACAGCTTAGCATATATAGAACCACTGGCACCGGTAATAGCAATTACAATTTTTTTCTTCATTTAGCCCCCTCTAAACGGCGTAGCCCTCATGAACACCATAAGAAACCAACACCTTGTGAATAATCTCCCCCGCTAGGGGAGATTATAATGATTATGTTAAACAATTCCACAACAAAGTTAACCTGAATTTAGCTAGGATAAGTCTTATTGAAATAAATTTTGAAAGTCTCCCCTACCGGGGGAGATTTAGAGGGGGCGGGTTACGGGCACAAAAAAGGGTCGAATACAAGTACCCGACCCTACATCTACCTATGAAAAACATGCCCTTTGAGAGGGCATTACAAATGTAGTAACACTTTTTTAATTATTAAACAATTAATTGAAATTATTTTAACACGTTTTTCATATAATTTTCATCTATCAAAGTTTGGATAATACCATCAACCATACCAACGGTAGGTACATAGATGTTTTTTATGCCCGCCCATTTCATCACAGATAAATAAATTTCGCAGGCGGGGATGATAACATCTGCCCTATCCTGATTCAATCCCAACACATTAATACGATCTTTTAACGAAAACGAATCCAGGTAATCATAAAGCGATTTTAGCTTACCAAATGTCATAGGTGAATTATTTTTTTCTTCGGATAGCTTATAAAGCTTATTAATGTTACCACCGGTACCAATACCAAATACACCTTTAAAAGGGCGGGTATGCTCTCGGATAAATTCTTTCATTGAGCTCCATGACTCTTCGGTATCCTGGTTATCCAATATCCGGATAGTACCGATATTGAATGATTTAGAAGCAATTAACTCACCCGATGAGAATAAAGAAAGTTCGGTGCTACCACCGCCAACATCAATGTATAAGTAGGTTTTAGTTTTATCTATATTTTGCTCGGCATGACTGGCGTAGATGATCTTAGCCTCAAGCTGCCCATGTACTATTTCTAAATTTATATTGGCTTCGTCTTTTATCTGCTTAACAACATCGCTCCCATTCTTTGCTTCGCGCATGGCCGATGTAGCGCAAGCCATGTACTCGCCAACTTTGTACACATCCATCAGATTACGGAAAGCGAGCATGGTTTTAACCAAATCTGTAGCTTTTTTTTCCGAGATATGGTGATTTAAAAAAGCATCATCACCCAAACGCAGCGGAACCCTGATGAGCGTATTCTTTTTAAAAGAAACCGTTCCGTCATTTTCTTTAATATCGGCAATTAGTAACCTTACCGCGTTTGATCCTATATCTATTGCTCCGTATCTCAATTTGTTTTGTTTTTATTTTTCAGGTAGTTGTAAATATCTATTTGCGCCCTTACCGGCAGCTCTGATTTGGTTTTGTGGTATTTATTGGTGTTTTGGTTATTGATCTCGCGCGATTTGGTATTATCACTTAACTGTATATCAATAATATCCCGTATCTCTTTTTTTATCTTCTTATCATATATCGGGAAACCAACCTCAACCCTGGTATCAATATTACGCGACATAAAATCGGCCGAGGTTAAATACATCAACTCATCGCCCCCATTGCAGTAAATATGTACCCTGGCGTGCTCCAGGTATTTATCAACTATACTTACCACTTCTATATTTTCGCTGTATCCCTTTATACCCGGTACCAAACAGCACATCCCCCTGATAATCATTTGAATTTTCACACCTGCGTTACTTGCCTGGTATAACTTTATGATTAACTGCTCATCGGCCAGGCTGTTCATTTTAAAGATCATGTAAGCCGACTTTTGGGCTTTCGCGTTCTTTATCTCAGTATCTATCAGCTTATAAATTGCCGGGCGCGAGTCAATTGGCGATACTATTAAATGCTTTAGTCCTTTAGGTAATAACCCTTTGTTAATGGCTTTAAAAACAGTCACCAAATCGCCGGTTAACTTTTTACTAGCGGTTAGCAGGGTGTGGTCAGCGTATAACCTGGCCGTTTTCTCATTATAATTTCCGGTAGATAAACACGCGTAATAAACAAGCTTATCTTTCTCGGTACGGCTTACCAGGCATATTTTAGAGTGTACCTTATAGCCATCAATACCATAAATAACATTAACGCCCTCTTCCTCTAACCTACGGCTCCAGGCAATATTGTTCTGTTCATCAAAACGGGCCCTTAGTTCCACCAGGCAGTTTACCTTTTTACCGTTTTTAGCCGCATTTATTAACGCATGCATTATTCGCGAATTTTCCGCAAGGCGATACACTGCTATACTTATCTCTTTTACCTTAGGATCAATAGCAGCTTCGCGCAAAAAGTGAATTACGTAATCATAAGTTTGATACGGTGTGCTGATCAGGTAATCCTGTTTAGCTATCATAGCCATCAAACTTTTATCAAATGAAAGACCATTAACCGGCAAAGTTGGATACTTTACATATTCCAGCTCGGGCCTACCCACATTGGGGAAAGAAATGAAATTTTTAAAGTTATGATAACGATTACCCGGTATCAAACTTTCGCCATGCAGATTCATTTTACTTACCACGTATTTTAGCATATCATGCGGCATTTCCGAATCATACAACAAACGCATAGGTTTACCCTTTTTACGCTTTTGCAGGCTTTTAGATAGTGAGTCGATAAACTTTCCACTCACCTCTTTATCAAGGTCAAGCTCAGCATCGCGGGTAAGCTGGATAGAATAAGCCTCAATAGTATCATGCTCGAATATGAAGAAGATATCCTCCAGGCTATACCTGATGATATCATCGAGCAGGATTATAAACTTTAAGTTGTTGGTTTCGGGCAGTACAATAAATCTTGAAAGATTATCGGGTATTTCTATCAGCGCGTAGGTTTTCTTTATATCTTTAGTGAGCTTCACAAAAAAGTAAATAGAGCGATCGCGAAGTTCGGGTAATACAGTAGTATTATCCAGCATAATCGGCACCAGGGTAGCCAACAACTTCTCACGGAAGTAATCTTTAACAAACGCACCACGAGAAACATTTAGTTGCTTATCATTTAACAGGAAGATCTTCTCTTCGGCAAGTTGCTTAACTATAATATTTTCATATAGATTGTTAAACTTACGCTCTTGCTTTACTACCAGGTTTTTTATCTGGTTTAGAACTTTTTTGGGGTTATAACCCAGTATCTCTTTAGACTTTTCATTTAAATTAGTCAGGCGGCTTAATGTAGCAACCCGGACCCGGTAAAACTCATCCAAGTTTGATGAAAATATGGCTAAAAACCTTATCCGCTCAATTAAAGGTACTGTAGGGTCGGCAGCTTCCTGTAAAACGCGCTCGTTAAAATACAACCAGCTTATTTCTCTGTTAATTAAAGGTATACGTTTAATATCCATATAAAGTGCCTGCTTTACAGCATTGCTACAAATCTGCTTATTTATTTGTTAAGTTAATATTAAGTTAGTGGCTTAATGCACATGTTTTAACATAAATATGTAGTATTTGATTTTATACCTTTATAAATACTAATTTTGCACTTCAAATTATAAACACTTTACTTATGCCTACTTTTGATATTGTAAGTAAGATAGACGGCCAGACACTGGACAACGCTATCAACATCGCTAAAAAAGAAATTTTGAACCGTTATGATTTTAACGACTCAAAAAGCACCATAGAGCTTGATAAAAAAACTAATGTAATAACCGTAGTTACTGAGAACGACATGCGTATTAAAGCCATACAGGACGCTATTATAAGCCGTATGGTTAAACAACAACTTGACCCTAAAGCGATGGACTTTGGTAAAGAGATTGCCGCATCGGGCAACATGATACGCAAAGAGATTAAGATAAAACAAGGGCTTGACCAGGAAACCGCTAAAAAGATAGTTAAGAAAATTAAAGATAGCGGACTAAAAGTGCAAGCCAGCATAATGGACGACCAGGTACGCGTACAAGCTAAGAAGATAGATGACCTGCAAGCGGTTATAGCGCTTTGCCGCAAAGAGAATTTTGACCAACCGCTGCAATATATCAATATGCGGGATTAGTTGATATCGGATTTTGGATGTTCGATTTCGGACTTATAAATTAACCAAATTCGAAATCGAACATCCGAAATCCGAAACAAAAAGACCGCCCTTTTCGGGGCGGCCTTCTCTTAACTAAACCAACTTTACTACTTATGAAAACTATCTTTGGTACCTTTAATTATCGGGGCCAAAAGCCGGACTTTCGCACTTATCATACTTCACTTCCGGGCTTTCAGGTTGCCGATAAATATTATTTTACAGCTATTTCTCTTGATTGAAATTTAGCTTCTTCTTTTTTAGCTACAGTTAATTTCAAAATACCGGCTGTATAATCAGCTTCAATTTTTGAATGATCCGCGCTTTCTGGCAAGGTAAATGATCTTGAAAACGAATTAAAGCTGTATTCGCGTTTGGTATATTTCTTGTTCTCATCCACGGTTTCAGTTTTTTTATCAGCCGCAACGCTTAATACATTTTTATCCAGGTTTATCTTAATGTCTTCTTTGCTTAATCCCGGTACTGCCAATTCAATTTCAAACTGAGCATCAGTTTCTGCAATGTTTACAGCAGGTGTGCGGGTTGCTAATTTTTCGTTTAAAAACGAGTCGTTTAATAATGAATACACATCGTTAAAGAATGGATTCACTATGTTATTTTTTTGATCCTTGCCAAATTTTACTAAAGTCATTTTTATATCCTCCTAAGTTTTTCTTTTATTAACTTCGCAGAGACTTGTTCAACAGTTGTACCAATAGCCTTTTTGATTCAATTGCAAGACAATTTGTCTTAAATCTATTTTTATTACCGACAAAATGACGCATAATGCCTGAAAAGCTATCAGATTATAAGTTTAGAACCATTATACCTATCCGTTTTTCGGATATAGACGCGGTAGGGCACGTTAACAATGCTATCTATTTAACCTATTTTGAAATAGCCCGCTTTAACTATTGGCAAGAAGCTATTAACTGGAATTTCAGCGAGAACGGTGTTATTGTGGGCCGCAGCGAAGTAAACTATTTAAAACCTATAACCCTGCATGATCAGATAGCCTGTTATGTTCGTGTGGTGCGTATTGGTAACAGCAGCTTTGATGTAATGCATGTGCTGGTTAGGATAACCACTAGCGGCGAAGAGATTTGCACCACGGGCAAAACGGTTTGTATCAGCTATGATTATACCACCAACAAATCGGTACAAATACCCCAAAAAGAGCGCGAACAAATGATAGCTTACGATGAGCCGAGGTTGATTTTGAATACGAATTAGAGTTTTTCTCCTAAGAGCCCATCGGCTCGATAAATATTGTAGCAACGGATTTTAACCCGTTGAACACACCAACGATAAGTAACAAGTGCCATAGGCACGATCCATATTATATGGGCCGAACCTATGGTTCTTCAATTTTCTTTTCTCAACCGTCAACGGATTAAAATCCGTTGCTATAATATTGGCCGAAGCTACGCTTCTTATCATAGGCACTCTCATTAGTCCGGGTTTTGTAATTCCAAACTAATGAGAAGCAAAAAAAGCTTTGATAAATTTTTAAAAGTTGTCAAAGCTAATCACGGCGGTAATCAACATTACTTCCCTATCTCAAACACCGCGTTGATCTGAAAGCTTAGCTTGATTTTTTTCACATCAATATCCGATTCGGCTGGTGTTGCCCTATCGGCGCTCATGGCCATTGTTTTAAACATTACCTGACGTGGTTGTGGGTAGTTGCTATTATCGTTTTCGGTAATGTTAAGTACATGGCCCAATTGCTCGCCTAGCCCGCTTAACAGATAAAACGCTTTTGATCTGGCGGCCAACAAAGCTTTTAATTTCAACTCGTTTTTTAGCTGATCTATTTTTGAATAGTCGTAGCTGTCAATATTAGTGCTTTGTATGCCTTTGGGGTCAACTTTGCTTAGTATCTGGTTAAACTTATTTAGATCATGAAACTTAATGCCATATTGTTTCGAAGCTAAAAAATCAGGGTTTTTCTTCTTTTGATAAGTGTTGTTATAGGCCCACATATTGTTAATGGTAAAATCTTCTTTAGCGATGCCGGCTTCGCGCACAGCTGCTTCCAGTTGATTTTCCAGCTGATCAATAGTAACCTTTTTCTTTCCATCGATGTACTCTTGCAGTGAGATAGAAACATTAATAATATCCGGGGTAACTTCTTGTTCTGATGTTCCTACGACTTCAATTTTTCGGCGCAGATCTACGGTTTGAGCAAATGTTGTATAGCTGGCAATAGTAAGCGTGGCAAGTATAAATAGTTTTTTCATAAATATATTTTTATTGATATAGAACAAATAATGGCTGCAAGGTTTAATAATTTTGCAATTATCCGTTAACCCTCTTGCGTTAAGCGCGTTAAATATTGCCCAAATTCGTCTTCTATCAATACCTCTATATTAAAACCTGTTTCGGTAGCGATTTGCTGTAAAGTATACTCATCAATATAGAGCCAGTTAAACCATTCGGTTTTTAGTTTTTTATAGCTGTATTGGTATTGTATCTCGCCATAATAGCCTTGCTTGGGCAGGTTACCTTCATAAAGGTACGCAATGTCTGACGAGTCGAATAATATTTGCCCGCCTTTAGTTAATAAGGTTTTAAGGTGCAGCAACAGTTGTTTTAATTGGACGATAGTACCGGCTAAACCAATGCCATTCATTAACAATAATAAAGTATCATATTTGGCTTCATTATAGGTAAATATATCTCCTTCAATAGTGTTTTCAATGCCCCGTTCTTTCATCACCTTAATGCATAACGGCGAAATATCTAAAGCTGTCACTGCTAAACCCTGCCCTTGTAAAAGTAAGGTGTGGCTCCCCGCCCCTGCGCCAATATCCAGCACTTTCCCTCGGCATTGCTCCAGAGCCATAAACTCAATATCCGGCATATCCTCTTCGGCTCTAAAATAGGCAACAATTGGCATTTCTTCTTTAGGGCCGTACTTATTATTTATCCAAAGTTTACCGGTGGGTAAATTATGGTAATTATCAAATATGGCTTGGCCTAAAACATCATTCATAGAAAATATATAACGACTGTAAAGTTAATGAAAACACAACCATTACTTTATACGTTACGTATAAACATAGTCGCCCTAATAGTAAACTATTATTCTCGTTACATATACATCACTATTTAATAATATAGATAGTTTTGTATCAACCTAACTAAACCTATGAGAAATTCACACTTATTACTCGTCCCAATTTTAGCATGCGTTATATTCTCTTGTAAGAAAGATGAATTAGCCAATGCAAAAGCACAATATGCCAAATTAATAATTGGCAACTGGAAATCTAATCAGCAAAACATAAAAGTTTATGACCTTGCCACCAACGAGCTTTTAAAAGATTCGACCGTAAATTTTACCGGCGTATTTTCCGGCCGATCATGGTATGAAATTTATACTGAAGACGGTAATGCCTACGTGACCTCGCTGCCTACTATAAAATTGGGCAACAAAGTTGCTACGATAGATACTACTTCTTACTTGCATTATACTATATTAGGAGCAAACTTAACACTAAAACAAAATATTGGCGGTAACACCACCAAACCTATACTTACTTTAACAGTAAGTGATGTGGGGTTGCAAAACACCTATGTAGGTACATTAAATTCTGGTTGGGGCTTAGCGCTAAATACTGATTACAAAATAATAGAGGCTGATTATTATACCAGGCAATAATTATTGGCCGCGTTTCATCACCCGTACTAACTGGCGGTGCCGTTTAGCGGCATAATAATCATTTGTTACCAATACGGCGTGTATTACTCCCGGTATCCAAAAAAACAGCGTTAAAAACAGATTGAGGATAAAGGCACCTATCCTACCTGTGCTAAATACCGCCAGCGGTGGTAATAATAAACAAAGAAAATAGCGCATATTATAATACTTATATCATTTAGACCCGATATAGCATTGATAGTTACAACTTAATGATAATCCAAGTATCAGGGAGTTATTACTTTAGTTTTTCGGCCAATGATTAAATAGAGAATAGACCCAAGAAACGGAGCAAATAAAACTACAAGCACCCATATTAATTTAGTGGTAGAGTCTTTAAAATCAGCCCTGATAATATCTACCAGACAAAAGATGGTTAACAACGGGAAAATCAGTGCAAAGCATATCAGCATTGTTTCAGACACTCCAAATTCAAAAAAAGTTAAAATGTTCATGATAAAGGTTTTTACTAAATTACAACATCCAATATTAATATTTGCATGGTTATTGCATTAATTTGCAGCATACTATCATGAAAATACATCAGCAACAAATACAACTTAGCCAGCGCAGGCGGGGTTTCCATTTAATAACTGCCGAAGTTTTAGAGGCTTTACCCCAGATACGCGAGTTTAAAGCCGGTATTTGCCAGGTGTTTATTCAGCATACATCGGCTTCATTAACCATTAATGAAAATGCCGACCCAACCGTAAGGAAAGATTTTGAGATGTATTTTAGCAAAGCTGTACCAGAAAACGACCCCGACTACCTGCACGATGACGAAGGCCCCGATGATATGCCCGCGCACTTAAAGGCTGCATTACTGGGTAGCTCGGTAACTATACCCATACGTAACGGCAGGTTTGCATTGGGGATATGGCAAGGCATCTATTTATGCGAACACCGTAATTATGGCGGCGAGCGCAGTTTGATGATCACGGCATGGGGAGAGTAAGTTCAAGTAGCAGTTGCAGTTTTTAGCGGCAGTATATATCTGCTACTTTGCAACTGCTGCTGCCACTAAAGAATCATCCCATATAAAACTTCTCCCGATACCCGGTTGGTGTCATCCCCACTGTTTTTCTAAATATTTTACGGAACGCTTTAGGGTCGCTATAGCCTGAGTTGAGCATCACCTCCGTCATTTGCTGGTTGGTTTCTACCAACAGCTTTTTGGCGGCTTCGATGCGTGTTTTTTGCAGGTATTCTATCGGTGTAATGCCGGTTACCTGTTTAAATCGGCGGGCAATGTTACGCCTGCTACCGGGGATCTCTTTTATTAATTCTTCAATAGTACCTGTACTTTGGTAATCGGCCTCAATACGTTGTTGGGCCATAGTTACCAGGTTATCATTATGTACTTGCAATGGCGAAAATGTGCTGAAATAGGTTTGATGTTCCCTATCCATATCGATAGAGAATAGTTTAGCGGTACGCGCAGCAATATCCTTACCGCAATACTTTTGCAGTAAATGCAGCATTAAATGAAAGCTAGAGGTTGAGCCGCCGCTGGTATAAAGGCCGCCATCGCCGGTAACAACTTTATCGGCCTGTAGCTTTACGGTGGGAAAAGCGGTTGCAAATTGTTTACAAGCATCAACATGGGTTGTTGCCGGTCGGCCGTTTAGCAAACCGGTAGCACCTAATAAAAACGCGCCGGTACATACGCAAGCCAGCTCTGCCCCTGCTTTAAACTGTTGCTGCAGCCAGGGTATGTATTTATGATTCTCCTGTATAGCCAACCCAATATCAGCCGTACCAAATGCGGGGATGAATATAAGATTTTGCATTGCCGAGGTGTAAATAGATTGAACTTGGTAACCGTTAAACTCAATAGCTTTGTCTTTATTCAACTCATCGGCACTAAAAAGCGTAATATTAAATACCGGGTCCTTTTTATCAATAATATAAAATTGGTTAACACTTTCAAAAACATCCAGTATAGCTGCAACGCTTAATAACCGGTATCTGTTAGTCAATAAAATGCCTAGTTGTATCATGTCGATTTAATTTAGTGACGGATAAATATAAAAAAATGTCTCGAATACCCCCCAAGGTTGACATTTATACCCACTATAGATTTCAAAAATTGAGCCTACCTTAGCCTTATCAAAAACAACTAAGACAACACAATCATGGCAAAGATCAATCCGTACTTAAACTTTTTGGGTAATACCGAAGAAGCTTTCAATTTTTACAAATCTGTATTTGGCGGCGAGTTTAAGGCGCTTATACACTTTAAAGACACAGAACATGGCGAAAAAATGTCGGCTGAGGACAAAGAGAAAACAATGCACGTTGCACTGCCTATCGGCGACAGCTTATTAATGGGTACCGACGCACTGGAATCAATGGGACATACTTTAACTACCGGCAATAACTTTTCAATAGCTATTGACCCTACGGATATAGCTGAGGCAAACCGCATTTTTGATGGCCTTGCAGTTGGCGGCCAGGTAATGGCGCCGCTTTCTAAAGCATCATGGGGCGCATGGTTTGGTATGCTGGTTGACAAATTTGGCGTACAATGGATGGTTAATTATGATGATAGCCAGAAATAAATAACATCATGCCTTTTATGATAGTCGAAGTTTTTAAAACAAACGTTAATGGGACCGAACTTGCCGAAACACTAATTCGACAAGTGCTTGATCATTTCCCTGATAGCCGGGTTAACTTTGATCTGGAAGACTGCGATAATATTTTGAGAGTTGAAGCAAAGACGGTCATCCCCGAAAAGATAATAGAAATATTAAACCTGAATGGTTATTCTTGTAAGGTCTTGATATAGTAGCCGACAAAAAGGCTTTACCAATACATTTATCACCATCATGACCATTAAAAATATTATTTCGGCAATTCGCCTGTCACTTAACGGCGAAGAACAAGATTATACCATAGGCAGTATCCGCAAAGCTGTGTTCCTGTTGGCTATACCTATGATACTGGAGCTTAGCCTGGAGAGTGTATTTGCCCTGGTTGATATATTCTTTGTAAGCAAACTAGGCGAAAATGCTATTGCCAGTGTTGGGTTAACCGAGTCTGTTATTACAATAGTTTATTCTATTGCTATTGGTTTAAGTACCGGGGCGGCGGCCATTGTTGCCCGTCGTATAGGTGAGAAGAATCCGGATAGTGCGGCACACGCAGGCGCGCAATCTATCATTATCGCTTTTATAATTTCGGCAGTTTTAACTATTGTAGGGATGATATATGCCGGTGATATTTTAGGCTTGATGGGTGCCAGCCCGGCCGTGGTTGCTGATGGGGCCATATTTACCCGCATTATGTTTGGCGGCAGCCTGGTTATTATACTCATCTTCCTTATCAATGGCATCTTCAGGGGTGCCGGTAATGCTGCCATGGCTATGAAAAGTTTGTGGATAGCCAGCTTCGTCAATATCATCTTATGCCCTATCTTGATACATTTCTTCGGATTAAAGGGCGCGGCAATAGCAACCGTTACCGGGCGAACTTCTGGAGTGCTTTACCAATGTTATCACCTGGTAAAGGGCAACGGTATAGTAAAGTTTACCGCCCGGCATTTTAATTTTGACGCACCTATCATTAAAACAATCATCAATATTGCCTGGCCCGCTACTTTACAGTTTATTATCGCCAGCGGCAGTTGGATAGTGGTAGCACGCTTAGTAGCCGAAACTGGCGGAACAGCCGCGTCAGCAGGTTACCAGGTGGCTATACGCAATGTAGTTTTCTTTATTTTACCCGCTTGGGGATTAAGCAACGCGGCGGCCACGTTGGTAGGCCAAAACCTGGGAGCTAAAGAGATTGGACGGGCCGAACAAAGCGTATTAATAACCGCAAAATACAACGCCATATTTATGGGGTTAGTAATGGTTTTATTTATATTCTTCTCTAACCCTATCATCCGCATATTTACGCAGGATGCGGCCGTTATAAAATATGGTGTACAGGCTTTACAAATATTTGGATCGGCCTATATTTTTTACGGGATCGGCATGGTGATGACCCAGGCTTTGAATGGCGCAGGCGATACCAAAACCCCAACCTGGATAAATTTTATATGCTTTTGGGTTATACAAATACCTTTGGCCTGGTACCTATCCAAACATTTGGATATGAAAGCAACCGGTGCCTTTATATCCATACCAATTGCCGAAACGTTGTTGGCATTAACAGCCTGGTATTACTTTAAAAAAGGAAGGTGGAAAGAGGTTAAGATTTAGAGCCTCAATTAGAATAATGCTGCTATTTCTTCCAAACATCAGTAATAACGGTTGCTTTAGTAGTATCAGATATTGGCAGGTTATAAATAGACATTATGGTATGTAGTATATTATAATGATTTATCTTCTCATTATACTTACCCGGATTAATACCCGCACCGACAAAAATTGTAGGGACGTGATTTACCGGTTTAAAATCATCCTCATCAAAAGTCACTATTAACAGGCTATTATTTTTTTTGGCCCACTCTGCGTAAGCGCCTAAATTATCTTTTAACCATTTGTCTCCTCTTTGTATAGACGCAGCATCACCGGGCTCACCAATATTATGCATATCATAATCCATATCCGGGACAACAAAAGCAACGGTTGGTAGCTTAGTAAAATCCTTCGGGAATTGCTCCATAGGCAAGCTTAATGATGGTGATATGTTATTTTCTTTATCGCCCAGCCAGTTAACCCAAGGAACATGTTTACGGGCATATAATGAAGCATTTGTTAATTCACTTTTTTTGAAGTAGCTCTGCAAATAACCTACTGATGGCATGGTTTGAGCATAACCTTTAAAAGTTAATCCGTGCTTTATTAATGAGGCACCTAAATTTGATGTGGTATAAGGCGTTCTGGCTTCTAAAGACTCATCGCCTATTACACCTTGTACATTACCAGAATATATAGCCAAATAATTAGGTTGGCTTGGGTGCGTTACCCCGTGCGAATTGGTAAACAAAGCACCTTGCTGAGCCAGCTCACTGATATAAGGTGCATTAGGCGATCCTACTACTTCATCATAGCCATGATTTTCTTCCATCACCAATATAATATGGTCATAATGGTGTGGTTGTATGGCTGTTTTGTTACGGAAAGAAAAACAAACTGCACCCACGCCAATAAGAGCGGCCGCGCAAAATAATTTTGAAAATGATTTCATTGTAAATACCTAATATGTGGTAAAGTAACTAAAAACTTTATTTTTTTTAAATGTTAATTCATAAAAAAGCCACTAATTAATAAAATCAGTGGCTTTTTATTAAAGGAACTTATTTTAAGATATGCACCAAAGCAAATCAACTATCAATATAATTGCAGCTACCCAATTTAGTATTACTAATCCTACAGGTTTTTCGGGGTAAGGGTTTTTGTCTAAAATTCCATATCATTAATCTGTTAATACAATTGTGTATACGTGACTATTCCTGTTTTGGTTATTGGTTTTTACAAAAAACTTACTAAATGTGGCATGTCACAGTGTAAAATATACGCTATAAATAAAAAAACACCCATCATATAATTGAAAATCTTATAGATTTGATGCAAAACAATTATAAAGCACCAATCAAAACTAATTTTCATGAAATACAATCAAATCTTAACAGTTGCGCTGTTATTTTTATCGCCAATAGCTTATGGCCAAACAACATCAGCTATTATAAAACAGGCAAATTTGAGTTCGGCAAACCCAACTAATGCAGAGATATTTACACCTGTACCTAATGTGGTAACCCCGGGTAAATCCTTCTCCAATGCACCATCAGATGCTATCATATTATTTGACGGAAAAAACCTTGACGAATGGGTGACCAGCAAAGACCAATCAGCCGCAAAATGGGTAGTTGCAAACGATATTTTAACTGTAGATAAAGCCGTTGGCGATATTGAGACCAAAAAAAAATTCACCAGCTTTCAATTACATATTGAGTGGAAGATCCCTGCTGATATTACCGGTACCGGCCAGGCAAGGGGTAATAGTGGTATATTTTTATCCGGTAAATATGAGATACAGGTATTAGATACTTACAACAACGATAACAAAACCTACACTAACGGTATGGCCGGCAGCGTATACAGGGAGTCTATCCCGTTAGCAAACCCTGCAAAAAAAGCAGGCGAGTGGAACAGGTATGATATTGCTTATTCTGCACCCGAATTTAATACAGACGGCACCGTAAGTAATCCCGGACGTGTTACCATATTTTTTAACGGCGTGTTGGTGCAAAACAATGTTGCCATTGAAGGTGCCACATCTACAGGCGTTAAACATGTGTACACAGCACATGGCCCTGCATCACTTAGGTTACAGGCGCATGGCGATAAAAGCGCGCCAATTAGCTATAGAAATATCTGGATAAGGGAATAACATTCCTTAAATAACTAACCCTAATAACTGTTTGCTTTTTTAATTCATTCATTTATTGGGGTTTATTGTTTATTTGCTTTTTTTGACCGACATTTAACATAACAAAACACAATATTGCTTGCATTACAACGTATATGTTTGCATAATATAAGTCGACAATCTTAAACGCCACTATTTGAAGAAAAACGGACTATTCATTATTTAAATCATTCGCAACATGAATTATAAATTGAAGTTAGCCGATGGCACCACACAATTAATTGAAATAACTACAGGCTATTTTAAAAACTGGCGTGTATGGAAAGTTAAGATAAACGGAAAAGCAGCCATGCTGTACAAAATAGGTACCGAATGGATGCAGCGGAATGAAGACTATCTGGATATTTACACATTAAAAGCCATTGGGGAGTTTATTGATACCATGATCTCACCTCCGGGGCAAACAACATCGGTTGCATAATTTACCATTGCTGTAGGTACATACCAAAATACCCCAATAATAGGTATTGAAATATGGTTTTACTTACCTTTCTTTGATTAAACAATCATGTCTCAACTTATTTGGTCTTGGTAACAAAATATCTTAATATCGGTTAAAGTTAAGTATGTTAATTATGGGTAGCCGGGTTCATTTATTTGGGTCCAGCTTTATTTTTACCTGATTATTGTAACATAGCCGGATATTGATTTTCGCCCGTGTTTTGGATTGATAACATAATAGTAAACCCCTATAGGCATATTGCCCCCGTTAAATCGCCCGTCCCACGCTGTTGTGTAACCTGTTGACGTATATATTTTTTGGCCGTTACGATTAAATATATCCACTGTGCAATCGGTATAGGTATCCAGGTATTTAATTATCCAAAGGTCATTAATACCATCGCCGTTTGGCGTAAACGCATTAGGTATAACAGGTGGCTGCAATGCTGTAACCGTAACCATATCACTTACAGAGCAGCCAAAACTATTGGTAACAGTTAGTGTATAGGTAGTATTTATCATTGGTGTAACAACCGGGTCGGGAATGGTACTATTACTCAACCCGGTAGCAGGCGACCATGAATAAGTAATATTGCTGCCAGTGGCAGTTGCATGCAGCATAGTTGTATTTCCTGCCAATATAGCTACATCGTCACCGGCATTTACAGTAGGTATAGGCTTAACATTAATAACACGTGTTAGTGTATCGGCACAAGCTGCCCCGTTCGCAGTAAAAATACATTTTACAGTTACATCGCCAATACCCGCCATGGCCGGATCAAATTTACCCAAAGCACTCACTCCCGGGCCCGAATAAACAGCCGCCCCGGCAATGCCCGTACTCTCTGTAGCATTAAACTGGATAGGGCCATTATTGAGGCATACAGAGTCTGGCGGAGTAAAAGTCAACACTGGTGTTGCAAGTATGGTGATAGTTGTATCAAGAGGGACTGATGGGCATCTGCCGCCCGAATAAGCTACCATACGTACCGTATAGTTTTTTGATGCCTGGGGGAAAGTAACCGCAGGATATTTATGCGGGTATAACTTGCCTGCATAAGTATTATTATCGGTTAGCTGTACAGTGGTATCGCTGCTATCAAAATACCATTTTATTTTGGTGATCTTTCCGGGTGTGGTGTACGAATGATTAACAAAAAAAACCTCCCGATTACTACACAAATAATTGGAATTTAACACATTATAAGCAGCCGTTGGGTTTGACCCATTTACCATAAACGATTTGGTTCTGGTAACCTGGCAACCATTTACTGATGTAACCGTAAGCGTAATCAGGTAGTTCTGCGCAACAATAAACCGGTGCACGGGGTTTTGTTGAGTTGATGTATTAGGATTGCCGGCATTTGAATTAGCATCACCAAAATTCCATAAATAAGTAAGGCTAGTACCGTTGGCTACAGTAGTGCTGTCTGTAAATTTAGAATAGTCTTCTGTACATGTTGGAGGTATGCCAAAGTTAACTATTGGTAAAGGGTTTATTATAACTGTTTTGGTTAAGGTTGATATACACCCTTTATCGGTAGTAATTAAAAGTTTTACCGGGTAACTACCTGATTTGGCAAAAGTATGCTGAAAAGGCAAATTATCGGGCCTGGTTTCTTTTATACTATCGCCATAGTCCCATTCGCGCGAAGTAATATTACCTTCTACCGGGACCGATGCATCTGTAAAAGTTACGGCCTTTGTTTCACAATCGGGTGTAGAATAACTAAACGATGTATTAACCTGCGAAATAATATGAATAATTTTAGTGGCGGTAGTTGATGATATGCAGCCGCTATTATTGGTCACTGTTAATTTTACCGTATAATTTCCCCCGTTTGCATAAAGGTGAGATGGTTTTTTTTTAACAGATGTTTGCCCATCGCCAAAACTCCATAGCCATGAAGCAACGGCTGACCCCTGCGCGATAGATTGATCTTTAAATACGACAGAATCACTCTGACAAGTAGTATCAGCCACCGAAAATACGGGTACAGGTAAAGGCAATACGGTTATATTTAACTGATTTGATGACACAACACAGCTGGAAGTGTTAATATTGCCCGCATCGCTTTTAACTACACGATAAGAGTATGAGCCGGCAACAGTTGGCGATAAAAAACTAAATGACGAAGCCGTGCCCGCCGGCCCCTGATCTACCCAGACACCATTTATATTGGCCTGGAACTTTTGCGCATAATTAGGATCAAGCGGCGTTATAGTTTTAATAGTTATAGGTTGCGGTGAAGCCAAGCAAAAAATCGTATTTGCCTGTTCAAACTGCGCAGTTACCTGCGAGCCATACGGGCTAAACGTTATATCATCAATAGCAATATCATTACCGCCGCCCCCCGGCGCGTTGTTAGTCATTTTTAAAACGATGGTTTGCGCGGTTGCTGGTGTGGTAAATGTAAATGGAAATTGCTTCCAGGTACTATCTGCCTGGATATTCCCGGTAGCACCGACACCCAACACCGTACCATCCAATGCTTCGATCGAAAAATTTACGTTAGGTAAAATACCTTTACCTTTTAAAATATTTTTTATATATGCAGAAAACTGGTAGGTAGTACTACCACATAAGCCACTAACATTGCGGGTATAAAAAAGCCCCGGGGCAAAACTGGCATTGACTATCATCATATACCCATTATCGCCAGTATGGTCTGTTGTAAAAACCCATCCCCGATTTAAACCAGCTGTACTTTTAAAGATACTATAATCACCATCATTGGGTGATATGCTTCCACTATATCTATACGTTGTTGTGCCCGAATCAGCAGCCAGCGGCGGCCCATAACTAGAACTTCCGGACCCAAATGTGATGTGAACAATAGGATCGCCCAAACTTTGGGCATGGCTCTTATAGCTAAAAAACAAAAACGCAAGGCCGATGAAAACAACCTTGCAAATGTTTTTATAGATAGGTATTCCGATAAAATATGGTAGCATACTTTCCCCCGGCACGTAATAATTGGTATTAGGTAAATATATTACAAATACGGCAAATACTCAAATAGTTAATAAGGCTGGGTTAGCTTAAAAGTTTTGATCTCTTTAGATCATGAATAATAATAATCCAATGATCAGCATTATAGGACTAAGCTATATTATCTTTTTTTTAAGGCAATATTTAATATTTCTAAGACAATAGTAAAACAGCAGACATACGTATTACCCAATTAAAATGACCTTATCTGCGACATTACCAGCAGCTTTTCATCTAATTGAGCAATATGTTCCAAATTGCCGGTTACTAAGATTGTGGCTTGCAAATACTCTCCTATTTTATTGATCTGCCTACGCCTTGATTTAAGTTGATGTTTTTTAATTATCTCTTCAACCAAAAGCAGGTTTTCATAATTAGTATCAGCAAAAACAATTATAAATAGCTTGTCGTGATGCACTTTGTCAATGTACCTTTCTAATAAAGAAAAAAGCAGCAATATTAATAAAGTACTGATAGTTGTTATTAACGCCAGCGGATAATCGCCGGCCCCGGCAGCCATACCTATAGCTGCTGCAACCCATATAACAGCCGCTGTTGTAAGGCCGCTTACGCCAATGTTATCTTTAAAAACCACACCGGCACCAATAAAGCCAATGCCGGTAATAACATTAATATTAACGCCTAAACCTGCTTTCTGCGCTACCATGGTAAACAATGCCGACCCTAACGTGATCAATATTATGGTACGGAAACCTGCTGTTTTGTTTTTATACTGGCGCTCCATACCCAGTAAACCACCACAAAAAATAGCAAAACCTAGTTTTAATAGCTCTTCATCAGTTATTTGAAATTGTAAGGGCAACTGCATATTAATGAGTGAATTATTGAATAATGAATATTATTTATCAAATATTTTTCCGGGATTTAATATATAATTTTTATCGAACACCTTTTTTATTCCGCGCCATAACTCAAAGTGTATAGGCGAGTATTTAATGTCCATAAACTCTTTCTGCACTAAGCCAATACCATGCTCACCGGATAATGTGCCACCTAAAGATACCGTTAGCTCAAATATTTCGCGGATGCCATCTTTTAATTTGGTGTTCCAGTCATCATCGCTCATGTTGGCCTTTAGAATGTTAACGTGTAGATTACCATCACCGGCATGGCCATAACAAACCGACTCAAAGCCATATTTGGCACCCGTAGCTTTAATGCCTTTTATTAATTGGGGTAGCGCGGCGCGCGGCACAACCGTATCTTCTTCTTTATAAACCGAGTTTGATTTGACTGATACACCCATAGTGCGCCTTATGTGCCATAATTCTTCCTTCTGAGTTGCCGTTTCTGCAAATAACACATTGGTACAGCCAAATTCTTCCAATACCGTATTTATCTTTTCGCAATCAGTAAACATTATGTCCTGGTTGTTGCCGTCTACTTCTATCAATAAAAAGGCAGCGTCATTTTCTTTCAGGTCAAAAACGATACCGTCCTTTTCTATCACCCACTCTACTCCCTTGCGTTCCATAAACTCTAATGCTGATGGAATAATCCCTGCCCTAAAAATAGCCGAAACCGCCGAGCAAGCTTCATCGTTCGAGTTAAACGAAGCCATCATCAAAGCATCAACCGTTGGTGCCGGTATAAGCTTAACCACAATTTTGGTGACTATACCCAATGTACCTTCTGACCCAATAATGAGTTGCGTTAAATTATAACCAGATGAATATTTTAAAGTATTAGCACCGGTCCATATAACCTCGCCGGATGGCAAAACCAACTCTAAATTCAATATATACTCACGTATTGTACCATACTTTACCACCCTTGGCCCACCAGAGCCATGCGATACATTGCCACCGATAAAACAACTACCCTTACTTGCCGGGTCAATAGGATATAACAATCCCTTCGCGGCAATCTGGTTCATAAACTCCTCGGTAATAACACCCGGTTCTACTGTAGCCTGTAGGTTTTGTTCGTCAATATTTAATATTTTATTAAAGCGTTCCATGGCGATGACTAATCCACCCATAATAGGTAACGCGCCGCCGCTCAAGCCCGTACCCGCCCCGCGTGGTGTTACAGGTATTAAATGCTCATTGCAAAGCTTTAATAATGCAGCGACCTCATCTGTCGATTTTGGTTTGGCCACAACTTCCGGATAATAACGCAGGTCCTCGGTTTCATCATGGCTATATTTTTCTATTTCGGCCTGCGCGGTTATAACAGCGTCATCACCAATTAATTGCTTAATAGCGTTTAATAGTTCTTCTGTTATTTTATTATAAATCATAAAAATGTTAAAAATCAAAACTAGGCATAATGCACTATAAATTAATTTTTATACGTATAATTAACTCGTAATATTTTAATACTTACGCTTCTTTTTCAAACTGGTTAAATGAAAAATTTATTGCTATCTGTTTTTGCCTGCGATCCGTCAATGGGATCAGAAGATGGTAATGGCTGGAACTGGGCATTAGGTTTAGCCGATAAAGGCTATCATGTACATTGTTTAACCAGGAGCGTAAACCAGGCCGGTATTGAAAGTTTCCCCGCATCAAAAAATGTAACCTTTCATTATATTTTTATGCCAATGGGTACAGAAAAATTGTTCCATGCGCCCGGCCCGGCTATTTATATGTATTACATGCTATGGCAATGGCTGGCTTACAAAAAAGCAAAGATGCTCCATGAAAATTTAAAATTCGACCTTGCACACCATGCCACCTGGGGCAGCTTACAAATGGGATCATTTTTATATAAACTGAATATCCCATTTATTTTTGGCCCTGCCGGTGGCGGACAAAAGGCACCCGAAGCTTTTAAAAGCTACTTTAAAGGCTATTGGGCATCAGAAATTAAACGGGATAAGGTTAGTAACATACTAGTTAAATACAACCCCGCCTGCAAGGATATGTTAAAAAAAGCACATGCTGTACTGGTATCTAACCAGGATACCATGGATATGGCCAAATCTGTAGGCGCAAAAAACTGCCATATATCATTTGATACAGCTCTACCTGATAACTTTTACCCGAAAACGCTTAAAATCAAATCACCACAACCTGACAAATTAAAACTATTATGGGTTGGCCGTTTTATGCCGCGTAAAGGGGTTTTATTGGTATTAGAGGTAATGCAGCGGCTAAAAGACTATCCCGGCATAACATTAACCGTAGTCGGTCACGGCGAAATGCAGCAGGAAATAGAGGACTGTATTAAAGAATACGGTTTAGAAAATACCGTACGCCTAACCGGTAAAGTACCTTATGAACAAGTGCGCGGTTATTATGAGTCGCATGATGTATTCTTTTTTACCTCGCTGCGCGATTCGAATGGTGTGCAGGTAATGGAAGCAATGGCTTTTGGCATGCCGCTTATTACCCTTAACCTGCATGGGCAAGCGGCAATGGTAAGTGATGATAACGGTATACGCTGCAGTGTTGAGTCGCCCGCTATTGCCATTAGCGAACTAAAAGAAGCCGTACTAAGCTTATATAACAACCCTACTAAAGTTAGCAACATGAGTATCGAAGCCGCCAGATTTGCCAACAAGCAAAAATGGCCCGAAAAAATTGAGTCGACAGTAAATAACTACTACCCTTTTTGATAATTTAATGTAACGCTCGAGTATTTGGTTTTTGCCCCAACCAATGGGTTTAGCTTTTTAATACTCACTTTTATCAGGTCAACAAAAGTGTATTGCTTTTTTATCTCGTTGATAATTGCTTCGGCTACAGTTTCAATCAGCTTTTTGGGTAGCTTCATTTCTTCGCAGGCAATATCATAAAGCTGCTCATAGTTTACAGTATTAGACAGATCATCCTCACTTATATTGCCTGCCGGAGTAAATTCAACCTCCATATCAACAATAAAACAATTTCCTAATTTCTGTTCTTCGGGGTAAAAGCCGTGATAGGCAAAAAACTCCGCACCATGTAGGGCTACAATCATAGCTCAAAAATAACATTTTAGTTAAATAGTAAAGAGTTGATCTGCTAAATGGTTGGGCAAACCATGCAATCGTCTATATTTGTTACTACAAAGAATTACCTCATGGCAAAAACTGATCTTTTCGAATCGCCGGATTATTATCAACTGGATGAATTACTTACCGATGAACATAAACTGATACGTAAAAGCGTGCGCGATTGGGTAAAAAAAGAAGTTAGCCCCATTATTGAAGGTTATGCCCAACGAGCTGAGTTCCCGAAACAACTTTTGAAAGGATTGGCAGAGATTGGTGCTTTTGGCCCTACTATCCCCGTCCAATATGGTGGTTTGGGCTTAGACTATATGGCTTACGGACTGATCATGCAAGAAATTGAGCGGGGCGATTCTGGGATACGCTCAACCGCTTCAGTACAGGGATCATTGGTGATGTATCCTATTTATGCTTATGGGTCCGAAGATCAGAAAATGAAATACTTGCCCAAATTAGCAACGGGCGAATTAATGGGCTGCTTTGGCCTGACCGAGCCGGACCATGGCTCTGACCCAGGCGGCATGACCACTAACTTTAAAGATGCCGGCGACCATTATGTATTAAACGGCGCAAAAATGTGGATATCAAACGCGCCATTTGCTAATATAGCTATTGTTTGGGCCAAAAATCAACAAGGGAAAATACAAGGGCTAATTGTTGAACGAGGTATGAAAGGTTTCTCAACTCCTGAAACACATAACAAATGGTCGCTACGTGCATCGGCTACCGGCGAGTTGGTATTTGATAACGTTAAAGTGCCTAAAGAAAATCTGCTGCCCAATGTTACCGGCTTAAAAGGGCCACTTGGCTGCCTTAACCAGGCGCGCTATGGCATTGCCTGGGGCGCAATTGGTGCTGCTATGGATTGTTACGATACAGCCTTGCGTTATGCTAAAGAGCGTAAGCAATTTGGCAAGCCTATTGCCGCGTTCCAGCTTCAACAAAAAAAACTGGCCGAAATGATAACCGAAATAACAAAAGCACAACTACTGGTTTGGCGCCTCGCCACTTTAAAAAATGAAAACAAGGCAACACCTGCCCAAATATCAATGGCTAAGCGTAACAGTGTTGAAACTGCCATAAATATAGCCCGCGAAGCCAGGCAAATATTAGGCGGAATGGGCATAACTGGTGAGTACCCCATAATGCGTCATATGATGAACCTTGAATCGGTAATTACGTATGAGGGTACGCATGATATTCATCTGCTGATAACAGGGCTAGATATAACCGGTGAAGAGGCTTTTAAGTAATAAACAATATAAACCTATGCCAATAGCTATTATATGCCCATGAGTATTATATTTGTTGATAACCTATAACTAGTAAAAATTGATTTGCCAGGAAAACTATTCAGTTGCTAAATATTTTCGCCGCTATGTGTGGTTTGGTTTAGTGCTGCTGATTTTTTCTTGTCAACAACAAAACACAGAGCGGCTAGGCAATTCTGACGAGTTTAAACGAATACTAAAACATGTTGATACCCTTTTCGGGACCAACCGTGTTAAAGAAGCAATACATGTGCTGGATTCGGCCGCAAAGCATTCAAATAATCTTACGCTTTTAGACAGGTATCAAATATATGGGTATCGTTATTTCTATTACAAAAAAAACATTGGTGATAGTAAAAAAGCTCTCCTGTATGCTGATACCATGCTTATGATTGCCAAGCAAAGCATTAAGACCAAACAGTATACAGCCTTATACATAGATGCAAATTTTGCCTTGGGCGATGCAAACTTTGCCTTACAGCAATATAGTGAAGCCTACCAGCATTTGTTTCAGGGGTATTTGATCGGAAGAAATAGTTTAAACCAGGTTGCCCTTTCAGACTACATGTACCGCATGGGTATGATAACCTATAAAATGGGCAATTATAAACTAGCTAAAGACTACTTTAAAAAAAGCTATAACTATTACACCATTACACCCAGCGAGTTTGTAATTTTTTATCATTCACAGGAGTTGCTGGATAATATTGCCTTAAGCTATAAACACAGCAATCAACCCGATAGCGCCATTATATATTTTGACAGATCTTTAAAATTTATCAACAAATACGGACCGCAGTTTAAAGACAGGCTCAAGATGATTGAAATAGCCCGGGGGGTTGTTTATGGTAATAAAGCCGAAATATTAGTTATGCAAGGCAAATACCTGCAAGCTATTGAAATGCTAAAAAAGAGTATACAAATAAACCTGCAAAAAGATCATGATAACAATGACGCCGCGTTAAGTGAGATAAAGCTGGCTAAGCTTTATTATGATCGTAACCGGGATGATGAGTTATTTAGCCTGTTAAACGCGATAAGCATACAACAAACCAGTCTAAAAAACCCGGATGTTGAAGCAGATTGGAACCAGTTAATGAGCAACTATTATCTTCGTAAAAAAGATCTGCCTAAAGCATTAAGCTACATGCAGACGTACAATACGGTTAAAGATTCGAATATTAAAAAACTGAATCTGCTAAAAGAAAGCGACATCAACAAACAGCTGGAGAACTACGAAAAACAACAGCAAATAGACCAATTAAGCGGCAATAATAAAATACAACGCATTTGGTTATACGTAATATTTTTTGCCGCTATAATGGCTCTTATGATTATCTTTTTGGTGTACAGAAACTGGCGGAGATCTAAAAAAGACATACAGATAGTTAATCTGCTTAACCAGCAAATTAATAAGCAAAACAGCGAATTGGAACATGCGCTTAATGAGCTTAAACTAAGCAGCCAGGAAAAGGACCGAATATTACGCACCGTAGCGCACGATTTGCGCAACCCCATAGGTGGTATAGCGTCCTTAACATCAATAATGGCTAATGATGAGTACACAGAAGAACAAAAAGAATTAATAAACCTGGTTAAAGAAACATCCTACAACTCGCTCGAATTGATCAATGAGATTTTAGAAGCAACAAATATATCCTCGCTTGAATTAGCCTTTGAACCTGTAGAGATCAATTCGCTGGTGAATAACAGTGTTGAACTGTTGCGTTTTAAAGCATCAGAGAAGGGGCAGAAAATATTTTATGAACCTTTAAGCAGCCCATTACACTTGTTAATGAGCCGCGAAAAAATTTGGCGGGTAATAAGTAACCTCATTAGCAATGCCATTAAATTTAGCCCAACAGGCGCGCCAATTTTTGTTAAGGTTATTAAGGAAACCGACCAGGTAATTGTTTCGGTGCTGGATAATGGTATTGGTATCCCCGAAAAATTAAAGGATCAGGTGTTCAATATGTTTACTACCGCGCAAAGGCCGGGTACAGTGGGCGAAAAATCGTTTGGGCTGGGTTTATCTATCTGCAAGCAGATCATGGAAAAATCGCACGGTAAAATATGGTTTGATAGCAGTAACCATGGCACCATATTTTATATAAGCTTGCCAATAAATACGGGTATATAACCGGCCAAGCTACCTCAGCAGCTCAGCGTACCACTGCCCTGATGATTTTACTATGCGTTGCTGGGTTTCAAAATCAACATATATAATTCCAAAACGCGGGTGATAGCCTTCGGCCCATTCAAAATTATCGGTTAGCGTCCATATAAAATAACCGTCTACTTTAAAGCCTTCGTTTTTGGCTCTTAATACCTGTTGCAAGTATTGCCTTAGGTATTCAACACGTTTAGGGTCATCAACTTTATTATCTGTAACCTCATCTTTAAAAGCAGCGCCGCTTTCGGTTAGGTATATTTTTTTTATCTGCGGATACTGATTATACTTTTTAAGTATATGGTAAATAGACGCCGGGTAAACCTCCCACCCCATTGTGGTTATAGATACTTTGCGTTTTTCGGCCTTAACCAAAGTTGCGTGTATATACGGCGTAAAAAACGAATGTTGCACAATTTCGCGAGTGTAATTTTGAATTCCTATAAAGTCAAAATCAAACTTTAAGTTATCCACATCGCCGGGTAAAATGTATTTATCCATGCCTTTCAGTACGGTAAGTTCCGTGGGGTATCCTAACCCTAAAATCGGCTCTATAAATAAACGATTAAGCAGTGCATCAACTCGTGTGGCGGCAGCTACATCCTTTGGTTTATCAGAATATGGCTCAATGTACGAGCATGAAAAGGTAGTCCCAATTTCTGCTTCAGGCAAAATTTTACGTAATATTTTTGCCCCTGCTGCCATACATAAAGCAGCATGATGAATAGCAGGTAAAAAGTTTTTCATTCCCTTTTTTCCGGGAGCATGAATACCTAAAAAATAGCCTGCGCCTGTAAATACAGACGGCTCATTCATTACCATCCAATGTTTTACCCTATCGCCAAATGCGTTGGCGCAGATGGTAACATATTCGATAAACCAATTTACAACCGCCCGGTTTGTCCAACCGCCTTGTAACTCTAACTCATGCGGCAGGTCCCAATGATATAGCGTCAGCCAGGGCTGTATTCCTAACTCCAGGCAATAATTAATAATACGGTTATAATAATCAATACCGGCCTGGTTAATTACTCCTGTCCCGCCAGGTAAAATACGTGACCACGATATAGAGAACCTAAAGTTTGGGATATTAAGCTGTTTGATCAGATCGATATCGGTTTGATAGCGATTATAAAAGTCAGTGGCAGTACGATGGTGATGGCCGTTTAATATCTTGCCTTTTTTGGCTGTAAAAACGTCCCAGATAGACGCGCCTTTACCATCGGCATCATGTGCACCTTCAATTTGCACTGCCGCGGTTGATACTCCCCAGATAAAGTCTTCACCGAAAAGTTGTTTGTTAAACGGAATATCCTGAATATCAGATTTCATTAAAATGAGCTACACAATGCCCAAATTGTATATTATAATTGTATAAAAGAAACGTTAGTAAAAATAAAATTAATGAATAAAAGAAGATCTGATGCTTTTTAAGATCATCCACTCACGTAAGCTGTTGAATAAATTGACGATGAATTTCATAACAGTTTGTTTTATTGTTCAATACTAAGGTACGTTGGGCATATATGTTTATGATGTTGTTAATATTATGTTATTGTTAACGTTTACAGTAACACCCAAGCGCAAATAATGTTTATTTTAGAGGGATATTTTTAATAAAAATACCATGCACCTGTCTTACTACACTATTGCAGAAGTTTTTGGCCTGTCAGAAATTATATTATTGCTGGTAAAAAGATCGAAAAAAGGCGGGATAAAAAATCAATCCGACAAACGGTCGCTCATCCTATTATGGATAGTCATAACCGGCAGCATAATCATAGGCGGTATTTTTGCCGAAAACGGTGTCTGGCGCTTCCCCTATGTCATTACGGTAATGAATATTGGTGTCGGCGTTGCCATCGTTGGTTTCATTATACGCTGGATAGCCCATTTTACAATTAGGCAAAATGTTTACGGTTGATGTGGCGATAGTCGACTCGCATACACTAAAAACAACAGGCTTGTATAAAACAGTAAGGCATCCCAGTTATTTAGGGTTAATACTGATTATTTGCAGTATCGCGTTATGCCAGGGTAGTATACTATCCTGTATAATCATTATCATCTCCACATTTTTGGCGCTGACTTACCGTATTGCTGTTGAAGAAAAAGCCTTAATAACTGAGTTTGGTGATCAGCACGAACAATAATAAAAAAAAACTGCGCGTTTGATTCCCGGAATATATTAGCTACTACAAAATTCATTTACCATGAAAGACCATTTTATTCAACTATTTAAATACGACAAATACGCTAATCAACAAATACTGGAAGTTATCAGAACAGCTAACAATCCTGAAAAACCGGTGCAATTAATGGCTCACCTGTTGGCAGCCCAACAAAGATGGTTGAGTCGTTGTAAAGAAGAATCGGTTGCTGATAATGACCTGTTTCCAACAAAAGAAACAACACCATTTGAAGAATTAATAAACTATTATTACAAGGAATGGCTTAGCTTTTTAAGCGCCCTCAATCCTGCTGATTTCGACAAGATCCTAACTTATAAAAACACCGCCGGTACCGAATATTCAAACAAACTGGTTGATATTTTAACCCAGGTAATTAACCATGGTACACACCATAGGGCGCAAATTGGGCAGCAATTAAAGCTTGCCGGGATTGAAAAGCTACCGACTATTGATTATATTTTTTATCTCCGCAATTAATTACCGGCGATGTTGACAATAAGATCCGTATTAATGTAATTTTGGGGCCGATACAGATCACACAATAATTATGAAGAAGATATACCTGTTTGCATTTGCAATACTGGCGTTAAACGCTTGTAAAGACTCTAAGGCTGATGAAAAAGCCATTTTAAATAATGTTATTAAAATACATGATAAAGTAATGGGGGTTGATGAACAGCTGATGCAAAATAAAATGAAACTGGATACCCTTTTGTTGGAGGCTAAAAACAATGAGGCTAAAGAAAAAATTACATACTTACGCTCAAAACTAATT
The DNA here is from genome assembly GCF_028288185.1 of Mucilaginibacter sp. Classification (GTDB taxonomy): domain Bacteria; phylum Bacteroidota; class Bacteroidia; order Sphingobacteriales; family Sphingobacteriaceae; genus Mucilaginibacter. Next base: position 260,828 of record NZ_JAQBOF010000027.1, on the reverse strand, counting down.
AAAGCCGATAGCGCTATGGAAAACTGGATGCAAAAGTTTGACCCTGAACAAAAAGGGAAAACGCATGAGGAAATAATAAAATACCTGTCGGCACAAAAAGAACAGGTTATAGCTGTCGACTCGTTGCTTGCCGGCGCCGTTAAAGAATCGACCGAATATTTAAAACCATTTAAAAAGTAATGATGAAGAAATTAATTGCAGCAATTGTTATCATCCTTACTTATAGCGCGTGTAAATTTAACGCCGGGCAAACTGCCTTGCCTATTTATGGCAACCGCACCCCGGTAACTAAAACTATCGATGGCAAAACCGTAACAGATACCGTTTACCAAACCATCCCCGGTTTTAAAACGGTTAACCAATATGGCGATAGCATCACCAACAAAAGTTTAGACGGTAATATTTATGTGGCCGATTTTTTCTTTACCACCTGCCCATCCATCTGCCCGATAATGCACCGTAATATGCTGAATGTGTATGATGCATTTAAAGCAGAAAAAGATATTAAGATCATATCCTACTCTATCGACCCCAAACACGATAGCGTAGCTATATTAAAGAAATATGCTGATAAACTGGGCGTTACAGGCAATACCTGGTGGTTGTTGCAGGGTAAGAAAGAAGATATTTATAAACTATCAGAAAGTTACCTGGTAACCAAACCACAAGAAGATGCCAAACAGTTATTTATACACGATGGCTATTTTATTTTGGTTGATAAGCAAAAACGCATCCGCGGCACCTATGACGGCACCCTGCCAGAACAGGTTACCAAGCTGATAGTGGATATTAAAACACTAAAAGCAGAGCCCGACCAAATCAACGGTAAATGAAATTAAAAGTAATATCGGGCATAGGCTTGTTGATGGCCATATTGCTTTACTCCTGCCAGAGCGATGACCAGATAATTCTTGCCAGGTATTATTCTATTGGCAGTATTATCTATCAAAACAAATGTCAAAATTGTCATGGTAAGGATGGGCAGGGTTTATCAGCTCTAATGCCTGCACTTACCGACTCCGTTTACCTAATAGCCAATAAAGCCATACTACCCTGCATCGTTAAATACGGACTAAAAGGCAAGCTCCTAATCATCAACAAAAAACCATTCGAAGGCGATATGCCTGCAATGGACATGTCCCCTATTGAAATAGCCGAGGTTCTGACATATATAACCAATTCTTTCGGTAATAAAATGGGGATTGTTACGGCGCAAATGATTGATGATGATTTGACAAAATGTAAATAAAAACCTTATCAAATGAGTTGGTTAAGCAGATTTCTAATACATAAACAATTTGATATTAATTGTTCTATTGAAACAGCTAATAATAAATTATCGTTAAGTCCGGATTATGACTTTTCTATATCAAAAACTGATAGTTATAGATATAAATTTCTGTCTGATTATTCAGTAGGAACATTGAGTGGAGCAGAGTTTTTTGTGGATGGGATAAAGATATATGGTTCATTTACTTCTATTAATGAATCTAAGGTTAATGTCGTTCTTTCAACCAGAACGAGAATAGAATTAAAACTTATTGGCTTTTTTTGGTTTGTATTTATTCTATATGAAGCATTCGGTAATGTCAATGTCCCTTTATGGACAAATTTCATATTTCCGGTAGTTTTGATTTGGTTTTGGTTGGTATATCGATTCCAAGAAAATAGATTACTATCAGATCTAGAAGATTATTTACGCAGTTTTAATTAAACCAACATTGCTTCGTGACTAAATACCTACCTTTACGCTGCAAAACGTTCTATCGCTGCTTTGGCCTACGGCTAAAGCGGAGGAAAGTCCGGGCAACATAGAGCATCCTGCTTCCTAACGGGAAGGCGCCCGCATCGGGCGACAGCAAGTGCCACAGAAAATAAACCGCCTGCAAAGGTAAGGGTGAAAACGTGAGGTAAGAGCTCACGGCTTTTCCGGGCGATCGGGATCGCGGTAAACCTCAGGAGTTGAAAAACCAAATAGGTCACGAAAGTGGGGCGGCTCGCTCCCTGCCTTGAGTAATCAGGGCCGTCGTGATGGGTAGGTTGTTTAAGCCTGTCAGCAATGACAGGACCAGATTAATGATAGAAATTGCCATTCGGCAATACAGAACCCGGCTTACAGATTTGCTGCTGATTAAAAAACACCTCTTCCTAACGGGAGGGGTGTTTTTGGTGTATGTCAATGGTTAAATCCACCAACCTTAATAAATATTTATTCAAAAACCCTTTCAGGGGTTAAAGCAAATATCCCCCACATTTGGTGGGGGATATTTGCTTATTGTAATTACAATTCAAATCCATAAGCTAAACGTAAGCCTACTAAGCCGTAGCTATTGCTTTGGCCAGAGAAGTCTTCGTAACGTACACCGACATCCCATTTACTGTTAGCCCAACCTAAACCCGGAGCTAAGATCAACTTAGTGTTTTTAGAACCTTTTGTTTCAAAACCTGCACCAGCTTCTGCTGAAAAATATACATTGTTAGAAAAGAAAGCTTTCAAACCAACTTTTACCGGTACTAAGCCATAGCTTGGGCCATTAATTGTAGCAGTACCTACTGTATAATCTTTTCCGAAGAAATTATAATAACCTGATGTAAGGGTTAAAGCAAAATGGTCGCTAGTTCCGTATTGTAAACGTCCGGTACCGCCTAATTCAAAATTTGAGGTCGTGTGTGCATTTCCTGTTGGTGCACCTGCTTCTAGTCCTATACCAAAACGCAATTTACTAGATGGAGTAGTTTGCGCGTTTACATTTGTTCCGATTAATAGTGCCACACCCGTTAATGCTGCAGCTGCTAATTTTGTTAACTTTTTCATTGTTGTGATTCTCTTTAGTAAATAAGTAAATAGATAAATTATTATAACTGCACTTAAACAAATACTTTGCCAGTATGCCGGTTTTTTAATTATTTAACATTTAAAGAGGAAGGTTTATACAGAAAAACTAACGTAGTTATTAACAATTGTTAGTTGCTTAAAGGCTGATAATGAGTTGCAATAGTTTAATAATTCATATCTGCATCTATATTAAAATAATGTTAAAATATAGGGGCGATTTAAGTTTTAAACTTGTTTTACCATTAAACCCAGGTGACTTTTTATGCCTTGAATAATCTAACAAATACCGGTAAACTGTACCAATATCTATACAAAAACATTACCATCGCAATAAAAAAGTGGTATAGTAAACAAAAAACGCTCTTGATAATACCAAGAGCGTTTTTTGTTTTTATGGAATAAATATTAATGCAGTACTTCCGGATCTTCTTTGTAGTTTTTCTGCAATTCGGCCAGTTTCTCTTTCCCGTAAGCAAAGCGTGTAATCAGAAAAAACAGCACCGGCACTATAAATATAGCCAGTGATGTCGCGGCAAGCATACCGCCAAATACGGTAAATCCCAATGTTTTACGAGCCTCGGCACCCGCACCCGATGCAAATAGCAATGGCGCGACACCCAATATAAAGGCAAGCGATGTCATGATGATAGGCCGTAAACGCAGCTTAACAGCTTCTAATGTGGCTTTCTCTAATTCCATACCCGCATCTACCCGTTCTTTGGCAAACTCTACTATCAGGATGGCATTTTTGGCCGCCAAACCAATGAGTGTTATTAAACCTATTTGCGCGTAAATATTATCAGCTAACGATTTATTAAACGAGAGGAACAATATGGCCCCGAATGCACCCAATGGTACGGCTAACAAAACCGAGAACGGCACCGACCAGCTCTCATACAATGCGGCCAGGAATAAAAACACAAAGCAAATAGATAAAGCAAAAATGTAAACAGTTTTAGAGCCGGATAATTTTTCCTCGCGACTTAAACCCGAAAACTCATAGCCAAAACCTTGTGGCAGATTTTGTGCGGCAACTTCTTCTAACGCATTTAAGGCATCACCACTACTATATCCTTCGGCCGGGCTGCCACCTACTTCGGCAGATCTGAATAGATTATAATGTGATATCAACGGTGCATTCTCTATCATTTTGTACGAGGTTATGGTACTTAACGGTACCATCCCTCCTGCCGAATTACGCACAAAGTACTGCCCCAAATTATCCATATTGGTACGGTAATTGGTATCAGCTTGCGCCAGTACCCTAAAATTACGACCATAAATGGTAAAGTCATTTATATAAGCACTCCCCATATAGGTTTGCAGGGCATTATTAACATCTGACAATTGTACGCCAAGTCGCTTAGCTTTTTCACGGTCAATAGTCAACTGATAAGCCGGTGTTTTGGCGGTAAAGAAAGAATATGGCCCTTGCTTGCCCTTGCCTATCTCTGGCCGTTTGGCTAATGCGGCAATGAAGTTATTTAGTACGGCTTCAAAGTTTTTTATATCACCTCCAGCTTGTTTTTCTTCTAACATAAAAGAAAAACCGGCCGTGCTACCCAAGCCAGGTATTGCCGGCGGAGTTATAACTTTTACGTTGGCTTCTTTAAAAATAGCTAGTTTTTTATCCAGTTTATCTTTTAATTGTAATGATGTTAATTTACGTTCATCCCATTTTTTTAGCTGTACAAATATGGTAGCGCTGTTTGATTTGGAGGCAAAGCTAACCACGTTTAATCCCCCCAAGGCAGCGTAATGAGCTACTTCGGGTATCTTATTAAGCGTATCCATCATGGTATGTAACAAGGCTACTGTGCGCTCGGTTGATGAACCTTCGGGCAGATCATAAGTAATATAAATACGGCCTTCGTCTTCAATTGGTATAAAACCGGTAGGTTTTTTTTTAAAGAGCAGGATAGTGCCCATAACAATACAGACCAGTACGATAATAACAAATTTGGAATTTTTTATCCCTAGATGAACTCCATTATGGTATTTACCTGTGACACGCTCAAACCAGCTATTAAATTTAAAGAAGAATTTATCAAGCCCTTTAGATTTTTTATCCAGCTTATGGGGTTTAAGTAATAGCGTACATAAAGCCGGTGTTAATGATAAAGCCACAAATGCCGAGATCAATACAGATATAGCTATAGTTATTGCAAACTGCTGGTATAACCTACCCACAATACCCGGTATAAAACCTACCGGCACAAACACCGCGGCCAATATTAACGCGATGGCAATTACCGGTGCCGATATATCACGCATGGCGTGTAAAGTCGCATCAGCCGGCGACATACCTTTCTCGTCCATATAATGCTGTACGGCTTCTACTACCACAATGGCATCATCAACCACAATACCAATTGCCAGCACAAAGCCAAACAGCGTAAGTGTGTTAATAGTAAAGTGCAGAGGTATAAAGAATATAAACGTTCCTATAATAGATACCGGAATAGCCAATACCGGGATTAATGTTGTACGCCAGCTTTGCAGGAATAAAAACACCACGATAATAACCAGTATCAATGCGATAACTAATGTTTGAATAACCTCATGTATGGATACCTTTACTACAGTAACAGCCTCAAACGGTACCACATAGTCAATACCTGCCGGAAAAGATTTTTTCAACTCAGTCATCGTAGCATATACAGCATCAGCAGTTTCAACCGCGTTGCTATTTGGAGCCTGGTAAACTAAAAGATATGATGACCGTTTACCATCAACAAATGAGTTACCGGCATAGTTAAACTTACCTAACTCAATACGGGCAACATCTTTTAAATGCACCACCGCGCCTGTACCGGGCTGTGTACGAACAATCACATTACCAAACTCTTCCGGCTTGGCTAAACGGCCCTTTACCAATACAGAGTATTCAAAGGTTTGTCCATGCTGTTGGGGGGTGGCACCTACGGTACCAGCGGCAACTTGCGCGTTCTGCTCATTAAGCGCGGCAGTTACATCGGCGGGGGTCATACCTAATGCAGCCAACTTATCCGGCTTTAGCCAAATACGCATACTAAAATCATCCGCACGTGATACCACGTCACCAACACCCTTGGCACGTAATAAGGCATCCTTTATAAATACGTTGGCATAGTTATCTAAAAAGGTAACGTTATGAACCCCGGTTGGCGAATAGATTGCCACCAGCATTAATATACTCGGATTTTTTTTGCGGACTGTAAGGCCCAAACGCTGCACCTCTTGCGGCAGTGTTGGTGTAGCAATACCAACACGGTTTTGTACATCAAGCGCGGCTATGTTAATATCGGTACCTACTTCAAAATTGGCGGTCATGCTTAATGCACCGTTATTAGTACTATTACTTTGCAGGTAAGTCATACCCGGTGTGCCGTTAACCTGGCTTTCAATTGGGGTGGCTACGGTTTGCTCAACCGTAAGCGCATCCGCGCCTGTGTAGTTACCTGTTATTGTAACTGTTGGCGGGGTAATTTCGGGGTATTGCCCAATTGGTAAACTGGTTATAGCCAAAATACCAACTATCACAATTACTATCGAAATAACAATTGCGGTAACGGGTCTTTTTATAAAGGTCTCTGCGATCATCTAAAAATGTATTTAAAGTACCCGTAATTATTTTTTTGCAGGCATCGGTGCCGCACCTGTTGTAACCATGCCACTATCGCGCAAACGTTGAAAACCGTCTGTAATAATCATATCACCTGGTTTAATACCCAACATTATTACTACCTTATCATTTAAGCGAGGCCCCAGGGTTACTTTACGTTGCAAGGCAATGGTATCCTTTTTAGCGGCCATAGTAGTATCCTTGGTTACAAATACAAAAAACTCGCCCATTTGCTCGGTAACAGCTCTGTATGGTATAATTACCCGGTCGCCCGATTTATTATTCAATACCCTAAGTACACCACTCATGCCATCCTTTAATAAGGCTTGCTGATTAGGGAATTGTACCCTAACTCTAATTGAGCCGGTTTGGTTGTTAACCCCCCTGTCGATAGCTAAAATTTTACCTGGTTCGTTGTAGATTGTAACCCCATCAGATAGCTGCAATCTAAATGTAGAATCAGTATTGTTTTTTTGGAGATCATAAAAACGGTTAATGTCCTGCTCATTAATTACCACATCAACACCTATTGGGTTTTCGCTTGATACTGTATTTAATAAGGTAGTTCCAGCACTAATCTGCGAACCTAATCTAACTTGCGATATACCAATACGACCGGTAACCGGCGCTGTAATGGTAGCGTAAGAAAGATCTGTTTTGGCAGATGCGACAGCTGCCTTAGCAACCGCCACCTGGCCCCTGCTTGTTTCATAAACAGCAGTCGCCTGGTCAACTGTTTGGCGTGCAACCGCGTCGTTTTTTAATAACATATTGTATCGGTCAACATCTTTTTGAGCTTTAGTTAAATTAGCATTGGCATTGGCTAAATTAGCTTGCGCTTGCACCAGGGCATCTTGAAACTTGCGCCTGTCAATTTCATAAAGCGGTTTACCTTTGGTAACAACATCGCCCTCTTTAAAAAATATACCGGTTATAAAACCAGATACCTGACTGCGCAGCTCCACATTATTTAATGATACTACCGTTGCCTGGTATTGATCGTAATAAACCGCATCGCCGGTTTTAGCTTCGGTAATATTTACGGGTGTCGGCGGTGGGGCAACTTGCTTTGTTGCATCGTCTTTACATGATGCCCATGCTAACATTGCCATTGGAGCTAACCAAAAAATGGATTTTTTTTTCATTATAGGAGGTAATTGTTGTTGTTCGTTATATCATAACTGCCAGGGGATACAGTAGTTATCTAGTAATATTTTTATTCGACGCTAAGCATACCTAATGCTTTTTTCAGATCAATCTTGCTTGATAGTAACTGAAAAAGCGAATTATAATAATTCAACTCGGATGTCCGCAGATCTGATTGCGCAATAATAACATCAAGATAAGTTTTAACACCTTCACGGTATTGCAGACTTACTACGTTGTAAACATCTTTTGCAAGGTCGACATTTTGTTTAAGCGTTTGCCAGTTAGTGTAATTGCTTTTATAGCCGGCCATCGCTTGTATATATTCCGTGTTAATCGTGTTTTGCGAATTAACAATATCCAAATCCGTACGCTGCACCTGTAACCTGGCTTTGCTTAAATTCTGCAAACGCCTTGTCCCCTGAAAAATAGGTAACGATAATGACAGACCCGCGTAAGCGCTGGGGAAAGCCTTACTGTAAAGATCAGAAAAGCGACTGTTTAAATAAACTAAATTATAATTGCCAATGGCTGATATTGATGGTAAGAAACCCCAGCGATAATAATCTACATTAATGTTTTTAAGGTTTTTTTGTGTTTGTAGTAACTGATACTCTATGCGGTTATTTATATTTAATGTTTGATTAGTATCTATGTAAGCTTCCTTTTCGTAACTGGTCGAATCATATGACAATATAATATCGTATTTAGGATTAACGCCCATTATCTGCTTTAAATAAGCCAGCTTGCTGTTAATGGTTTCGGCGGTTTGCTTGCGGGTGGCTAATTCATTATTAAGGGCAATCGTAGCTTGTTTATAATCTATTTTATCAACAACACCAGCCTGATAGCGGTTGTAAGCATCCTTTAAACTTCTTTGTAAACGTACTATATCCTCATTAATAATATTTAATTGTTTTTGCGATAACAGCACATCAAAAAAAGCTTTACTCACATCAGATACTACGTTGATCTGGCTGCTTTGTTCATTTTGCTTATAATATAACCGGGAGTAATTAGCTGTTTTTGACGCTAACAATACATCATTATTATAGATAACCTGGCTGGCTTGTAAGCCTAAGCTTGAATACTCATCGATGCCGGATACAATTCCGGGTGTGGTAGAAGCTACCGGGCTACCCTTAAAATAATGATTGTAACTTGCTGATGAATTTAATTGCGGCAACCATCCTGATAAACCAATACGTATGTCGCGTTCATTGATCTGCTCATCGATCGAAGCCTGTCTTACCACAGGTTGATTGCGTAAAGCAAAAAGTATACTTTGTTTTAATGTTATAATATTCGGTATGGTATCGGTAACAGTTTGAGCAAAAATAGGGGTAGTATTTAAAATTAATGCAAAATTAATTATCAACAATAATTGTAATTTTTTCATGTGATAGAATGATCGGTAGATCTGATAAACAAAAAATAAAGGCAATAAATTGAGCCTTTGTTTAGTTTTAATAATTAGGAAATGCGAATATGAGGTATTTAAATTTAAATAGAAATGATGCACAATATTTTTACGTAAATACTACAAAATACCTATGAATAATCATGTTTTTACAACTTTTTTGAAAAAAAGGAAAAATATAGGCACTAAATAAACAAAAAATTTAATTAATTTGCCGAGTGGGAAGATCATTACGTTTTGAGAAGAAAACGGAATGTTAAAAAAAATTACATACTAAATATAGGTTATAAACTTATTCATGGTATTTTTACAAAAAATTTAAGCAGGGTTAATACATGGTTAAAAAACTACATGACAAGATTGCGCAATTTAAAGATGCAGCAATGATCAGGGAGAAAGGACTGTATCCTTACTTTAGGCCTATTGAGTCTGGACAGGATACAGAAGTAATAATAGATGGCAAGCGTGTATTAATGTTTGGCTCTAACTCTTACTTAGGTCTTACCAATCATCCTAAGATCAAAGAAGCATCAAAAAAAGCAATTGACAAATACGGAACGGGATGCGCGGGATCAAGATTTTTGAATGGCACACTTGATATACATGTTGAATTAGAGAAAAAACTGGCTACATACGTAGGTAAAGAAGATGCTGTATTATTTAGTACAGGTTTCCAGGTTAACCTGGGTGTTTTATCATGTGTGACCGGCAGGAATGACTATTTGATACTAGACGAATATGACCACGCCTCTTTAATTGACGGCAGCCGTCTTTCGTTTTCAAAAGTTATTAAATACGCACACAATGATATGGCCGATCTGGAACGCAAACTAAGCATGCTGCCAGAAGAGTCGGTAAAAGTTATTGCGGTTGATGGTATATTCAGCATGGAAGGTGATATTGTTAAATTACCTGAAATTGTTGAGCTGGCTGATAAATATGGTGTAAACATTATGGTTGACGATGCACATAGTTTAGGTGTTATTGGCTATAACGGTGCAGGTACTGCGTCACACTTTAATTTAACTGATGATGTTGACCTGATAATGGGAACATTCAGTAAATCATTAGCATCATTAGGTGGTTTTATAGCTGCCGATCATGATACTATTGATTATATGAAACACCGCGCACGCTCACTAATGTTTAGCGCAAGTATGACACCGGGCTCTGTAGCCAGTGTTATTGCAGCATTAGATATCATTGAATCAGAGCCAGAGCGTATCCAAAAACTTTGGGATAATACCAACTATGCAATGAAACTTTTATTGGACGAAGGTTTTGACCTTGGCCCAACAGAAAGCCCTATCCTACCTATATATGTTAGAGATAATGATAAAACTTTCCTGGTGACTAAACACCTGCAATCATCAGGTGTGTTTGTTAACCCGGTTGTGTCACCGGCCGTTCCTTCAGACTCATCTTTGCTGCGTTTCTCATTAATGGCAACGCATACTTTCGCGCAAATTGAGGAAGCTGTTGAGAAAATTACCAAAGCCTTCAAAGATGTAGGCGTTGAGCTTCACGTTAAAGAGAAAATATAATTAACACACAATATAAGGTGCGGCTATTTTTAACAGATAGCCGCATTTTTTATATATAGCCAATAAATTTTGCCATCCGCATGAAAAAGATAGTTCCTGTAAATTCAAAAAGCGAGCTTTCCGCATTTATTGATTTCCCGCATGATCTGTATAAGGACGATCCAAACTACGTTCCCGAATTATTTATAGCGCAACGCGATCTGTTAACCAAGCATCCATTTCATAAACACAATAAACTGCAATGCTTTTTAGCATATGATGGCGATAAAATAGTTGGCCGTATTGCTGCGATATTAAACAATGCCCATAATGAGTACAATAAGGTTAACGATGGTTTTTTTGGATTTTTTGATTGTATAAACGACCAGGAGACTGCTAACTTGTTATTTAAAACGGCAACAGACTGGCTTAAAAAAGAAGAAATTACCGGCAAGTTTTTAGGGCCGGTAAATTTTTCGACCAATGAGCCATGTGGTTTATTGGTTGAGGGTTTTGATAGTCCGCCGGTATTAATGCAAACCTACAACGCGGCTTATTACGCACAATTAATTGAAGGCTTTGGTTTTGCAAAAGATGTGGATTTGATAGCCTGGCATTGGGATGGTAATAATTATGATGATAAATCAGTAAGATTATTGAATGCCTTACAGGAACGTTTAAAACGCAATAATATCGTCATCCGTAAGGTAGACTTGAAAAACTTTAAAGAAGAAACCGTTAAACTGCGCGAGGTGTATAATTCGGCATGGGATCAAAACACCGGCTTTGTACCACTAACAGACGAAGAATTTGATTACCTGGCCAAAGACCTTAAATTGATCCTCGACCCTGACTTTGCCCTGGTTGCAGAACAGGATGGGAAAATTGTAGCCTTTGGTCTGGCACTGCTTAATTATAATGAAATTTTTAAAACCATAAAAAAAGGCCGCTTATTCCCTACCGGGATATTTAAGTTGTTATTCGGCAAAAAAAAGATACAAAGTCTGCGCATTTATGCCTTAGGTGTGATTGATGGTTATCGTAAAATGGGTATAGAGGCTGTATTATATGGCACTATAATTAAAAACTACACAGCCAGAGGCCTTAAATGGGCCGAAGCGGGTTGGACGCTGGAAAATAACACGCTGATCAACGAGGCTATCATAGCCATAAAAGGTGATCCTTATAAAAAGTACCGTTTGTATCAAAAACAAATATGAAAGAAAAGGTTTTAATAACAGGTGCAAGTGGCTTTGTTGGGTACCATCTGATAATTGAAGCGTTACAAAACAACCTTGAAGTATTTGCGGCGGTTAGAAAAAGTAGCCGGTTAGATCATCTTAAAGATCTGGACATCCAATACGTTTATTTAGATTACAGCGACCTGGATTCCTTAAAAAAAGAACTCATTGAAAAGCAGTATAACTATATAATACATGCCGCCGGTATTACCCGCGCAATATCTGCCGAAGAGTATGATACCGTAAACGCGGTTTATACAGCTAACCTTGCGCAGGCGGCTACTGAATTACCCAGCTTTAAAAAGTTTGTTTTAATAAGTAGCCTTGCTGCTATCGGTCCGCTCAAAGCATTAAACGGCATTATTACCGAAGAAACCTACCCCAACCCTATTACGGCTTATGGAAAAAGTAAACTATTGGCCGAAGGAAAATTAAAAGCAATTAAAAGCCTTAACTTCACCATACTAAGGCCAACGGCGGTTTACGGCCCACGCGACACGGGCATATTTATTTTCTTTAAACAGATAAGTAATCGTATGGAGCCTTATATAGGCCGCGCGCCACAAAAGCTAAGCTTTATTTATGTAGTGGATCTGGCAAAAGCAAGTATAAGGGCATTATATGGCGGTGATAAAAAAACCTACAATTTAAGCGATGATAATTTTTATGACCGGTACGAATTAGGCCGTCAAACAAAACAAATACTAGCTGTTAAAACCGTGAAGTTTCATCTTTTGGTAAATTTTGTGAAATTAATTGCCGGTATATCAGAAAAAGTGAGTTCTTTGAGAAATATAGCCCCTATATTAAATCTTGAAAAACTAGATGAGTTAACTGCTGTTAACTGGTCATGCAGTATTGAGCTTGCAAAGCAGGACCTGGGATTTTATCCGCAATACACATTGGAGAAAGGTTTACATGAAACCCTTCAATGGTACAGGGCCAACAAATGGCTTTAATACAAACTATCTATCTACATATAAATTTACATCATGAAAAACAACATTAAACCTGCCGAGGGTAAACTTGGCATTTTACTGCCCGGACTTGGCGCAGTAGCAACTACCCTAATTGCCGGTGTTGAGGCCGTAAAGAAAGGCATATCACAGCCGATAGGCTCATTAACCCAAATGGGTTCTATCCGCCTGGGCAAGCGTACAGAAAACCGTCGCCCCAAAATTAAAGACTTTGTGCCGTTGGCAAATCTAAATGACATTGTATGGGGTGGATGGGACGTATATACGGACAACGTTTACGAGTCGGCAATGAATGCTAAAGTTTTGGAAGCTGGGTTATTGTATGCTGTTAAAGATGAATTGGAGAAAATAAAGCCGATGACCGCGGCATTTGATCAAAATTACGCTAAAAACCTTACCGCTACTAACGTTAAAACCGGTACCCGTTATGAGCTGGCCCAACAAGTTATGGAGGATATCCAAAACTTTAAAGAAACAAATGGGCTTGACCGCATTGTATTAGTTTGGTGCGGATCAACCGAGATCTATTACGAAGCATCAGACGTACATAGCACACTTGATAAATTTGAAGCCGGATTAAAAGCTGACGACAAGTTAATTGCGCCAAGCATGATCTATGCTTACGCGGCTCTAAAACTAGGTATACCGTTCACTAACGGTGCGCCAAACTTAACGGTAGACATACCCGCGTTAATTGAATTGGCAAGAATCACTGAAACCCCAATCGCCGGTAAAGATTTTAAAACCGGCCAAACTTTAATGAAAACTATTTTAGCGCCGGGCCTTGCTGCACGCTCATTAGGTGTTAATGGTTGGTTCTCTACCAATATTTTAGGTAATCGTGATGGTTTGGTATTGGATGATCCGGATAATTTTAAAACTAAGGAAGTATCAAAATTAGGCGTGTTAGAGGATATTTTTAAACCGGAAGATAATCCTGAATTGTATGGCGACATCTTCCACAAGATCCGCATTAACTATTACCCTCCGCATGGCGATAACAAAGAGAGCTGGGATAATATTGACATTTTTGGCTGGTTAGGTTATAAAATGCAAATCAAGATCAATTTTCTTTGCCGTGATTCTATCTTAGCTGCGCCTATCGCATTGGATTTGGCTTTGTTTAGTGATTTTGCCAAAAGAGCTGGTATGAGTGGCGTGCAGGAGTGGTTATCATTCTATTTAAAATCGCCGCAAACTGCGCCGGGTTTACCTGCAGAAAATGATATATTTAAACAATTAATAAAACTGGAAAACACGTTACGCTACTTAATGGGCGAAGATCTGATAACCCACCTGGGCTTAGATTATTACGAAGAACTGGTTGAAGCAAGATAAAATAAATGCTTTTTCATAAACTGGCCGCTACTGTTTTTGGCATCGGATACTTAGGTAAAGGTGTTGGCACAATAGCGGCCTTTTTTGCTTGTATATGCTGGTATTTGCTTTGGGCAGGCAAGTATCCACCCATAATTCCTTCAGTATTAGTTACACTTGTAATAACCGCCTTAGGTATTTGGAGCGGCAATAAGGTTGAACCCATTTGGGGTAAAGATCATGGCCGTGTGGTTATTGACGAAGTAGCAGGTATGTTTGTAAGCCTGCTTTTTGTACCGGTAACTATCCCCTATGTCCTGATTGGATTTATCCTTTTCAGGTTCTTTGATATTTTAAAACCCCTATTTATCAGGCGGCTCGAAGCCCTTCCCGGTGGCTGGGGAGTTATGGCCGATGACATGTTAGCTGGCCTATACGCTAATATAATTTTACAGTTAATAGTATGGTTAAATTTACTTAATGTCAAAATTTAGTAAAACCTGTTAAATTATGTTAACCCCATCCAGCTATTTGACTTTTTGACCACAGAAGTCTATCGGATTTCTGTACCTTTGCCTCCTGTTATCAAACTTGATTGCGCGCTTATTTAGCCGTATTTTACTTACATCTAAACTTATTATTCAAAATAAGCGTGGATTGTAGGAGAATAGCAATACAGACAAGTTTGTATTTAAAACGTACATGGATTTTAAAAGTTTATTCAGGAAGTTTTCATTTGTAGCTTTCTTATTATTTTATACCTCATCATTATTTGCCCAGGCTACCCGTGTTACAGGTGTTGTAACCGATGGCGGCACTAAAAATAATGAACCAATGCCATTTGTAAGTATTGGTGTTGCCGGAAGCCATGTTGGTGGCCGTACCGACAATGAAGGCCGCTATTCTATAGTATCCGATAAACCTATCAGCCAGCTTAAAGCTTCATTTATAGGTTATAAAGATGTTTATATTAACATAGTTGCCGGCAAGGCACAGGTTATAAACGTTAAAATGATGCCTTTGCAACAAGAGTTGACCGAGGTTGAGGTAAAAGCAGGTAAAAAACCACGTTACCGTAATAAAGGTAACCCGGCTGTTGAGCTGATACGCCAGGTTATAGCGCACAGAGATAAAAACCGCCCGGAGAGTTATAACTATGTAGAATATAAAGAATACGATAAAATGCAGTTTTCTATCGCTAACCTTTCTACAAAAATTGCCGAGAAGAAATTTTTTCGTAAATACAAATTTGTTTTAGATAACCGCGACACTACCACCGTACCGGGCAAAAATTTATTACCCGTATTTTTGGATGAAAAGATATCGCAATACTACTATCGTAAAAATCCGGAGAAAGAAAGAACTGTAATACTAGGACAAAGAAATGTTGACTTTGGCGGATCGATAGATAACGAAGGTGTTGGCCAGTTTTTTAAATACATGTATGGCAAAGTTGATATTTATGATAATAGTATCAACCTTATCACCAATAACTTTTTAAGCCCGATAGCTAATGGCGCCCCTACTTTTTACAAATACTTTATTACCGATACTGTTGTAACCGAGGATAATAAGAAACTGGTTGAGCTAAGCTTTACGCCACGCAATACCCAGGACATGCTTTTTGAAGGCAAGATATACATTACGCTGGATAGCAATTACGCGGTACAGAAAGCCAATTTAGGTATCAATAAAAACATCAATCTTAACTTTGTTAAGTCGATGACTGTTAACCTGGATTTCGAGCAAAATCCGGATGGTCGTTATCACTTGAGCAAAAGCAATACCCTGGCAGATTTTGGGGTGGGCAAAAAGAATGCAGGCGGTTTCTTTGGTATACGTACGCTTACTTATAAAAGCTATGCTGTAAATAAACAGCGCCCTGATACAGCCTACATAACCGGTGCCGAGGACATAGCAGTATCCGACGAGGTATCGCATAGAAGTGAGCAATTTTGGACACAAAACCGTTTAGATACGTTAACTACAGCCGAATCTAAAGTTTATAAAAATATCGACAGCTTATCGCACATGAAGTCGTTTCAGCGTACGTTGGATATAGCGACTTTGTTATTGGCAGGCTATAAATCATTCAATACATTCGAGATTGGCCCGTCAAACGCGTTTTATAGCTTTAACCCTATAGAGGGTTTAAAATTACGTTTTGGTGGCCGTACAACACCCGAATTAAGCAAGCGTTATTATTTTGAAACGTACGCGGCTTATGGTTTTAAAGATCAAAAATGGAAGGGCTTTTTAAGCGCCACATATTCTATCAATGATAAGTCTATATACAAGTTCCCGCAAAATTATATAAGGGCCAGTTTTCAGCGCGATACCAAGATACCGGGAGCCGCTTTACAATTTGTGCAGCAGGATAATTTCTTGCTATCATTTAAACGGGGTGTAAACGATAAGTACCTGTATAATGATTTTTATAAGTTCGATTATGTGCATGAGTTCGAAAGCCATTTCTCTTACACGGTTACGTTAAAGAAATGGACACAATCACCTGCGGGATCACTGTACTTTATAAACAACACGGGTAATATAAATGATCTTACTACATCAGAAGCATCATTAAACTTACGTTACGCGCCAAACGAGAAGTTTTACCAGGGTAAAATATACCGTGTACCAATCCCAAGTAAATATCCGATACTTAGTTTTGATTATACCAAAGGTTTTAAGGGCGCATTTGGGGCGGCTTACAATTATCAAAGCTTGCATGCACGTGTGGACAGGCGTACATACCTGTCGCAATTTGGTTATTTTGATGCTTTTGTCGAAGGCGGTAAAGTAATAGGACAAGTTCCTTATCCATTATTAACCATCTTCCGTGCTAACCAAACCTACGCTTACGACCTTTATTCGTATAACTTAATGAACTTCCTGGAGTTTGTGAGTGATAGATATGTTGCCGTAAATATTGATCAGCATTTTATGGGTTTCTTCTTCAACAAGATCCCGCTGTTTCAAAAACTTAAGCTACGTGAGGTTGCATCATTTAAAGCTATTTATGGAAAATTGAGTGACGAAAACAATCCAGCGCTGCATCCGTCTTTATATCAATTCCCGGTAACAAGTACAGGTCAGCCTATAACTTATTCGCTAGGTGATACGCCTTATATTGAAGGTAGCGTTGGTGTGGAAAATATTTTTAAATTTATACGTGTTGACATGGTTAAGCGATTTAATTATTTAGATCATCCAAATGTTTCTCCGCTTGGTGTGCGTGTTAGGTTAAAATTTGATTTTTAATAAGGGCAGTTAATGGAACAACAAACATCTATACGTACAAATCTTCAATTAGGTATCTATAAGGTTATTGACCCTTTTGTTAAAGTTTTAATAAAACTGGGCCTTACCCCTAACGCGGTTACCTCTATTGGCTTTGTATTAAATATAGGCGTGGCTGTAATATTTGTTATAGGTGGCGAAGAAGGCAACCGGGGCGATTTAAGTTACATAGGCTGGGCGGGCGCTTTAATTTTATTTGCCGGCTTGTTTGATATGCTTGACGGGCAGGTTGCCCGATTAGGTAACATGAAATCAACCTTTGGTGCTTTGTATGATTCTGTATTAGATAGATATAGCGAGTTGGTTATGTTTTTTGGTATATGTTATTACCTGGTTGCCCAACACTATTTTTTAAGTTCGATATTTGCTTTTATAGCTTTAATAGGCTCCATGATGGTTAGCTACGTAAGGGCACGTGCCGAAGGCTTGGGTATTGAAAGCAAAGGCGGTTTAATGCAACGGCCCGAGCGTGTTGTAACCATTGGCTTATGTGCCATAATTTGTGGCGTAAGCTCTTTATACATAGGCGGTAATTATAAATTATATGTACCCGGTGTTAAGTATCATGTTTTCGAAACCATGTCTATTTTCACCATACCTATTACCATTTTGGCTGTATTAACAAATATAACCGCGTTTAAAAGACTAACAGACGCAAAAAGCAACCTGGCAAAACAAGAGAAAAACTAACGCTACGGATTAATGAAATTATCAATACTAATATTATTAACTACTTTTTATTCATTTTTAACGGTAAATAAAACACCGAATAAAGTAAACAACAAACTTGCTTTTGAGGTAATTACTGATGATGACAAGTTTCCTGTTCCGTCTGAAAACATCGGCCGTTTATTTTACGTACAGCGTACATCAAACATTAATACTTTAATTTACGAATTGAATGCACCGGGCGGCCATATAGATGAGCAAAACCCAATGCACGTTTATTGGTTAAGATATGCAGAGAAAGGACAAAGAGAGGAACTTAATTATATACAACGTAAATTTGCATACGGTTTAATAACCAAAAGACTTGCGAATGATCAATATGATGTCAGATTTGTATCATACAAAAAATTTCCACTGCTTTTGATGAAGGCAAACGATGGAAAATATCATATCTTCGCAACTATAGAACAGAAACAAATGATGCTTAACCGCGTTTTTGTTAAAATTGAAGGTGGCTCGTTTTGGTTACCAAACGTTGTTTACGTGGAATTAAGAGGGACGGATCAAACTACAGGCAGAGAAATAATACAACGTTTTAAACCCTGATTTACTATGGCAAAAAATTTCATATCAAATTCTGAGGAATCAACAAGAATGTTTAAAAGCGACCTATTGGAAGCTTTATCAAAAGTACATTTTCTGGTGCCGGTATTTATTTTTGTACCGGTTATACTGGTTAGTACCTACCTGGCCTTGTTTGTTAAACAAATTGGCATAATTACTTATATAGAATATTTCTTTGTCGGCCTGTTTGTATGGACCTTTGTTGAATATATAATGCACCGTTTTGTGTTTCATTATGTCCCTAAAAACAAATTTGGGCTACGTTTACACTTTATTTTTCACGGTGTGCATCATGATTATCCAAGTGATGCCAAGCGTTTAGTGTTACCTCCTTCGGTTAGTATCCCGTTAGCTACCGTATTTTATTTTTTGTTTAACGCCATATTGCCGGCTAATTATGTTTTCGGTTTTTTCCCTGGATTTATATTGGGTTATTTGTTTTATGATATATCCCATTATGCTATTCACCACTTTAATTTTAAAGGGAACATCTGGAAAAAAATAAAGCAACACCACATGCTGCACCACTACCAAAGCCCTGATAAGGGATACGGTGTAAGCTCTCCCCTTTGGGATAAAATTTTCGGTTCAGACTTTATAAAAAAATAGAATGAATGGTGCTGTTAATCAAGGCCCGGTAATTAATGCCAGATCTATTGTAACTGCTACGCTTTTATCTATTGCTTATTTACTGCTATCCATATGGGTGGTTGGGTTTAAATCAGACCAGGTAGCACTGCTGGTTATTTTTAATACACTTTTTTACCTATCATCCATAACCCGCAAGTTTATACTTGGCTTTTCTGTTTTCATTGTTTATTGGATCATATTCGATTACATGAAGGCTTTCCCAAATTACAACGTAAGCACTGTCCATATTGCCGATCTGTATAATTTCGAAAAGCATCTTTTCGGCATAAACTATCAAGGCCACCTGCTAACGCCTAACGAATATTGGAAAGTAAACTCAACCAGCACATTAGATATAATTGCCGGGTTATTTTATATCTGTTGGATACCCGTACCACTTGGTTTTGCTGCTTATCTGTTTTTTAAGAACCGGCGCGAATTTCTTTCGTTTGCAATGACGTTTTTAGTAGTGAACCTATTGGGATTTGTGATCTATTACTCTTTCCCTGCCGCACCACCGTGGTATATACAAGAACATGGGTTTGTTTTCCATGCTGCAACTCCGGGTAATACGGGCGGCCTTTCAAGGTTTGATAATTATTTTAACGTTCATATTTTTCAATCTATCTACCAAAAGGGATCAAATGTATTTGCGGCTATGCCATCATTACATTCTGCCTACCCAATTATAGTGGTCTATTATGCGTTTAAAAACCGTGTGGGCTTTATGAAAGTTATTTTATGTGCGGTTATGGTAGGCATATGGCTTACGGCTGTATATACCAGCCATCATTATATCTTAGATGTATTAGCCGGCATAACTACTGCCGTTATAGGTATCAACTTGTTTAATTTCCTCTTCACAAAGGTGCCTGCGCTTACTAAATTTCTGGATAGCTACGCGGCATTTATCAGTTAGTAATATCAACTGTACTATTTTCTATACTATAAGTTTCATTTTTAAATTATTTCTCGGTACATTTAACTCCCTTTCACAATAGGATTCGTCTTTAATACAAGCAGTTACAAAGCAGGCATGCTATTTGACTATTGTTTATTAGCTGTGTCAGGCGGATTTTATATGAAGAAACTTTCCATACTTATCATTATTCTTTTATACGGGTTAAAATCACCCGCCTATACCCTATCTACAGATAGCGCTATCCATCAAACGCCTGTTGCAATAACTTCTTTAGATAGCTTAAAACAACAATTACAATTTGCAGGGAATGATACTTTAAAATCGGCTATCTATTCGCAAATAGTAGCCGAGTATTTAAAGTATGACATGATAGAAGATTCACGGACAAAACGACTTTATCAAAACCAAGCCTTAACGTATAGCTATTTAGCCTTGCATTTATATTCAGGGTTAAGTGATACCACCGGCTTACGTTTTTGCTTTAATAGTTTGGCAAAAGTTTACCGTTCACAAAAAAAATACCCACAGGCAAAATGGTTTATTTTGCAGTCAAATACCTTATCCAGAGCTAAAAAAGATGTTCCTAATATTATGGCCTCGCTTCTTGTGTTGGCTAATATTAAGATGGAGATAAAGGATTATAGCCTGGCCATGCGTGACTTAAACGAAGCTTTAGCCCTATCCAAATCAGATCACAATCCCAAAGCAGAATCGACCGTACAGGAAAGTTATGTGTTATTATATACTCATTTAAAAAATTACACTAAAGCAGACATCGCTGCAAAAAGGCATGATTTTATTGAGGATAGCTTGCTTAAAGGCGAAGAGAATATGATAGCTAAAACCCAGGATTCTTTGCAAACTAAAAAAAAAGTTTATCCAGTCAGCAAGAGACTTTCCAAAGCAAACTACTCCAGAAAGATAGCCTCATTATAGTACTGGTAATAGCAACCGGGCTAATAAGCTTACTCGCTATAATTTACTTCATCAGGAGGCGTAAGAAACGCAGAAAATAAATATTAAATTTCGTATCCAAATTATCGTCTTAGTACTATGAAGTATTATATTTTATCGCTTTCGTTTACATTTATCTTATTAATCCAAAGTGTATATAGCCAAACACCCGGCAGTAATAAATTCAAAAAAGAATTTTTAAAATCAATAAATAGCACCCGCAAAAAAGGTTGCAACTGCGGCACAACCTATATGCCTCCGGCGGCTCCGTTAGTATGGAATGATTTATTGGAAAGAGCGGCAATGGCTCATGCGCGAGATATGGCCATAAAAACATACTTTAGCCATGTTAGCAAAGATGGCCGCACTACTTTAAACCGTATAGAAAATGTCGGTTATACCCATAATGGTTATAAAAGCTTTACTGTTGGCGAGAATATAGCGCAGGGACAATCTACTATTGATGAAGTAATGACCGGCTGGTTTAACAGCCCCGGCCATTGCATGAACTTAATGAACCCTGATTTTAAAGAAGTTGGTATATGGGTATTTGATACCTATTGGGTACAAGATTTTGGCGGGCGCGAAGAATTTTCGGCAGAGATGAAACGGATGATAAAAAGCGGCAAAGCTAAGATCATCCAAGGCTCATCCCGCGAACGCGATTAAGCTTTAGGGCCGCGTTTGTAAATAATCAAACCGTTTAAAAAATTACGCAATATCTGGTCGCCACAGGGCTTAAAGTTTGGGTGATCATCTGCCCTGAATATGGCACCAAGCTCTGTTTTTGTTATCCTGAAATTGGCTAGTTCCAATACTTTTACAATATCATCATCAGTAAACTTCATAGCTACCCTTAGCTTTTTCATTATATCATTATTACTCATATCGTTCTATCTTGATATTTCGATCTTTACTTTTTTATTTTTTATCTTTTCGCCTTTTATCCGTTGTACCAGTTTTTCAATCTGGGTACGTTTTACCGCAGCGTATGATGTATTATCCAGAACTTCTATCAGCCCAAGATCATCTTTAGGCAACTCCCCTTTTTTTAATAATAACCCAACAATATCTACTTTGTTCACCTTGTCTTTTTTGCCTGCGGCGATATACAATGTGGCCCACTGTGTAATTTCTGGTAAAGAAAACTTTTCCGGCAATTCTTCTATCTCGGGTTTTTGTTTAAGATAATCTTGTTTCTCTTCTTCATTCAATATCAGGTACGCGGTACCTTTGGCATGCATACGCGCGGTACGGCCGTTACGATGTGTAAATGCCTCTTCGTTATGCGGCAACTGGTAATGAATTATATATTCAATTTCGGGGATATCCAATCCGCGCGAGGCCAGATCAGTAGTAATCAATAAACGGTGGCTACCGTTCCTGAATTTTAGTAATGCTCGCTCCCGGTCATCCTGCTCCATACCACCGTGGAAAATATCATGTATTATTCCCCTGTCCCATAGCAACTCACTAATGCGGTCAACCGCTTCGCGGTGATTACAGAATACCAGCGTGGCCTTGTTACCGATTTTGCATATAAGTGCAAATAACGCATCCAACTTATCGGCAGCCTCGGCTATTACGGCTTTTAGTTTAATGTCGGGTGTATTAGTTTTGTTGGTTAGATAATCTAATTCTATCGGGTTGGTAACGCCGGTAAAATCAGGTATTTCTTTCATTCGGGTGGCTGATGTTAATATCCGCTTGCCCAAATGTTCTAGCTGGCGAATAATACCCGTCATATCAGTTTGGAAACCAAACTCTAATGATTTATCAAACTCATCTAATATCAAAGTATGTACAGCTTCGGGATTAAAACTGCCAAAACGCAAATGATGACCAATACGTCCCGGTGTGCCTATTAAAACAGCCGGTGGTTGCGATAGGTTATTCTTCTCTATTTTAGTTGAATGCCCACCATAACAGCAATTAACTTTAAAGCCGCTGCCAATGGTTCTGAATACTTGCTCTATTTGTAACGCTAACTCTCTTGATGGTACCAGTATCAGCACCTGTACCAGGTGGATATCAGGATCTAATGTCTTCAACACGGGCAATAAAAAACCTAATGTTTTGCCGGAGCCGGTTGGCGAAAGCAGGATCAGATCACGTTTTGGGTCGGCACTAAGCGCCGCATTTTGCATTTCGTTCAATGCGGTGATCTTCAAATTCTCCAGCGCTTTTTTTATCATGGGGCAAAGATACGACTAAGATTTAACTAAGATTTATAGGATTAAAAGATTCTAGAATTACCGTAACTAAAAGATTTTAGAATTGATCTAATAAACCATCAATCCTAAAATCCACTAATTCTATAAATCTTAGTTTTTCGCTTTTGCCAGCGCCAGCGCCGTAGTAGTAGTATAATACTTGGCTATCATATTAGGCACTTCCCATTCAGGCATATCGCCTTCGCGCAGGTAATTCAAGTATTTTTCGGTAACGCGACCAAAGTGCGCTTCGTGGCCATCTTTGTAGCTGTCCGGAATGATAACCTCCCAGCCCTTAGCTTGCTTTTTAAGTTTAACGCCCGGATATTTACCTTGTATGGCTTTTAGGTTTTCAGACAACTGTTTTTCGTAAGCGGTGCTTTCATTTGCAGGTTCTATATATAAAACCGGGGTGAATTTCTCGGTTTCGCCCTGCCTTATATACAGGTCGGCTTTTGTACCATGCAGTACAGAATTTTGGCTATCGCCACTTCCCGGAGGCGCTGAGTATGCCCATTTTACAGTCAGTTTTATATTTGTACCGAACAGCTTATAATTAACAGAACCGTTTGCATAAACTTTCAGGATGGTATCTTTAACCACATATTCTTTTAAATAAGCCGGGAAACCATTCAATTTAGTTATAGCTTTAAATTGACTAAGAGTAACGTACGATGGCCATCTTTTAGCGCTGTTAAATTGTATATCTTTTTTATAGTCAATTGTTTTTTCGGGGAAACATTCCCACTGGGTAAGATCAATTAAATGTACACCTACGTCTTGTAGGCCCTCTCCTTGTTGTTTTACATCAAAAAACCAGGCAGGTCTACTCAACACACTGCCTGATACAGACTTATAAAAATAATGCACGCTTTCCATCTCGACACCTGGGTTTTGCGGTGTGCCTTTTTTAAGTTCGCCAAATACTTCGGGCAAGCTGGCAAATTCGCGCTGTAATGTATTGGTTATTTCATAACGCTCGGTCATGATATCATACAGAACCAGTTTTTTCTTTTCGGCGGCGGCAAACGCGCTTTTAAGCATTTCGAAATGCTGGTTATCAATAGCCATAGGCTTATCGCCCAAAACATTAAAACCGGCATCAATTGATCGTTTGATGTACTCGGTCTTTTTTTGATTATTGCCGGCCATTACCACCACATTACCTTTTTTCTCGGCAATCATTTTATTAAAAAAATCATCGCCGGTATAAACTATTTCACTCCAATGGGTTGGGTCGATAACACGTAAATTATAAGCATCGATTTTATCCAGATGCGACTTTACATCGGGCCCCTTTGGTGCATATACGTATACATCCGGTGCAATATCAGGCAATGTTGTTTTTTGTACTAAAGCGGCATGGAAATGCCCCGGATCTAAAGTGATCAACTTTATCTTCTCGTTCTCTTTTATCTGAGCATTGGCTGTAAAGCCTAAAAAAACAGAACAAATTATACCATAGATACCTAAAATATTTTTCATGAATTTTTACGAATTAAAACCAAACACCCTGAATTAAAAAGAAAATACCGATACAGGCAAAGCCTATACTAACAAACCATAGGCTTTTACGCTTAACAATAATTGATATGGCACCAATGGCTATAGAAATTTGAAACAGCGTAATACCACGTGCAAAAACACTATGTTTGGCTACATGTATATTTGATTCTTTCTGAAAATCTTCTGCTTTCTCTTTTATTTCGGCTTGTTCTTTTTTATTCTCTTTAATTTTTTCCTCGTCAACAACTATTGGGGTTTTGCCAAATGCAACTAATAATTTGCCTGCTTCGACTAATGTTTCAGATTTAATCCCCTTAGCCTGGTAATACGCCCATTGATCTGACGCGTGTATTTGAGCAAGCATAGCCTCGTCTGCATGTTCGCCAGCCAGTAAACCGGTAATGGCGGCCAATACGGCAATTAAAGCTGTTGAAAGGGCTACAAACAGCACCCACCGCTCTTTACCCTCTGACAGGATATGGTGAGCATGCTCATTACTTTGCTCGTGAATTTTTTCTGAATAGTTTTCAATCTCGTCCATTTAGAAATTTAAAATATTGTAAGTGGTTTATAAAGGTAGCAATGATTACCTGCAATAGTTATTATCGACCAAATTTAAGCTGTTTTACCGTTATTTGCTAATGAGGCATTTTTAACTTGTATAAATTCTGCTATTTCAGCTGCGTCCTTGTGCGTTAAATCACCCATGCCGGTATACTCCCATTGTTTCATGTTATCATCAAATACAATGTCACCCATACCCACCTCTCCCTCGGTTAACCTAAAAACACCGGTTATATAAACATCACCACCCGCTATGTTTTGATTAACTGGCGTAATGATTATGGTATGCTCTTCATTATCTTTATATATGGTATAATTTATCGGCTCTGTCATGATTTTACTACAAAATTTGGGGTTAATTGTTTGTATTGTTACCAACCCATTAAATCCATGATCCTGTTAAATTCTACATTTACCGGTGCTTCAATAAAAATTTGTTCATTGGTAACCGGATGACTAAATGATAACTTAGAAGCATGTAATAACAATGTGGTCATTTCCCACGTTTCTCTAAACAATTTATTTTGTTTATTACAGCCGTGCGTGGTATCGCCAATAATGGGATGATCAACATGGCTTAAATGCTTTCTGATCTGGTGCATGCGCCCGGTAGTTGGCTTAACTTCTACTAACGAGTACCTTGAAGTATCATGTTTACCAAATGGCACCGCCAGTTCTGCGCGACTAAGGGTTTCATAAGCTGTAAAAGCTTCTTGTATTGTGCCGTTTTCTTTACGAAGCGGATAATCAATATCCTCCATATCAGGTGTATAGCCCCTAACTATGGCTAAATAGTTTTTGTTGACTTTATTATCAGAGAATTGTTGCTGCATTGCTATTTCAACCTGTTTATCCAGCGCGAATAATAAAATACCGCCGGTGGCCCTATCCAAACGATGTACAGGGTTTACTTTTAAACCTACCTGATCTCTTAGTAATTGTAGTGCAAATTCTTCTGCATCGGCCGCTATTGGCGATCTGTGTACTAACAAACCATGTGGTTTATTAATAGCGATCAGGCACTCGTCCCGGTAAAGTATATCAAGCATTTACCCCAATATTGTACCCAGATCAGCAGGCGAATAATTGATAGATTTTAAGGTTTTATTATCCTGGGTTCTGTATACCAGGAACAATCCGTCGATTTCATTATGATAAGATTCTGTATTGTCTTTACCTTTATAATGCGCTATGGTATCATTGGCTTCTTCAACCGTTTTACACGCCTTGCTCATGTTTGACCGATGCACCTCATCAAAAAGCTCTTTAAATTTTTCGCCTAAACCAAACTCCAAAACCGCGCCCGATAATACATATTGCAAATCGCAAAGCGCATCTGCAATCTCAACCATATCATTATCATCAATGGCTTGTTGCAGTTCTTTTAGTTCCTCGGCTAACAGTTCAACACGAAGTTTACAACGTTCTTTTGATGGAATTGTGGGTGTTGGTAAAATTGGATGTTTAAATGTGGTATGAAACTCTGCTACCTGGTTTAATGAGTTTAAATCTTTTATCATGACTAATGTGCTGTTAAATTATAGCCAAGCAGTATCACTTCCCGGCAAACTGCTAAGTTATAAATAACCTAATACTTGTCAATGATAGTTAATAACTTCAAGGTTTATAAACATCGCCCCTTTTCAACAAAGCATTATAATTTGTCTTAATGTTAAAATATGTATTCTGAGCATCGATAAGGGTTAAAATAATATAATCATTGTTCCACTTACCTACGGAAAATACATGATACGGCGCTGGATGATTATGAAAAGAAGTATTGTTATTGACAATTTGTTTGGGCGCTGCACACGCACCAAACAACAAACAAAAAACTAAGGGTAGTTTTTTCATGTCTGACAATTAGGGTTTAATACACTAGTTTAATTATAGTAAATATAAATACTATTTAATTTTAAGTCAATTATT
Source organism: Mucilaginibacter sp. (assembly GCF_028288185.1). GTDB lineage: Bacteria > Bacteroidota > Bacteroidia > Sphingobacteriales > Sphingobacteriaceae > Mucilaginibacter. The sequence goes on along the minus strand of NZ_JAQBOF010000027.1, from coordinate 233,453 downwards.
TTATGACTTCATTTTCAAAGTATCATTTTTTACAAATCTGATTACTAAACACCCATTTCATTGCATTTGTTTTAGTGTAGTGCCTAAATTATATCGTACATCAGGCATTTATTCTTAATCGAATAACAATTAATTTATATACAAACAAAAAAACGTTATTTAAACGGTGTTTTTTTACCGTCCAAATAACGTTTTACTCTATTTCTTAAATGTATTACAACTCTCTAACCCAAATATTTCGGTAGCTTAATGGTTCACTTTTATCACCATGGGCCTGTAGTTTTATTGGAGCAGGGCCATGTTTGGCATTATTATAAGAAGCCTGCCCAATATATTGTGTCGGGCCTAGTAAAGACACATTGTTTTGCACTAAAACTCCGTTATGGAATACAGTAACCCTTGCCGGAGTTTTAACTGTCCCGTCATCATTAAATGTTGGAGCTGTCCATACAACATCATAGCTCTGCCATTCGCCCGGTGGCTTAGCGGCGTTAACTAACGGAATAAACTGCTTGTAAATGCTACCGGCTTGCCCGTTAACGTAAGTTTTGTTTTTATAAGAGTCAAGCACCTGTAGTTCGTAACCGGCATCGCCCCCACCTAATGATGCTAGGAAAACACCACTATTACCCCGCGCCTGATCACTACCTGTAATGTTTGATGGTATTCTCCACTCTACATGTAGCTGGTAATTAGAAAACAATTTTTTGGTTTCAATATTCCCACTATGTTTATTTACAGTTAATATTCCATCAGCAACATCCCAAGTAGCTGGTGTACCGCGATGGTCGGCCATTGTCCATTGATCCAGATTTTTACCATCAAATAATACAATAGCATCTGATGGTGCATCACTGTTTGTTTTACCGGGAGTTACCACATTTGGTACAGGTTCATAAACCTCGGTATCCTCATGTTTTAGTTTATTTTGCGCATTAGCTAATGAGCTTGCTGCAAGTATTACTATTAGTAATAATGTTTGTTTTTTGTTCATAATATTTAGAGATATTGGTAAACAAACATAATAAAAAAAATCATCCTGTCTAAATGTTGATCGAGCTAAACACTATTGTTACAATGCTTACTTGATTTATTAACCATGATTATTCGTAACTACTTCGCACCTATATTACCCCTTCAGGGATTTAGGGGCTTACATTCTTTCCGGCACTTCAATACCCAACATATTCATACCCCGACTTATTACCTTTGCAGATGCGACAGAAAGTTGCAGCCTAAATTGTTTTACCAATTCATCTTCAGCCTGTAGTATAGAATGTTCGTGGTAAAACTTATTATAAGCTTTTGCCAGTTCATATACATAATTAGCTATAGTACCGGGGTTGTAAGCAATAGCAGCTTGTGTAATAATTTCAGGGAATTGAGTTAACGTTACAATCAGGTCGCGTTCTTCCGGTGCTAATTCCGAAGGTTCTGTATCTACGCCGGTTATTGTCGCTCTATTTAAAACCGATTTAATACGGGCATGGGTATATTGTATAAACGGCCCGGTATGCCCCTGGAAATCTACCGACTCATTAGGATCAAACAATAACCGTTTTTTGGGGTCAACTTTTAATAAAAAGTACTTCAAAGCTCCCATACCAATCGTATGATACAATTGCGTTTTCTCCTCTTCGCTAAAATCGTTTATCTTACCTAAAGCCTCGGTTACTTGTTTGGCTGTAGTTTCCATTTCAACTATTAAGTCGTCTGCATCTACAACAGTTCCCTCACGCGATTTCATTTTACCTGATGGCAGATCGACCATGCCGTATGATAAATGGAACAATCCTCTGGCCCAGGTTTTACCCAGTTTTTGTAGTATCAAAAACAACACTTTAAAATGATAATCCTGCTCATTACCTACCACATAAATAGACTCATCCATCCCGAAATCATCATATTTAAGCTGTGCGGTACCCATATCCTGGGTTATGTATACTGATGTACTATCGGCACGTAAAACAAGTTTCTGGTCAAGACCGTCCTCGGTCAAATCAATCCAAACAGAACCGTCATCTTTTTTAAAGAAAACACCGCTGGCTAGCCCTTCTTCAACAATATCTTTACCTAAAAGGTAAGTGTTAGATTCATAATAGAATTTATCAAAAGCAACACCCAACTTTTTATAGGTTTCGCCAAATCCCTCGTACACCCAGCCGTTCATGGTTTGCCAAAGGTCAATTACCGCATCATCGCCGGCCTCCCATTTAAGCAGCATTTCTTGCGCCTCTTTTATTAATGGGGCATTCTTTTTAGCTTCCTCTTCGGTTTGGCCAATGGCTTTAAGCTCTTCTATTTGTTTTTTGTATTCTTTATCAAATATCACATAGTATTTACCTACCAGGTGATCGCCTTTTTCTTTAGTCGATTCCGGTGTTTCGCCATTGCCCCACTTTTGCCAGGCCAGCATTGATTTGCAGATATGGATACCCCTATCATTAACCAAATTAGCTTTTATAACCTCATAACCCGCTGCATCCAAGATTTTGGCTACCGAATATCCCAACAGGTTGTTACGTACGTGCCCTAAATGCAATGGTTTATTGGTGTTTGGCGATGAATATTCCACCATTACCTTTTTGCCGTTTGGTTTAAAAATGGCAAAATCATCGGTAGTAATTACCTGGTATAACTGCTCTACCCAATAGGTGTTGGATATAGAGATATTTAAAAATCCTTTTATTACGTTAAATGCCGATACCTCTTTTAGTTGGTTTTTAAGATACTCGCCTATTTCGGCCCCTGTTTGCTCAGGCGATTTACGCGAAACTTTAGTGAACGGAAAAGTAACTATAGTAACCTGGCCCTCAAACTCTTTACGTGTTTCCTGCAAACTTACATCGGCAGGCGTAATATCAGCTTGATATAATTGTTTAACGGCTTTAACAGTAGCATCAATAATAAAATTCATGCGGCAAAATTAACATTTTACTCGGGATGTTTAAAAACAGGGTTAATAACAAATCCGAAATCGAACATCCGACATCCGAAATGAAGATTATTCTCAATAGCTTTGTATATCTAAAAATACCTATGATACTACCTGAGAACGATTTTAAAATAGATGTAAGCTCTGAAATTGGCGACTTACGCGCATTGCTTATCCATAGCCCTGATAACGGACTTGGCCGTGTTGTGCCATCGAAAGCGCAGGATTGGCTCTTCGAGGATATTGTACACTTGGATAGCATGCGTAAAAATGAATATGATTATTACGTTAAACTCCTGCTATATTTTTTAGATCCCGATAAAATAAAAGGCAAGCTAAAAGAAATAGATGCTAAGGAAAATAACCGCGACTTTTTTAAGCCGGATAATAAAGACTTCCACGCATCAAACAAAGTTATTGAGATACAGACTTTGCTAGCCAATATTTTGGAGGATGCAGACATCCGGAATAAGTTAGTTGCTGCTGTTTGCGCTATTGAGAGCTGCAATTATCGTTTACAACAAACTTTAACAGATACCGACCCGGTTGAGTTGGCTAAAATTTTCATCTCAGGCTCATTAAATAACAATGAAATGATATTTGCGCCTATACCTAACCTGATATTTTCAAGGGATATAGGCATCGCGATAAATAACTATATGCTGTTAAATAAACCGGCAAAGAAAGCACGCGCACGCGAGACTTTGCTGGCGCGTTATATATTCTTCAACCACCCGTTATTTGCTGCATATAAGAATAATATATTAGAGATACCAGAAACCGTACAACACTTTTTGCGCCCCGGCGAGGATCAGGATGAGAAAACCACGCTGGAGGGTGGCGATGTAATGATGATCAGCCCCGAGCATTTAATTATTGGGTGCAGCGAGCGTACCTCGGCCAATGGTGCTAATGAGGCTATTAAATTACTATTTGCCAATGATGTTGTCAAGAAAATAACCGTAGTAAAAATACCGCACCGGCGGGATTATATGCATATTGATACCGTGTTTACACAAGTTAAGCGCAATGTATGGGCAGTATTGCATTCGCTGGCTGTTACCCAAACCCCGGTTGAAGACAGCGAACCCATTGCCTGGCTGACTGAGAAAAAAACAAAGGATAAAGACCGTACAGATATTATCCAATTTGAAAAAGGCAAGAAAAAGCCTCGTGCGTTTAATTGTTTAGAAGATCTGTTAATCGACATCAGTGAAAACGACTTACAAAGCAAAGAGAAAACAAAGTTCATCTACTCGGGCAATGATACGTTTCCTTATGATGCCCGTGAACAATGGACCGACTCCTGCAACCTGCTCGCTGTTAAAGAAGGTGTTGTTTTGGGTTATGATCGCAACGATAAAACCATTGAGGCATTTAAAAAGAACGGTTTCAAGGTAATTAAGGTCAAGGACCTGCTTAACAAATTTGAGAATGATGAGCTTGATCCGCAAACCATGAAGGATACGCTGATACTAATGCCATCTGCCGAGCTGTCAAGGGCACGCGGTGGTTTCCATTGTATGAGTATGCCTCTGCAACGTAATTTAACCTAAATTCATAATTATTTTATGTTTTACATAAAATAATTTTTGTTTTATCAATTTTAGTTTTCATATTTGTTCTATAAAACAATTACAACCATGAAAACTAATTCAAACTGGCTTTTAAAAACCATAAGGGTATTACTTAACATTATTTGGGTGTTAAATTTTGTTTTTATCGCATTAGCACTTACCCTGGTTACTTTTAAATTTTGCACTTCTGATTTTTCGGAAATTAATAACCCGGTAAAATACACATCACATACCGAGATTATCAAAATGACAGCCTTAACGCCTACTGCAAAGGATATCACAATCACTAATGATCAGGGTATTTTAAGAATGAAGCTTAAAAATACCTTTAGCACCATCACTATAGCTTATTTCTTTTTTATGGCATTTGAGGTATTAGTAACTACTATTATCTATCAGTTGAGAAAGTTTTTTGATACTATTAAAGATAGTACACCTTTTCAATATGATAATATACGCAGGTTAAAAATAATAGCGCTATGCTTTGCGTTGTTAACCCCTGTGCACATTTTAGTTGGTTTATGCACCGCATTTATATTACATACTCAGATTAAAGATTTTAGTTTGCTTAACATGGTTTGGACAGAGAATTTAAGGGGTTTAATAATGGGCGCTGTTATTTATGTTATGGCCGATGTATTTAACTATGGTTTCAGCTTGCAAAAAGAAAACGAGGAATTTGTATAATGGCTATCATAGTTAATTTAGATGTAGAAATGGCGAAGAATAAAATGTCGCTAAAAGAACTTGCCGAGCGCCTGGATATCAGCATGACCAACCTTTCGCTGCTTAAAACGGGCAAGGTTAAAGGTGTACGTTTTGATACCTTACAAGCGCTTTGCCGCGAGCTAAATTGCAAACCCGGCGATATATTGGATTACAAAGCAGATTAATTAACAATTACTAAAAACTGTTGTTATATTGCTTGTATAACCTTGTGCCATGCAATCTACCTCAAACTTGTTAATGATACGCCCGGTAAGTTTTGGTTTTAACGAACAAACTGCCGAAAGCAACGCATTTCAATCCCGCGATACCGACCAGCAGCAGGTACAAGCCAACGCGTTAGCCGAATTTGATGGCTTAGTACAAGTTTTAAGAGATAACGGCTTAAACGTTACCGTTATTGACGATACGCCTCAACCACATACCCCCGACTCTCTCTTCCCAAACAATTGGGTATCATTCCATGCCAATGGTGACGTGTTTTTATACCCCATGCAGGCCGAAAACCGCAGGTTGGAACGCCGTGAAGATATTATAACCCAACTGGAAGATAATTTCACCGTAATGCATGTGATTGACCTGAGCCATTTTGAGTATGAAGGTAAATTCCTTGAGGGCACCGGCAGCATGGTTTTGGATCGCGAAAATAAAATTGCCTATGCCTGCCTCTCTCCCCGCACTGATGAAAAAGTGTTAGCTGCTTTTTGCGAGCAAACGGGTTACAACTCGGTTAAATTTCATGCTGTTGATGAAAAAGGACTCGCCATATACCATACAAATGTAATGATGGCCCTTGGCAGTAACTTCGCTGTTATTTGTTTAGATAGCATTACCAATATCATTGAAAAAGAACTAGTTATAAAATCATTAAAAGATACTAACAAACAAATCATCGACATATCTTTTACCCAAATGAACCAGTTTGCCGGTAATATGCTGGAGGCTAAGAATAATGCCGGTGATACTTTAATCGCGATGTCGCAAAGCGCTTTTCAATCGCTTACTTACGAGCAAAAAGCAGTGCTATCTGCCTTTGGTAAATTGGTTTATGCAGATATACATACGATTGAAAACAATGGCGGTGGCAGTGCCAGGTGTATGATTGCGGAGGTGTATTTGCCACGTAGCTGATAGTTCATAGATCATGGTTGATAGTTATTTATGCATCCGATTTACTATGAATCATGACCTATTATCTATGAACTAATACAATAATTACATTCCGACAATAAAATTCCATCAATAAATAGCCGTTAATTCCGTTAAAAAATTACATTTTTGCCAAAATTTTAATTAATGCAGAGTTACCAGGAATTTCTTGATTTGAGTGTTGGCTTCCCGCAAGACGGCTACGAGATTATTGACGATGAATTATATTTTCATGATCTTAATTTAATGGAGATGATAGAAACGTATGGCACGCCCCTGCGCTTTACTTATCTGCCTATCATTACCAAAAAAATACAACAAGCTAAGCTGCTTTTTCAGCAGGCTATAATAAAGAACGATTATCGTGGCAGCTATAAATATTGTTATTGTACCAAAAGCTCACACTTTAGGCACATTGTCGAAGAAGCCTTAAAGAACGAGATCCACCTGGAAACATCATCAGCTTTTGATATGCCGATGATTGACGCGCTGGAGAAAAAAGGTGCTTTAACTAAAGACATGACCGTTATCTGTAATGGCTTTAAAACCTTCCAGTACAAACAGTATATTATTGATATGCTGCATGATGGTTTTAAAAACATCATCCCGGTATTAGATAATAAAGAAGAGTTTAACTTGTATGATGATGAGATAGAAATGGCTACCCCATGCAACCTGGGTATCCGTATAGCTGCTGAAGAGCAGCCGGACTCGCAGTTTTACACCTCGCGTTTAGGTGTACGCATGGAAGATATTATTGATTTCTACTATAACAAGATAGAGAGCAATCCTAATTTCCAGGTTAAGTTATTGCATTTCTTCATTAACTCTGGCATCTCTGATACACCGTATTACTGGAACGAGCTGGAGAAATACGTAACACTATACTGCAAATTCAAAAAGATAAACCCCGCGTTAGATACTTTAGATATTGGCGGCGGTATGCCGTTTAAAGATTCGTTGGTATTTGATTTTGATTACGAGTACATGATCAACGAGATAGTTAGCCGTATTAAAGAGATCTGCGCCGAGAACGACACCGAAGAACCGGATATTATTACCGAATTTGGTAAATATACCGTTGCAGAAGCATCAGGCATATTGTATAAGGTATTAGGACGTAAACAACAAAACGATCGCGAACGCTGGTTAATGCTGGATGGATCATTCATAACCAATCTGCCGGATGTTTGGGCGCTGAACCAAAAATATGTTTTGCTACCTATAAACAACTGGGACTCTGAATACGAGCGCGTAAACCTTGGCGGCATCACCTGCGATGGCCAGGATTACTACAACCAGGAAGCCCACATGAACAGTGTATTTATGCCCAAAACCCGTAAGGTGCAATACTTAGGCTTTTTTAATACAGGCGCCTACCAGGAAGTTTTAAGCGGTTACGGCGGCATACACCATTGCCTGCTGCCATCGCCAAAGCATGTTATCATTCGCCGCAATCGCGATGAGACATTTAACTTTGAGGTATTTGGCGAAGAACAAAACAGTAAACAGGTATTGAAGATATTAGGTTATAATACCTAAGAGTATATTTTAAACTGAGTAGTCCTGAAATAGGTTGACCATTTTAGGACTACTCAGTAACTTAATATTTTTTTACCTGCCGGTCAGTTTCGCAAGCGCGTCTGGATATCGATTGCCTTGTACATCTATTTTCGAGGCGGCAATTTCAATCTCGTTCAGGTCATCAGTAGTAAGTTCAACATTAGCTGCGCCAATATTTTCTTTCAGACGATGCAGCTTGGTAGTACCGGGTATAGGAACTATCCATGGCTTTTGAGCAAGCAACCAGGCCAATGCTATTTGTGCAGGTGTCGCATCTTTTTGCTGCGCGATCTTACTTAGCAGATCGACTAAAGTCTGGTTAGCTTTACGGGCCTCGGGGGTGAAACGGGGTACGATGTTTCTAAAGTCGGTACTGTCAAACTTGGTATCCTCATTAATAGCCCCGGTTAAAAAACCTTTTCCCAACGGGCTAAAAGGCACAAAACCAATACCCAACTCTTCAAGCGTTGGTATTATCTCTTTTTCGGGCTCTCTCCACCAAAGTGAATACTCACTTTGTAATGCGGCCACAGGTTGTATCGCATGTGCTTTACGAATACTCACTACCCCTGCTTCTGATAAGCCGAAATGTTTTACTTTACCTTCTTTAATCAAATCCTTAACAGTTCCGGCTACGTCTTCCATAGGCACATTAGGGTCTACCCGGTGTTGATAAAACAGGTCAATTGCCTCAACCTTTAATCTTTTAAGCGATGCTTCAGCAACTTCGCGTATGCGCTCGGGTCTGCTGTCCACCCCTGCTTTAGAGTCGCCATTCTTAAAGCCAAATTTAGTAGCTATTACAACCTGGTTATGATAGGGCGCAAGTGCTTCACCTAATAGCTCTTCATTAACAAAGGGGCCATAGGCTTCGGCAGTGTCAAAGAAAGTAACACCGTGCTCAACAGCCGCTCTTATCAATTTTATTGCTTCCTGCGTATCTGTAGCGGGTCCATAACCAAAACTCAGGCCCATACAACCCAGTCCTAAAGCAGATACCTCAAGGCCACTTTTGCCTAATTTACGTTTTTGCATTATCTTCTATTTATTGTATTGTTTATATTCTTCATCGGTTACTGGCTGCAACCAATCTACCACACCCTTTTGCGTGTTGGTACTTATAGCGATGTGTGTAAACTCGCTATCGGGCGATGCGCCATGCCAATGCACCAGATCTGGCGGAATAGTAACTACATCTCCCTTTTTTAATAATTGAATGGCTTTTCCTTTTTCCTGGTAATAGCCTATACCGTCGGTCACTATTAATATTTGCCCGCCGCGATGTGTATGCCAGTTATTGCGTGCGCCGGCTTCAAAAACTACGTTGCCTATTACGCTGTTAAAAATATCGTCTTTGGGTACCAATGGTTTTACCCAGGCTTTGCCAGTAAAATATTCGGCCGGTGCCGGGTCGCCTTTCGGGAAGATGGTGTTGATTAATGTGTCCATGATGCTTTTCTTTTAGTAGTACAAAGATACTGCCACGCAATCATTTAATAGGATGTTCAAAATTGTATAATAATCAAAAACCACATATAACAATATGGAATATTAATGGTTTATTTGTTTACATGGATAATAATCAGCTCAATCAATTGACTCTACCGGCAGGTAACCTAAGTGTGGCAGACGAAAAGCACGCCATACTGGCTGCTATTATAGCTACATCTGATGACGCGATTATCAGCAAAACACTGGAGGGCATTATCACCAGTTGGAATCCGGGAGCAGAACGCATGTTTGGTTACAGCGAAGCGGAAGCGCTGGGCCGGCATATTTCACTTATTATCCCGCCAGATAGGCTGAGTGAGGAGGCACTAATTATCAGCAGCATTAGCCAGGGCAATAAAGTAGACCATTTTGAAACTGTGCGTATGGCAAAAGATGGTCACCAATTCCCCATATCCGTCACCATTTCGCCTATCACCGACCGGTCAGGCAAAGTCGTTGGTGCCTCAAAGATTGCCCGTGATATTACCATTTACCAGAAAGCGAACGAGAAACAAGGTATGCTGGCAGCCATAGTAGACAGCTCGGACGATACTATTCTGAGCAAGACGCTGGATGGTATTATTACCAGTTGGAATAAAGCCGCCGAAAAAATGTTCGGGTATACTGAACAGGAAATTATTGGCCAGCATATTTCCATTATCATCCCGCCAGAACGTATACAGGAAGAATCTTTTCTTATCGGCGAGGTATCCAAAGGCAACAAGGTGGATCACTTCCATACGATCCGGGTGGCAAAAGATGGGCGGCGGGTACCAATTTCGCTCACCGTATCGCCTATTGTGGACGAGCTCGGCAGGATCATCGGTGCCTCAAAAATAGCGCGTGATATTACGGAGCAGCTTAACATTGAGGAAGAAAAGGCCCGTTTGTTTGAACAGGTGAAAGAGCTTAATGACAAAAAAGACGAATTTATAGGGCTGGCCAGCCATGAACTAAAAACCCCGCTAACCAGCATAAGCGGTTATCTACAGCTACTTAGCACCATTGTAACCGATGCAAAAGCCCAGCGATTTGTGAGCAAAACCAGGCTGCAGGTAAAAAAATTGAGCATGCTGGTAGCAGATCTACTGGATGTATCTAAGATAGAAGCCGGCAAATTGCGCTTTGCGGTCGAGCGGTTTAATATCCGGCAGGTCCTTGTCGATGTAATCGAATTATTTTCGCACGGTCATAATAATTACCGGATAACATTGGAAACCAATCTGGCTGAGTTACAGGTAAGCGGCGACCCTAACCGAATTGAGCAAGTTATTAACAATCTGCTTACCAATGCTATACGCTATTCGCCCGGGACAAACCAGATCATTATATACCTGGTAAAAGAAGCCGGTAATGTTAAAATAGGCATCCGTGATTTTGGGATCGGCATTGCCGAAGAAAAATTGCAGGATGTTTTCTCGCGGTTTTACCGGGTTGATGATATCAATTCTAATATATCGGGGCTGGGCATAGGCCTTTACCTATCGCACGAGATCATCACCCGGCACCACGGCAAGATCTGGGCAGAAAGTGAGCCGGGTGTGGGTAGTACATTTTGGTTTACGTTGCCGTTAGAGAGATAAACAGCAAAGCCAACGAATATTCTAATAATTTATACACTATTTATTCATAATGGCTCGCCATGAATAGGAGGTTTGTCGGAAAAGTACCATCATAATGTTGAATAGGTAACTAGCCTATACAACTTTATGACGTTTTCAACCTTTTTGCTATTTTTAACGTTTTAAGAATGCTGATCTAACTTAGCCACTTCGATGAAATCAACTGTTGGAACACTAATTTTAATAGCGTTATTGGGCATGTACCTGCTTGCTGTTGCTTTACCAACTCAAACGTTAGCTACCAACAGAACTGATCGGACGGTTAATATAATCGTCTTACAGGCAGGCACAAAGCATAGCGAAAACGGCAACTCTGGCTTACAGGAAAATTTTCATATGTTTGAAAAAAGACCCGATAGTACCTCGGTTTTTATGGACAACGATGCCAAAGAACAGCTATTGAAGCGCTTTAACGACCGCTACTATGCAAATGCCCCCCCTACAGTGTATAAGTCTGAAACTAAACTGGGAATTGACCATACTGTGTTTACGCTAAATAACAAACCCACATTTTTATATGGCATAAGCTATTATGGCGCGTTGGGCGCCCCGGAATCATTTATACAAAAAGACCTTGCCGACATAAAAAAGAATGGATTTAACTGGATCCGTATCTGGGCGAACTGGCCGGGGACAGATGGCGACATCAGCGCGGTAGACGACTATGGAACCCCCGTTAACATATATATGAATAAACTAAAGTGGATTATACAGGAATGTGATAAGGCCGGTATTGTAGTGGATGTGACGCTTGCACACAGTAATAATAAAGACGGCCGTTCATTAAAAACCCCTGAGGCGCACGAACATGCTGTTTGTTCCATTTTAACGGCACTAAAACCTTATCAAAACTGGTATTTGGATCTAGCTAATGAACGAGATATTGGCGACTCACGGTTTGTGAGTTTTAAGGACCTGAAACTGATGCGGGAAACGGCTAAGAAACTTTATCCTGATCTGCTTATTACCGCTTCTGCCGGTGATGATATCAATTACGAAGACTTAAATTCCTACATAAACGATGTTAAGGTAGATTTTATAAGTCCTCATCGCCCACGAACCGCAGGGTCTGCATCAAAAACATCTGTAAAAACAGAAGAATATTTGGCCTGGATGAAAAAGCTGGGAAAGGCAGTTCCTATTCATTATCAGGAGCCATTCCGCCGTGGGTATTCAGACTGGCAACCAATGATAAAGGATTATATTACAGACCTTTTTGGCGCAAAAAAATCCGGTGCAGCGGGCTGGTGCTTCCATAACGGAGATCAACGTACAGACTCCCAACACCGGCCGATGCGTTCTTTTGACCTGCATGAAAAACGTTTATTTGATCAGCTTGATTCGGAGGAATTGCTGGTTATTCGAACCCTGGCGGAGAAAATGCATTAAGAGATGGCATTTTTATAAAGCGCACCATTCTGCTTTCATGTAATTCCTTTTCCTTTTTTAAACAAGGCTGCGTTACCTTGCATCGTATGCCTCAGTCTAAACGCTGCCTTGAGATTAAGATGTGGTGGCAATATCAACAATGACAATGAATAAAGTTCGCAAAAAGCTGATTGAGTGATTCACTCAAATTTCTAAAATTTCACGATAATCACATAATTATCTTATTTACAAATGATTAAATATATCAGCTTAAAGTTTTAGTACTGATTCAGGGTGATTCACTCCATTTCAGCAATCAATTGATTCATAAATAGTTACAGAAAAAAAGTGATTCAGGTGATTCACTATTTTGTGAATCACTTAAGAAGCTTACAAGCCAGTGTAACTGTCAGGCCGCCGTCAGTAGATCGATATTAATTTAATAGTTCCGCATCAATCATTATATTGGCACTACTATAATTGTAACCGCATGCTTGAACAATACGACCTTAGTAATATACTGGTATTAGACATTGAAACCGTGCCCCAATATGCCACGCACGATGAACTGCCCGATCACTTTAAGAAACTCTGGGATCTTAAAACCCAAAACCAACGCAAAGAAGAAACTGCTGAGAACTTCTACGAACGTGCCGGCATCTGGGCCGAATTTGGTAAGATCATCTGCATATCGGTAGGCATATTCACTGGTGGCAAGGACCGTGGTTTGCGTATAAAATCGTTCGCTGGTCATGATGAAAAGGAGTTGCTGGAGGGGTTTTCGGCAATGCTGGCCGGGCAACCAGCCAACCTTGTATTATGCGCGCATAACGGCAAGGAGTTTGATTTCCCATACATCTGTCGCAGGCTGCTGATCAACGGCTTACCCTTACCCAAACAATTAGACATAGCAGGCAAAAAGCCCTGGGAGATTGGTCATTTAGATACCATGGAACTTTGGAAATTTGGTGATTATAAAAGTTATACATCACTAAATCTGCTTACTGCTATATTTAATATCCCCACCCCTAAAGATGATATTGACGGCAGCATGGTTGGCAGTGTCTATTGGAAAGACAACGAATTAGAACGCATTTGCATCTATTGCCAAAAAGATGTGGTGGCCACCTCGCAACTGCTAAGGCGTTATCGCGGCGAGGCTTTGATAGCTGATGAACACATTACCATAGTTGGTTAATATGCTAAGTGTAACCAACCTCACTATTCGGTTTAAAACAGCTAATGGTTTGTTTGATGCAGTTAAGGGCATCAGCTTCCATCTCGCCAAAGGCGAAACCATTGGTATAGTCGGCGAGTCGGGTTCGGGTAAGTCGGTTACTGCGTTGTCATTAATGCGTTTGCTGAATAAGAGTAATTCGGTAGTTAGCGGGCAAGTGATGTTGGATGAGTTCAGTCTGTTTGAATTATCCGAAGATGAAACACGTGCTATCCGTGGCAACAAGATAGCCATGATATTTCAGGAACCCATGACATCGCTTAACCCGGTGCTTACCTGCGGTTTCCAGGTTACAGAAGCTATACAACTGCATTTAGGATCATCTAAATCCGAGGCTAAAGTACAAGCTATCAAACTATTTAAAGAAGTACAACTCCCCCGCCCTGAAGCGATATTTGATAGTTATCCACACCAAATATCCGGCGGACAAAAGCAACGCGTAATGATAGCCATGGCGCTATCCTGCAGCCCCGAGATATTAATTGCCGATGAACCTACTACAGCACTTGATGTAACCGTACAAAAAACAATCATCGACCTGCTAAAAAAACTAAAAGAAGAGCGCGGCATGAGCCTGATCTTTATATCGCATGATCTGGGCGTAGTGAATGAAATTGCTGACCGTGTGCTGGTAATGTATAAAGGCGAAATAGTCGAGGAAGCGCCAACTAAAACGCTCTTCAAAAATCCGCAACATCCATATACCAAAGGTTTATTAGCTTGCCGGCCATCGGTTAAATACCATCTTAAAAAACTGCCGGTAATTGCTGATTTTATGGATAGCAACACTACCATAGAGCAAATACGCAAAGCATACAACTATCCTAAAAAAGAAATATCCGAACGTAAAAAGAAGCTATATAGTCAGGAACCTATATTAAAGATCAATGAGCTGAGTACATGGTTCCCTGTTAACTCAGGGATATTTGGGCAGTCAACAAATATGGTTAAAGCGGTTAACAAAGTTAGTTTTGATGTGTATCCCGGTGAGATACTGGGTTTGGTTGGAGAGTCGGGTTGTGGTAAAACCACTTTGGGCAGGAGTATCCTGCGATTGATAGAACCCACATCAGGCAATATAAACTTTGAAGGCACTGATCTGCGCAGCCTAACTAAAAACGACATGCGCCGTATGCGCCGCGATATCCAAATCATTTTCCAGGATCCTTACTCCTCTCTCAATCCACGCCTAACAGTTGGCGAATCAATAATGGAACCCTTACAGGTTCATAATATCTACAACAGTGATAAACAACGTAAGCAAAGAGTTACAGAACTGTTGGAACGCGTTAATTTATTGCCTGAACATTTTAACCGTTACCCGCACGAGTTTTCGGGTGGCCAACGGCAGCGGATAGTAATTGCCCGTGCATTGGCATTACAGCCTAAGTTTATTATTTGCGATGAGTCAGTATCAGCTTTGGATGTTTCGGTTCAAGCACAGGTTCTTAATCTTATTCGTGAGTTACAACAGGAATTTAATTTGACCTATATCTTCATTTCGCATGATCTTTCTGTCATCAAACATATATCAGACCGGATGATGGTAATGAACAAGGGTGAGATAGTCGAAATTGGCAATCCGGACGAGATTTATAATCATCCCAAAGAGGAATATACTAAGCGGCTGATTGATTCTATTCCGCATTTTTAAAACTTGCCATGATAAATTATGACTTTGCGATTTCAGAACTCGCTATACAAAACTTATAATTTCATACTTATTCCCGTATCTTCGTATAAATACATATCTATACATGTCTAACAAAAAGAAACATAGTTCAACAATAAACCAAGTACTAACCCAAATGGTGCTTGATATTTTTGAGCAAAATGGCAATACACCACTAAACTATAAACAGGTATCGGCAAAACTAAATATCCGTGACCCTGATGCAAAATATACCATACTTGATATTTTAAAAGAAGAAGCTTTTAAACAAACGTTAAAAGAAGTTACACCAGGTAAATTCCAGTTAATTGAACTTAAAACATTTGTTGAGGGCAAGGTTGACCTGACCAATGACGGCTCGGCTTTTATTGTTACCGATGATCCTGACGAAACCGACATTTTTGTAGCACCACGTAAATTACGCAATGCCTTAAACGGGGACCGGGTTAAAGTTTACGTTTATGCTATAAGCAAAGGCAAGCGCCAGGAAGGTGAAGTGATAGAAATATTGCAGCGCGCCAAAATGGAGTTCACCGGTATTGTAAAACTATCAGATCGGTATGCGTTTTTCATTCCTGACGACCGCAAGATGATGCATGATATTTTCATCCCGATGAGTGAACTTAACGGGGCAAAAAACGGTATTAAAGCAGTCGCGGAAATTACCGATTGGCCGGCACAAGCTAAAAATCCGGTTGGTAGGATCAAACACATACTAGGTACGCAAGGCGAAAACGATACTGAAATGAACGCCATACTTGCTGAGTATGGTTTCCCGCTATCCTTTCCTAAAGAAGTTGAACATGATGCCGAAACCATTACAGCAGATATCACACCGCAAGAAATTGCTAAACGCCGCGATTTTAGGGATGTGACCACTTTCACCATCGACCCATTTGATGCGAAGGATTTTGATGATGCCATATCTTATAAAATATTAGAGAATGGTAATTATGAGATCGGCGTACACATTGCCGATGTATCGCATTATATCATTCCTGATTCGGCTTTAGATAAGGAAGCGTTTGATCGTGGTACTTCAGTTTATTTGGTTGACAGGGTGATACCGATGTTGCCAGAGCGGTTGTCAAATGGATTATGTTCTCTACGCCCTAACGAGGATAAACTTTGCTTTGCGGCTGTATTTGAACTGGATGAAAAAGCAAATATAATTAACGAATGGTTTGGTAAAACGGTCATCAACTCCAACAGGCGTTTTACTTACGAGGAAGCCCAGGAAGTTATAGAAACCAAACAAGGCGATTTTAACAGCGAAATATTAAAGCTGAATGAGCTGGCTTATATACTACGCGACCGAAAATTTAAAAACGGCGCCATCAGCTTTGAAACTACCGAGGTTAAATTTATCCTGGATGATAAAGGCAAACCAACCGGCGTTTATGTAAAAGAGCGTAAGGACGCGCATAAACTGATTGAAGATTATATGCTTTTGGCTAACCGAAAAGTTGCTGAATTTGTAAGCAACAAAGGTAAAGGCAAACAAAAGTATACGTTTGTATATCGTGCGCACGATTCGCCAAAACCTGATGCATTGGCCAGTTTCGCTAATTTTGCGGCAAGGTTTGGTTATAAGATCAATACCAAGTCTGATAAAGAAACTGCCAAATCCTTAAATTATTTAATGGAGGATGTGGAAGGTAAAAAAGAGCAGAATGTATTAACGCATCTGGCTATCCGCTCCATGGCCAAAGCTATTTATACTACCAAAACCAGTAGTCATTACGGTTTGGCGTTTGATCATTATACACACTTCACCTCGCCTATCCGTAGATACCCGGATGTAATGGTGCATCGTCTGTTAGAGCATTATCTAAATGGCGGTCAGTCTGTTAATGCAGATCATTACGAGAAAATGTGCCAGCATGCTTCGGCAATGGAGAAAAAAGCTGCGGATGCAGAACGCTCATCAGTTAAATACAAACAAGCAGAATTCTTGAAAGATCAGGTCGGCACTGTTTACAGCGGCGTTATATCGGGTGTTACAGAATGGGGCATGTATGTAGAGATTATTGAAAATAAATGCGAGGGTATGATTCGCCTGCGTGATATATCTGATGATTTTTATACTTTAGACGAGAAAAATTATGCCATCATCGGCCAGCGTAAAAAGAAGATTTATCAGTTGGGTGATGAAGTATTGATCCGCGTAAAAAACGTTGATCTGGCTAAAAAACAAATTGATTTTTCGTTAGTACAAGGTTAATATCCTTGTAAATATATCTATGAAAGAACTAAAAGATCTGCAGTTATTAATTGACAATGCTGTTACCAGGCTCAATTACCCGGTTTACCCTGCCGAATTATATGAGCCTATAAATTACATACTAAGCATGGGTGGCAAACGCATGCGCCCTGCCCTGCTTTTAATGGCCTGCGACCTATTTGGCGGCGATGTGGAGAAAGCGCTCCCTCCTGCCCTGGCTATTGAGGTGTTTCATAATTTCACCTTGATGCACGATGACATAATGGACAACGCACCATTACGCCGTGGCAGGGTGACCGTACACGAGCGCTGGAACCAAAACGCAGCCATACTATCGGGCGATGTAATGCTGATAGAAGGCTATAAGTTAATGATGCAGGTTGAGGACCGCTTGCTGCGTGTAATACTTGACATATTTAATAAAACCGCTATAGGCGTTTGCGAGGGTCAGCAGCTGGATATGGATTTCGAGGTACGTAATGATGTAAAAATAGACGAGTATATTTACATGATACGCCTTAAAACCGCTGTAGTATTAGGCGGGGCATTAAAAATAGGTTCCATTTTAGGCGGGGCCGATATGAAAGATGCTGAGTTAATTTCAGAATTTGGTGAGAACCTTGGTCTGGCTTTTCAATTACAGGATGATATACTGGATGTGTATGGCTCGCCAGAGAAATTTGGCAAGCAAGTGGGTGGCGATATTATCTCCAACAAAAAAACACACCTGCTAATAAAAGCGTTGGAGCTGGCTGATGCCAATCAAACTATCGAGCTAAACAGTTGGATAACCCTAAAGCAATTTGTTCCCCAGGAAAAAGTAACCGCAGTTACCTCTATATATAATACCCTACAGGTTAGGCAATATGCCGAAACAACCATGCATACCTATGCAGATAAAGCCTTTGAAGCATTAGAAAAAATAAATCTCCCCGAAGAAAATAAACAATATCTGCGCGATTTTGCAGATGGATTAATGGTGAGGGAATATTAATAATATGGAATAGATTTGTGTCATTGCAAGAAACGAAGCAATGACATTATAATGTATATTTGAGTATGAAGAATGTTTTACTTATTCTGATTGCTTTCGTATTTGCTCTTAAAACAAAAGCGCAGACCCTTCAAATCACAAATTTCGTCAGTCAGGATTCACTAACAAGCAATATTGACGTAATGCCCGAGTTTAAAGGCGGCATGGATAAATTCTACGCCCGTTTAAATCGTATCCCCTACACCTTTTTAGATAGAATGAGCGAATGCCAGGGCCGGGTAATAGTAATGCTTATAGTTGAAAAAGATGGTAGTATAAGTAACCTGAAAGTTCTACACGGCTTTTCTGCCGAACAAGACGAACAAGTATTAAAGGTTTTTAAAAGATTAAATAAATGGACACCGGGTTTGAAAGATGGCAAACCTGTTAGGGTGCTTTGCTCGGTACCTATCAATTTCAATATTAAAGACTCTTAGTATCAGCTTTTTTACGGGTTGCCGGTTGTATTATGCTAAAAAGATTTATCATATTTATCTATCCAATAAAACCAACTTTATGAAACCCCTAAAAATATCACCCGTTGCTTTGGCTGGCGGTAAAAATACCCGGCGTACTTTTATTAAAAATAGCGCTACGTTAGCTGCAGTAGCCGCGGCAACTCCACTTATAAATATGTCGTCTTTATTGGCTGCTGATAAACCGGCTAAGGATATGATCAACGGCTTGCAGGTTGGTATGGCATCATTTGCCGATGAAGGCGTTGATACGGTTCTTGATGTTTTGCAAAAACGCGGTGCTATTAACACCATCTTTTTAAACACTTTTACTTATGGCGATGGTTTATCAGGCAGGCAGGTTGGCGGACAGCCGTTTCCTGATCACGGCCCGCAGGAAGCTGATAAAAATTATCATGGCGGCAACTATGCTATCCCTCATGCCAAATATTATACTAATACAATATTAAAAAACACCCGCTCGCCAGAATATGCCAACCGTGACCTGGTAGCCGAGGTTTTAAAAGGCGCTAAAAAACGTGGCATGAAGGTTTTTGCTACTATTGAAGACCAATGGCGCGATGATGTACTCGGCATTAACGAATGTCGCGAAGTAGATCTGATGGGCCGTAAAACAAAAACCACCTGCTTATTTAATCCTAACGTTCGCGCGTTTTGGACGGCTTTGGCTACCGATACCTGTGCCAGCTATGATTTTGACGGGCTAGTTTTCTTTAACGAACGCAGCGGCCCTTTATTGAATGCGCTTGGTGCAAGTCATTTGGTAGGGACAATCGATCCTTCAAAGTCAACCTGCTTTTGCCAATACCATCAACAGGAAGCTAAAAAATATAATATTAATTTTGAGCGTGCTAAAGAAGGTTATCATAAACTGGATGCGTTTGCAAAAGCAGCGTTAAACAATCAGCGCCCCAGTGATGGTTATTATGTAGAATTTCAGCGGATCATGCTCGAATATCCGGAGATCGTCGCCTGGGATCAATTATTTGACCGCGGCAAGCATGAGATAGTTGACAATGTTTATGCGGCTATAAAAGCATTAGGTAAAAAACAGTTGGTTGGCTTGCATATTGAGCATGTAAATTCATTTAACCCTTTCTTCCGTGCTACACGTGATTATGAGAACCTGGCCAGCAGGGTAGATTTTTTAAAAGTGGTGGCTTATAACAATTGTGGCGGCGAACGCTATCAACACTTTATTAGAAACATAGGCTCGACCATATTTAAGGATATACCGCACGAAGAATTAATGCGCTTTAACAGTAGATTATTAGGTTATAGCGAAAATGAGGCATCCTATGATAATCTGCCAATGGCTGGGTTATCACCTGACTATGTATATCGTGAAACGCAACGCGCCATTGCCGGTGTAAAGGGTAAATGTGCCATACTGCCCGGCATTGATATTGGCATACCAACAGGTAAAAACAGCCGCAAGCAAAGCGCTGATGATGTTTACAAAGCAACATTGGCCGCTTATAAAGCAGGTGCGAACGGTGTTATTATATCGCGTAAATACTCTGAAATGAAATTAGAACTAGTTGACGCCGCAGGCCGCGCGATCCGCGAGGCCATGAAAGGCTAATACATAAAAACGTATATGAACGAAGAACAAAAAGACGGTATATCGCGCCGTAAGTTTATGCAGGCCGGTGGTATGATAGCTGCGACAGCGATTGTCCCGGCAGGGTTAAATACTGCTACGAATAAACCCATTGAAGGATTGCCACCTGTTGAAGAAGATTACCTTCAATACATAGACCCTACAATAGGCAATATAGCCCCGCTGTTAAACACAAACCGCCCGGTGGTACATTTGCCTAACCAAATGGTTAGAACGCACCCACGGAGACAAGATTATCTGGATGACCAGGTTAGTGGTTTCCCTTTACTGTCATTAAATGTCATTACGCCACAAGTTATCTTCTCCGTAAGGCCGGCAAAAGGATCATTAATAGATGCCGACTGGAACGAACGCCTAACCTATGACCATGATATGGAAATTACCCGCCCATGGTATTTTGCAACTACTTTGATTGATAAAGACATAAGAGTTGAACATACGGTAGGAAAAAGAGGCGGCATGTATCGTTTTAAATTTCCAAAAGGTGTTAAAAAACACGTACTGCTTACCCATTGCTATGACAATGGTTTATATAATATTGCTGCTGATAACTCGATTACTGGCACCGAATTTGTAATTGACAGCATCCACGCACAAAGAGGCAAGGCCTATATGTATGGTACTTTCTCGGGGAAACCGGTAAGCGCGAAATTAATAGGTGATAAAGACTGGGGCAAGTATACCGTACAAGGTGCTTTAGCTACTCCTAAAATGATGAACGGCGAAAAAGTAGCCATGACTTATGATGAAAGCGACCCGGATGCCGTTGAATTTAGATTTGCGGTTTCGTTTATAAGCGAAGAGCAAGCAAAAAAAAACTATGAAGAAGAGTTTGCACATATAACTTTCGACCAATTGGCTGCACAAGGTAAAGCCATTTGGAAAAAAGCTATCGGCCAGATAAAAGTTGAAGGTGGAACCGTATCACAAAAACGCACGTTCTATACCGCGTTATACCGCAGTTATGTCCGCATGATAAATATCACCGAGGGCGGTAAATATTATAGCGGCTATGATCAAAAGGTGCATGATGATAAACGCAACATGTATACCGATGATTATACCTGGGGCGATTATATAGCGCAGCACCCGTTACGTTGCATATTGAACCCTGCACAAGAAGGTGATATGCTGCAATCGTACGTAAATATGTATGAGCAAAGCGGCTGGATGCCCGAATATCCAAAGGTATTTGGCGACAGGCCGGGTATGTTCGGGTTTTATTCGGCGGTGATGTTCTTAGATGCTTACAGAAAAGGCATTAAAAACTTCGATACCAAAAAAGCGTTAGAAGGTATGCTAAAAAATGCTGAGCAGGCAACCATGCTGGCCTCGACCAACGGCCCTAAAGGTGCGTTAGAGGACTTTTATTATGCAAAGGGCTACTACCCTGCCCTGCATTTAGGCGAAGCCGAAAGTGACCCGGTTGCAAAAGCGCACCACAGCGCGCGGTCAGCAGTAGCCGTTACCTTGGCAGGAAGTTATAACGACTGGGCAGTAAGTGAATTGGCAAAAGAACTAGGCGATAACGCTGTACACCTAAAATTTGCGCCACGAGCCTATAATTATAAAAACCTATGGAGTAAGGACAAAATGTTGTTTATGCCTAAGGATGATAAAGGCGAGTGGGTGGACATTGACCCAAAAACACAGGGACAATCCTACTACAACGAAAATAACGGCTATACTTATAAGTGGGGTGTAACGCATGACATTGAGGGCCTAATTGAGCTGATGGGTGGTAAAGATGTATTTGAAAAAGAACTAGATCAATACTTTAGAGAAGGTTTAGGCAGTAGCCGTGCAATGTTCTATTCAAAATTCCCGGATATGACGGGGTTGATCGGACAGTTCTCAATGGGTAACCAATGTTCATTCCAGATACCGTTCCTGTTTAACTATACCAACAATCCGTGGAAAACACAGAAATGGACACGCTTTATACTGGATGTTTACTTTAAAGATACTGTATTGGGTGTTCCTGGTGATGAGGATGGCGGTTCTATGTCTTCAGTAGTGGTATTCGCGGCTATGGGATTTTTTCCTGTAAAACCGGGATCACCAATGTACACCATAACCAGCCCTTTATTTAGTAAAATAACTATTGATCTGCCAAATGGCAAAGCATTTACGCTGATAGCTGCCGGATGTTCGAAAACTAAAAAGTATATTCAATTTGCTAAAATGAATGGTAGGAAATTGGATAAACTATGGTTCTCGCACCAGGACCTGGTTAATGGCGGCACGTTAGTTTTAGAAATGGGCGAAATGCCGGTGAAAAACATCTGATGAAAACCTCAATTTTAGTTTTAGGCATTTTTTTGTGTTCAGGAAAAGTAAATGCTCAAAAAAATGACACTACTGTATATCTTGGTTGTTCTACAGTACGAGAGCGTATAGATTTAAATGTAGGTAATGGAAAAAACAACCAAAAACCAACCTATAATTTAGTTTTTGATAAATGCCCAGAGTTTAAGGGTAGCAATAAGGCGTTGACGAGGTATTTTCGCATCCTGACTGGTAAACCTCACGTTAAAACTTCTACTATTTATGTATCATTTATAGTAGAAAAAGATGGACATCTGAGTAACGGAAAGATTATACGCAGTGCTTCAACTTATTTTAACCAGTTAGCACTCAAACTGATTAAGTCATCTCCTATATGGCAACCAGGAATACTTAAAGGAAAACCAGTTAGGATTGGATTTACACTCCCTGTAAGAATTACAAATTCTTAAAACAGAAACCCTCAAAGTAATTACTTTGAGGGTTTTCAATATCTTCCAACTAATTATTCAGCAGCCGGAGCTTCTTCAGTGTCTGCGGCTTTCTTTTTAGGAGCTGCTGCTTTTTTTGCTTTTGGAGCTGCTGCTTCAGCCGGGGCTGCTGCAACTTCTGCTACAACCACTGGTGCTGCTTCAACAACCGGTTTAGCTGCTGCTTTTGCTTTAGGTGCTGGTGCAGCATCTTCTGCTACAGGTGCAGTTGCAAAAGGAATAACTGATACGTATGAACGGTTATCGGCTTTCTTTTTGAAAACTACTTCGCCTGCTTTTAAAGCAAATAAAGTATGATCTCTGCCTATACCTACGTTAAGACCAGGATTATGTTTTGTACCACGTTGACGAACGATGATATTACCTGCAATTGCCGGTTGACCACCAAATATCTTGATACCTAAACGTTTGCTATGTGACTCGCGGCCGTTTCTTGAACTACCGGCCCCTTTTTTGTGTGCCATTTCTTATATTTTTATGACCTGTTTTTCAACGGATCGTTTTAAAAATCTGATTATAAAGTTATACCGGTGATCTGGATCTTGGTAAATTGCTGACGGTGACCGTTTTTCTTTTTGTAACCTTTTCTTCTTTTCTTTTTGAAGATAATTACTTTATCACCTTTTAAATGAGACAGGATCGTAGCAGATACCTTAGCGCTTTTCAAATCAGTTCCTAATTTGAATTTACCTTCGTTTTCTCCTAACAACACATTGTCAAATTCAATATTAGCGCCCTCGTCTCCTTGTAATCTGTGTACAAAGATCTGCTGGTCTTTAGCAACTTTAAATTGCTGTCCTGCTATACTTACTATTGCGTACATGGTTTGTTAATTAATGTTTTAAAATTCGAGGTGCAAATATAGAATATATATTTTATATAAACAACGTATTGATTTACTTATTACATTGTTTTTTTAGGGCTTCACCATAACCCGGAGAAATAGATTTACCGCCAAGTTTCATACATTCATTGTAATACTTTAATGCATTTATACAATCTTGCTTGTAAAAATAAGCTACAGAAAGCTTGAATAATGTATTTTGGTTAAGCGGGTCAATCTTATAAGATTGAATAAAGAGAGAGATACTTTTATTTAAATAACTAACATCATGTTTATTTACAAAATAACCTGTGTAAATAGTTGCCTTGTCAGTAAGAATATTCGAACTATTAGGATTGAGTACAAGCCCTTTATCCAACTGTTTTAAAGCTTCTTCGTAATCTTGAAATGTAAAATATACGGCAGCAAATCCCCAATAAGCATTTTCATTTTTCGGATCAAGTAGCCATGCTTGATTAAACCGCTTCATTGAAACTTCCAACTCTCCACGATAAAGATATTGAAAGCCCAATTTCACCATTTCATCCGAGGCTTTTCTGCCAGTGCCGAGCTCCCTTAATTCATCGTCAATAAATTTCTGATCATATTCCTGATAGCCCTTATCCTTTCTTACATTACCATATTCAGGGAGTAAATTTATTTCTGTTTTTGCTTTTTCTTTCCATTCGCCATAACTCATTTGTTGAGCGACAGAAGGCATCGATAACAACAATAATAAATATAGCAAATATCTCATTTTATTTTTTCTGATTAGCCTCTTCTGTCTCTATTACCTGTGTAATCTCTTTTATTAAATTTTGGTTAGCATCTACTAATCTTGGGTCGCCATCAAAATTAGCATCAAACACTACTCTTTTATTTTTGCGTTTATATTTAAACTCGATAATATAACGTAAAGGTTTGGCCCCATTTCTTAAACTATCACCGATTTCATTTGCAGGAAAATCCCAAAAACCCAGATCAGCAGCTTTGCGATGCAGATACAACAGATCTTTTTGATTAAGATGCACATGCTTTTTAACTAACGAATCACGATTGTTTAAATACTGATAATCGCCGGTTTTTGAATCGTATTTATTTATCAAACTATCACGATTACCATATTGAATGTTCATCGAATCAAACTCAGTAAATTTATAAGGCGCGTTCTTTAACATCATCCCATAATAATATATACAGTAAAACAAAAACGGCAGGATTATACTAGCAGCAAGAAATATTTTTTTAGAGTTTGAAAGTTTGAAACCTATATAAGCCATGTGGATTAATGAGTGATTTTTTGAATGAGTAAATTATTATAAATCTTCGACAGGGATAGGGTTTCCATCAGAAAGTTCTCCCTCCCATTTGCTTACTACCGCAGTTGCCATGGCATTACCTAAAACGTTGGTTGCAGAACGGCCCATATCTAATAATGGATCAATACCGATCAACAGCGCTAACCCGGCTTCAGGGATACCAAACATGGCAATAGTGCCGGCAATAACTACTAATGATGCACGCGGCACACCCGCAATACCTTTACTGGTTAGCATTAACGTTAACAGCATGGTAACTTGTTGCACAAAGGTTAAATGAATACCGTAAGATTGTGCCAGGAACAAAGATGCAAATGTCATATACATCATAGAGCCATCCAGGTTAAACGAATAACCAAGCGGCAATACAAAGCTCACAATTTTATTACTACAGCCAAAACGCTCCATTTCAATTAAAACGCGTGGATATGCCGCTTCGCTGGTTGATGTACCGAAGGCAACCAACATGGCATCTTTTATATTATTTACCAATTTAAATGCACGGCCTTTCAGCACAAAAAATCCTGCTAAAATTATGGCCGCCCAAAGTATGATCAGGGAGAAATAAAACTCGCCGATGAATATGGCGTAGGTTGACAATATGCTTAGCCCCTGCTTGGCAACTATAGCTGTAATGGCACCAAACACCGCCAATGGTGCAAGTTTCATAACATAACCGGTTATCTTTAAAATAACGTGGGCAATGGCATCAAATGCTTTTACAACAATATCTCCCTTCTCGCCTATGGAAGCTGTTGCTACACCAAAAAATAAAGCAAATACAACTATCTGCAATATTTCATTGTTAGACATAGACTCGAAAAAGCTCTTTGGGAATACGTGACTAATGAAGTCTTTAAGCGAAAGCGCGGATTTTTGTATATCGGTACCTAAATGACTATCGGGCAGCATCAGGTGCATTTCCTGACCGGGCTGAAACAGGTTAACCAATATCATACCTAATAACAATGATACCAGCGTGGCGCTTAAAAACCAGAGTAAGGTCTTCCCACCTATTCGGCCTACGGCCTTTATATCACCTACTTTGGCTACACCCACAACTAAGGTTGTAAACACCAACGGTGCTACTATCATCTTTATCAGCCGTAAAAATATATCGCTTAAAATGGTGAAATACTGCACCTTACCCTCTCGTATACCATCATTTACTTTACGTATTTTGGATTCGGTAACACGTTGTGTCTTTAGGTTTTTATAAACTACAGATGTAGTGTCTTTTATTAAAACCAACTTATTATCAATAATTTTGATCGTGGTTTCGGCGGCATTAATTTTGTTATTGTAATCTTTAATTACAGCAACATTGTAAATGTAACCAACAACTACACCCAGGATGAGGGCGATGAAAATGTAGAGGGTGAGTTTGTTTTTCTTCATTTATAAATATAACGATGCGAAGCTACAACTATTTACTATTTTGCTAAAAATATAAATTTATTAAACATGAGCACAGCCAACTATGGCTTACAGGATATAAAAAAAGAGTTACAGCACTTATCAAGCTTGCAAATAGCCGAGCTATGCCTACGCCTGGCCCGTCATAAAAAAGAGAATAAAGAACTACTTGCCTATTTGTTATTTGAAGCTGATAACGAAGCTGCTTTTATAGAAAAAGTAAAAGCCGAAATCGGCTTTATGTTTAGCCAGTTGCCTATACGAAGTTATGATGCAGCCAAGTACCTGCGGAAAATTTTAAGGCTGATTGGCAAATACACCAAATTTATGGCTTCAAAAGAAGCTGAAATTGATCTGCTCTTAAACTTTTGTACTGATTATATTCAATATGCCGACAGACGTACATCCTACAAACCCTTACGTTTAATATTAGTTAGGCAGGTAGAGAAAATACGCACCGCAATAGGCAAACTACATGAGGATCTTCAATTTGATTTTATCAACGATTATAACTTAGTGTTGGACGATGCCGAAAAAAAACTAAACTGGTTCGATAAGAATAATTACTTGTTGTAACAATCAGCTTATCTTTGCATCTAACTTATAAAAAACAGACCTATAACTGTGGCCGAAAAGGATATTATCTTTAAGCAAATATTTGAAGCCAATTCAAAAAAGATATTCCATTTATGCTATGGCTATACGGGGGATGATGATGCTGCGAACGACCTATTACAAGAAACATTTTTAAAAGTTTGGCAAAACCTGGATAAGTTTAGAAACCAGGCAATGATATCAACCTGGATATATCGTATCGCGGTAAATACCTGCCTTACATATCTACGGTCAGAAAAACGACAAGCTAAAGATGAACTTACGCCACAGATAGCCGAAACCAAAATGGAAGAGGTATCAAACAAAAACGAGCAGGTGGCACTGTTATATAAATGTATATCAAAACTGGAAGAATCAGAAAGGATTATAATTACTATGGTGTTGGATGAAATGCCGTACCCGGAAATAGCCGAAATATCAGGCATATCCGAAGGCAATTTAAGGGTTAAGATTTTCCGTATAAAACAGAAATTGACAGAATTATATAATCAATATGAAAGACTTTGATCATTTAATGTCGGTTTGGCAGGAACAGCCAAAGAAGGATCAGCTTTCAGTAGATGATGTGCTGAAACAGGTAAAGAAAGGAATGGGTAGCCTGGGCCGAAAACTGCTATGGAATATTATCAGCATGGGTATTTCATTCTCGGTGTTGTTTTTTGTGATGCTGTTCTTTGTTTTTAATTCGTGGATCACTTACCTGGGTATTGTCATCATCATGGTTACCATGGTATTATATGTAATGATGATGGTAAGAGATTATCGCATCATCAGCAAGCGGGATGTAACCATTAATCCGGCTGAATATTTACAGGATCTTAAAGAGTATCAAAAAAATCGGGCTAAAGTTTATGGCGGTTTATACTATTTGTATGTAATATTAATAAGCAGCGGGTTATTATTATACTTTTTCGAGGTATTGCAAAGCGCATCGGCTACATTTAAAATAGTAGCCTATGGCATAACTACCGCCTGGTTGTTATTCTGTACGTTTTTCCTAAGGGGTAGATTTGTAAAAAGCGAGCAAGATAAACTTAACCTGATGATTGATCGCCTGATACGGTTACAAAACCAGTTTGACTAATTAAACAGCTAATCCTACAATCCCACTAATCTTAAAAATCTTAGTCTATTTAACCACCCCCGTAGCTGCCCAAAACAACATATAGGTTTTCGACAAATTCTTTATGTTTACTGCAGTAAGCACACGTTTTTCATCAAGATGGATATTCAAAGCATGAATGTTATGATGATCTGTTTCTGTTAAAGTACTTCTATTACTCCATTTAGCCAGGTCATGCACCACATAGCTAAAGTTAGGATCATTATCGGACACATCGTTTGCCCAATCGGGTACGGTGATATTCTTCACTTCTCTCCCATCATTGTAAACCAACTCATATTGCAATTTAGATTTTCCGTAAGCACTGGTTAAACAAACATAAAGGTCGCTATACTTATTTGCAGGCGCTTTAAGCGTAAATGAGCCGCCGGTGTCGGCCAGTAATCTGGTCTGGTATTTTGTACCATCATTATTAGCATAATGTAATAGCATAGCCGGGTGATGCTCATTAGCCGGGATCAATGAATTATCAGGTATAGCTTTCGGGTTAGTTTCTTTATTAAACAAAGCTGCGGCAATTGTTAGGTAACCGTT
Organism: Mucilaginibacter sp.; assembly: GCF_028288185.1. Classification (GTDB taxonomy): domain Bacteria; phylum Bacteroidota; class Bacteroidia; order Sphingobacteriales; family Sphingobacteriaceae; genus Mucilaginibacter. The sequence goes on along the minus strand of NZ_JAQBOF010000027.1, from coordinate 204,149 downwards.
TTCGCGATCTACGCCTTTTGTCCACGGCACAAGTTTGCCATTGGTTAATGTGGTAACAGAGCGTGTGTTTAACAAGCTGCTAACGTCAATTTGTATTACTTTATCGGTTTGATAACCCAGACTAATAAATAAGGCACCAATTACATTTAGTATTAACAAATATTTATTGAAAATTTTACGATACATGTTATAAAGGTAGCGTATATTTATTAATGACTAATTCCAAATCAATACTGCATGAATAGGCTAAAAAGAAGAAAATTCATCCAATACCTATCTTTCATTGGGGCAGCTTTACCAATTAACGTATGGGCTAAAAAATTAACAAATACTCCTGCAAAGGCATTTAATTTCATGTTATTGGGCGATTTGCACTTTGATAAGCTGATGCATCATGATATGGATTATCTGAAAGAAAAATACCCTAACGATATACAACAAATTGAAAACTACTCGCGCATAACCAGGGATAATTTGTCAAGTTTAATGCGTGTATCAAAAGAATGCGCTATAGAAATAAATGCCAAATTTTTCCTTCAAATTGGCGATTTTGTAGAGGGACTTTGCGGGTCAAAAGAATTAGCTGCAATCCAAACTAATGAGTTAATAAACTATGTAGACCAACAAGAATTTAACTTGCCATTTGTAGCTATAAAAGGAAATCATGATATTACAGGTATAGGCGCTAAAGAAGTGTACCAGGAAATTGTGCTGCCATGGCAAAGCAAACAATTACAGCAACCGGTAACTTCTGCTAATAATGTATATGTGCATAATAATGCCCGATTTATTTTATTTGATTGTTTTAATGAAAAAGATAGCTTGCCGTGGCTAAGAAATGTTATTAAGGAACATAAAAAAGATGAGCAATTATTTTTCTGTACACATATTCCATTAATTCCATACGATGCCCGTTCAAACTGGATCATCTACGTTCATCCCGGACAGGAACAGTATCGCGATGAAATATTAAACCTGTTAGCCCGACACAAAGCAATTGTTTTAAGCGGGCATTTACATAAAACAAGTATCGTGGCGAGGAACACACCATCGGGCAATGTTGTACAGGTAGGTATTGGGAGTGTTATTCCCTCGCTAAACGCACCTGTAAAGCATCATCTTACAGGTATTAGCGCATATACAACAGAATTAGTAAATCTGGAACCTGATTTTTCCCTACCAACTCTACAGGCCAGAAAAGACATACTTGAAAAAGAAAAGCCTTATATACGCCATTATGAATATGCTGATTTTTGCGGCTATGGCACCGTAAATATTAATGAGTACAATGAAGTAAATCTTTCAATTTTTGCCAATGCGGATAAAGCAGCGTGGGCACATATTAATCTCACTAAATTATTTAATGTTTAACAGCATTATTTCAAAGATAAATTAATGATAACTATGTAATAGCCCATTTAGATGTGCTGGAGCAACCTGGCAAAACTAACCTGGAAAATCCCGGATCATTAGAGCAACTAAAAGCATTTAAAGGCGAAAAAAGCGGCTTACCGTTTTGGGTGATATTAAATGCAAAAGGCAAATTATTGGGTGATAGCCAGATACGCCCTACAGGTGCAGCATTAGATACTCAGGGCGAAAGCATAGGCTGCCCTGCTGCTGAGAATGAAGTTGCTTACTTTGCTCAGCTTTTAAAAGCGACCTCAAAACTTAACGATGAGCAGTTGGCGGTGATAAGTAAACGCTTTGCACTAAACAAACCCGTACCTGTTGCAAAACCCGTAACAGCGGCGCCATCATCAAAATAAAGAAAGATTATAAACCTTGTTTTATACTTCTAAACGGCCTGTCGTAATCTGCACTGCTGTATAGAGTGAGTATACTATCTTTTAAAACCATATAATCGCCCTGTTGGCTTACCACCATTTTCTTGATGCCTTTGGAGGTAACTTCCATTGGTTGTATGGCCGATACTACTTTGCCAACGGTATCCAGTTCCAAAATATATAACTGGTTATCGGCGTGCTTGTCCTCGTAAATAATGCTGATAGTTTTAGTATTATCATCAATAAACTTACCTATAATATGTTTACCAGCCATATCCTTTGGGTCAAAGGCCAATAACTCTTTTGCTTTAGCAGCGGTAAAGCCTACAAATTCAAAGCTCAGCAGGTTATTGTCGTTATCTTTAACCGTATCGGCAGGGGCTATAGCGGCTTTATCATGATAGGCAGCTGTAGCATAGACAGTAATGCCGGCTTTGTTTTGATAGCTGTTACCGGGCAGTATGTAGTCTATTTGCAAATTGTTGTATTGCGAGCTGTCGCTTTTTAGGTAAGCGGCTATATCTACCATTTCCTGTTTACCTATACGGCTGTTAACTTGTACATTCAGCTTTGCGCCATCTTTGATCTTTACTGACTTTAATATTTGAAACGGTGTTTTTGGTTTCGAGTGGCAGGCGACAAGTGCTATGGCGATAAACAAATAGAATGATCTTTTCATATTTTATTGGGCTGGATAAATCCGGCCCAAATATATCCCATAAAAAATGCCCCGGCAAGTACCGGGGCGTTTTCTACAATCTAGCTTTTTTACGTTCGGGTTTATGCATACTGTCTTTGCTTGACGTTGCAAAAGATGGCTGCCCGCCCGAATTACTTATTCCTTTTTCTTTAAGCTTTTCGTTTTGATTAGTAAAGGCTCTGTCGGCAGTTGTGCTGCCCTGGCCGTTGTTGTTGTTTTTAAAATCCTGCGTTTTCATAATTTTATGATTTTGATTTTTAACATAACTGCAACAACTGTACCGTTATCATAAAAATTCACAGCCGTTCTTTTATTTAACGCAAATTACTGAGTCGATACCCGCCAGCTAAATTTTCAAGATTGCCTCTTCAATAGTGGTGTTATCATCCAGGTTCATTTTCTTCCTAAGGCGTTGTTTTGCCTTTTTAACACCTTCAATAGTTATCCCTAACATATTAGCCATTTCTTTATTATTAGACTGTAGCTTTATCAGTGTTAATAATCTTATATCGTTTTCTGAAAGATATAAGAACCTTTTCTTTAGGTTAAAGAAAAAATTAGGGTAAACTTTTAAAAATATCTTTTTAAACTCCATCCAGTTACCATCTGTCATAATATGCGCCTGCATTAACTCTTCCAGATGCTCAACAACCGCATTGTCGGCATTTTTACTTTTCAGATGTTCTATTTGTTGTTTAAAGCTTTCAATCAGTTTGTTGTTTTTCCTTAGATTCTCTGTGTAATTATCCAGTTTAAGCGCTGTATATTTCAATTCTTCATCTACCCGTAATTTTTCTGCCCGCAAAAGTTCTTTGTCTTTTTTTGTTTTTAATGCCTGCCTGCTGTATACTAATACAGTGATAATAAGCAATAAGAAAAGTATAATAAATACAGCGTTACGCTCATTGGCTTCAACTTTGGCCTTTGCTTTAAGTTTACTTTCTTCGGCTAAATGCTTACCTATAACGTATTGCATTTTCACCACGTCAACTGCGGCAATATTGTTCTGAATGGTCAGACTATCTTTTGCGGCTTCATATTTCTTTCTAAAAATCAGGGACTTAGCAGGCAGCCCCATTTTATCATAACATTGGGCTTTAAGGTCAAGCATATCTGCGCGTAAGTTTAAAGCCAACGTGGGGCTATTGTGTATTAAAAGTTCGGCAGTATCTAATTGCTTAAGCGCCAATTGAATTTTATTGTTAACAAGATTTATTTTTACTATCCTTAATAACGCAATAGTGGCGTTTATCTTTTCATTATATTTTAATGATTGGCTATAATCGGTCTGTATATATGGCAATGCCTTACCATAATCATTTTGCATAAAATAAACAGAACCTATATTGCCGTTAGCTATACCCATCCAAACAGTATCCTTGTTTTTCTGTGCCTGCTCCAATGTTTTATTAAAATATATTAACGCTTCCGGGTATTGATGATTATTACGATAAATTAAAGCTATGGTATTGGTGATGCTTATCCCATCACGTGGTGTAGTTAACTTATATTTAAGTGCTTCTTGCAACTGTGCTTTGGCATTAGCATAATCGTCTAAATGATAGTAAAAATCGGCCACCTGGCTATAGTAATAGCCCATGTTAGGCACTTTATCAAAGCCAACTTTTTTAAATTCTTCCTGCGATTTTAAGAAATACAAGCAAGCCGTAGTATTATGTTTAAAGTTATAATAAAACATGCCTGCATGATGGAGGTAAATAGCAGTTTCAAGCGTTAATCCATTATCCTTTGCAAAGTTTATAGCTTTTTGGTAGTACGCAATACTTAAATTATTAAACGCATTATTTACAGCGTAATAATCGGCCTTAAAATCAAACACAACACTTTCCAAGGGTTTATCATCAAGTTCCCGGGCCAATGCCGACAACTGATCGAGGTAGGTCATGGCACGCAGCTCAGTTATATGTCTGTAATTTCTTTTATATATCGATACCGCTGCCTCTATCCTATTTTCTTTTTTTAGATGATTAAGGATATCAAACGGCTGTAGAACTGTAGGAGTGGTATCATTTGCCGCAAGGGCTGCCTGCAAATGTGTACTATACAGCGATATAAACAAAAACACCAATACTTTAAAAATATACTTTTTAATAGCAATAGTTGCGGGTTTCATCAGGGGTGCTGTAATTAATAATTAAAAACTAAATTAATAATTAATATCAAATAGACCTGTATTTTTATAAAGCATTTTATACTTAACAATCGACCTAATTTGTTCTTTAATAGAAAATTCCTAATTCTGAGATTATAAAGGTAATTTCGCACTTTAATAATTTGAAAGTATATAATGGCAGGGTTTGATAAATTAAAGCTGAATAAACAACTAATAAGATCTGTGAACGAGCTTGGTTACGCAGCACCAAAAGAAGTACAACAAAAAACCCTGACAAGAATAATAGGCGGACAGGACATTATCACCATAGCGCCGGAAGGTTTTGGTAAAACTACTACTTATGTTTTAGCTACCCTAAACCGGTTTAATTATGCGCCCGAAGGTGTCCCTAAAGTTTTGATATTAGTCCCTGAGAAAGAAGATGTGCTGGCGGTATTAGAACATTTTGAGCGATTAAACAAAAACTCATCAATATCGATAGTTGGCCTATACATTACCCCGGGCACCGAAGCACAAATTGATGCATTGGCCGATGGTGCTGATATCGTGGTAGCTACTCCCGACCGTGCCCGAGCTATATATCTAAAGCTGGCCCTTAATTTAAATAAAACGGAACTATTGATTATCGATGATGCCGACCGCATGTTAAAAAAAGGACTGCAACTACCTATAACCGAGCTAGCTAACAGCATTGGCAGATGCCAACACCTGGTATTTACAGATGTAATGCATAGCAGGATTGAGAAAATGATAGCCCCGTTTATGAACCTGCCTGCTACTATCGAGATAGAAGCGTTAGAAGAATCACCGTTAGAAACACATCATCAATTATTATATAATGTACCCAATTTTGCTACAAAACTAAACCTGCTCAATTTGTTTATGTATGATGAGGAGGTATTTACTAAATCTATTGTATTTGTAAACAATAAAGCTACTGCCGAAAAAGTATTTCAAAGCCTTGATCGTCGTATGCATGAGGCTGTGGGTTATTTAAACTCGCCGTTTTTTGATGTAAAGGGCTTTAAATCTGTAGAAGAATTTAAGGCTGAAAATAATGCAAGGGTAATGCTTGTGGTAAGTGAAAATGAGGAAGTTATTGATCTATCAGGCATACCATTCCTTGTACATTTTGATTTGCCGCAGAGTAAAGAAACTTATATCAACAGGATTATTAATACCAATGGCGATGATGAAACATTGGCCCTTACTTTTGTTACCGATTTAGAGTTAAGCCTGGTTAAAAAGATAGAACAAACCACCGGAAAAAAAATGCAGGCCTCTGCCCTGCCCGATGAACTGGTGATAGTAAACGACTCTAAACCAAAAGCAGAATCGACTAAACAGTCTACAAAACCTACCGAACCTGAAGCGGGCGCGGCGTTCCACGAAAAGAAAGCATCCAACAATAAAAATTACAATTTTAGCTCGGGCCAAAAAGCTAAAATGAACATGAAGAAAAAGCACGGGTAAGTCTTAAAAGCTTAATCACTATAAAAAAACAAGAATAACTTTTTCTTACTCTTAGAAAAAGTTATTCCATAAGTACCTTCATAGCCATAATTATACATAAACCCTATGGATGACTTATCCTTTTTGATCTCTTCCCATTCAGGTTTATCCGCATTATCAGCGCTGGAATAGGCATTATCAAAGGTTTCTTTAGGATCTATTGCCGGCGATATGAATTTCCTGGTATCTAAAAAATCGGCCAGCCTTTTTTTAATGGTATCTTGCTTTTGTCTATTATTTAAAACATCGCCCATATCACCCAGCAGATCCTGTGCGTGATAAGTTTCTTTAAAAATACTTTTATGGGTATGATCAAATATCTGAAATACAACAACACCGCTAAGTATTGTTTTTCCATACAAGTTAATAGAGAAAATATCTTTGTAAGTACTATCCGAAAAATTGTGAGCTACTGAATAACCCATTATTTTTTTAATCGTGTCTGCAATAGTATCAGCTTTAGTTTTGTTACTAACTTCAACTTGTTTTTGAATAGCTGTATCAGTTTTACTTACAGATTGTTGACTTTGATTACATGCTGATGCCAGTACGACTAGTATTATGACGAGATATCTATACTTCATATTATTTACCTCACCAAAAACTCGTAACTCCCCGAAGCTATCTTCAACCCACTCGCCGCAACATCCTTCCCACCCAAAGTAGCTTTTTTACCTGTCGGGAATGTAACCGTAGCCGTAGAATTAGCCGGTACAGTTACCGAATACTTAATTGCATCACCTTCTCTTTTCCATGCCGAAACTATCTTACCATAAGGGCCGGTATGCTCGGCTTCAAAATGATCTAAGTCCGATACAAAATTGGGTTGCAGTAATATATTTTTAAAGCCCGGGTTTGCAGGGTCTATCTTTATACCACCGATACCTTTGTAGTACCAGGCGTTTATTTCGCCAAACATAATATGGTTTAATGATAGGTCGCTTTTTGCAAAAACGTCCCAGTTCTCATATAAAGTAGTCGCACCATTCTTTATCCACCAACCCCATGAAGGGAAAGTCTCCTGAGATGCGATAGAATAAGCCACATCAGCATAACCATTATCGCTTAACGCGCCTAAAATGGCTTTAGCGCCTAATATACCGGCATCAAGGTGATTGTTATCCTGTTTAACACGCTCGGCCAGGTTGGCTGCTACTTTAGCTTTCAGGTTTTCAGGTACTAATCCCCAATATAGCGGCATACTTAGTTCTGTTTGGTATCCTTTATCGTAAATACCCGTAGTTGTGTTTAAGTATTTTGTGTTAAGCGCGTTTTTTATCTTTAAAGCCAGTGCAGTATATTTCTTTTCATCATCGGCCCTGCCAAAAAGCTTTGCAGCTTTTGTCAGAATATTTACGTCTGTAAAATAATAGATAGACGACACAAACTCAACTGGCGATACCGATTTAACGGGCACCCAATCGCCCAGGCCCCAGGTTGTCATACCTGATGGATATAACTCATCAATGTGGTTAACGTAACGCCTGATTGCATCATAATTATCATTTAAAGTTTTACTATCGCCATAAAACTGGTATAGATTCCATGGTATAATAGCTACAGTGCTCGTCCAATCTGGGCCATTGCCCCACTCATATCCCCAACCGTCAGACGGAATAATAGATGACAATACGCCATTTGGCTGCTGTTCGTCCCTATGATCGGCCATCCATTTTTCATAAATAGTGATACCGTCAAAGCCGTACAAACCTGTTTCGCTGGCGATGTGGGCATCACCTGTCCAGCCATTTTTTTCGCGTTGCGGACAATCGGTTGGGTAGCCATAAAAATTTGATAAATAAGAGGTGTTACAAGCAAACCATATTTTGTTCAGCGTAGTGTTTGATGAGTTGATATTACCTATCGTAGCTACATCGCTGTGCATAAAATATGCGGTAAGGCTCTCTTTTTTTAATTTGATCGGCTTATCGCTTGTAACGTCAACATATTGAAAGCCTTTGTAATTAAACCTCGGCATAAAGGTTTCTTCACCTTTGCCACTTAGTATAAATATGTCTGTCTGGAAAGGATCTGATTTATCTGTCGGGCGATAATGCACATCTATGTTAGACATATCGCCATAGCCATTTTTACCCAGTTTCTCGGTATGTTTTAGGCGGATAACCGTACCGGCTTCGCCGCTTACAGTTATTTTGGTTACCCCTGCAATTGTTCTTCCTATATTAAATTGATAGGTAGTATCATCTAGCTTTTTTATATTAGCAGCCGGAATTGTTTCTATAGCGCGAATAGGCTGCATAGCCTGCGACACAATATTTGCCGATGGCGCAGGGCGAATGATTACCGTCCTCCAGGTCCGGGGTGTCTCGGTAAAGTTCGTGGTGTTCCAGCCCGGTTGTTCCAGGCGCGCATCATAATGCTCGGCAGTATATATACTGTTAAAAGTTATAGGGCTTGATGATGATTTCCATTTACGGTCTGATGTTAAAGTTTCAACCGTGCCATCCGTATAAGTAACCCGCACATCCAAACAAAAAGTTGGGCGGTTACGCCACGGGGCCTTGTGGAAATCCCATACTGCTGTACTTTGCATATTATACCAACCGTTACCTAATAACACACCTATGGCGTTTTTGCCGGTTTGTAGTTGGCTGGTTACATCATAAGTAACATATAGCGTTCTGCGATCAAAACGGGTGTACATAGGGTCAAGTCTGTGATTACCAATTTTTTGGCCGTTGATATAAAGTTCATATAAACCTGCTACCGCGATATATGCACGGGCTGATTTTACTTTCTTACCCAGATCAAATACATTTCTAAAATATGGGGCAGGTTTAACTTCCGGCCCGCGGTTATCGCTTATCCAGGTACCTTTCCAGTTGCTTTTTTCAACCAGGCCGGTCTCAAAGCTGACTATGGCTGATGTGGTAATTTTTCCGGTTTCATCCCAAATAGTAACCTGCCAATAATATTTAGTAAAAGGCTGTAAGGTTTTACCACTATAAACAACTCTACTATTTGCTGATAATACCTTAGCCGTTTTCCATGTAGCCGCTATGCCTTTGTTTAGCTCGACAGAGTCTGTACCCACTGATAATTGATAAGCAGTTTGCATTGCCCCATGACGGGTATCATTCATCACCCAAGTTAAACGTGGATGTACAGCGTCAATCCCTAATGGATTAACCAGGTATTCGCATTTCAGATCGTCTATCTTCTCGGCGGCATTTGCAGGAGTAAAGCTTAACAAAACACTTGCTGTTATAAACAGGAAGGCAATATTTTTCCTTACGGATAATTTAACGGGTAAAAAACAGCTCATTTACTTATTGGTTTGAGCGACTAATATATAAAAAAAGCCCTTGCATTGCTGCAAAGGCTTTGTGACAATAGAATAATCTATCGTTTATTTTTCAACCGGCTTACCTATCAGGTCCATAAACTGATCCAATTTTGGGGTGATGATAATTTGCGTACGCCTGTTTTTCGTTTTACCCGCATCGGTAGTATTATCGGCCACCGGATTATACTCGCCACGGCCACCGGCAGTTAAACGTTTAGGATCAACATTGTAGGTGTTTTGTAAAGCCTGCACAACCGATGATGCCCTTAATGTACTCAGATCCCAGTTGTTACGAATGTTAACCTGTTTAATAGGTACATTATCGGTATTACCTTCAATCAACACATCATAGTTTGAATAATCCATAATGATCTTAGCAATTTTACTCAACGTTGTTCCGGCCTTATCTGATATTTCATAGCTGCCAGATTTGTATAACATGTTATCAGATAGTGATATATAAACCACACCTTTTAACACCTGCACATCAACATCCTTCATTTCTGCCTGGCTTAATGAGCGGGTAAGATTATTAGTTAATACCATATTAAGCGAGTCGCTTTTACCTTTAGCGGCTATTAATTGCTTAATATATTTATCAGACGCATTTATCTGGTCGGCCAGCTTAGCAATGTTAACATTGCCTTGATTGTTGCCGGCTAAACATTTGGTTAAAGCATCCTGCAAAGCAGCACGGTTTGATTTTTCGGACGCTATTTGTTCCTCTAAACTTTTAACACGGGTTCTTGAGCCTTCCAGTTCGCGCTGAGTAAGATCGTAGCTTTGTTTTAACTCAGTTTGCTTAGTTTGTAAGGCGTTATAGTTTGTTTGCAGTTCAGCATACTTTTTATTGCTCACACAGCCCTGCATTATAGCAGCTGTTACAAGTACTAGGAGTAATAATATTTTAATTTTCATGACTGGTAGTTGTTAAATAAGTGATTATGATACATTCATAATCCTTATACACAGACAAGTCGCAACTTGAAAAGTTTGAAATACTTTTGATACAGACAAGAACTTTTAGTGGAGATAAAACGAAAAAGCGCCCCAGTTTCCTGGAAGGCGCTTGTTATTTCTATTAAAACTCACCGACCTATTACGGCATTGGCGCGGCTGATGGTGGCGGTGAATTTGTGCCCCAGGTTTTATTAGCAACCGGGCCCATTTCCAACTCTAAAACACCACCATTGGCAATATCGCTATGTTTAAACCAAGGCTGATTAATAACCTTTCCATTTAATTTAGCTGATTGGATATACTTATTGGTAAACGAAGCGTTATGTGCCTTTATCTCGAAAAACTTACCGTTACCAACATTCATTTTTACATAAGGGAAGCATGGGCTGCCAATATTATAAGTTGGCGATCCCGGTGTAACCGGATAAAACCCTAACTCGCTAAACACCACAAACGCTGTCATACCACCGCCGTCTTCATCGCCAGGTACACCCATCAAATCATTACGGTACCATTCGTCTAACAAAGAACGGATACGTTTCTGTGTACGCCATGGCGCGCCCGCATAATTATATAAATATGGAATATGGAAACTAGGCTCATTAGCCATAGAGAACATACCTACGTTGCCGGTATGATCGGGCAGTATAGCGTAGAAATCCCAACGTGAGCCGGGTATTGGCTCGTTAAACATATTTTCGAGCGCAGCTACAAATTTATCATTGCCGCCTACCAGATTTACCAGGTCGCCAATGTTATGCTGCACATCCCAGCGATAAACATAACCGTTGTTTTCGTCATAATAATCGCGTGCGCCAGGGCCGCCTGATGTACGATAATCTAACGGCTCAATAAAGTTTCCGTCTTTGTCTTTAGGATGGAAAAATCCTGTTTTAGGATTAAATACATTGCGGTAGTTATAAGATGCTTTCAGGTAATGTTGCGCGTCATCTGTTTTACCCAGATCACCTGCAATTTGCGATAAGCACCATTCATCAAACGATGTACCCAAAGTAACCGCTATTGGCTGGCGTTTTTCCCATTTGCTTACATTGGCTACTGTTTCTGTTTCGCCTGGCTTTAGTGCCGGGAAATAACCTTTTTGTTTATAAAAATCATCTAACTCGCCCGATGGAACAGCTTTTGACCACGGTAATAATGATTTATCCTCAATAGCACCTTTACAAACCTCGTACGCTTTAGCCAGGTCAAATCCTCTTAAACCTTTGGCATAAGCATCGGCAATACTGGCTATGCCATGGTTAGAGTTCATTCCGCGGTCGTCTCCGGATATGCCGGGGAAGGTTGGCATCCAATGGTTAGGTGTTTGTTCTGCCATATGCACGTACGAGTTCAAAATATCATTCTCAACCTGTTTGTTGATCAATACACGTAACGGATGCGCGGCGCGATAGGTGTCCCAGGTCCAGTCATCAGTATAAAACGGACGGCCTTCATCATTATGTATCTGACCATCTGACGCACTGAAATATTTGCCATCCTCGCTGATACAAACAGGGCGTTCGAAAGTACGATACAATGAAGTATAAAACACCGTGGTTTCTTTATCAACAGCTCCCGATACGGCTATTTTTCCTAACGCATCGTTCCATATTTTACGACCTATGGCAGCTACTGCATTAACATCGTAATTTTTGATTTCGCGATTAAGGTTTTTCTTTGCTTGTTCTTCGCTAATAAAAGACACTCCATAACGGATGCCTACTTTCTTCGTCCCCGTAGGATAAAGTAAAGCTATGGTACCGGCAGGCGATGCTCCCCAACTTATACTTCCACTCCTATCCGGTACGCCGGTTTTAGTTGGCGTTACATCGGTTTCGGCGTAAATATATAATGATGTTTTATTTCCCAGATCTTTTGATCCTGTGATGGTGTTTCCAACGGCTTTTACCTGGCCGCGCCCCCCGGTGTTAAATACCAGGTAAGCGTATCCCTGCCTGTCAAAAGAGATCTTATAAACCGCGCTTTGATGTGATGGCGCAAAATCAACACCTATATTCATTTCGTCCAGGTAAACCTGGTAACGGTATGGAGTCACCTTTTCCTGGTCATAGCTCAATTGTTTTGTTGGCGTTATTGTACTTTCCGCGCCCTGGTAAGGGTAAAAATTAAAACTTGATGAGGATCTATGATGGGTTACAATTAACGGCAGCCCTCCTATCATGTTAGTTGTATAATCATGTCTCACCGGGAACACACGCATCATACTGTTGGGTAAATGCGTTGTGGGATAAGTTGGCACCAGCATGTGGCTTATGTTGCCAATGTTGGGGTTTACGTAGTCAACAGGCTCTTTACCCGTGGCTTTTTTCCCTTTGGAAACGCCTTGCGCGTAAGAAGTTGTTAATGTACTAAGCATTACTCCGGCAAGGAGCAATATTCGGTTAGCTTTCATCATAAAATGGTTTTATTTGGAATAGTAAAGAAACAAAAAAATCACTTAAAACTAGTTGTTAATTATTAAGCTTAATAAGCCTATAATTAAATATTATTGCCTACACATTTGCCATTGTATTGCTTCGAAATTCTTTTGTCATTTCTTAAAATCTACATTTATACCCTCGCTACTTACGTAATACCTGTAAGCTGTATAATCCAGATATATAGAATTAATTGGTAAAGCTTTGTAAACGTGGCACGATTTTAATCCATAAATAAATACATGCTTATTGACATTGTTTTTCTCTTATATTTATCGGCCTACCGTTATCTATACGGAGGCATTTAGCATGACCTAATTAATATTTGATGTGAGCATGAGGAGTGAAAAACCAGCGAAGCCCGGTACAGCGGCTAAGAATTTGCGGAACCTGTTTATTGTGTTCCTGTTATTTACCTTTATTATTACAGCCGGCTCAGTAGTACTTAAATATGCTATTGGACGGAAGCTGGATAAGTTGAGCGAGCGGCTAAGGGAACCTTCGCAAGAGCCCGAGATCAGTGCAATTTTGCTAGACCTAAATAGTGCCGAGAATGATTTCCAGCAGGCTAACTTAACCGGACACGCTGATAAACTGGCCACCTATAAACTCAAGTTAAACACCATATTTGGCCAGTTAGACCGTCTGCTACGCAAATACCAGGCGGATAGTGCGCAATATTTCCCCGGCAGCAAGGCACAAATTGCACAATCATTTGCACAAAAATTACAGATCTCGCAGCGTGTATTTGACCTGAAACTACATTTTGATTCGCTATTAAAGGCCACAACAGTTGCCAACATCAGTGCTCCCGTATATAAAGCGAAGGGCGGGGCCTCCAAATCCGATACAACGGTCAGCATGCGGCAGGAGGCCAATAAAAGCGGGTTATTAAAGCGTTTAAAAGATGCGATAGTCAATAAAAACCAGATCAAAGTTCTAATTATAAGAGAAAAACAACACAGGGATTCTATCCGGCGGGCTATAACGCCGGCTAATTTACTTCGCGAGCTTAAACGGCAAAATGCTTATCTGCTACTCTCTAACGAGCAGTTAATAGGAGCCAATTTAAACTTACTGACCCAACTACACCAATTGTTGCAACAACTCAAAGATATTGACCAGGCAGCATGGGAAAAGGGACGGAACGAGATCTTGCAACAATACCAATCAACCACTACCGACATGAACCATTTTATCGGGGTAGCGATCACGCTTATTTTAATATTTATTATCCTGCTGATCTTTTTTATTCGCAAGGCGGGTCAGGCCGAGCAGAATTACCTGATGGAAAATGAGCGGGCGGTGGCCTTGGCGAGCCAAAAGTCTGAGATACTGGCTACGATGAGTCACGAAATTCGTAACCCATTAACGGCAATTACGGGTGCCATTTATATGCTGAATAAAACCACCTTATCACCTGACCAGGAAAAAAAGGTAGTCGCTATTAACCTTTCTTCTACTATGCTGATGGAAACCGTGAACAATATACTGGATGTTAGCGCACTGGAACACCAACAAGGCACAGCACTATTGAGGTTGGTTTTTAATCCGTTTCGTGTAATTAAGGATGCGGTTGAAAGTATGCTGTTTATGGCCGAAAAGAAAGGCATTAGTTTGGTTTGTGATTTCGACATTTCTGTAGATTCGCAGGTGACAGGAGATACATTTAAGCTAAAACAGATCATGATCAATTTGCTGAGCAACGCCATTAAATACACAGACGAAGGTGGTGTAACCGTAAGGGCGGAATTGAATACGCTAGATGAACAAACCGTTTCACTGGCTGTCAGCCTGCAGGACACCGGGATCGGCATTCCGAGAGAACAACAGGCCGGTTTATTTACCCGCTATTACCAGGCCGGTGGCAGCGCGGCTAAACCCGGAACAGGTTTAGGCTTATACCTTTGCAGGCAACTGGTGAGCTTACAAGGCGGCACCATTCAAGTAGACAGCGAAGCGGGCAAGGGCTGTCTGATCCGATTTACTATCATTTACCGTTCAGAGCCTGATGCCTAAATTCCCTAATTATGTTATTTGAACAGAAAGTTTAGTCTTTAATGAAAAATAAACTTCATTTAAGACTAAAAAAAATGGGACAACATCATTTTACTGACCTTGTCCCATTAAAGGGTAAATGATGGGGCTCGAACCCACGACCCTCGGTACCACAAACCGATGCTCTAACCAACTGAGCTACATCTACCGTTTTGGAGAGTGCAAATGTAAAAATCTTCGGGCTAAATGCAAAGCCTTTTTTAATATTACATTAGGCTTACCGCTTTACCCTTTGGGTATCAGTAAATTTGTATTCTATGACAGAGCAATTGGTAGAGTTAAACGTAACGGGGATGCACTGTAATAACTGTGCCCTATCCATACATAAATTACTGGAAAAGAAAGGCTTGGGCAACATCCTGGTTGACTTTGCCGGCGAGGAGGTTAAATTTAGCAATGATAACAACACCCAACTGCCCGAAATTATAAAAGGCATAGAGCAATTAGGGTTTAAAGTAGTTGATGACCCCGCCTTGCATACCCCAAAGTTTTATGAGAAGGTAGAAAACAAGTTTATTTTCTGCGCGATATTTACTGCTCCGCTGCTTTTGCACATGGTTTTCCCATGGCACGTGTTACACATGCCTATGGTACAATTACTATTATGCTTGCCGGTTTTTATGGTAGGCTGCCTGCATTTTGGCAAAAGCGCGTTCCACTCGGTTAAAGGCGGTGTGCCTAATATGGATGTGTTGATATTTATTGGTTCGACATCTGCATTTATATACAGTTTAGTTGGAACCATCCAAAACCTGGGCGAACAGTACCAGTTTTATGAAACCTGCGCCACTATTATTACGCTGGTGTTACTAGGTAACGTTTTCGAGAAACGCTCGGTAAATCAAACCACATCGGCTGTAAAAGATCTGGTCAAATTCCAACAGGTAAATGCTAACCGTATAATTGACGGTACGGTTGAAGTTATAAACGCCCGGGATGTACGATCTGGTGATGTATTAATAGTTAATCATGGCGATAAGATCCCGGTAGACGGTGATATTTTAGAGGGCAATGCTTCTGTAGATGAGTCTATGCTTACCGGCGAGAGTGTGCCTGTTGATAAAGAAAAGTATGATAAAGTTATTGGCGGTACTATTGTACAGAACGGCAATTTCAGGATGATAGCCACTAAAGTGGGATCGAACACTATCCTATCACAAATCATTGAACTAATGAAAAAGGCGCAGGCAGCCAAGCCTCCGGTTCAAAAATTGGGCGATAAGGTCGCAGCTATATTTGTACCTGCGGTAATATTGATATCCCTAATAACCTTTGTGCTGACTTACTTTTTAAGTGATGTAGGTTTACAAAAGTCATTAATGAATGCTATTGCTGTATTGGTGATCTCCTGCCCTTGCGCTATGGGATTAGCTACCCCTACTGCGGTTATGGTTGGCCTGGGCAGGGCGGCAAAAAACGGCATATTAATAAAAGGCGGTGATACTATTGAGGCTGTATCCAATACCAAGTATGTAGTGTTTGATAAAACCGGGACCCTGACCACAGGCAAATTCAGCATAAATGATATTAAGGTTGAGGATGGTGTAGATCTGGAGCATATCCGCGGAATAATTGTAGCCATTGAGGAACGCTCTAGCCATCCTATTGCAAAATCACTTGTAGAAGGTTTAAAAACATTACCTCAATCTAAATTAATATTACGCTCTGCTACCGAAGAAAAAGGTTTAGGTATGCGCGCCGAGGATATTGAAGGCAATACCTATTTCCTGGGTACCGGCAAAACAGCCAACGAGAATGATTTTAACTTATCGCTTTATAAAAATCAGGTATTATTGGCGCAAATAGCTATTGATGATACGATAAAGCCCGAAGCTATATCGCTAATAGCACAGCTTAAAAACATGGGTATAGTACCGGTGCTATTAAGCGGCGACAGGAAAAATCGTTGCTTAAACGTTGCCAAAGCTATAGGTATTACAGAAGTGCATGCAGAAAAATTGCCTGATGAAAAGTTATCAATAATTGACATTTATAAACAAAAAGGGAAGACTGTTATGATAGGCGATGGCATTAACGATGCCCCCGCCCTAACTAAAGCTGATGTAGGCGTATCTATGAACGATGCCAGCCATATAGCCATACAGTCTGCCCGTGTGATATTGTTAAATACCGATTTGAATTCGGTAGTGAAGTTCCTGCAGATCAGTAAGCATACGCTGCTTACCATTAAGCAAAATCTGTTCTGGGCATTTGCTTATAATGTTATAGCAATCCCTGTAGCTGCTTTAGGCTTTTTAAACCCGATGATGGGCGCATTTACAATGGCTTTTTCTGATGTGGTGGTAATTGGCAATTCGCTTCGCCTAAAGCGTAAACGCCTCAATTAATTTTTCTATTTTTGCCCCATGGCTATGGACTATCGACCATAGACTATGGACTATATCATGATAGAAATTTATACAGACGGTGCATCAAGTGGTAACCCGGGTCCGGGTGGATATGGGGTGATTTTGCGATCGGGGCAGCATTATAAAGAACTGTCCGAAGGTTTCCGTAAAACCACCAATAACCGTATGGAACTGTTGGCCGTAATTAAAGGGTTGGAAGCTATTACCAAACCTAATCAAGATGTCACCATATTTTCCGACTCTAAATATGTTATCGATTCCATCGAAAAACGCTGGGTATACGGCTGGCTGCAAAAGGGCTTTAAGGATAAAAAGAACAAGGACCTTTGGCTGCGTTACCTGGATATCAGCAAGCTCCATAATATCAAATTTAACTGGGTACGTGGTCATAACGGGCACCCCGAAAACGAGCGTTGTGATGAACTAGCCGTAGCCGCCGGTAAGCAAAGGGAACTATTGATTGATTCTGTTTTTGAAATGGAAGCTGCTAAAACGAATATGTTTTAACCCTATACCTAAGATACTTAGGCGTGATCCACCCAAGGTGATCCGCTCTAGAATTTAAGAATTTTAAAAATAGTTTAAATAGTTGGTATTCAATTATTTAACTGATCTAACCTAAAGTTTTTGTAGTGATCCGCTCAAAAAGTTAAATATTTTATTTTCAAATAGTTATCTAAAAAAGGTGATCCAGGTGATCCACTTTTTAATGTGGATCACTCAATGCTATTTCGCGCCTAATTCTATCACTTGCAAATCCTGAATCTTATTACCTTCAATGTTAAAGCGCATTAACGTGCGCACCTTTTGCCAACCCTGTTTGCCCGCCGCACCGGGATTAAGGTGCAAGCAGTTGATCTTTTTATCATAGATCACCTTTAAAATATGCGAGTGGCCAGATATAAATAATTGCGGTGGGTTAGCGTAGATTTGGTTCCTGATCCGCAGGTCATACCTATCCGGATAGCCGCCTATATGTGTCATCCAAACATCCATATCCTCGCATTTAAACCGCAGATTTTCAGGATAGGTTTGTCTTATTTCTTTGCCATCGATATTGCCATACACGCCGCGTAAGGGTTTAAAAGCGGCAAGTTTATCTACCAATTCTATATTCCCAAAATCGCCGGCATGCCATATCTCATCACAGTTTTCAAAATGCTTAAAAACGGCATCATCAAGGAAGCTGTGGGTGTCTGATATGAGGCCTATTCGGGTCATTTATTTTTCGGATGTTCGATTTCGGATTTATTTAAAAAATTGTAAAAAAAGAAGTTAGCACATCTTGATATTGCTGTGAGTATATCTTTGGTTCAGCATAAATAACAAATTGCTCATTCGGCTCTTTATCTCCGTTCAAAGATAATACTAAAATTTCCCGGTGAGGGGTAGAATCAGGATAAGATAAAACACTTATTATTTTTCGGAGATTTAAGTTGTGTTTTAAAGTAATAATCTTCACCAATTCAGCCGTTTGCAAAGGCAATATCAACCAACAACTCCCTTGTTCTGTAAGATGCGCTGCAACACCTTTTACCAGGCTTTTAAAGAAATTCTCATCGGTATGTTTGGCTAAACTTTTTTTAGCACCGGGAGATTCTAATGAATTGATATGAAACGGCGGATTAGATATAATTAGATCATATTTTTTATTATGCTGATTAAAATAGCTTTCAAAATCCAGCGGGGAAATAGTCAACCGATCAGCAAATGGAGAACTTTCAAAATTATGTTTAGCAGTATCCGCGGCGGTTTGGTCTATCTCAGCAGCATCAATTTTGGCTTGTGGGCATCGTTGGGCCAGCATTAAAGCTATTACCCCTGTGCCCGTACCAATGTCTAATATATCTTTCACATTATTTGCTTCCGCCAAGGCGCCTAACAATACGCCATCGGTATTGATCTTCATGGCACAGCCGGTTTGGTCGATGTTGAATTGTTTGAAGCGGAACATTAGGGGAATTTATATAAATTACTTAAATTTGAATATGCCTGAACTATTTCGATTATTTGGTATTAGATTTTTCTTTTTCAGTAATGAGCACTTACCTATACACGTACACATTGAAAACGGTGATGGGGATGCTAAATTTGAGGTAAAACCTGTTAAGCTTATATCTAACAATGGTATAAAAAACAAAGATATTAAACTTGCAGAGAGTATAATTGAAGAAAACGAAGATATGATCGAAAAAAGGTGGAATGAATATTTTAAGAAATAAGTTATGATCACAATAAATTCAGTTTGGTTTAGCGGGAATGATATTTGTGTCAAAATGAGTGACGGGAAGGTCATTCAAACTGCTATTAATTTATACCCTAATTTAAGAAAGGGCACCACCGAACAGATCAATAAATACGAAATTAAAGGTGGTGGTAGATGGATTCATTGGGAAGAATTGGATGAAGACTTATCCGTTGAAGGATTTTTGCAATTACACTAATTACTTCTCGTAAAACTCAATCGGCAATCCATCCGGGTCAGCGAAAAAAGTAAATCGCTTGCCGGTAAATTCATCTATTCGTATCGGCTCAACAATTACACCATCGGCAGTTATAGCAGCTACTGCTTCATCAATATTATTCACCTCGAAAGCTAAATGGCGCAATCCGGCAGCTTCAGGACGTGATGGCCGTTTTGCGGGTTCCGGGAAAGAAAAAAGCTCGATCTGGTATTGGTTGCCCACTTCCAGATCAAGCTTGTATGATTTCCGTTCAGCGCGATAATTTTCCTGTAATATTTTAAACCTGAGTATCTGCGTATAAAAGTGCTTTGATAATGCGTAATCAGAGCATATTATAGCAATATGATGTACCCGGTTAATCTTTAACATTTAGTCTCCCAATATAGCGTGCAATACGTTATCATAAACCAATTTTATATCGGTTATATGGCCAAATGATTCTTCATCTACGCTTAAATACCCATTGCTAACCGTACCTAATAAGCTAAACTCAACTTCGCTGGTAGCCATTAGTTCAATAAAACGTTCCTGGTCTGCAGGTGCAACGCTTACTACTACCCTGCCTTGTGCTTCGCCAAACAGGAAAGCATCTTTACGGATACCGTTTTCTGAAGCGATTTCGAAGCCTAAACCATTTGGCATAGCCGATTCTATCAGCGTAATAAACAAACCGCCATCAGCAACGTCATGAGCCGACTGTATCATTTTATGCTTGATCAGTTCTTTAACAACCTGCTGCATATCGTACTCTTTATCAATATCAAAATGCGGCGCTGGTGCAGCTAGTATTTTATGCCATGAAGCCAGGTATTGTGATGAAGCGATATCATTAACCGATTCGCCAATTAAATAAACCAGGTCATCAGGTTGTTTAAAGTCTGATGTCATGATGTTAGTTACATCATCCATTACCCCTAACATACCTATAGTTGGCGTAGGGAAAACCGGGCCATCATCGGTAGATTGGTTATAAAAACTTACGTTACCACCAGTTACAGGGGTTTCAAACTTGCGGCAAGCCTCACCCATGCCTTTAATGGCACCAACAAACTGCCAATAAACCTCAGGAACATAAGGATTACCAAAATTTAAGCAGTTGGTTATAGCAACCGGTTCGCCGCCTGCGCAGGTAATGTTACGTGCAGCCTCGGCAACAGCTATGGCCGTACCTTTCTGCGGATCGGCATATACGTAGCGCGAGTTACAATCAACGGTTATAACAATGGCTTTATTAGTACCAATTACATTTACTACAGCAGCATCGCTTGGACGGTTGGTGGTCATGGTAGACACGCCTACCATTGAGTCATACTGGTCACTAACCCAACGTTTGGATGCAATGTTTGGATGCGATATTAAGTGCTCTGCAACAGCTAATAAGTCCGCAGGCTCTTTAACATCTTCTATTTTAAATTTTTGATTTTCTGCAAAATAAGCCGGCTCGCGGTATTCGCGCTCGTAAACCGGTGCACCGCCACCTAGTACCAAATCATCAGCAGGTACATCGGCTACTAATATGCCACCTGCATAATATTCTAAACGTTTAGTATCGGTAACCTCGCCAATGATAGCGCAATTCAAATCCCATTTATCAAATACAGCTTCAACTTCTTTTTCGCGTCCTTTGTGCACTACGATCAGCATACGCTCTTGCGACTCTGACAATAATATCTCAAATGGTTTCATGTTTTCCTGGCGGGTTGGTACAGCGTCCAGGTTTATTTTCATTCCATGCTCGCCTTTGGCAGACATTTCAGAGTTTGAGCAGATAATACCTGCCGCACCCATATCCTGCATACCTACAACAGCACCAGTTTTAATTACTTCTAATGTAGCTTCTAATAATAATTTTTCCTGGAACGGGTCACCAACCTGTACGGCTGGCAAATCGTTAACAGAATCTTCGGTAATATTTTTTGATGCAAAAGCCGCACCGTGGATCCCGTCTTTACCCGTTGCAGAGCCTACTATATAAACCGGGTTACCAACACCATAGGATGTGGCTGACACCGTTTCGCCCGCTTTTACAATACCAGCCGAAAAAGCGTTAACCAGCGGGTTAACATTGTAGCAATCGTCAAAAAACAACTCGCCGCCAACAGTTGGTATACCAAAAGCATTACCGTAATGGCTTATACCTTTAACTACACCTTTAATTAACCACTTGGTTTTATCCAGCTTAATATCGCCAAAACGCAACGAGTTTAGCTGCGCTATAGGCCTTGCGCCCATGGTAAAAATATCGCGGTTAATACCTCCTACCCCTGTAGCAGCACCCTGATAAGGCTCTAATGCTGATGGGTGGTTATGCGATTCTATTTTAAAGGCACAACCGATACCATCGCCCAGATCAACCAAACCCGCGTTTTCCTCGCCGGCTTTAGCTAGCATACGGGGGCTATCTTTTGGTAAAGTCTTCAACCAGGTAATTGAGTTTTTGTATGAACAATGCTCGCTCCACATTACCGAGAATATAGATAGTTCAGTAAAGTTGGGTACGCGGCCCATTATTTCAAGTATTCGGTCGTATTCTGTGGGAAGTAAGCCTAGATCTTTGGCTGTTTCAACGGTTGTAAGTTCCTGGTTCTCCAATGTTATCTATTTATTTAAAAGAATGCGCAAAATTAGAAAAAACAGCGGAAAGGCGAAAGGAAAACGTAGCTAAAAGCAAAAAGCGTAAAGCGACAATCCTGTTGCCGCTTTACGCCTACATATTGAAAATTAAATTATCGTTCTGCTTTAATCCCCCAGCGAGAAATTAACCGGCAAAGTATATTTTACCCGCACTGACTTACCATTTTGCATACCGGGTGTCCAGGCATGCGCCATTTTTAAAACACGCGCCGCTTCTTCGTCCATCCCGAAACCCGCGCCACGGTCAACAGTGATGCTTGATAAGTGCCCGTCTTTTTCAACAATAAAACTTACAAATACCCTTCCGCTCATTTGTCTATCCAATGCTTCGCCGGGGTAGCGTAAGTTCTTTTGCAAAAATTTGGCCCATCCGGCAGCGCCACCATAAGGCTCGGGCATTACTTCTACAGATTTGTAAACATTTATATCGGCCGTGCCTGTACCTTCCCCAATTCCACTGCCAGTTTTATCCCCTGTTTCGGCACTCGCGTTATTGCCTGTTACCCCGGTTTTTATATCTACAGGGCCCACTGCGCCCTTTATATCTACTAATTTAGGTGGTTCTTCCGCTTGAGGGTCTGGTACAACTATTGGAGGAATAAATTTGGTGGTAAGAATAGCCGCTTCGAGTTTTGGCGCGGCAGCTTTTATTAGTTCGGGTTTTGGTTTGGGTGGTTCTACTTTCGCTGCAGGAGGTATAAATATTTGTTCGTTATTAACTTGTATAATCCGCTCAGTTATTGGTTTAACCCTTATGGCTATTCCGATTATAATAAACGCGGCAGTACAACTTAAAAATGTAATAACCATGGCTTTAACCATATTATCTGCATAATGTTGTCTGATAGCGTAAGCGCCATATTCTTTGTTACGTTTTTCGAATACAAGCTCGAGCCACTCGGACTTGTATAAATTAAAGTTTGAGATAAGCATAGTGTTTTAATTTAGTTTCTATTAAAACGCTTATCAAATATTAATTGTTGCAACAATATTGCGTTTTAGTATTTTTGCAACATTATTGTACTTTTACCCCTATTGCCTTATATATTAGAATTATTTTATTATTAAAATAATATTAAAATGCAACATTATTGCAATTGAGTTTTCCGCAAAATATCATTAAACAAAAAAAGCTGCCCCGAAATGATCGGGACAGCTCCATTTTTTATGAAGAGTTAACAATTCCTTATTTAGAATGCATAAACAGCAGCTAAAGCAAACTGTGAAGCTGATTTTGTACCAACGCCAGAAGAGTTAGTAAATGAAGAGTTTGTTAAGCTATTAACGTTATCAAGACGAACCTCTGGAATAAATGTTAAAGGACCTGATTTGATATTAGCAGTTAATGTATATGCCATTATAGATCCGCCTGGTGCAGCACCTGTAACAAATGAATTTGCATCTGTGCCAGGTTTGGTTTTAAAATACTCGCCTCTTAACCCTAAAGTAACGGCTTTAGATACAGCAAGTTGAGGATATAAAGCTACGCCTGTAAAACCATAATTGTTTGGAGGATCGTTTATACCATGCAAATGAGTATAGTGTGATGGCGTAAAATCGGCTGCATTTAATCCTAATTTGAACGCTGGTGTTATTTGGTAAGCAGTTGTAAGGTCAAATTCTGTTCCTGAGAACGGCCCAGAAAGAACGTTCAGGTATGCTGTCCATCCTGTTACCGGCACAAGCATTAATTGTGCTCCAAAAGTTGATACTTCTTTTCCGGTATAAACATTCCATGAGTCATTGAAAGCGCCTACCATTAAGCTTGCTTTATCAGAGAAAGCATAGGTAGCTTTAATACCTGCATTTTGGAACGGGCCATTGGTAAACAGGTATGAAGTTGAGTAGTTAAAGTTGCCGGTTGGCGCTATTACCTCGTATCCTACAAAAGTAGCCATAAAACCAGCGGTTAAGGTTAGTTTTGAACTAAGGGCATAATTAACATATAAATTTTGAATGTGGTAGCCGGCATTTGCAATTGATGCATCACTACGGGGACCAAAAGAAAGCTCGCCAACAAAAGATGCGGCACCAACTGTTTTCTTAAAGCCCAGGTCAACCATACCTATAGAAACAGAATTTTGATCTGATGCAAAGCTTGTACCGATATTTTTATGGCCAGAAAAGTCATACTTATAATAAGCATCTACCGAACCGTATATAACCAACGGGGCATCACTTGTAGTTTTGATTGTATCCTGCGCTTTTGATGCCAGACTAAATGCTGATACAGTAAGTAATAAAAGTAATAGTTTTTTCATGATTTGATTGATAATTGTTTAATTGATAATTGTTGTGTTGATTTATTAGTTGTTATTTTCATATTAATTAATTGCAATACTAAACAAGTGACTGCCATTAACTATGACTATTTTTTATATTATTGATTTTTACGAGGTTATATTTTATAATTCTCAATTTTCTAAAACAATACCCTGTCAATCCTACCATATTGATAGGGTAAACAAACCTTTTTAATAACCCTTGCATAGTTGAAATTAAACTATACAAGGGTTACTTATTTATATTTAAGCTGTTACTTTGGTGCCTTTATCAAAAAGGCCGCTTAAGCTGATATCGTCATCAGTTACCGGATAAACCTCAACACCATGATCAAACATATCAATACCGCCTACGCCAAGTTCGCCATGTTCTTCAACACGTAATCTCCATGGGTTAGGTAATTTGTTGATGATGTACATCATTATAATTGATACTACAAATACGGCTATTGCAATGGTAAATGTGCCTATAGCCTGAGCCTCTAATACGCTGGCACCACCACCGTAAAATAAGCCTGTTACCGGTGCACTATTATCCGGACCGGCTACTCCTGTTACACCATATTGGCCAGAAGCAAATAAGCCTAATGATAATGTACCCCAGATACCGCAAGCACCGTGTACAGACACTGCACCAACCGGATCGTCAATACGTAACCACTCTATAAAGTTCATAGCTGCATATACTAAGAAACCGGCAACGGCACCCAATGCAAGCGCGCCAAGCGGGCTAACCCAGTAGCAAGGGCAGGTAATAGCAACCAAACCGCCTAATAAACCATTCAAGGTATATCCTAAATCAAATTTACCTTTTGTAGGGCCCCACCATAATCCGGCTAACATAGCCATCATACCGCCAGCGCAGGCAGCAAGCGTAGTGTTGGCAGCAACACGGCCAATACCTTGTACGTCCATACCAGATAAGGTACTTCCAGGATTAAAGCCATACCATCCAAACCAAAGTATGAATGTACCAACAGCTGCAAGTGCCATATTGTGTCCCGGTGGCATTCCTCCTTTTTCTTTATTATCACGTGCAAATATTCTTCCTAAACGCGGGCCTAATACAATCGCACCTGCCAATGAAGCTATACCACCAATAGTATGTACTACAGTTGAACCGGCGAAATCGCGGAAACCCTGACCTAAAGTTGGCAAGAAATGACCAGCAGAACCCATTAAAGCTAAGAAACCATCAGGTCCCCAGGCCCAGTGACCAATTATTGGGTAGATAAAACCAGTGATACCTATACTGTAAAGGATATCGCCACGGAAACTTGTACGACCGATCATTGCACCAGACACAATGGTTGAGCAAGTATCAGCGAAAGCGTATTGGAAAATCCAGTGTGCAAGGATAGGAACACCGTATGCTTCGTAAGTTGCAGGGGTATTTTGTAAGAAGAACCAATTTTTACCATCAGCTCCACCCCATCCTATAAATCCATTACCATGTCCAAACATAAATGCGTAACCAACGGCGTAGAATAAGATACCGCAAAGGCAGGTATCATAAATACACTCCATTAATACGTTAACTGTTTCTCTTTTACGAGCGAAACCAGCTTCAAGCATAACGAAACCCGCCTGCATACCAAATACCAAAAATGCCGCAACCAATGTCCAAACTGTATTGATTGAATTCATTATCGAAGTTTCAATGTCAGTTGGTTTTGCAGGAGCCGCAGCGGCATGAACCGCAGAAGGCAATAGTCCGGGAATAGTAAACATTGCTGCCACTACTAAGCCCAAGCCAATCATTTTTCCAGTTAAAATGGTCGCACCCAGCGCCCATTTCTCCCGCGTCAATCCGCGAAACGCGTTCAGCAGGGTGAATTTTGGTTGTTTTACTTTCATTTTGTTTGTTGATTTAGTGTATTAGTTAAAAGTGATTTTTTGTTTTTAGTATGTTATTGTCGTGTTGTTGCAAAAATTTCATCCAAATATTAACATTGTCGTTATTGAAATACCAGTTTGTTAATATTTTCATAAAAATATGGATGAATTTTATAAAAAACAAGAGTTTGATTAAATTAATTGCATTAAATGGTTAATTATTACAATAAATATAAAATTTAACAATTATTTAATGAAGTTTTTGAATAATTTTTAATTAAAAAACTATAAGCGATATAATTTATATAATTATTTATTATTAAAAAATCGAGTAAAATTATAATTTAGATCATTTATTTAAAGTATTTGCGAAATAAAGCCACAAAAACAACAAAATAACATCATTTTATCACTAAAAAATTAAAATAATTCAAATAATCTTCAATAATTAGCCGCCTATTAGAAAAATCAAAGAATTTTATTAAACTTTTATAATTCCTTTAATATTTACACTTTATTTTAAAGTATAATTCTATTTTTGAGGTAAACCATCAAAATAAAACGCAAACCATGCCTAATATCCGTTTTCAAGCCCTTCAGGCAGTATTAACAAGGACAATTCCTGAAACAAAAGCTCCGTCTACAAAAATTTCTGATTTTTTTGGAGCAAATGTGTTCGATATTAAAAAAATGAAGGAGCTTCTATCAAAAGAAGCTTTTAATAGTATAGTTAATTCTATCGAAAAAGGTGAAACCATCCCACGGGACATGGCAGAACAGGTTGCTACCGCCATGAAATCATGGGCATTAAGCAAAGGTGCCACACATTATACACACTGGTTCCAGCCACTTACCGGCACCACTGCCGAAAAGCACGATGCTTTTTTTGAACCAACTGCCGATGGCGGCGCGATAGAAGTATTCTCTGGCGATGCGTTGGCTCAACAAGAGCCGGATGCATCAAGCTTCCCTAGCGGTGGTATCCGTAATACTTTCGAGGCACGTGGCTATACTGCGTGGGACCCTTCATCGCCTGCATTTTTAATGGCACGTACCTTATGTATACCAACTGTTTTTGTATCGTATACCGGTGAAGCATTAGATTATAAGGTACCCTTATTAAAGGCGGTGAATGCTTTAGATAAAGCCGCGGTTGATGTTTGCCATTATTTTGATAAAGGCATTGAAAAAGTAAATGCATCATTAGGTATTGAGCAAGAATATTTTTTGGTTGATATAGCCTTATTTAATGCGCGTCCCGACCTTTACTTAACAGGTCGTACTCTATTTGGCCACATGTCTGCCAAGAACCAGCAGTTAGAAGATCATTACTTTGGTTCTATACCTGAGCGTGTGTACGCTTTCATGCAGGATATGGAAACCGAATCCTTATTATTAGGTATACCGTTAAAAACACGCCATAATGAGGTAGCACCTTCGCAATTTGAATGTGCACCTATTTATGAAGAGATCAATTTAGCTATCGATCATAATCAGTTGCTAATGGATTTGATGGATCGCATAGCGAAGCGCCATAATTTTAAGGTGTTATTGCACGAGAAACCTTATGCGGGCATAAATGGCTCTGGTAAGCATAATAACTGGTCGATGATTACCAATACAGGTAAAAACCTATTGTCGCCGGGCAAAACGCCAAAGAACAATTTAATGTTCCTGACTTTCTTTGTTAATACTATTAAAGCAGTATATGAGCATGCAGATCTGTTAAGAGCATCAATAGCTTCTGTAAATAATGATCACCGTTTGGGTGCTAACGAGGCACCTCCCGCTATTATATCTATATTCCTGGGCAGCCAATTGAGCGAACTTTTAGACGAGATAGAAACATCACGTATCAGCAAAAAAGTAAAAGACGAAGCATTATTATGGCAGGGCATCCCTAAAATACCACAGATATTAAAAGATAATACCGACCGTAACCGTACATCGCCATTTGCATTTACCGGTAATAAATTTGAACTGCGCGCTGTAGGCTCGTCAGCAAACTCTGCGAGCCCTATGACTATCTTGAACCTGATAGTAGCAGATCAGCTTAAAAAATTCAAATATGATGTAGACAAACTATTAAAGAAAGGCGAGAAGAAAGACGTAGCCTTATTAATAGTAATTAAGAAATATATTAAAGAGTCAAAAAATATCCGCTTTGAGGGTAATGGCTATAGTGATGAGTGGGAAAAAGAAGCCGCGCAAAGAGGTTTATCTAACTTTAAAACTACACCTAAGGCGCTTGATGCCTTTATATCAGAAAAATCTGAAATTTTATATGCCGAAAACTCGGTATTCACCAAACGCGAGGCTCATGCCCGCCATGAGATATTGTTAGAAGCTTTCTTTAAAAAGCTACAAATAGAAGCCCGTGTTATTGGCGAACTGGTAATGAACGTTATTATTCCTTGTGCAATTGAATATCAAAGCAATTTGGTTGCAAGCGCCAAAGGCCTGAAAGACCTGGGATTAGACAAATCTGTTTACCAGGTGCAATTAGATATCATCAATAAAATTGCCGAGCATATTAATTTCATTAAATTAAATACAGACCAGATGGTTGCCGAGCGTAAAAAAGCTAATGATATTGAAGATCTGCGAGAAAAAGCCATTACTTATGATGAAAAAGTAAAATCATACTTCCAACCTATTCGTTACCATGTTGATAAACTGGAGCAACTGGTTGACGATTCATTATGGCCGTTGCCTAAGTTTAGAGAGCTGTTATTTATTAAATAATATACATAAGCCTTCGCAAATGCGGGGGCTTTTTTATTATAAAACCTATATTTGCCGCATGGTTTCTTCGCAACGATATGATCAAAGAGGGGTATCTGCCTCTAAAGACGATGTACACAACGCTATAAAAAATATTGATAAGGGCATTTTCCCTAAAGCATTCTGTAAAATAGTACCCGATATTTTAACTAACGATGCGGAGTATTGCAATATAATGCATGCTGATGGTGCCGGCACCAAATCATCATTAGCTTATACTTATTGGAAAGAAACCGGCGATATTTCTGTTTGGCGTGGTATAGCGCAAGACGCCATTATAATGAATTTAGACGATCTGCTTTGTGTAGGCGCTACTGATAATATCCTTTTATCATCTACCATCGGCAGAAACAAAAATCTGATACCAGGTGAAGTAATAGCTGCCATAATTAACGGTACAGAAGAAATACTGGCAGAGCTGCGCGATGCCGGCATAGGCATTTACTCGACAGGTGGCGAAACTGCTGATGTTGGCGATTTAGTACGCACCATAATTGTTGATTCGACCGTTACCTGCCGCATGAAGCGTAGTGATGTAATATCAAACGACCGTATTAAACCCGGCGATGTTATTGTGGGTCTTGCGTCATACGGACAAGCCAATTACGAGAAAGAATACAATGGCGGTATGGGTTCAAACGGATTAACTTCTGCACGCCATGATGTATTTAATAAAACTATTGCCGACAAATATCCGGAAAGCTATGATGCAGCTATTCCGTACGAATTGATATTCTCGGGTACAAAGAGACTGACTGATCCAATAAATATTGGTAAAGAACAATCTATTACTGCGGGAAAGCTGGTCTTATCAGCAACCCGCACCTACGCACCTATTATTAAACAAATATTAGATAAATATAGAAGCCAGGTACACGGCATGGTACATTGCAGCGGCGGCGCGCAAACCAAAGTACTACATTTTGTTGATGGGTTACATATTGTTAAGGATAATCTCTTCCCTATCCCGCCGTTGTTTAAGCTGATACAGGAAGAATCAAAAACCAGTTGGCAGGAAATGTACAAAGTGTTTAACATGGGGCACCGTATGGAGCTTTATGTACCACAAGAAATAGCCGGGGATTTAATTAAAATATCACAAAGTTTTGATGTTGACGCGCAGATCATTGGCAATGTTGAAGCAGCAGGAACAAAACAAGTTACTATCAGATCTGAATTTGGCGAGTTTGTATACAACTAGCCAAATAATACTAAACAAAAAACCCCGACCAAATTGGCCGGGGTTTTTTATTGAATTTATTAGAGATTAAAACAATGTAAATTCTACACGGCGGTTTATTTGACGGCCTTTTGCAGTTTTATTTGTTGCAATTGGTTGATTTTTGCCATACCCGGTAGCCTCTATACTTGATGCATTAGCCCCTTTACTTACCAAATAAGATTTGATAGATTCTGCACGTGCTTTAGACAGTCTCATATTAGCATCGCTTGACCCTACGTTATCTGTATGGCCTGCTAATTTTAAGCTAAAGTTTTTATCAATTAATAATTGAGCAACCCTATCTAAACTTGGATATGAATGTGCACGGATGGTAGCCTTACCAAAATCAAATTCAAGATTTCTGATAGCTTCTTTAACTATTTTTCTATCTTCTTCGGTTACAAAAACTTTAGTAACTGATGCCGGTGCTGGTGCAGCCACAGGAAGCGGACACCCTGAACCGTCTACCTTAACACCTGAAGGTGTACCCGGACATTTATCAAAAAAGTCAGATACGCCATCGCCATCACTATCAGTAGTATATTTAGCCAAATTAGCGTTAGCTGCAGCCATATCAGCTCTAAGTTGATCGTTTGCCGCTTTTTGCGCGTCAATTTGACGTTGCAATCTTTGTTCTTCGGTTAAGTATTCGTTTTGGATTGATGCAATTGGGTTAGCCCATTGTAAATGGGGTTTTGATTTTGAACCCAAAGAAAACTCTATACCTCCATAACCGTATGAGTAATGGCTGGTTTTAGGATATTGATTAACACCACTAAAGCTGCTGGCATCAATAAAATTCTCATTATAACCTAAGTTAATAGCAACGGCGTCGCTTACTTTAAATTTAACACCTAAACCAATTGGCATAACCAATGCTGATGATTTAAAAGATGAAGACGCTGTAGTAGGGAAATCACTACCGTTATAACCTGTAACGGTAGGCGTATAATAAACTATACCCAAACCGCCGTTTAAATAAAACTGCACCGCATTTTTACGGCGCAAATAATCAACCGTAGCAAAATTTAATACGCCGCTTAAACTAACCTGATTAAATTTAGTGCTAAAGTTTGTGTATCGTTCGCCAGCATTGTTAAAAACATAAGGCACATTTGAAGAAACTCCGCCTTTTACCGTGCCGCCATTATAATCAAGTTGCAAACCAAATGAGTGAACAATTTGATCTCTGATGGATAGGCCGTAGCCAAGGGTTGGTTGCCAATGGTCAAAGGTATTATGTCCGCCGGTTGCCAATATTAATGATGGCAAGCCGGCGTTAATACCAATTGACCAGGTATTGTAAGCGGCAGAGCCGGCAAATGGTTTTACAAATTCATTACTTTCGGAATTATTGGTTTGAGCGAATACACTACCGCTTAACAGTGCTCCTGTTAACATAAGAGCGGCTCTTTTAAAATTTGTTTTCATAATTGTTGTTTTAGTTTGATCTGCGTTAAATAAGGCAAACGTTAACCTGTATGGGCAATACTAATGCCACAAGCAGCAACTTATGCAAACAAGCTATAAACCAGTAATTAATGGACAAACAGGCTCCATAAGCAAAATTTATTATTGTGCTTTAAAATGTACAGTTTGTAAGATATGAAGAGGATTGTTGTGATATAGAATCCATTGCAAATACATCGAACCGATGACTTTAAATAAATTCAGGGGAGATTTACTATTCCATTCTTTACTTCCAGTCCACAAACAACAACCTAGCTATTTGTAAATTTGCCCAACTTTTAAATCCGGTATTTATCGGGTTTATTTATCACAACGGTTGCCATTACAAAAATGCTCAAAGAAAAAAATCAACGTATATCTACCATATTAGCATTTGCATTACTGCCGCTTTCCGGATTCGCTACTGATATTTATATTCCGTCATTACCCAGCATGGGTGCCGATATGCATATCAGCAGTATACAGGTGCAACTTACGCTTACTTTGTTTTTAATAAGTTACGGCACTTCGCAGCTTTTCCTGGGGAGTATTTTAGATGCTTACGGCCGTTACCGCTTTAGTATAGGCGCTCTGCTAGTATTCATTGTGGCGAGCATTGTTATAGCCATCACCCATAATATTTATATTATTTACGCTATGCGGATAATACACGGCATAAGCGTGGCCATTATAGTTATAGCTAAACGGGCCTATTTTGTTGATGTTTATAAGGGCGACAGGCTTAAACACTATTTAAGTATGTTCACCATTATATGGTCGGCGGGGCCAATTGTGGCGCCGTTTGTGGGTGGCTATTTTCAAAGTACGCTGGGCTGGCAATCTAACTTTTACTTTTTAGCGGCTATGGCTGTAATTATAACTATCCTGGAGATAATTTACAGCGGCGAAACGCTGAAAGATCCGCATGTGTTTAATTTAAAGAAAATAGCAGGCTTATATGTAGAAATGATGCAAACGGCAACCTTTAGCTTAGGTATTGTGATGCTGTGTTTTGCCTACTCCATGGTGATCATGTATAACATGACAGGGCCATTTATTATCGAACATCATTTTAAATTTACGCCGGTAGTGGCAGGTTATAGTTCGCTTATTTTAGGTTTGGCCTGGATGATTGGTGGTTTTATAGGGCGAGCTTTAATTAGCAGGCCGTTTTACGGAAAATTATTGGTGAATATAATTTTACAGTTGGTTACAGTAATACTGATGATCATCAGCATAAACTTTATTACCAACATATACACTATGATTTGTTTTGCCTTTATTATACATGTTGGGGCGGGCTTTACCTATAATAATTACTTTACTTATTGTTTGAGCAAATTCCCAAAAAACGCGGGCATGTCCGGCGGATTAACAGGCGGAATGGTGTATGTTATGCTATCAGTGTTAACGTATGTTGTGGTATCAATTATCCCGGCTAAGGACGAACTTAATCTTAGTTATAGCTATTTGGTTTTTATATTACTGTCAGTCGTGGTGATGTATATACTGTTTAGAATGAATAAAAGACCTGGCAAAATGCCGATTACATCTTAAATTCTGTATCAGGGAATGCGATTAGACTGTTAGGGATGGTTATTTAAAATTAACCTGCTATCTTTAAATCCACCAATACCTGATAAACCAATTTCCTGATGTTGCTTGTAAAAAACAAAGTTTTATTAACCGTAATGCTATCGGCTTGCTGCTTTTACGGCTATAGCCAGCAAATTACTAATCCTACTACCAACACTTTAAAAGCAGGATTTATAAATCCGCCTAATACAGCCAAACCTGGCGTGTACTGGTATTTTATGGATGGCAATATGTCAAAAGAATCCATAAAAAAGGATCTGGAATCCATGAAAAAGGCAGGTATTGGTAACCTGATATTTTTAGAAGTTAATGTGGGTATTCCCCGTGGCCCGGTTGATTTTTTAAGCGACCAATGGCAGGAAATGTTTAAATATGCCGTACGCGAAAGCGAACGATTAGGCATCGAAATAACTTTAGGCATCGGCCCAGGTTGGACAGGCAGTGGCGGCCCGTGGGTAAAGCCCGAACAGTCTATGCAGCATTTAGTATCAAGCCAGATAAACGTAACAGGTGGGCAAAAGGATATTAAATTACCCATACCCCCACCCAAAAGCCCCTACTTTGGCGAAGGCGCTTTTAGCCCCGAACTAAAAAAAGAATGGAACAAGTTTTACGAAGATGTGGCTGTACTGGCCTATCCTACTCCGGCTGTTGATGAGAAGATAAAAGACATTGATGAGAAAGCCCTTTACTATCGTGCGCCGTATTCGTCAGCCAAAGGAGTTAAACAGTTTTTACCATTGGTAAGCGATTATACCTCAACGAATCCACAAGCTACTATATCCAAAAACAAAATAATTGACGTTACCAAATATCTGCAGCCGGACGGCTCCTTAAACTGGACTGCGCCCACAGGCAACTGGACGATAATGCGGTTTGGCAGGCGCAATAATGGCGCTATAACCCGCCCTGCCCCTGTCCCCGGATTGGGTTTTGAAGCTGATAAGTTTGATACCGTTGCTTTAAACGCACATCTGGATAATTATGTAGGTAAGCTATTACGTAAGGTTGGTACTTTGGATAAGAAATCAGCAGGAGGTTTAAAACGCCTGCACATGGATAGTTGGGAAATGGGATCGCAAAACTGGACACCGCATTTTAGGGCAGAGTTTATAAAACGCCGTGGTTATGATCCTCTGCCTTATTATCCTGTTTATGCCGGCCATATTGTAGAGAGCCAGGAAATAAGCGAACGCTTTTTATGGGATCTCCGCCAAACATCGCAGGAACTGATATTGGAATATCATGCCCTCGCTGTTAAAAAATATGCTCATAAAAATGGCATGTCCTTATCCATTGAACCATATGACATGAACCCTACCGCCGACCTGGAACTAGGCGCGATTGCCGATGTACCCATGAGTGAGTTCTGGAGTAAAGGGTATGGTTTTAATTCGTCTTTTAGTGTGGTAGAGGCAACTTCAATAGCACACGTTAATGGTAAATCACTTACACCTGCTGAAGCATTTACGGCTCACGGCGAAGACTGGAGACAGCACCCGGGCTCTATGAAAAACCAGGGCGATTGGGCCTTTGCTGCCGGTGTAAACCGATTTGTATATCATACTTTCCAGAATCAATACCTAGCCGACTCACTGCGCCCCGGCGCGACAATGGGCCCCTACGGTGTACATTGGGATCGTAACCAAACTTGGTGGCCAATGGTGGGCGCTTATCATCAATATGTTAGCCGGTGCAGTTATATGTTGCAGCAAGGCGTGTCAGTGGCTGATGTTTTGTATCTAAACCCCGAAGGTTCGCCGCATGTGTTTCGTCCGCCGTTCTCTGCTATGACGGGTAATGATACCATCCCTGATAGAAAGGGTTATAATTTTGACGGATGCGCGCCGGGCTTATTGTATAAAGCCAGCGTTGTTAGCGGTAATATCGTTTTCCCTGGCGGAGCAAGTTACCGTCTGTTAGTATTGCCAGCCGTACCGACCATGACACCCACCCTGCTTGAAAAAATAGCTGCGTTGGTTAGGGCCGGAGCAACAGTTGTGGGTGCGCCGCCATTAAAGTCGCCAAGTTTGGTAGGTTATCCGGCGATTGATAATAAGATCGTTTCTTTAGCTAACCAGATATGGGGGCCGACATCCGGCGTAGCGCAAAAATCTCATACTTATGGCAAAGGCAAGGTTATTTGGGGTGGCGATTTGGCAACAGAACTGGATAACCTTTACCCAAAATATGATTTGACTGCTGCTATTTTAAGTTCAATGCATGTAGTGCAGGATTTTAGATCAGATGGCCCTATCCGGTATATCCACCGCACCACTACAGATAGAGACGTTTATTTTATTGCTAACAAAACGGGCGAGGCAATAGATGCCCAAGCTACCTTCCGCAGTATTAAAGGCACACCCCAGCTTTGGGATGCGGTAACGGGTAATTTTAAAGGCCTGGGCGAGTTTAAAAAGCAAAGTAGCACAACTACCATCCTTATACATTTGGACGCTTACCAGAGCTATTTTGTAGTATTTGCCAAAGATGTAAAAGCAGTACTCACATCGGCCAAAAATAAAAACTTTGTAGCGCCAACTGTAGTGGCCACTTTAAGCGGCCCGTGGAATGTTTCTTTCGACCCGAAATGGGGTGGCCCTAAAAATATTGTGTTTGATGAGTTGACCGACTGGACTTTGAGGCCCGAAGAAGGTATTAAGTATTATTCGGGTATTGCTACTTATCATAAAACATTTAATATTAATCTCGCTCAAAACGGTAACGATAAGCTTTACCTTGATCTTGGCGAAATTAAAAACCTTGCTCGTGTAAAACTAAACGGCAAAGATCTGGGCGTGGTATGGACGGCCCCGTGGCGCGTACAAATACCGGAATCGCTATTAAAAAAACAAAACACGCTTGAAATTGAAGTAGCCAACCTTTGGCCAAACCGTTTAATAGGCGACCAAAAAATAGCTGGCGATGGCCCAACAAGCGGCAGGTGGCCAAACTGGATAACTAAAGGAGAACCAAGACCAGGCAAACGTTATACTTTCACTACATTCGAGCCTTATCGTAAAGATACGCCGTTGCTCAGATCAGGTTTGATCGGGCCGGTAACTATTCAGAAAGGCAATCACTAAATATTTATATAGATGACATCAGCAGGAATTAAAATAGGGCTTTTTGGCATTGGGCTAGATACTTACTGGGATCAGTTTGAAGGATTAGAAAAACGATTGGCTGGTTATGTAGATCTCGTAAGCGAAAAAATTGGCGGCTTTGGGGTTGAGGTGGTAAACCTGGGCCTGATAGATAATGCTCAAAAAGCTTTTGATGCGGGCAGTCGGTTTAAACGTGAGGACGTTGACCTGATATTTTTATACGTTACTACTTATGCTTTATCCTCAACCGTATTACCGGTTGTTAAGAAAGCTAAAGTGCCTGTAATAGTACTTAACCTTGCTCCCGAAGCTGCCATTGATTACACCACATTTAACAAACTAAATAACCGCACCACCATGACCGGCGAATGGCTGGCATCGTGTTCTGCCTGCCCCGTGCCCGAGATAGCTAATGTTTTTAAACGGTCAAATATTCCATTTCACCAAATAACCGGCATGCTCAACAACGACCCGCACGTTTGGCAGGAGGTTGAAGAATGGATAGCAGCAGCAAAGGTGGCGCATACTATGTACAATAACACCCTTGGCGTAATGGGTAATTATTATGGAGGGATGCTGGATATTTACAGTAACCTAACCTTGCAATGCGCCACCTTCGGCGGGCATATAGAGATCATTGAGGTAGACGAATTATCGGCGCTGCGCAGTGAAGCGGATGTTGATGAGATCATGAAAAAGTTTGACACGTTCCATACATGGTTTGATGTACAATCTGATTGCTCGGTGGATGAATTGACAAGGGCTGCTATTACTGCTGTGGCTTTAGATAAACTCGTGGTTAAATATAATCTGGGCTCGCTGGCGTATTACCATAAAGGCACGGGCAATATAAATGCCGATACCATGAGTTCTGTAATACTAGGAACATCATTATTAACCGCGCAACATATCCCAGTAGCCGGCGAATATGAGATCAAAAACGCCCAGGCCATGAAGATCATGGATAGCTTTGGCGCAGGCGGATCATTTACCGAATACTACGCCATGGATTTTAACGATGATGTGGTATTAATGGGCCATGACGGCCCCTGCCATCCCGCTATCGCCGAAGGCAAGATAAAAGTAAAACCATTACAGGTTTATCATGGCAAAGTGGGCAGCGGCCTTTCGGTTGAAATGTCAGTAAAGCATGGGCCGGTTACGTTGTTATCTGTTGTGGAAACCGCCGATGGCAAGATCATGCTACTAACCGCCGAAGCTGAATCTGTTGCCGGGCCGATATTAGAGATTGGTAATACCAATAGCCGTTATAAGTTCCCGCTGGGCGCACGTGGTTTTGTAGAAGCCTGGAACGCGCACGGCCCGGCGCACCATTGCGCTATTGGTAACGGGCATATCGCTTCTAAAATACAGAAGTTGGGTGATCTGTTGGGAGTGGAGTGTGTGAGGGTTTGTTGATCTAAATAGTTTGTCATTCTTCGCTACGCTTAGAATGGCAAACTATTTAATCCTCTTAATACCCATACCTCACCTTATCCATTTGATTACTCAAACACTCACCGACACAATTCCCGCTTTTACCGATAACTTTTCCCTGCCTACGGGCTAAGTCTTTTCCTGGTACTACCATTCGTTTAGTTTTGAAATAACAAAATCAACAACTCATGAACATACTATCAGGAACTATAACTACCAACGAAGAAGATTACTTAAATACCACCACCATATTTGGCGGGGTTAAACGGACAATTCTTTCAAAAGATTTTAAAGGCGGGCACATCCAAAACATATTCGGCAGTACCGAGCTGGATTTTACTTATGCGGATATAACAGGTATTGTTACACTGGATATTTCGCAGGCATTTGGCGAGATAACTATAGCCGTACCGGCAGACTGGCGCGTAGAAGCAGACCTGGTTCATTTCTGCTCTGTAGTGGATGAAGACCGTACTTACAATAACCGTGGCTACAATTCAAGCAAAGTGCTGTTGCTTAAAGGCGTATCCGTAATGGCAGTAATTGATGTGGTGAGCTTTGTATAATCAGGCCCACCACATCAATTAGTTTTATTTTATCGCTCCCGCATCGCGCAGCACTTCTTTATTCATACGGATATATTCTGAATTGCCATCTTTCTCGGCAATAGCCAGCCCCATTTTTGCTGAAGCAATAGCACCTTTTTTATCACCAAGTTTTAATAAGATTCTTCCCATCCAGTATTTTACGTTATAAGCATCGGGTTGTACTTTTTCCATTTCGTTCATCCAAACTAAAGCTTTTTTCATATCCAGGTTATGGTTGTAATACCATACAGCGGCAACGTAATAAGGCTTGTCTTTGCCTTTCATCATTTTATTGATATTGGCTATAACTCGGGCGTTTATATCAGCTTTTAAGTGAATAGCTACACCGGTGTTTTCCCATAGTATTTGGAGGATTCCCCTATCTACATTTACATCAGCAAATTGTATAGTTAGAGTTTCTAACGGCGTGGCCAGTTTATAAGATTTTACTTTAAAGCGCAATACATCCTGTTTTTGATCGTACGAGTATGCTCCCCATTGTTTAGCTGTTTTGTTGATAATTACGGTCCACTCTGCAGCGCCGGGAATGGTGAATAAAGCATATTCGCCCGGTAATACCCTGTGGCCTTCCATGGTAACGGTATCTGTAAGTTTAAGGATAGTAGCAGAGTTTGCACCTGTGCGCCATACTTGCCCAAAAGGCTCAATATTATTAAATATTTTACGGCCCTTTAAGTTGGGACGGCCATAGGTTATACTAATGGTACCGAGGCCAAATTCCTGATCGATGTGTTGGGTTGAACTAAAATTAGGGATCTGTGCTTTAACAGTAAATGTTGCAAGGCAAATAGCAATAAAGGTTAGCGTTTTTTTCATCAGTTAGTGTTTATAGTAAAATAATCAAATGGCCGACAGTCTGTTAATCAACCGTAATCAAATCAAAATGTGTGTTTTTATAATAATTTATTACTTCCACCAATAAAAGGTTTGGTATCCAGCTTAAAAACGAAATAATTATATAATTATTGGCAAACCCAACACCGTTGCCAATAACCGTAAAAATAAATATATAAAACCGCAAAGTAACCGCGCCAAAAGCTAAAGCATAACTCCTGCGCATCATTTTAACATGGCTGGTTACATTTCCTCTCCGTATGACTAACCAGGCGGCCAAAGTAAAGCCTATCCATAAAGTATTTTGTAATAAAAAGGAAATCGTAACCCATTGCCCCCTATTTATAAATACCGTCATTAAGTAAGCGCCTGGTGCAGAAATAAATAAAACCCCAAACACATAAATTTTACCTAATATTTTATGCAGCAGGCGATTATTATAAATTCGCTTAGAAAACTGAAGATAACCGATCAGCAAAATTATGCTACTACCTATTATATGGCAATAAAATGCCGGCAAATACCATCCTGTTTTAATTGCAGCTCGCTTTAGGTCTAAAAAGACACTATGCGTCCTAAAATCATAATACTGCAAAAATGTGCCTGCGCTTAAAACCAACACCCAGAAAAAAGCAAAGTACCAAAGTGCGCGCTCTATTATCTTCATTTAGCAGCGATAACATTGGGCCTGACGCCCTTTAATTTTTGATCGATAAAGTTGATGTTGTATTTGTCTATTACTGTAAGAGAATCGTCAACATTAGCATTAGGTGGTTGCACCCTGTTGCCAAAGGCTATATTATCATCTGTCAGATCTGAGAAAATGTCTCTCCAGCGTTTATCTTTAAAATGATACCTATAATCGGCGTAGATCTCATTTTTCATATAAAGCAACATATCATCTGTGACGTGATCTATCGGCCTTTTAACTTCTGCTAATTCATAACAAGCCTGTAGATAGGCATCATCCATTTTAACATACTTAGTAAAACCGAAATCCCTCCTGTTTTTTAATTCAACCAGTTTATTACCCTTTACAGCCAGGTAATAATAATATGGCCCGCCTACAACTGACTTCGTCGAATCATAAAGCTGTATAGCAAGTATAGATCCGGACCGTACTTCAAACAAGCTATCATTAATTGCTTTAATGCTATTGAAATCACAAATTGTTTTTGAAGTGCTTCCGCCCTCTTCATTGCCATGATCAGTATAAAAATCGGCGGTAAGTATTTTATTAGACCTTTTATCAACAATTATTAAGTTCTTCTTGTCATAAAACTCTGCCCGGCCGCCCAAAAAATAATCCCTTATATTATAAAAGGCAGACTCAAACCAGTTGTCATTACCGGTAGTGTGTTCTGCTGTCTTCACTATATAATTGGTACTTACATCTTCATATTCAATATTCTTGCGTAATGGATTTTTGAAGAATTTTACAGCTGGTAACAAATTAAGATCAACCAAATACGATGGTGTGATATAAACAGTACCATGCGCAATTCGAGAATTATGTTCGGTTATAATTTCGGTGTCCGAGTTATCCATCGTAAACGAATTGGTTTGTTTTAGCCTTGGCAAGATATCCACTATTTTAAGGTCGACCCTCTCAGAAATAGTGAGATCTTTTTTCAAATAATAAAAATCGGCGGCTGTTTGTAGTACCGCTAAATTTGCATCATCATTAATCGGGAAAATATGATCATAATTAACAGGAACAACAACTTTACCTGTTAGATTATAAAAGCCTTTTTTATGTTCTTTTTCAACTTCCACCAAATCATTAAATGTTCCGCTGATGTTATGGACAAGATCAAAATCAGCAGGTATGATTTCTTTCAGATCGGGTCCAACCAAACCCATTTTATAGGTTTTTGTCGAATCTCTTAAAATACCACCTGGCGAATAAATGTCCCATACGCCTTTTATTACATAGAAATAAGTCTTTGCGTTAACATGCGCAAACCAAATAACACTGTCGTATCTGGTTTTTAACTGCGTTGCTGTTATAAAAGCTTTTAATGTTACCGCCGCGTAAATCTCAGAGTCAGTGTACATCTTGCTCCTGATATAATTTTCGTACGCAATGAGGTCTATTAAAAACATTTTCGCATCTGCCTGTACTATCTTTAACTGATGTGCATCATTTTTTTGCAGCCTTAATATAAGTGTCGAATGTTTAGAGGGTAATGTGTCATTTACAAACTTGACAGGAATGTTGGTTTCAGTAAGCTGTGGGTTAATGAATTTTATTTCGCTGTCATCAACATTCAAGCTAATATTTGCAAGCGGTTTAGCAACCCCGTTTGCGCTGGTTAAATGGGCCAGTATAGTAATTAGCTTTTCTAAGCCCGGCGATTTTCCATCCGTGTCAAAATAAACGCGTAATGAATCTATGTTACCTTTACCTACTTGTTGACTGAAAGCGGTTAGGAACTCTTTTACTTCAGATTTTTCAGACCTGTTGGCATTCATGCCGCGCACTAAGAAAAACACGCTTGCAAGTAAAATAACACTCGCCAGGCTGATAAAGATGATATGTTTAGTTTTCATTATATCAAATATATAATTTTAAACTAATCTATAATTATCACCTGCATTTTTCAGACATTAAAATAAATTAGCATACCTCGCCCCAAACTTTTAAATTAGGTTCATGAAAACTGAACTCACTCACCGCTTTACCAGCCGGCTTAAAATCGCTATGTCTTTTGCCGGCTTAATGTTTACCAGCAGCCTTGTGTTTGCGCAAACGCCCAATAAGTCTGTCATAGATGGGATAATGAACGAAGAGGCTACCAACTCACAATTACAACCATTAGCTCATGAGCTTTTTGATGGCGTAG
This sequence comes from Mucilaginibacter sp., assembly GCF_028288185.1. Classification (GTDB taxonomy): domain Bacteria; phylum Bacteroidota; class Bacteroidia; order Sphingobacteriales; family Sphingobacteriaceae; genus Mucilaginibacter. Next base: position 161,781 of record NZ_JAQBOF010000027.1, on the reverse strand, counting down.
GCCCACGATTAGTAGGCACACCACAAATGGTAAAAGCTGCCGACTGGGCAATAGATAAATATAAAAGTTGGGGTATACCTGCCCATAAAGAAAACTGGGGCGTATGGCGTGGTTGGGAGCGGGGAATATCTCATATAGATATGATATCGCCACGCATAAAATCACTTGAGGGCACGCAATTGGCCTGGAGCCCCGGGATGGGCAAAAAAACAATTACAGCCGAAACCATCATAATACCAGATCTGGCCGACTCCATCGAATTTCAAAAATGGCTACCCCAGGTAAAAGGTAAAATTGTATTGATATCCATGTTACAGCCAACAGGCCGTCCTGATGATAACTGGACCGAATTTGGTTTAAAAGAATCTATAGAAAAGATGAAAGCCGATCGTGTAGCTCAAACAACAGCCTGGGCCAAACGGATCAAGAAAACCGGCTATACGGGCCGCACCCTACCTGTCGCTTTAGAAAATGCCGGTGCTGTAGGGATAATTAGTAATTATTGGTCGGCGGGTTTTGGGGTTGATAAAATATTTAGCGCTTATACCAAAAAGGTACCTACTGTTGATGTTGCGTTGGAAGATTATGGTATGTTATACCGCTTAACAGAGTTTGGCACGCCCCCTACTTTAAGTTTGCATACAGAATCGAAAGAACTGGGCGAAGTACCAACCTTTAACACCATTGCCGAAATTAAAGGCACTGAAAAGCCGGATGAATATGTAATGCTATCTGCTCACTTTGATTCGTGGGATGGCGGCACTGGCGCTACTGATAATGGTACCGGCACACTAACCATGATGGAAGCTATGCGTTTGTTAAAGAAATTCTATCCTCATCCAAAACGTACTATATTAGTTGGGCATTGGGCCAGCGAGGAAGAAGGCTTGAATGGCTCTCGCGCTTTTGTAGAGGATCATCCGGAAATTGTAAAGAATCTGCAAGCATTATTTAACCAGGACAACGGTACCGGCCGCGTGGTTAACTTATCAGGCTCTGGTTATACCGATGCCGGTGAATTCTTGTCACGCTGGCTATCAGCTGTGCCTGATACTATTAAGAATCGCATTAAAACTAATTTCCCGGGTTCACCCGGCGGTGGCGGATCTGATTTTGCATCGTTTGACGCTGTTGGCGCTCCGGGTTTCTCATTAGGATCACTTAACTGGGCTTATTTTAGCTACACCTGGCATACAAACCGGGACACCTACGATAAAGTTGTATTTGATGATCTGCGCAATAACGCGGTATTAGCCGCGATAATGGCCTATATGGCGAGCGAGGATCCCGCGAAAACAAAAAATATAAAAGTTCAGGGTGTTAAATGGCCTGAACCTGTTAAGGCTATCCGCCGTGGTGGATTGGATAAGTAATAGAGATCACCATAAAAAAGCCGCCTTATATGTTGAGCGGCTTTTTTTATGTTTTGTTGTGAATGGCAACATAGTATTATAATTAGCTATTTATTTAAAGTTTTTAATTAGGCATTGTTATTTCTTTGTAGTAATATCATAAACCAATTGTTATAACCTGCTTAATTATGAAAGCTTTGACCTATCGGCTAATACTATTGCTGCTTTGTTTAGCTATGCAATCATTTGCGCAGCGCACAAAGCAAGCTAACGCTACTGCGTTACCAATTATACCTATTGGACTGGATGCGTATAGAATGTGGGATAAATGGCCCATGCAACGCATTGGTGACCGAGCTTATATGCGAAGCACTTATGACCGTGAAGGCGCCAATCAATCTGCCGATGCCAGTCATTACTTGTTTGCAAATCAGGAAGATTATAATGTAGCGCTGGATGTTAAAGGAAAGGGTGTTTTTTATTTTTTCAGGGCCAATCACTGGCATGGTAGCCCGTGGCATTTTATTGGTGACGGAAAAGACAATTTAGTTCAGGAAACCGCTACTGCTGATCGGCTTAATGCGTTGAGTAAGTTTAAAACATCAACTATTTTTATACCCGATATTGCATTCCCAAAACCGCTTAACTTTACCTGGGCAGATACTAAAGGTGCCGACCTGATCTGGACACCTATGCCTTTTAAAGATTCGTTTAGAATAGCTTATTCAAAAACTCATTATGGCACGGGGTATTTTATTTATCATTTATATGCTAATCCCCAAAATCTTTCGCAGCAAATAGACTCGTGGGATATAAACAAAGCGCCAGATAAAGATGTGCTTGACCTGGTAGATAAAGCGGGAACAGATGTCGCTCCAAAAAACATAAAAAAGGTCAGCGGGGATTTAAAATTGAACAATAACAAAATATTAATAGCCAATATCAAATCCATAGCCTCATCCGTCAGAGCGTTTAAATTAACATTGCCCTTAGACAAAGCTGCCGAGCTGGAGCATTTGCGTTTATTGGTTACCTGGGATGATGCAAAACAACCATCTATAGATGCACCACTGGCTTTATTTTTTGGTGCCGGTACTTTATATAATCGGGATGAGCGCGAATATTTGGTAAAGGGATTCCCAATTAATATTCGTTACGATTATCCTAATAAAAAAATAGAACTGGCTTGTTATTATCCTATGCCGTTTTTTAAATCGGCCAAATTTGAGTTGGCAGATATAACTCCAGGTGATACCGAAATCAATTATGAAATAAGGTATGAGCCTTTAAAAATAGCACCAGGTTTAAGTAGTTATTTCCATGCTACTTATGCCGATATGCCCCAGCCTGAGCCTGGCAAGGATATGACATACCTGGATACCCGCGGCATAGAAGGACATGAGGATTGGTCGGGTAGTTTTGTAGGTACGTCATTTATATTTTCTCACAATGCTAACCTGGGGACTTTAGAAGGCGATCCGCGTTTCTTTTTCGATGACAGCGAAAGCCCGCAAGCTTACGGTACCGGTACCGAAGAATGGGCCGGCGGCGGCGATTACTGGGGTGGACAAAACATGACATTGGCTTTTGCCGGGCATCCGTTAGGCGCACAAGGTAAAAACACTTCTAAAAATGATAAGGACCTCATAGAGTCTGCTTATCGTTTTCTGTTAGCTGATATGATGCCCTTTGGTAAACGTGCTGTTATTAAGTTTGAGCATGGCGGCGAAAATTTAAGCACAGAGCATTATGAGTCTGTAACTTATTGGTATGGCCTCCCCTTCCCTTCCTTAATTAAAACTGATGAAATAGATATCGGCAATACAACAAGTGAAACAGCGCATAATTATTCTTCTCCTGGTGCGTCATCTGTTGAAAATATCACTTCAAGATATGAACAGGGGATAGATACGTTCCCAAATCTGAAATCATTAGGAGATGCAGCAGGTAAAGAAGTTTATCCCGCGCACGAAGAAGATGGCAGATATACTCGTGGAAGTTCAGAATTTACTGTAAAACTTGCAGCAAACAACCAGGGAGCCTTGTTGCGGCGTACGCTAGATTATAGTTTCCCTAATCAAACTGCCGAAGTATATATTGCAGATACTGGTAAAAATGCCGATTGGAAGTTAGCCGGTACCTGGTACCTGGCAGGTTCTAATACCTGTTTATACTCTGATCCTCCGGGAGAGTTGGAAAACCGGTTACTGCGGACGCAAACATCAAACCGCCAATTTCGTGATGATGAGTTTTTGATACCGCTAAGTTTAACTGCAAACAAATCGACTATCCGTGTAAAAGTTAAATTTGTACCGAATAACCAGGAACTGTTTCCGGGATTTCCGTTCCCTAAAAAGAGCGCCTGGAGCGAATTGAGATACAAAGTGTATAGTTATATAGTACCAGAATTTAATTTAACTAAATGATATAGTAAACCGGTAAATTATTAAACACCTGTAAAATTGGCAACTTTGGCTTTAAACAGCTCGTATAAAAATGCCGGGCCATAATATAAATATCGTTTAGACATACGTTTGGGTTCTTTGGCTAACCGTACCGCCCACTCCAAGCCCAGGTTTATCCAAAATTCGGATGGACGGGTAATAGTTTCTGCATAGAAATCAAAAACGGCACCTATTGGGCAAATAATAGTAGCATCTAACTGGTCTTTGTATTTAAATGACCATTTTTCCTGTTTCGGGGCGGTCATTCCAACAAACAATACGTTGGGTTTAAATTTATTTACCACGGCTATCATTTCGGCATCTTCTTCGGCAGTAAACTCGGCTTTGTAGGGTGGTGAAAAGGTACCAACTTTAACTTTAGGATATTCTTTTGACATCCGTTTCCTAATGGCTGCCAATGTTGTTTCTGAAGCGCCCAGGTAAAAGCAGCTTCCACCTTCCTGATTTAATTTTTGTAACAGGTGTTTGTGGATATCAGCCCCTGCAATTTTTTTTATAGTATCGCCATTTAACATTTTTGCAGCGGCAACAATACCAACCCCATCAGCCAGCAAAATATCAGAGCCCATTAATGCCTCTTTGAAATCTTTATCTTTCTCTGCAACCATGTATGAATACTGGTTTACAGTACTTATAAGGCATTTAGTATCAAAGCTTAGTTTGCTAAGGCTGCTGTTAAAAATAGAATAATCCAAGACATCAACGGTAGAATAATTGAAGACGTTTTTAAGATTGAAAGCTGCCATTAGTTATTTTAAACTTCGATACAAGATAGGCAATTACCGCGCCTAAACAGAAAACAAATATATAACAGCTATAAATAGAGGTTTAGATATTAATTTAAGCCAAACCTTTACAACTTTGGGAATATTTAGAAAGGGTGAATACTCAAAACGGGGAATTATTTCCATTTATAATTATGTCGCTAACTATTTAGGTTAAACATTTTCATTTATATAAGATATCCAATTATCCATAGAACTTGGGCCTAAATGATCTATCAATTCTCCTGTAGCATTAAAATCTGGATGAACCATTATTTCGACTGTCTTACCATTTAAGACCCGATCTTTTTGAGATAAGAATACATTAACCGTTTCAAAAAGATCTGTATAATTAATGCTGTTTTTTATTATTTGATTATTGATAAGTTTTCGATAAAAAAATTTGATGTAGCTATTTTCCTTATAGGTTTGTGCGAGACGCAGTTTTAACTTATGCTTCTTTGCAACGTTTATAAACAGATTATAAAAAGCAGGTAAAGTATGTAAATGCAAGTGAGAATCTATATGATTAATTTTAATATCTGCTTTCAAAGCTTTTTCTATTTGCGCATTAATTTCATATAAAAATGACGCGTAGGTTTTCTTATTTAAAAGCTGTAACGAACCGCGGGTTCTGTCAATGTTCCAGCTACCATCTGAGTTTAGAAATTGTTGATGTTTAAAATCTGTTACAGGCTTACCCTCTGCAAAATTAATATGTACCCCAATATTAGTTATAACAGGGTTTTTATGGATGAAATCAACTGTTTCATCGAAACAATCCATATTAGTTAATAAAGATGTGCTGTTAATGTATCCTTGTTCAAAACAATATAAAATGGCTTTGTTTATAGAAGGTCTTAAACCAATATCGTCTGCATTTACAACTATTAAAGAGGGGATTGACATGCTAAGTTACTATGAATGATGCTATGCCATATGTGATCACGCATCGTCAACTAAAATACTTATTTAAGTTAAAAATTATTACCTAACCTGGTTTTTATAATGAAGGCTTTTAAATTAACAGTAGCGCCATAAACCCTATTATTGGTTAAAGTTATACCGCTTATGGGTATGGTGCTACCTGATATTGCGTAAACCAATAAATTGCCGGCCATTATATTGTTGCCATTAAACTGGTTTGCATTAATTACTGTATTGTTTGTGCCTATTTCAAATCCATACTCTACTCCCGATCCTCCACTTGCTGTGGCATCGTAAGTTACGATGTTGTTGTCTAATGTGATTTTTTGATTGCGCGCATTTTTTAAGCTGGTGTATGATTCGAAAGCTTTTCTTACTTGTGTGTTTGGTATTGTGAATGATATTTTGTTATCAGATGCATTAATGGTATATGATGGTGAAGCACTATCTACATTTATACCTATAAATATCGGGTTAATAATAGTATTATTGTTTATGTTAACATTTGGCGAATAATTGCCAAAAATCACAACGCTTCTGTAGCAGCCTGTTATTGTATTTGATGTAATGGTCATTACATTACTATTGCGCACGGGTGTAGCACTTTTAGATTTGGGGCCTGTAAAATTGCCAATAATGCCTATAGCCTTGCCTTGTGTGTCGGTTATTATATTACTATCAATGGTGTTTGTCCCTCCAACTTCAATGTAATAGATAGGGGCATCTGTAATTTTATTACTTACAACCCTGGTATTAATACCAACAGCTGATATACCAATACCGTCTTTTTGCTGGGCAGGGTCTTTACCTACTCCGGTTATAATATTGTTTTTAATTAAAGTGGCGTTTACGTTTCCCCAATCCTCTACCCCCATTAAACCGGAGTTTTCAATTACATTATTTATTACGATATTGTAATTACAATAAATGTCAGAGTTTCCATGAGCGCTTAAACCATCATTGGGGGCATGATTGATATAATTTCCATCAACAATTGTTGAACTGGCGCCACTCTCTGCATATTCAATCCCGACAGATGTTAATTTGTTATTTTTAATAATATTATTGGCAGATGAACTGCCGCTTACCCATACACCAGCCAATCCGATTTTAGCATAAGGTAAATCAAAGTTGAAAACATTATTATTAACAACGATATTATTACTATTTATAATGTAAACACAAGCATTACCCCAAGCCCCTAAATTAAACGGCTGTGTTGATTTCTGAAAATTGATATTACCGATTAAACAGTTGGCTGTATTGCTGACATAAAAATACATTCCTCGTGATAGCAGGGTACCTTGCATATTATCTCCTGCTTTAATAATAGCGCCGCCTGCACCATACAATTTAACACCTGGGCGCATATTTAAAGTGTTATTTATTAGGTATGTGCCAGCAGGCAGCATTAAAACAGTTTCAGAATTTAAGGCTGCTTGTATATCATTGGTATCATCATGCGCTCCATCGCCTATAGCACCAAATTTTTTTACACTGACAGCGTTTGTTGGGGGGATAGTATCAACTAAAAAACCAGTGGTATTTATTGCATTAGAATAGAGAGCAGTATTAAATGATAGTGCTTGCTGCCTGCTGATAGTATTTGCATTATCTGCCTTTTTACAAGAAAAAAACAACATGAAAATCGCACCAAGCATAAGGGGATAATATTTCATTTAAATTAACAAGTATAAGGCTTTATACTGTTAATATGGTGTTAAAGTTACGTATTAATTGAATAATAAACAGCTTATTTATTCCAGCTTGATATGTTATATCTCCCCCGCCATAAGCTCATGAAAAGGCCACCAAAAAAAGTTGCCTTTTTAGGTTTTTGTACAGCCATTTTATTTAAGACGGTAAGCAACTCAATCCCCATGCGTTCATAATTCATAGTATTAATTATTTGTAATGATCTATCAGACATTATTTTTTTGGCTGCCTCATCAAGATTTATAAATCTTAAAATTTTATGTGATATATCTACACTATCATTTGGGTCAAAACTAAAACCATTTCCTCCTTCTTCTAATAGCTTGGTGGCGGCGTTTATTTTTTTACTTAACAGTATGGGTAATCCGGCTGCCATAGCCTCATTTACAACCAAACCCCAACTTTCGGCAAAACTTGCCAAAACAAAAGCGTCTGAGTTAAATAAGTACATCGGGATATCTTTATTGGCTATAATACCGGCAAATTCTAATCTTCTTAAATTAAGATATGAACTTAATTGTTTTAAATGATCTTTTTCGGGCCCTCCTCCTATTAGCAATAATTTATAAGTATCATTTTTAGCTTCAACAAGTTGCCACGCTCTTAATAAATTATCAAGATTTTTAATATCAACCAACCTTGCGACACATATTATAGTATTATGGTTAACCTCTTTTTCGGCATTAATTTTAAATAATTTATTATCAATGGTATTATACCCATGAAAGATCCATGACTTATCAAATACACCTTCATATTCAACATCGTAATCTTTTGATGGCAGCCAAAGCGCATCAGACTGACGGGTAATAGTGTCTTTTGTATATTTGACTAAAAAATTCCGTTTAATTGCAGACGGTTTACCATCATCAAACATTATAAAGTGCTTGTCGTGCCGCCTGCACCATCGTATACCCAACGCACCCGAAAAGAAAACAATAGAACCGCCAATAATAATATCGGGATTAATCTCGTCCAATTTTTTATATAGTTTAGCCTTAATTTCACCCTTTGTTAATTCATCATAACTGTTATTAGGGAACAAACAGTTATCGCTATCGTAAGGATCAAAGGCATAAGGCGACCCCTTACCAAAAAGTTCTATTGCATATAGATTGATATTATGTTCTGCTAAAAAGTGACGTAAATATTTTATCCGTCCTTTCCAGTAAACGCGCAGATCATTATGTAATATTACAACCTTCATCAATCCTTTTTATACTTATCATAAACTACCGGTAGTAAAGTCTTTAACCATAATTTTATAACCGCTGCCGGGTAATTTAATGGAAAGAATTTTCGGATATAACGTAAATAACTTTTTGATTCGATACCTTTTGGGCTATGCATATAGGCAATGCGTTGCTTGAGTGTATGCTCTGATGATAACCATGGCTTTCCATGATCGTATTCGCACGAGCCATAAAAGCCTGGCGCTACCCAAACTTTAACTCCGTGCCTTTTGGCATTAAGTGTATAATCAAAATCTGCAAAGCTATGTATATAGCGTCCTGATAATATGCCTATTTTATCAACCGTGCCTTTATCAACCAACATAATATTAGCATTACCTAAATCACATTCCTTTAATTCATTTGCATCAGGCTCTACCAATGCCGCATCGCCATTATAGCCATTTAAAAGCTTTCGGCCACCGTAAGTTATTTTTGTATGATCGGGATTTTGAACTGTACCTATCAGCACATTATCTTTAAATGTTGATTTATGGTATGCTGCCAATAGCTTGTCAATCGCTCTGTCAAACAACTTAACATCGTCATTTAATAAAATAAAAAAATCGTACTCAGCAGTGTTTACCACATGGTGCCAAAGCATTCGCATCCCTCCTGCCCAAAACAAGGAACCTGTGCCATTAATGATATCTACAGATGGGAAACACTCACGCACATAATTGGCTGTTCCGTCTGGCGATTGATCATCCAGCATATAAATATCAAGTGTGTATCCCTCCGGAATATACTGAGTGGTAAGGCTTTTTAAAAAAGCTTTGGTTTTTTCTAACCTGTTGTATGAACAGGCCAGTGTTGCTATTTTTAAAACTTGAGGCGCCACTTTGTATTTATCAGTTAAAGATCAATTAATTATTTGCAACAGTGTTATAAATGGCTAACAAATAAGTTGTTATGGTTTCTATGTTATGTCTGACCAAACCTCTTATCCGGGCATTTTTACCAAGATCAATAGCTAACTCTATATTTTCATTCAGTTCTATTATAGTACCCGCCATTGAGTATGGGTCGCCATCTTGTATTAGTATGCCGTCTTTACCGTCATTAACCAGGCTGCTTGTACCACCAGCGCTTGTAGCAATACAAGGCATACCCAGTAGTAAAGCTTCGCATAAACTGTTAGGGCTGTTTTCTATGTGCGATGTCGCTACATATATATTAGCTTTCAATAAGGCATCAACTAACGTTGCTTCATCCAATTTACCTAAAAATACGATATTATCTGATAATGGCTTACCTGTGCTTTTTGCAGCAATGGTTACTATTTCATCCGTTTTGCTTAAACCGGCCACGCCCCATTTAAAATTTATATTATTTAGGTCTAATAAATATGCACAATAAATTAATGTCTCCATACCTTTATAAATGTCGGGGCCGTTAATAGTCATTAAATTTAATTGTGTGTCAGATACATATTTCCATTCGGACGTATAAAAAGAATCACGTAATATTTCATCATTATGAAAGTATCTGGCTTGCGGCGCCAGTACCCGCGATACTCTTCTATCCCAAGCTGTGCGACCAATAAGATTTTTTGTATGATTAAATATATCCATTTCGCGTTTGCGCACTTTTGCAAATCTAAAAAAGGTGTTTATTGCCGTACGGAAAAATAAAAGGTTTTTAAGTTTGGCATTTCTTAATATATCAAAGAAAGTAACCTTCGAAAAATATTTGTACTTATATACTGTTACTATCCCTTGCAATGATACTACAGTTGGAATATTAGTGAATTTTTGAATTAAACCAAATGAAAACTCCGTACCATGTACATGTATAACATCAGGTTTAACTTCGTTTATAATTTTAACAAACTCTTCAATATCCTCATCCGGCTCAAGTGTATTGAATATACGGCGGCCCATTTTTGACCACTCGCCGTTTATAAACCTTATAACAGGGTAATATTTGCTTTGCCCTAAGGTAAACGGCTCCATTTTTTTTTCGAAGTAAAACACTACAGATAAGTCAACTTTTGATTGCACGCTCTTTTCTAACGATTTTATCCAACCGCCGCCGGTAGGCTTATTATTTATATAAGACTCGCTTAATGAAGGTGTAAAACAAAACCAAAGTACTTTCAATCTTTTATTTTTTAATTTATGCTATAATATATTTATTTACTCTAAAAGGAGTAATTGTAATAACTAGGCCACGTAGTTTAATTCAGCTTCATCTATATCGGCTTCCTCGTCTTCTTCTGTTTCTTCGGGTTGTGTATACTGGTATAAGAAAAAAAATGCTGTAGTTAATGGCAATACAAATATTGACTCACCAAAACCTAATATCAGTATTAATAAAACACCATAGAAGGCTTGTTCAAAATTAAAGGTGAAGGTCCTGAAATACATGTACGCCCTATATAGTAAAAAAGATAAACCAATAAAACCAAATTTGCCGGCAAACTCAAATATCCCATTTGATAGACTGATGTTTTTTAAAATAGGTTCTGTTTCGTTAAAAATATTTGACATACCGAAAATTAATTTATCTCCAAATAGTTGGTATAAGTAAATTGCGCTTGCAAAGCGGTTTAGTGCAAATGTTTCGCCGGTTTGAATGTAATACTTACTCAGAAATTGAATATTTTTTAAATTAAACAAATCGTATTTATAGGTTTCAATAATTTTATCAGCCAGAAAAGGTAGCTGGAAAACCATGATGAAAAGTATAGGTACGGCAAACGTAAGTAACTTACTAAGCGGCATACCTTTGGCCCTAAAGTAAAACAAAAGTACCAGTATTAAAGCTATATATGATGTGGTGGAAACTGTAGTCACAATTGCCAAAATAAGCCACATCGCCCTCTTGTCTATTTTAAAACCATTATACATAAAATGTAACATCAGGCCAATATTTAAAAAGAACCCGTACGCGCCGGGCTCCCATGCAAAACCGGCATTTTGATAGTGATGGAGTTTGATATAAACAAAGACAATAAAATTTGTATAGTCATAACCAGTAACATCCGGGGGGATACTAAGCGATTTACCAATATTAAAAAGTATATCACCGGCTACTACTTGTATCAGAAAAAATGGTATTGAAATTATTGCCAGGTCAATTATTACTCTTGAAAGATAATGCAGCGCTTTATCCTTTAACAAGGCACAAAACAGAAAACTTGGCAGTATATATTTAAATAAATATATAAAGTCGCTGATAAAATAATTTAAGGGTAAATTATTAAGGAATGTTGAGCGAAAAACACAATAACTTATATAAATAACGGCAAACTGTACAAAAAGCCTGATGTCTCGTTTATTAAACAGATCATACTCAATGCCGATCCATATATAAATCAAGTCTATAATAAACCAGTCTATATTAAAGAACGGAACAAAAGTTCCGTTTGCTGATAGTAGTAAAAAAAGTAATGTTGCAAAATAATACATACCAGGTTAATAGAACATTGAATATTACATTCGATTTGGTTGTTTATTGATATAATGCTGCAATTAAATTACGTCACTTACATCTAATTTATTTGTTTTAGTATTTAATATAATACCAATTTCCTTTTTCCATAATATAACTTGTATTACGGTCCATAATATACTTGCATATATTATAGAGTTTAAGCCCAGGTGCAAATACCTGATAAAAAACAGCACCACCGGTATATGCAATACAGCAGTTATTATGGATATTATAGATTGCATTTTAACCTTACCTGTCCCGTTTAAAACAACAGTATATACCAAAGTAAACATTGTAACACTAAAATAAACGGCCATGCCAATACTTAAAGTAAATGGTACCTTTATTTTGTCGCCTACCCATATTTTAAATACCGGTCCGGCTAATAATACCTGCAAAACAATAACTATTAGAAAAAGCGCGGCTATTTTTAATAGTTTGGTAATACTTGATCTTATCCATTCAATATCATTTAATGCAAATGCATTGGTAAATGCGCTCCAGTAGGTAGCTAAAACTATATTAAGTATTATGCTGGTGGCCGAGTAATATTTATATAACGAAACATATATGGCTACATCGCCGCCGCCAAATTCGCGGGCCACAATTATCTCGGTTGTTGAGTACAGAAAGACGCCCGCTATTTGAACAATAAAAAAAGCAATGCTTAGTTGAAATAAAGATTTGCTCTTTTTTAAATCAATCCGCTTTATAGAAGGCGCAATATCAGCATAGCTCTTTTTAAATAATATTATGGTGTAGATCAATAGCACAATAACAGGTAAAAGCGTTTGTGCAATAGCCAGGAAAAACATTGATCCCTGTAAGTATTTACCTAAAAGAATAATGGGGATAAGCGGTACAAAATTACATATCAATTGAATTTGATTGGATTTGTATATTTTTTGGTCGCCTTGTAATATAGACGAAATTGGCTTCAAAATAAATTGAAAAGACAAACCGGTAAATACGGTTATTAAAGTATATAATAATTCTTTCTGATCTAAAGTTGTTTTAAATACGCTGTTCCAATTTATAAAGGGTGCGGCGATAGAAAATATAGCAGCAATAGGCAATATGATCAGCAATAAAATGGCATAGGTTGACGACACGGCTATTTTAGCCTGATCATATTCTTTTTTAGCTATATATTCTGCAACCTTGTTTCGTAACCCATTTGCCAAGCCAATATCCAATATACTTATCCAGCTTACAGTTGATGATATGGCCAGCCAAATACCATATTTATTGGTATCCAACAATTTTAGCGAATATGGAACTATTAAAAACGATATAATAATACTTATACCCCTTAAAGCAAATGAAACTGCTATATTAAAATTCACCTTGCCCGTTAAGGCTTTGTCACTCCCAATTAATGACCCCCAATATTTTTTTGCAGATTGTATAATGCTCATTAATTATTGTTTATCCTTTTGTGGGGAAATACTCTTTGTACCCATCTCTAACCTGGTCAACACCGTTAAATACGATACTCATATTAGGCAATTGCTGGTCTGCATATAACTTATTAATAAACGGTATCTGCGTTTTTGATGTAAAACTTTTTCTGATCACATACAAGGTAATATCGCACAATCTTGATACAATATTAGCATCGCCAATAACCTGTAGTGGCGAAGTATCAATTATTATATGATCATAGTGCAAACGCAGCCAGTCTAATAGTATCTCTATGCGTTTACGATCAAGTAGTTCTGAAAAATTTGGTATAAACTGACCGCTGGTAACTACATCCAAATTACGGTAAGTAACCGAATTTTGAATAACTTCTTCTTTTAATGATTCCCAGTTTAAGTAATTACTCATACCCGGATGCGATATTGGCAGGTTAAAAATATCGGCCATTATCGGGCGGTATAAGTTCAATTCTAAAATTATAGTTTTCTTTCCGGATGTTGCTAATGCTATACCCAGGTTTGATGCGATAAAGCTCCTGCCCTCGCCAGCAACACTTGATGCAATTAAAGTGACCCGGCCTTTACTTTCATTGTCATGCAGGTAATGAAGCTGGGTACGCAAACTCCTAAACTGTTCAACAAGCATGAAGTTAATTTTATCATTCACCGCATCTGTAACAATGGGCGATCTTAATTTAATCTCTTCCAGCTCTCCGGCTATGGGTATAGCTAAAGTCTTCTCAATAGTGCGCCTATTAGTGATTTGGTTTTTAATGGCGTCTCGCAGATAGATTAGCCCTGCGGGGATAAGCAACCCCAATGCCAACGCAACTATAAAAGGCAGCATTGCCTTTGATTTTTTTGGCGGTGTGGCATAAGCCAGGTCAACTAAACGCGCGCTGCTTGCAATTGAAGCATAACTTAAAGCGGTTTCTTCGCGCTTTTGCAGTAATACATTATATAACGACTCCTTACTGGCTTGTATTCGTTTTAAAGCCGCCAATGCTCTATCCTCGCCCGGTATGTTTTCAATAGACGATTTAAAGCGTGAGCCGTAGGTTTCCATTTCATTACGGGTAGTTAGTAACGATGTTTTAATATTGTTTATATTTTCTTTTATAGCAGCCCTTGTTGCAGCAATTTGTCTGTTCAAAGGATCAAACGCTGGGTTTTTCTCTGGTGTTGTTGCAGATAAACTGGCACGCTCGCGTTGCAGGTCTGTATAGCTTTGCACCAGTGTCACCAAGTTTTGATCGCCAATATTAAGTGTCGATGGGACTGTCCTGTCTGTAACATTTGGCGCATTGATATAATTGTCTATTTCGTTAATAACCTTTAACTGAATATTTATATCATTTAACTTAACATCATTTGATTGCGCGCCTTGTATGTACACTTGCGATTGCGCGTTAACATCTGTTAAGCCATGCGAGCTTCTGTAATCCTCAATATTTTTTTCGGCTAAGTTTAATTGTATTGAAAGTGAATCAAGGCGCTGATCTATAAAATCAAGCGCGCCTTTTGTTTTTTTGTTCTTTTCTTCAATTTCGTTTTTATTATAAACCGTAATTAAATAATTTACAAAGTCCTGCCCTCTTTGTGGTATCTGGTCTTTAACAGCAATATCAACTACCGAAGATTCCATTTTATCTTTTAAGGTAACATCAAGTGAGCTCAAATAATTATCAGCAACACTTTTTGGATCACTTAATTCAACAATAATGGTCGAGCCTATATAATTTTTAAGATTGGCCGTAGGTTTCAACTGCCAGTCGCCCAAAGTGTTTGATACGGTGCTTGAAAAATTATATTCTGTACCCGATGTTTCAGGATCATTAGATGTTTTAAGCGAAAAAGTATTCCCATTTTTAATTTCAATAGTAATTTTTTGATAAGGCTTACTACCTGTTTTAATTAAGCTAAAAAGTACGGGGGTGGTGTTTTTATAAAGGTTCTCTTTTAAGTGGTTAACAATTATCTGATAGGATATCCATAAATGAAGATCATTAACAACACTATCTACAAGGCGCCTTGATTGTAAAATTTCAACATCGTTTTCAATTTTTTTAGGCGCACTGGTAATACCCATTTCCTGCAATGATGCCTTAATGTCACTGGTGTTTTTTTCATCCTCTAAAAGCATTGTTGCCTTAATATCATATACAGGCTTGGTAACCATGTGGTAGGCATAGGCACCTATTATTGTTATTATGGTGAATAACAAAAATACCGGCCAGTAAAGCACATATTTTATAAGTATTTCGCGCAGATCGAAATCATCATCCACAGCCGGAGTACGCTTTTTAGGATATGTGTTGGATTTTTGTGCACACATAGTTACTTACTGTTGTAATATAAAAAATATGCAGAGAACACAACACTTGCCGCCGAAATCGATGACAGTAATAAGCTAAACGTACGATACCCCCTATCAAGCGGAGCGTATTTGGTGCGGTCTGGCTCAACGTATATCACATCATTATTTTGTAAATAGTAATATGGTGATGTAAATATTTTTTTAGATGTAAGGTCAATAGGCATGTATTCTCTTTTGCCATCATATTCTCTTATCAGCAATACATTTTTTCGTTTGGCTGTTATATTCAAATCGCCGGCTAAGCCCAGCGCTTCAATTATAGTTATACGTTCATTCTGAACAGTAAATATATCAGGCCTCAATACGTCTCCTATTACTGATATTTTGAAATTTAATATCCGTACGTTAACAATAGGTTGTTTTAAATATTGTTCTAATTGAGGTGTTAGCTTAGTAGCCAGATCATCTGTGGTAGTTCCTATTACTTTGATTCTACCAATATAGGGCAGATTAATTTCGCCGGCAGTGTTTACCCTATAACCAAAAACAGGGTTGCTGTTTGTGTTTTCTGTACCAAGCGGGATATTTGTTTTGCCGTTTCCGTTGCTACCATCGCTACCTCCATTAACCCGGGCATTGCCAGAGCTAAATTCGTTGTTCGTGCTTAAACTAGTTACGTTTATTCCTAACAAATCGCCTGCCTGTATCTTAAGTGGAGAAAAATTATCGATACTCTCCTGTGATATTTTTGTATGATCAAGATCTTGAAAATAAGGTATGGTTTGATAAGTTGAGCATGATATATTAAAGAACATTAATGCTATAAAAAATACTTTCTTTAAATTAGATATCATTATTTGCGGTCTTTAAATAGTTGTTTCGAAATTAACAATTACTTTGGAAAGCCGAAGCGGGTAGTTATTAACAAATACCTGTTTAGTTAACAATATTTCACTATTACTAATCCGAAATATAATTTGCAATTACGGGAGTCGAAGGTACAGTAGGTTAATATTATAGCTATTTTCCATCGCAATATATTTACAATAATTGTGCAGGAAGCCACATAACTGGTTTTTATTTATAACATTTACTAACTATCATAGTCAAATTATTAACAAACAATTACTTATGTTTTTCTGTGCTCATTTAAAAAAGCACTGTTTTTACCAAGCACCAACGAGTGTTGTAGAAATTAATTTATAGTGCGTATGTATTTCCCCATAAATTGCAACTAATAACTATACGAATAATAACTTTGTTATGTATTAAAATTACACATGTTTCAAATTAGCGAGTTATATATTTATCCGATTAAATCATTAGGCGGCATTAAGCTTAATAAAGCAACTATAACCGACAGGGGTTTTAAATATGATCGCAGATGGATGCTGATTGATGATAATAACAGGTTTATTTCGCAACGCGAATGCGCCGTGATGGCTCTTTTTAAAACAAGTATTTCAGGTGAATTTTTAATGGTTACCGATACCCGTACTAAAACTTCAATTAACATATCATTAGTCACTGTAAATCAGAATATTAAAATTGTAAAAATTTGGGATGATACTTGTATCGCACAATCGGTTTCTAACGAAGCAGATGCATGGTTTACCATGGCATTGGGAATGAATACACGCCTAGTATACATGCCAGATGATACTAAACGTTTTACCGATCCTGAATACACATCTGCCGATAACCTAACGTCTTTTTCGGATGCTTATCCGTTTATGATAATAGGGCAATCATCATTAGATGATCTGAACATGCGCTTGAAAAACTCTTTGCCAATAAACAGGTTCAGACCCAATATTGTATTTACCGGCGGTAAGCCCTACCAGGAAGATATAATGGATAGCTTTACTATAAATGATATTGCATTTAATGGAGTAAAGCTTTGTGCCAGGTGTAATATTATTACTATTGATCAGTATAACGCATCAACAAGCAAAGAGCCGACTAAAACACTTTCATCCTATCGAGTAAAAAACAATAAATTATATTTCGGTCAAAACTTAATTCATTTTGGAACTGGTACAATTTCAGTCGGCGATGAATTATTATTATTGACAACGCATGACCAGGACAGATTTATTATTTCCCCAAAAACGATATGAAACCCAGCATAACTATTGAATATTGCCCAAAATGTAACTGGTTATTACGGGCTGCTTATATGGCACAAGAATTATTAACCACATTTGAGGATGACTTGCAAGGCGTAACGTTAAAGCCAAGCGAAACAGCAGGCCGATACACCATTAGCATAAATGATCAAACTCTGTTTGATCGTAAACAACAAGGGCGCTTCCCCGAAATAAAAGAATTAAAGCAGTTGGTACGTGACAAGGTAAATCCTGATAAAAACCTGGGACACTCGGATAATATTGTAAAATAAGTATATTAAATCGGTATTTTTTATTGGTTTACAATTCTTTAATTATATTTGTTAGTTATCAACTTTATAAAATGCTATCAAAAAAGACTAAGTACGCAATTAAAGCATTAGTGATTCTCGGGAAGAATACGGACAAACCTCCCATGCAGATCTCAAAGATTGCAGAACAAGAACGCATACCCAAAAAATTTTTAGAACAGATACTATTAGATATGCGTAATGCCGGTTTTTTGTACAGCAAGAAAGGCGCCGGTGGTGGTTACGCATTAAATAAAGATCCTAAAGATATTTACCTGGTAGCTATAATGCGCATTACAGACGGCCCAGTAGCTATGCTGCCTTGTGCCAGTTTAAACTTCTATCACAAATGCGACGAGTGCCACTCTGAAGTAACATGCGGTATACGCGATGTGTTTATTGATGTGCGCGATGCAACGCTAAAGATTTTGTCAGAGACTAGCATTGCCGATGTTATCGCCAGAGAAACCACACTTATCAACAATTAAAATCCTTTATTCATTTGATTGTTAAAATTCACCTTTTTTAAACAATATTCTACCAATTCCATATACTATGTATATCTTTGGTAGAAATTGATTCTCTTTGAACAATTAAAGAGGTTTTTTATAAATATTAAGTATAAGATATGCAGAGCTTCAGAACAGAGCTTGAGAACCCTATTGTTGAGAAAGATATTATAGATCTTGAAAAAAAGATAAGGGAGTTTCGTGAAGGAAAAATAGATGACGAGAAATTTAGAAGCTTACGTTTAGCACGAGGTGTTTATGGCCAACGCCAGCCGGGTGTGCAAATGGTACGTATAAAACTACCATTTGGTAAAGTGACTTTTAAACAATTATTACGCATAGCTGATGTGTCTGACGAGTATGCTAGCCGAAACCTGCACTTAACAACCCGCCAGGATATACAAATACATTACGTTAGCCTGGACAGGACCCCGCAATTATGGGCCGACCTGGAAAGAGACGACGTTACCCTGCGCGAAGCTTGCGGTAATACTGTGCGTAATGTTACCGCCTCTCCTACCGCTGGTATTGATCCCTTGGAACCTTTTGATGTGTCGCCTTATGCACAAGGCACTTTTGAATATTTTTTGCGTAATCCGGTAAATCAGGATATGCCGCGTAAATTTAAAATTGCATTCTCATCAAGTGATGAAGATACCGCTTACTCATACGCGCATGATCTTGGCTTCATACCGAAAGTAAATGCTAAAGGCGAGCGTGGTTTTAAAGTATTGTTAGGTGGAGGTTTAGGTGCCCAGCCTATATTAGCCAATATAGTTAGTGAGTTTTTGCCCGAGGACCAGCTAATTCCATATATAGAATCTACCATCCGTGTGTTTGACCGTTATGGCGAACGTAACAACCGTAATAAAGCAAGATTTAAGTATGTTATCCAGAAGTTTGGTTTAGAAGAAGTTTTAAACTTAATTAAACTGGAAAGAGTAGCTAACAACGTAAAAACCTATCAAATAAATACCGAGGCTGTTGATCAGCCTACTTTGCCTGAGCCAATAAAATTTGGTGATGTACAAGTTAGCAACCCACTGGGTTATGAGCAATGGTTGGCTACCAACGTATTCGAACAAAAGCAAAAGGGCTTTTATGGCGTGTATATTAAGGTACAAACCGGCGATATCCCTACGGAGCAGGCACGTAAACTGGTTGCATTACTTCAGCCTTTAGCTGGCGATGAGATACGTATTACCCAAAACCAGGGCCTATTATTAAAATATATCCGCAAAGAAGCATTTACTACTTTATACAACGGTTTGGCCGCCATAGGTATGGCGGCACCGGGTTTTGATAGCGTAGCTGATGTAACCACCTGCCCTGGTACAGATACTTGTAACTTGGGTATATCAAACAGCATGACATTTGCGCGTGTATTGGAAGATTTGATCTACAATGAATATGAAGACCTGATTTACAATCGCGACATTAAAATAAAAATTAGCGGATGTATGAACTCATGCGGTCAGCATAGTATGGCGCATATTGGCTTCCATGGTAGTTCACTAAAGGCAGGCGCTAAAGTATTACCATCAATGCAGGTAATGCTGGGTGGGGGTACTGTTGGCGATGGTGTTGGCCGTGCGGGCGACAGGGTGATAAAGATCCCTGCAAAACGCGCAACGCAAGTTTTAAGAGATATTTTAGATGATTATAAAACCAACTCTATAGAAGATGAGGTTTTCCATAACTATTATGACAGGCAGGGTAAAGACTATTTTTACCAGATGTTAAAGCCATTGGCCGATCTGACAACATTAACCGATGAAGATTTTGTTGATTGGGGCCATGTTGAAAGCTACGAAAAAGCTATTGGTGTTGGTGAGTGTGCCGGTGTTGTTATTGATTTGGTTGCAACATTGTTATATGAGTCTGACGAGAAAATGGAATGGGCAAATCAATCATTCAGTGCAGGTGCCTGGGCCGATGCGATATATCACTCATATAACGTATTTATTAACTCGGCCAAAGCATTGTTATTAGATAAAGGAATAAACAGCAGCACACAGGTTGGTATCATCCGCGAGTTTGATGCGCAATATGTTGCTACCGGCGAATTTGAATTGAATACCAGCTTTAATGACCTGTTATTACAAATTAATCAAAATGAACCATCAGAAGAATTTGCTACCATTTATGTGGCTGCGGCTGCTGAGTATTTGAGAAATGTTAAAGCCAAAAGAGAAGCCGTATTACAGTCATGAGTAAGTACCCCAAAATAACGTTAGTTGGTGCGGGTCCTGGTGATGCTGACTTGATAACATTAAAAGGCATTAAAGCATTACAAACCGCGGATGTGGTTTTGTATGACGCTTTAGTTAATGAAGAGTTATTAGATTTTGCCAAAAATGCCGAGAAAATTTACGTTGGCAAACGCTCAGGCGATCACTCCTATTCACAAGATGCTGTAAACAAATTACTGGTTGATTATGCTATTAATTATGGCCATGTTGTAAGGCTAAAAGGTGGTGATCCGTTTGTATTTGGCCGTGGTTATGAAGAGTTGGATTATGCAGCCGCGCATAATATACCCGCACAAGTTATTCCGGGTATATCAAGTTCCATTTCTGTTCCGGGTTTACAGCATATCCCGGTTACGCATCGTGGTTTAAGCGAGAGTTTTTGGGTGGTTACCGGCACAACAAGCAACGGCAATATATCAAACGATCTGTATGAAGCTGCACGCAGCCGGGCTACAGTTGTTGTTTTAATGGGATTAAATAAGCTGGCAGAGATTATAGAAATATTTAAAAAAGAAGATAAAAACAAACTACCGGTAGCGGTGATCCAAAACGGGTCGACCCCGCAAGAGAAATTAGCTATCGGTGTTGTAGATAACATAGTAGAAATTGTTAAGGAAAATAATCTCACCTCGCCTGCTATTATCATACTTGGCGAAGTAGTAGCATTGCATCCTTTATTCCAATCACGTAGAAAAACACATGACGTTGTTACCGGAAAATAATGAACTTACTACAGTTCAGGATGAAAATACCGGCGGCAATCAATTGTTTCCTGTTTTTTTAAAACTGAATGAATTGCATACTGTACTTATTGGTGCCGGTAATGTTGGCTTAGAAAAGCTAAATGCTATTTTGCATAATAGCCACGATGCAAGAGTTACAGTAGTAGCTAAAACTGTGATTCAGAAAATTAGAGATCTGTCTATAACTTACCCAACTATTAAGATCATTGAAAAAGCTTTTACCAATAATGACTTGGATAATGCAGACTTGGTAATTGCTGCTACTGATGATTCAAAACTGAATCAATATATTAGGGAATCAGCACATCAGCGTAAGCTATTGATAAACGTAGCCGACAAACCTGAGTTGTGTGATTTTTATTTAGGATCTATAGTTCAAAAGGGCGACCTTAAAATTGGCATATCAACTAACGGTAAATCGCCTACTATTGCTAAACGTTTGAAAGAAGTTTTAAACGAAAGCCTACCGGCCGAACTGGATATATCGTTACAGCAAATGAGTAACCTCCGCAACACATTAAGCGGTGATTTTGCAGATAAGGTTAAAAGACTGAATAAAGTAACATCTGTTCTGGTAGAACAAAAAGCCGAACGTAAAAACTTAAAGTGGCTAATTTGGTTATCTATCATATTTTCTATTGGTGTGGCCGTAATCGCTTTATGGTTTAACGAGCCTGAATTTAGGACTTATGCACAAGAGATCAATCCTATATTTTATTATTTCTTAGGGGCCGGGTTTGTTTTTGCCTTAATTGATGGTGCTATAGGTATGTCTTATGGCGTAACATCTACCACATTCTCTTTGTCCATGGGCATCCCTCCTGCTTCAGCTAGTATGGGCGTGCATTTATCAGAGATACTTAGCAACGGCATAGCCGGCTGGATGCATTACCGCATGGGCAATGTTAACTGGAAATTATTTAAATTGTTACTAATACCTGGTATAATAGGTGCTGTACTAGGCGCTTATATACTATCATCATTAGAGCATTATAGCCAGTATTCAAAACCTGTAGTTTCTTTATACACCCTTATTTTAGGTGTTGTAATATTTTCGAAAGGACTTAACTTAAAACGTAAACGTGTAGGCGGCAAAATCAAAAGGATATCATTTTTAGGTTTTGGTGGTGGTTTTATTGATGCTGTTGGCGGCGGCGGTTGGGGATCTATCGTATTATCTACCTTAATTGCTGGTGGCCGTAGCCCTCGTTTTTCGTTAGGTACTGTAAAACTATCAAGGTTTTTTATCGCCCTAATGAGCTCTCTAACATTTATCACCATGTTAAATGGCGCGCATTGGGAGGCTGTTGCGGGCCTGGTTTTGGGCAGCGCATTAGCATCACCAATAGCGGCAAAAATATCTAACAAAATATCCACCAAGGCAATAATGATGTCGGTAGCTGTAATAGTTATATTGATAAGTCTTAAAAGCATTATTACCTTTGTAACTAAAATATTGTAATGAGTACCCAGGTAGAAGATATAAAGCAATTAACCGCGGGACTAGATCCTGTAACGGCTTTAACTAAATTAGCCGAACACTTTCCGGGCGAGATCGTGTTTTCTACCAGCTTTGGCTGGGAAGATCAGGCAATCACTCACATGATCTTTACCAACAATATCCCCATTAAAGTTTTCACACTGGAAACGGGCCGCATATTTCCGGAAACGTACTATGTTTGGAACCGTACCATGGAAATGTATGGTAAACCTGTTTATGCCTACTATCCGCAAAATGAGCCGTTGGAGAAAATGCTGAACGAAAAAGGCCCGAGCAGTTTTTATGAATCTGTAGAGAATCGTAAGGAGTGCTGCGGTATCCGTAAGGTAGAACCTTTAAAAAGGGCTTTAGCAGGCAATAAATGCTGGATAACCGGTATACGTGCAGAGCAATCTGTAAATCGCCATGAGATGCATAATGTAGAATGGGATGAGGCACATAATCTGGTTAAGTTCCACCCTATTTTTAGCTGGACGTTGGACGAAGTAAAAGAATACATAAAAAAACATAACGTACCTTATAATACCTTACATGACAAAGGCTTCCCAAGTATTGGGTGCCAGCCATGTACAAGGGCGATTAGAGAAGGCGAAGATTTTAGAGCAGGACGCTGGTGGTGGGAAGACCAATCAAAAAAAGAATGCGGCCTGCACGAGTTAATAATTGACAATAAATAATTACTAAATTAATGAATGATTGAATTATTGATTACAATCGAATAACAACTCACTCATTCACTAATTCACTCATTCACTAATTAATGAACAAACACAACCAACTGGATTATTTAGACGAGCTTGAAGCAGAAGCGATACATATTCTGCGTGAGGTAGCCGGCCAGTTTGAGCGCCCTGCGCTTTTATTTTCGGGAGGAAAAGATTCTATTACACTGGTACGTTTGGCCGAGAAGGCTTTTCGTCCGGGTAAGTTTCCTTTTCCACTGGTACATATTGATACCGGCCATAATTTTATAGAAACTATTGAATACCGCGATGCTATGGTTAAACGCCTGGGCGAACGACTAATAGTTGGTAACGTACAAGATTCAATAGATCAGGGCAAAGTAGTAGAGCAAAAAGGCAAGAATGCCAGCCGTAACGCTTTGCAAACCGTAACCTTGTTAGACACCATCGCCGAGCATAAATTTGATGCCTGTATAGGTGGTGCACGTCGTGATGAGGAAAAGGCCAGGTCTAAAGAGCGCATCTTTTCGGTACGTGATGAGTTTGGTCAATGGGATCCCAAACGCCAGCGCCCCGAATTATGGAATATCTACAACGGCAAAATACATAAAGGTGAAAATGTGAGGGTGTTCCCTATCAGTAACTGGACCGAATTAGACGTTTGGAACTATATCCGTAGAGAAAAAATAGAACTTCCGAGTATATATTTTGCGCACGAGCGTGATACTATTGTACGCAATGGCCAGTTAATGGCAGCCTCCCCTGTTTTAAATATGGACAAGGATGATATTATTGAACGCAGAACAGTACGCTTCCGGACTGTTGGCGACATGACCTGTACTGCAGCTGTTGCATCGGACGCTTTTTTAATTGATGATATCATTAATGAGATAAGCGAATCAAAAATCAGCGAACGTGGCGCCCGTATGGATGATAAGGTATCAGAAGCAGCGATGGAAGACAGAAAGAAAGGGGGATATTTCTAAATTTCGAATCTTTAATTATGGATCTAAATCCGAAATCGAAAATCCGAAATCCGAAATTATAATTATGGATATTTTAAAATTTATAACTGCAGGTAGTGTTGATGATGGTAAAAGTACCCTGATTGGTAGATTGCTGTATGATAGCGACTCTATATTAGCAGATCAACTGGAAGCTTTACATTCATCAAACCGTAAGAACGATGATGGTAGTATTGACCTTGCTATTTTAACCGATGGCCTTAAAGCCGAGCGTGAGCAAGGTATTACTATTGATGTTGCGTACAAATACTTCCAAACCGAAAAACGCAAATTCATTATTGCCGATACTCCGGGACATATTCAGTATACCCGTAACATGGTAACCGGTGCTTCTAACGCCAACCTTGCAATCATTTTAATCGATGCACGTAAAGGTGTTATTGAGCAAACTATACGTCACTCGTTCCTGGTAGCATTATTAGGTATAGAGCAGGTGGTAGTTTGTATCAACAAAATGGATATGGTTGATTATAGCGAAGATGTTTATAACAACATATTAAAAGACTACAATACCTTAGCCGGTAAGGTTGGATTAAAGAACGTCCATCCTATTCCCGTAAGCGCACTTAAAGGCGATAACATCGTAAACAACTCATCCAACATGAGCTGGTATAAAGGCGAAAGTCTTTTGCATTTCCTGGAAACTATTGATGTAAGTGTTGATAACAGCACAGAACACGCGCGTTTGCCCATACAATGGGTTATACGCCCTCAAACGGATGAACTGCATGATTACCGTGGTTACGCGGGTCGTGTGTCTTCAGGGTCATTTAAAGTGAATGATAAGGTTACGGTATTGCCATCGGGTTTTAAATCAACCATTACAAAAATTGAGTTGTTAGATAAAGAACCCGAAGAGGCTTTAGCCGGAATGTCTGTAACCGTACATTTAAAGGACGAGATCGACATCAGTCGTGGTGACCTATTGGTAAACAGTAGCTATCAGCCTGAAGTATCGCAACTAATTGAGGCCGATCTTTGCTGGATGGATACCCGCGCGTTAGATACCAGCCACACTTACTTTATACAACATAATAGTAAAGTAACCCGTTGTAAAATACAAGAAACACTTTATAAGGTTAATATCAACACACTTGAAAAAGAACAAAGTGATGATTTTAGACTAAACGATATAGGCCGTATCATTATCAAAACCGCAGATCCCTTAGCGTTTGACCGCTACCAGGATAACAAAGCTAATGGTGGCGCTATTATTATTGACAGCCGCACTAATGTTACCGTAGGCGCTGTAATGTTGCGTAACGTGGCTGATTAATAGATTTAGATATACTATACAAAGGCGACTAGGGATCACTCTCAAGCCGCCTTTTTGTTGTTGGGTGATCCAATTAAAAAAATGGATCACCTGGATCATCTATTTTCTATAATTAATTGTAAATAAATCAATTAGCTTTTAAAGCGGATCACACTGGATCACTTGTAATACTTTAAGTTAATTATAATAAATATTTGATAATAAGCCGTTTATGTTATTTTGGCTTTTTGCTGAAATTTTGATTGGATCACCTAAAGTGGATCATACCTAAGATTCTTATGTATAGCTTTATTTGTCATTGCGAGCGAGGAACGAGCGCGGCAATCGCACGCTGCTAAGTCTACGGTTTTCTCCTTGCGATTGCCACGCTTCGCTCGCAATGACAAAAAAGTTACTGACAAACTACTGTCACCATAACTTTTAGCAAATCGCCGTACCTTGCAGTAATCCCAATAATTTTATGAACAATTACGACAGACCCGATCATTATTATGAGCGGCCGTTAGAGATCGAACTGATCCGCTCCGCTGCTCGTGGCACCATCACGGCCAAACAAACCAAAATATTAAATAACCTGCTGCGAAGCCCGGCTGACAGCAAAGATGCGTTCCTAATTAAACCTGCTGCCGATTTCCTGCAAATAGCCGACAGTCAACCGCAGGCCGGTATGCTTTTCGGCGATTTTTGGTATGAGGGCGAGCTTTGTATTTTATTTGCCGATACCAACGTAGGCAAATCCATACTGGCCGTGCAAATTGGCGATGCCCTTAGCCGGGGCACTCCTATCCCCCGTTTTACCATGAAGCAGCAAGCATTAACCGTTTTGTATTTTGATTTCGAGCTAAACGACCGACAATTTGCCAAGCGTTATACCAGCGACCTGCACGGGCAGCACCAATTCGGTGATAATTTTTACCGCGTGGTTATTAACCCCGATGCCGATGGTGCGCATAAGTTTGACAGCTATCATGCTTATATCAGCAACGCGCTCGAAAACACTATCATAACCAGTAAGGCGCGTATCGTTATTATTGATAATATTACCTGCCTGCGCACCGGCACCCAGGCCGCGGCTACTGCCGTTAGCCTGATGCAAAACCTGCAAACGCTTAAAAATAAATACGGCCTATCGGTATTGGTACTGGCGCATACGCCCAAACGTAACCCCGCCAAGCCCGTTACCCGTAATGATCTGCAAGGCAGTAAAATGCTGCTCAACTTCGCCGACAGCGCATTTGCCATTGGTGAGAGCCAGGCACAAACCGATCTGCGTTATCTTAAACAGATCAAACAGCGCAGCGGCACACAGGTTTACGGTGCCAATAACGTGTACCTCTGCCAGGTCCTAAAACCTTATAACAATTTACATTTCGAATTTATTGGCCCCGCCACGGAAGCCGACCACCTGCTGCACTTTACCGAACAACAACGCAAAAGCACCGAGGACCGCATTATCCAACTGCATCAACAGGGCCGCACCACGCGCCAGATAGCCGCCGAAACCGGCAGGCCCTATACTACGGTGTTTAGGTTGGTGAAAAGATTTGGTGGAGAAATTGAAGTGGTGAATTAGATCGCCTGTTTGTCGTGATAATACCGACTACAGGCTAAATATTAAATTGTAGTTATTATTAATTGAGCGCCATCTTCCTGTTAAATTCATTTAGCCACACCATACTTCCAAATCTGGTCCAGTGCGTATCTGAATGCTGATAAAGCTTGTTTTTTTCCGGACTGTTTTTAAACAGCTGATAAATGTCAAAAACTTTTAATTTTAATGAAGGGTCATTTTCTAATTTTGGTATCAACAGGTTGTACTTTAATCCTTTGTAGTTGGGGTAAAGGATAGTAGCCGGGTTGGGTATTATGGACAGGTAAACTTCATCAAAACCCAACCGCCTGTAATGATCATAAACTTTATTCAAGGTTGTTATAATTGCTTTTAACTCTGTATCACCTATTGGTCGGTATGAGCTTTGTAAAAACGAAGTATCAACCGTAGATTGATATAACAAGTATTTACCATCCGGCGACACCAATGCATCCACATAGGTTCTGTTAAACCAGTTAAAGGTGAGCTTTGCTTTTAATTGTTTTAGTGGCCTCAAAAAACGATAATCCCAGATATTGGTCTCGTAATCGCCATCTAAATTCTTGATATTGAAGTGAAAATGAAAATTATGCGCTCTTTCCGCTGCCTTCGTTTCGTTTATTTTTTTTTCTGAAACAGTAATAAACCGTGTTAAATATGAGGTGTCAGCCAAGCTTGTTCTAACGTTTCTTTCCACACATTCTATCATCACAATGTTTTTCTTTGTTCTATCCAGGTAAACGGGCAGCACGTCTCCATTATTTGAAAACGCATAGCCACATTTACCCGCCCCGCAGAAATAATCGGGATGTTTAAAAATATCTTCGGTATAACTATCCGTCAACGCATAGATGTTGTAGCTTTTGATAGCGCCACTACAATCAGGCTTTCTAAGTACAGATGTGTCCTGAACGTTAAATTGAGGTAGGCAGGTAAAGCCGTAAAGATCGCCTGTGCCGCCCTTGTCTGACCCCCACCAGTGTTTAAGGGCAGACGGTTTGCGCCTCAACTCGAAAAAAGAGTTGGTAAGCTCGCTAACAGCGCTAACGATAAATATGATGCTTGCAAAAATCAGTATGGAGATCCCGACTATCTTTTTCATATTATTAAAATTGAAAGTAGATAAACTGCTTATTGTTAAATACACCGAAGAAGTAGCAGCTAAAAACGATTATCGAAAACAAAATAATGAACGAGAGATTTTTTTTGGTTGGAATAATTAGATAAAATCGCTCCTTTAAACAAAGCAGTACGATAAGGAATACGGAAAACCATATTTCGTTATTATTTAAAGAAAATTGAACGTGATCATTAAAATTGATGTGAAAGATGCTTTTTACGATATAGATAGCATCCGAAACGTAAGTCGCCCTGAAAAATATCCAGGCAACAGATACCAGTAAAAAAGTAAATATAACCTGTAACAGCGTTTTTAAAGGGTTAGGTTTAAACTGATAGCCCCAACGTTGCAACAGTTTATTACAGGCAATGTGTACAATCAAAAATGTACCGTGAAGTGCTCCCCAAACAATGAAGGTCCAATTGGCGCCGTGCCAAAAGCCACTGATGATAAAAACAATCATCAGGTTAAAATACCACCTGCTAACCCTTACCCTGTTACCCCCTAAAGGTATATATAAGTAATCACGAAACCAGGTTGACAGCGATATATGCCAACGCGTCCAGAATTCATTTACCGAACGCGAGAAATAAGGGGCCCTGAAATTATCCATTAAGGTGAATCCCATTGTCCTTGCTGCCCCGATCGCTATATCCGAATAGCCTGAAAAATCACAATAAATCTGGAAGCTGTAAAAAAGAGTCGCAATTAAAAGGGTTATACCAGATTGTGTTCGCGGATGCAGATAAGCGCCGTCTACAAGAATAGCAAGCCGATCTGCAATAATCACCTTTTTAAAGAAACCTGTAGCCATTTGCATTAATCCCGCCTTTAGATTATCATAGTTGAACGGATGTTTCTCATAAAACTGATGGATGATGTTTTGGGGCCTTTCAATTGGCCCGGCAACCAGTTGAGGATAAAACATTACATATAAGGCATATATCCCAAAGTGTTTTTCCGCCTGCTGATTGCCTCTGTATACTTCTATGGTATAGCTCATGGCCTGAAAAGTATGGAACGATAAGCCAATGGGCAGCAGTATTTTGAGGTATAGCAAAGCGCCGTGACCGTTGAAAAGCTGATTAACATTGGAAGCAAAAAAGTTATAATACTTAAAAATGGCCAGTACACCAATGTTGGCTACTAAGCTAAAAATCAGTAAGCGTTTTCTTTTTTTCTTATCAAGTGTTTTTTCAAGCGCTAATGCAACGTAATAATCAACAACTATGGTAAAAGCTATAATTAATAGGTACGCCGGAACAAAAGTGATATAAAAATAACAACTGGCAATAAGCAGCAATATCCAACGCCGGGTATCTTTTATCAGAAAAAATAATGTGGTAACTATTAAGTAAAAGAAAAGGAAAGGCAATGAATTAAAAAGCATGCAATTTTAATATAAAATATTTGATAGGATTAAGGCAGTATCAGTTTAAATAGTAAAAAAATGGCATATTTAAGTAAACCAATCTAAAACCATCAAATCTATAACTTTACAAGTTAAGACAGCAACATTTTCCTTGAAAGATTACAAACAGTAGAAAAAAGACTACCTGTTAGTTCGGATTTACAGTAAATCTTCCGAATACTCCTAATTACAAATCCGAACTAGCAATAATATAAAGTCTTTTTGTGATTGTGCTTGTGTTACGCTTTCTCTACTTGTATTTGCGATTGCAGCGCTCGTTTCTTCGCAATGACAAAAAAATGTAAAACCAAAAAAGCGGGCCAGAAGAACTCTGAACCCGCTTAACCAATTATAAACCTAAGATGAAAAATCTATTTGCTTAACAAACCGTCAAGCGTTAAAGATGCATAGTATAGCGCGCCGATAGTTGGGCCACCAGCGTATTGTATAAAGCGTCTGTTTAACAAGTTAGTTCCGCCAAATTTAAAGGTGGCGTTGTACACCGGTACTTTGTAGCTAATCTGCGCATCAAATGTATGGATGACAGGTACCTGGCCGGTAACCAGCGGGCTCTCCCATAAAAATGCTGCACTCCATTTGTAAACTACGTTAAAGCCTAAGTTTTTAACAACCTCGCGGTTACCAAAAGAGAAGTTGCCAGACCATTCTGGTGTATTAAAGCCGGTAACAAAAATATCGGTGGCTGTTTGCGCTTTCATTTTGTTATAGCTTACGTTACTTGATATGGTATATCTTTTATAAAAGTTATAACTGATACCACCTGATGAACCTACGTTGTTATAGATATTTTTGGCGTTGGTATAAACACGATATCTTGACTGGCCTAAACTTGCCTGGTTATTTGCTGTTGTAGTTGTAGGGTCGCGGTTAACATCAAGCATAGCTAGTACAGCTGCATCAGTACCTACTGTCGCGCTGTTAGGTACAAATACCTGCACTTGTCCCAGGAAACCATTATAACGGTTAGCGTAAGCGTCAATATCAACAAACACCTTGTTATCAAAGAAAATACCTTTATAACCAACTTCGAACGAAGTGATCTGCTCCGGGCGTGCCTTAGGCAGGTCAGCGACTTGTAATATGCCTCTGTTAGCTAAAGCTGTAGCATCTGTACCACTTGCAGCACCCGGGGCCGCATTAACCGCCGCATTGAAGGCCACTACCGATTGCTGGGTATAGCTATTGCCTAAATAACCCAGTCCCTCATTAATAAATGGTAAGCTGCCCACACGTTTAACACGGCCATTATTTACATAAGATAAAGCTTCGAACAATGACGGGAAACGATAACCGTTCTGGAAAGTAAACCTGAAGTTATGGTTCTCGGTAGGCGAATAAACAGCTGCTAAACGAGGTGTAAACTTAGGATCGTAATATGGATTATAATCTAAACGTACAGAACCAAATATTTTCAATTTCTCATCAAAAAAGGTTTTAGTTACCTGTGTAAAGCCACCAAACTTTTTGTAGACAACGTTTTCGCCAAAACTGCCATTGGCTAATGGCGTGTTTCTGTCTGCAATTGATCGGGTAAAATCAACAAAGTTATTTCCATCTGGGATGATGTTATAAACACGGGCATCTGCTCCTACCAATAGGTCAATCACTTTTACCTTATCAGTCAGGTCCCATTGCGCATCAGCATTAAACATGTGGCTTTTTTGCTCAAGAGCGGCGCCACCGGTAACAGGCGCGTTAGGTATTAAGCTTGATTTAATATCCCAGTTGTTAATACCTATAATGGTTTTCTTTAATGCATTAAATGCCGCGGTGCCGGGTTCTACTCTGCCTGCATCGGCAGCCGCCCTTGCAGCATCATTAGCCGCGGCTAAATTTGCCGATGTTAAACTACCGCCATGACTACTAGCGTAAGCAGTAAGCGCGTTTTTATAGAGTGTACCCCATGCAGAGTTGCTGGCATGGTTCAGATCAAGATTATCAGCCAACGGTTTTACGTTGTAAGAGTTACCTGTATTTTCAATAGACTCGTAAGCCCTAATTTCAAACGTCTTACCTTTTAAATCGATAGCGTGATTTTGAACTGTAGCCCCGTTTAAAGCAATTTTGTTACCCCGTTGAAACACACCGTCCATTTTACCATAACGATAAGTATAGCTCAACAAAAGGTTCTTGTTTAGTTTATAAGCTAACGTTCCGTCAAATTTTAAGTTACTAACTTTAGGATCAACCAGGTCAACCTCATTATAACCTGTACGGGCCACGGTTAAATTTGGCCTTGCAACGCCATCAACGGTAATACCTTTTATAACTACGGTATTACTGCCTGCAAGCGCATCATCGCCATATTTGTTCCAGCCATCATAGGCTGCGTTGCTGGTTCCGTTTAATTCAGGATAAGCTGGATTAGCGGTCTTTAAATTGCCGGGGTTCTGGTCTTTCCGGGTATCAGACTGCCAGTCCTGCCCTTGCAGGTAACTAAAATTAACTTTAAAGGCAAACTTATCATTAAACGCTTTTGCATATCTAAAAGCATCCTCGGTAAGTACGCTTGGCCTAACACCAATGCCATCAACATGGTTAACGCCTGTACGGTGGTAGTAACTTAATCCCTGGTATCTAAACGGATCTTTAGTTAACAAGTTAGATAATCCGTTTATAGCATTTGTGCCATACAAGGCAGCAGCAGCGCCGGGTGTAATTTCAATACTCGCAATGTCCAGTTCGGTGGGACCAATTGCATTACCCAGTGGCACACCTAATGTTGCCGATTGCATATCCACACCGTCAACCAATTGCATAAACCTAAAATTGTTAGGGCTGTTAAAACCACGGGTATTAGGCACTTTTAGGGTTAAGCTGGTGGTGGTCATTTGTACGCCTTTTACGTTTTCAAGCGCGTCATAAAAACTTGGGCCGGGCGATTGTTTAAGCGAATTGATATTCAACTTCTCGATAGCCACCGGCGAGCGCAATAGTTTTTCTTCTTTACGCGATGCGGTAACTACCACCTCATTAACCAATAAGGCCTGTGTTGATAGCTTTACATTTAAAGGATCATTTAAGTTTTTAATCAAAAACTCCTGTGGCGTAAAGCCAACAGATGTAAAAACTAAAGTATAAGGCAATTTAACATTTGTTGTTAACGAAAAATGGCCGGTACTATCAGTTGATGTACTATTCTTTGCTCCCTTTATAGAAACAGTAGCGCCGACTAGTGGCTTGCCGTCTTCACCATTTACTTTGCCGCTTAATGCGTAATTACCATTAAGCTGGGCGCTACTTAATAAGGGCGAAAGCAACAATAAAATTGTGGTAAGTTTAAATAGATGTGTAAAAAATTTCATGAGGTGTTAGTTGTGAATAATTAATAATGGACTGTTGAATAATAGAAAAAAATCAACAGCAACAGCAGGCAGTAGAGCGCTGCATTATTGTTTGGTTGGATGTAGTTTTAATAAATAACATAAAGTCTATAGAATAAGTAGACAAATGTATTAAAAATAATTAAAGTGCAAATTATTTTTTTGAAAAAAGTTTTCTTTAGATTTTTTGAGATTCTTTTTGATATACTTACCCCCCATCAAAAAATCAATCTCTATTTACTATTTATGGTAGATTTTATCCGGTTTTATATAGTTTTCGGGTTATTGTTATCATTTTTCACATGCAAAGCATTTGGAATGACTAATTTCTTGTCATTTTATCTCATTTATATACAAAAAACGAATTGAAACCATTAATTATGGCGATATTTACACCAATTTCTATCGCATACTAATGTCATTTACTTATAAACGCATCGTAATAAAAATTGGCTCTAATGTTTTAACGCAAAGCAATGGCCTCCCCGATCAGCATCGCATAAGCCAATTGGTTGAGCAAATTGTCGCTATTAAAAAGCAAGGTGTGGAGATTACGCTGGTATCATCAGGCGCTGTTGCAGCGGGTAGAAGCCTGATAACTGTATCTGATAAATATGATGCTATTGCCGCCCGTCAGCTACTGGCATCCATAGGCCAGGTTAAACTGATCAATACCTATGCGCAGCTGTTTGAGAAACATGATATACTATGTTCGCAAGTATTAGTTACTACCGAGGATTTTAAAGGCAGGCAGCATTATCTAAACATGAAAAACTGCCTGGAGATATTGTTACAGCACCAGGTTATCCCGATAGTAAACGAAAACGATGTGGTATCGGTAACGGAATTGATGTTTACGGATAATGATGAGCTTGCCGGACTTATAGCCTCTATGCTAAATGCGCAGGCATTAATTATATTAACCAACGTTGATGGGATATATGACGGTAACCCCAATGATGAAGGTTCATCCATTATTACCGAAGTTGCAGATGCCGGTATTGATTTTGCATCATTTGTAACTTCGGGTAAGTCGCAATTTGGACGGGGTGGTATGATCACTAAATCGCACATGGCGCAAAAGACAGCTAAACTGGGTATAGCGGTTCATATTGCAAATGGGACAAAAGATAACATATTAATTAACGTATTAAATAATACAGCGCCGCATACGCGTTTTGTTCCCAACAAAACATCATCCGAAAAGAAAAAATGGATAGCCCATTCAGAAAAATCGGCTACAGGTGTTGTGCAGGTTAATGAAGGTGCTAAAACGGCTCTTGTATCTAATAAAGCTACCAGCCTCTTACCAATTGGAGTGGTAAAGATTATATCCGACTTTAAAAAAGGCGAGATTATTAAACTGGTTGATGAACAAAATGAGTTAATAGGTTTAGGTATCGCCGAATACGGTGCCGATAAAGCCAAAGAAAGCATCGGCCAGAAAAACCAAAAGCCATTGGTGCATTATGATTATCTTTATTTATTAAGCTAACTAAAATGAGCTACACCTCCTACTTTGAAAACGCACTGTTAGCTGCTCGTAATTTAAATATATCGGCAGGAACCATAAATGAGGTTTTAAAGGATCTTGCTGCAGAAGCCATTGCACAAACTAATTACCTGCTTGCGGAAAATAAAAAAGACCTGGATAGAATGGATACCAGCAATCCAAACTATGACAGGTTAAAGCTTACCCCTACCCGCATACAAGATATTGCTAGGGACATTATTAATGTATCTCAGTTGGAAAATCCCTTAGGGCATATCCTATCAGAAAAAACAATGCCTAACAGATTGCATATATCAAAGATCAGCGTGCCGTTAGGGGTTGTAGGCGTAATTTATGAGGCCCGGCCAAATGTTACCTTTGATGTATTTGCTCTTTGTTTTAAAACCGGTAATGTTTGTATTTTAAAAGGTGGCAGCGATGCTTCTTATTCTAACCTTGCTATTATCAGGACTATCCATAAAATATTAATTAAACATAACATTGATGTCAATGTTGCTGTGTTATTGCCTAAGGAGCGGGAAGCTGCCGAGGCTTTAATGCAGGCGGTGGGTTATGTTGACGTAATTATTCCGCGCGGTAGCCAGGGATTAATAAATAGTGTACGGAAGAATAGCAAAGTACCCGTAATTGAAACAGGCGCTGGTATTGTACATACTTACTTTGATGAATTTGCTGACTTAAAAAAAGGAACTGATATCATCTTCAATTCAAAAACCCGCAGGGTGAGTGTATGTAACGCTTTGGATTGCGCGATCATACATTCGGCACGATTAAAAGACCTGTCTGAATTGGCTAAACCTTTAGGCGATGCCGGGGTAACTATTTATGCTGATGAAACGGCGTATACAGCTTTGCAAAGCACCTACCCGACCCAGTTATTACATAAAGCCGGGCCGGAACATTTTGGCACTGAATTTTTATCTATGAATATGGCAGTTAAAACTGTTGATACTTTTGAACAGGCGCTTGACCATATCGCAACCAATAGTTCAAAACATAGCGAGGCAATTATTACCGAAGATGCAGTTCGGATGGAAATCTTTTTAAACCGGGTTGACGCTGCGGCAGTTTATGTAAACGCATCAACAGCTTTTACCGATGGCGCGCAATTTGGTTTAGGGGCCGAGATCGGTATCAGCACACAGAAACTACATGCACGCGGCCCAATGGGCTTGCAAGAGCTAACCAGTTATAAATGGCTGGTGAGAGGTGATGGGCAAATACGTTCATAGCTTATCTATTGCCTCACTCCTTTTTACCCTTAACTGACTAACACCTGATCAACATAAAATTGAAAGCCGTATCTTTGCCGCCAATATGAGTAAGCACGGAAGGATATTAGTGGCAATGAGCGGTGGCGTTGATAGTTCGGTAGCGGCAGTAATGCTGCATGAGCAGGGCTATGAGGTTATTGGGCTTACCATGAAAACCTGGGACTATGCATCCGCCGGAGGCAGTTCTAAAGAAACCGGCTGTTGCAGCTTAGATAGCATTAATGATGCACGCGCATTAGCTGTTGGTTATGGCTTCCCGCATTATATATTAGATATACGCAATGAGTTTGGCGATTTTGTTATTGACAATTTTGTTGACGAATACCTGGCCGGCCGTACACCTAACCCCTGCGTTTTATGCAACACCCACATTAAATGGGAGGCCTTATTAAAACGCGCCGATAAACTGGATTGTGAGCATATCGCTACAGGGCATTATGCCAATATCCGTTTACAGGATAATGGCCGTTACGTAATATCAAAAGGTAAAGACGAAAATAAAGATCAATCTTATGTGCTTTGGGGGGTATCACAACAAAATCTGGCACGTACTAAATTCCCGTTAGGTAGTTTCTCTAAACCGGAGATCAGGCAAATGGCTATGGATATGGGCCAGATAGAACTTGCCGGAAAAAGTGAAAGCTATGAAATATGCTTTGTGCCCGATAACGACTATAGAGCCTTTTTAAGGAACAAAGTAGAGGATCTGGAGCAACGTGTTGCCGGTGGTAATTTTACGTTAACAGACGGCACTATAGTAGGCAAGCACCAGGGTTATCCTTTTTATACCATAGGTCAGCGCCGTGGTTTAGGTATAGCGTTGGGCCATCCAATGTTTGTTACCAGTATTGATCCGGTTACCAATACCGTAGTATTAGGTACCGAGGATGAGTTGCAACGCAAACAAGCCTGGGTTAAAAACTTAAATCTGGTTAAATACGAAAGTATTACCGAACCTTTAAACGCCATCACCAAAATAAGATATAAAGATGCCGGTGCAGAAAGTACCATTGTACAAATGGGCGAACACATGAAGGTTGATTTTACCCATATGGTATCGGGTATCGCGCCGGGCCAGTCGGCTGTTTTTTATGAGGGCAATGACTTGCTGGGCGGTGGCTTTTTAATGTAATATTCGCGCTTCTATTATTACATTTCCCGTTAAAAGAAAAAAATTAAACTCGGGACAAAATTTGCGTTTCGTTTTCTTTATCCTTTATTTGCAAAAAATAACTATGCTACATGGCTAAAAATTTACTAATTGTAGAATCACCGGCGAAAGCTAAAACCATTGAGGGATACCTGGGAAAAGACTTTACTGTTAAGTCGAGTTACGGGCACATCCGCGATCTGGTTAAATCAGAAGACGCGATAGATATAGCCAACAACTTTAAACAAACCTACGAGGTACCTGCTGATAAAAAGCAGATAGTTAGCGAGTTAAAGAAACTAGCAAAAGAAGCCGACATGGTTTGGCTGGCTTCCGATGAGGACCGCGAGGGTGAAGCCATATCATGGCATTTGTTTGATACCTTAAATTTAAAAGACGCTACCACCAAACGTATTGTTTTCCATGAGATAACTAAACCGGCAATTATGGCGGCCATAGATAATCCCAGGAAAATAGATTATAACCTGGTAAATGCGCAACAAGCACGCCGTGTGTTAGATAGATTAGTAGGTTTTGAACTTTCACCTGTATTATGGAAAAAGGTTAAACCATCATTATCAGCAGGCCGTGTACAGTCTGTAGCCGTACGTATAATAGTAGAGCGCGAGCGAGAGATCAATAAATTTCAATCAGAAGCAGCATTTAAAATTGTAGCTATTTTTGGTAAAGGCAAACAAGCCTTTAAAGCTGAATTAGCCGAGCGTTACAGTAAACAAGAAGATGCCGAGAAATTTTTAACTGATTGTATTGGTGCTGATTTTAACGTTAAATCGTTAGAAACTAAACCTGCAAAACGTTCGCCTGCCGCGCCGTTTACTACTTCTACCCTACAACAGGAAGCCAGTCGTAAATTAGGTTATTCGGTTTCACGTACAATGCAAGTGGCGCAAAAGTTGTATGAAGCCGGGCATATTACCTATATGCGTACAGACTCTCTTAACTTATCCGAAACCGCGTTACAGGCCGCACAACAACAAATTATATCTGCCTACGGCGATAAATATCATCAGCATAGAAAATATAAAACTAAAAGCGCAGGCGCACAAGAAGCTCACGAGGCCATACGCCCTACCTATTTTAGTAACCATACTATTGAAGGCGACGGAAGCGAAAAACGCTTATATGAGTTGATCTGGAAACGTGCCATCGCTTCACAAATGAGTGAAGCCCAGTTTGAGAAAACAACGGCAAAGATCAGTATATCAACCCGCAAAGAAGATTTAACCGCCAATGGTGAGGTGATGAAGTTTGACGGTTTCCTGAAAGTTTACCTGGAATCGGATGACGATGAGGATGATACCCAACAAGATGGCGATAATGCTATGTTGCCGCCGTTAACAAAAGGTCAGCGTTTGGATCTGGAAGAAATGACGGCTACCGAACGTTACTCTCGCCCACCGGCAAGATATACCGAAGCTAGTTTGGTTAAAAAATTAGAAGAGTTAGGCATTGGCCGCCCGTCTACGTATGCCCCTACCATTTCAACGGTACAAAACCGTGGTTATGTAGTTAAGGAAGAGCGCGAAGGCAAGCAAAGGAAATTCAGAGTATTAACGCTGAAAGATAAAAACATAGCTAAAGAAGAACGTACAGAAAATACAGGTGCAGAGCGGGGCAAGCTATTCCCTACGGATATTGGCGCTGTTGTAAATGATTTCCTGGTACAACACTTTAAAGGTATTGTCGATTTTAATTTTACCGCTAAAGTGGAGAAGCAGTTTGACGAAATAGCCGCCGGACTGGAAGAATGGACAACCATGATCGGCAATTTTTATAAGCCTTTCCATGCAGATGTACAAAGCACTATTGAAACCGCGGACAAAGCTACAGGTGTACGCGATTTAGGTGTTCACCCGGAAAAAGGCGAAAAAGTATCAGTACGTATTGGTCGTTACGGCCCCTTTGTACAGGTTGGTGAAAACGCCAGTGATGATAATAAAGATTACAAACCATTATACGCCAGCTTACGCACCGGGCAAAGCATCGAAACCATTACGTTAGAAGAAGCGCTTGAACTGTTTAAGCTGCCAAAAGTAGTTGGCGAGTTTGAAAGCAAACCAATGAAAGTTGCTATAGGCCGTTTTGGCCCGTACATCAGCCACAACAGCGCGTTTGTATCCTTACCAAAAGAGATTGACCCGCATGACGTTACCGAAGAACAGGCTATTGAACTGATACTGGAAAAACGTAAAAAAGATGCCGAGAAGCTGATAAAAGCGTTTGACGAGGACCCGACCGTTAAAGTATTAAATGGCCGTTGGGGACCTTATATAGAATTTGGTAAACAAAACGTTAAGATACCAAAAGATATAACAGACCCGCTTACGCTAACGTTCGAACAATGCAAAGCATTAGCAGCGGCGGATGCCAAAGCGCCTAAAAAAGGCGGTAAGAAATTTGCTAAGAAGAAGTAGGCGACGTTTTACGTTAATACGTTGTAAGTAATACGTTTTAGATTATTTCATACGTACAACGTAGAACGTCCAACGTATAACTTATGAAATAATGATTAAAGATCTCCCCGAAAATAACGTAACTGATATTGCTGTGGCTGTAGCTTTAGAGGGTGAGAATGCTGAAAGCAAAATTTGGCATGTCTATCTTATCAACCTGAAAAAAGAGCCTATTGAAAATGTGCTGATAACTTCTAAAGGTTATGGTGAAAAAGATGGCGAGAGGGTTAAAACCTCTACCCTGCGCCACATGTTCCCGGTTATTGCGAACGGTACGTATAAGCAGATCGAAATGATTGACGAGCAAACCTTCGGCTTAAATAATGAGTACTGGGTTAGCTATTACATAGGTACCCAGATTTACGATAAGAAATTCATCTTCCTGCCCGAAAGTATAATTGACTCTAATTTTATTAAGTTACCTGTTGTGAATAAGCCGGGGGTAATGATAAAATAAGTTAGCAGTTTTTAGTTGGCAGTTGGTAAATTTATCCTCGTTATTACTGCAACCCGCCAACTAAAAACTGCTAACTAAGAGTCAAACTTCTCCAACAACTTCAACAACGTTTCAAAGTCCTTTGGATATGGGGCGTGTATGGTGATGGCTGTGCCATCCATTTTTTTAAAGGTAACCTGATAAGCATGCAGGGCAAAACGCTTCATGATAGGCAGCTCTTCCTGATCCTTGCCTAAATGATATTTGCGCTTGATGGCTGATAGGAATACTGGTTTACCTTTATACATTTCATCACCGGCAATTGACGCACGCTGGGTAGCTAAATGGATCCGAATTTGGTGCATACGGCCGGTTACCGGGCGGCACTCTACCAATGTATAATGTTTAAAGAATTTTATGGACTGAAACCAGGTTTCGGCACGTTTGCCTTCCTGCCTGCTGATAGTTACATTGCCTTTACCAACGTTTAGTATCGGCAGATCAACCAGTAACTTGTCAAATACATGGGTGCCGTCAATTACCGCGTGATATACTTTATTAACCTGGCGTTTCTCAAACTGCATAGATACGGTGCGGTATGCTTCCGGGTTCTTAGCTATTATTAAGGCTCCAGAGGTCTCTTTATCCAGTCGGTGGCATATCTGTGCATCGTCTGAATATTCTTTAGCCAGACGCAATATATTAACCTCGCCTCCCTCCCGTTCATCAAGCGAGCTGATAAAGGCTGGCTTGTTAATTACTATCAGGTCATCATCTTCGAATAAGATCAGGTCGGCAAATTTTGGAATTTTCATGTATTAAATTGTAGTCGGCAAAAATACGGTTATTAATTTAAATCGCTGTTTACGACTTACGAAGTTTTAAAAACTTCGTAAGTCTGCTCATTTTCTAAAAACAAACTTCAATTGGTCTGGTTATTGTATTTGAAAAACATATTACAAACATCTAACTATAAAAACATTATGAGTACTAAAGCAACCAAACCTGAAGAAAAAGGATTTTTCGAAAAGGTTAAAGAAACCATTGAGGAGCTTTGGGATGGTACCAAAGACAAAGCCGAAGATATAAAAGATGCAGCCGAAGATAAGATCAGTGATCTAACTAAAAAAGCAGCACCTGCAAAAAAAGCCACGACTAAGAAAGTAAGTGCTGCCAAAACATCGGTTAAAGCTAAAGTAGCAAGCACTACCGCAAAAGCAAAAACTGCTGTAAAAGATGCCAAAGCCAAGGTTGCCGATGTTAAAACAAAGGCAGATGCCGATGCAAAAAAGATCACCGCGAAAGCAAAAACTGCCGCTGCTGATGTAAAGGCAAAAGCCGATACAAAGGCTAAAGCTGTTACTGCGAAAGCAAAAACCGTAGTTGCCAACACTAAAAAAGCGACTGCAACTAAAACAAAGAGAAAACCAGTATTGTAACTTTAAATCTTACAAAACAACAAAGGCCCTAATTATGGGCCTTTTTGTTTTTATGCTTCAAATTTGTAACCTACTCCTTTTACGGTGGCCACTATATCATCGCCTAGTTTTTCGCGTAGTTTGCGTATGTGTACATCTATAGTACGGTTGGTAACAACTACCGAGTCCTCCCAGATGTTTTTTAGTATTACCTCACGGGTATAAACCTTACCGGGTTTTGAGGCCAGCAAGTATAGTAATTCAAATTCTTTTTTGGCTAAAACAACTTTCTGACCCTTTTGGAAAACCAGGTATGCTTCGCGGTCGATAACCAATTCGCCAATTTCCAGTTTGTTATCAGAGATATCTTCGGCAGGCGCGTTTCTGCGCAGTATGGCGTTTATGCGGCTAACCAAAGCACGTGGCTTAATAGGTTTAGCTATATAATCGTCAGCACCAACATTAAAACCTGCAATTTCAGAGTACTCCTCGCTCCTTGCGGTTAAGAATACCATAAAGGTGTTTTTAAATTCGGGCATGGTGCGCATTATACGGCAAGCTTCAATACCGTCCATTTTGGGCATCATAATATCAAGAACGATCAGATCCGGTAATGATCTTTTTGCTTCGGTAACCGCCTCCTGGCCATTACGTGCCGTGAATACCTGGTAGCCTTCTTTTTTTAAGTTATACTCAATAAGCTCCAAAATATCAGGCTCATCGTCAACTATTAAAATTTTCTGTTTGTTTAAGTTGCTCATGAACGTTTTAATTTTGTTATAAAAGTATGTACTTAAAAAAAGCTTACAGTAAACTTAATATTAACAAATTGTTAAGTAGTGCTTTATCTTAACATATTATATATGCTTATTAAATGTTTTGTTTAAAAAGTCTTCAAGCGCAGCGCCGGTAACATTTTTGGCAACTATAACTCCTTGTGGATCAATAATAAAGTTTGATGGTATAGCTTCTATATGATACAAATGCTCGGTCGGTCCATCAAATCTTTGCAAATCTGACGCGTGAGCCCAGGTTAATTTATCAGCATTTATAGCTTTTTGCCAATCGTCTTTAGTAACATCAAGCGATATACCTAAAATATTAAAGCCTTTATCTTTAAAAGCTGCATAAGCTTTAACTACGTTTGGGTTTTCGGCACGGCAAGGGGCGCACCATGATGCCCAAAAGTCAAGCATTACATATTTACCTTTATAGTCTGATAGTTTAACTTGTCTACCATCAAGGCCGGCAGTAGTAAACTCAGGCGCTTTATGACCTATAGATAACGGTTTGATCAGCATCATCTGATTTATAAAACGCTGTACACCAGGGTTATCAGTAAATGAATTTTTATCTTTTAATTCATCCGCATAACTAACCATTTGCTGCTCGTACTTCATAGGCTCCAATGATGACATGGCGTAAAATGCAGCCAGCGATGTTTTATTATCATTAACAAACTTTAAAACCGCGTCAGCATAACCATTCATGTTTGCAATAAACATTGGCCTGTATACAGCAACTAATGAGTCTGACTCTTTACCTAACGCTTCAACTTTCGACTGGTATTCATCGGCTACTACACGATTCTTTTCGCCCCAAACATTACTTAGTTTGTTAAATTCCTGTATTTTTTCAGAGCTTTCTGATCCTTTTATTTCATAAGCATGTGCTTTATCAGATTGATCTGACGAGAACTCAATATCATCGCCGTTCTTGGCTATCAGATCATATATACCGGTGCCTATACGCAGTTTATATA
Organism: Mucilaginibacter sp.; assembly: GCF_028288185.1. Lineage (GTDB taxonomy): Bacteria > Bacteroidota > Bacteroidia > Sphingobacteriales > Sphingobacteriaceae > Mucilaginibacter. Next base: position 118,248 of record NZ_JAQBOF010000027.1, on the reverse strand, counting down.
AGTTAGCATAAGGTGCAGCATGTTTAAATTCAAATTTACCATCGCTGCTAACAGCAACCGAGTCGACCACGCTTATCTGTACACTATCCGCTTCGAGCAAGTAAACCTTTTTTACCTTATCCGGATTTTTTAATGTACCTGATATTTTAAATACCGATTTATCTTTACATGAAGCTAGTACCAAAACTAAAGCTATGGCGCTATAAATTATTGAACGTGTTTTCATTTAGATTCTAATTCTTTAATTAATAATTGATTAGTGGCTTGCGGGTCAATCTTGCCTTTCGAGCTTTTCATGATCTCGCCCATAAACAAACCCAAAACGCCTTTTTTGCCTCTTTGGTACTCGACAACCTTATCCGGATATTTAGCTAAGGCATCCTGTATATATTTACTTACATCATCGCCATCGGTGGTAATTAATAAGTTTAGTTCGGTTGCAAGTGCTTCGGCAGTTTTACCGGGTGATTTTAATAGGGCCGGGAACAACTTGTGCGAAGCATTAGTATTATTGATAGCGCCCGCATCAACCAGCTTAATTAAGCCGGCGAGTGTTGCAGGTTCAATATGCAGATCGGTAATATGCAAACCGGTTTCGTTTAAGTGTGATTTAACGGCACCCATCATTAAGTGCGCTGCAGCTTTATAGTTGGCGGTGTGTTTTATCAGTTCTTCAAAGTATAAGGCTACTTCCTTATCAGCCGTAATTACCGAAGCGTCATAATCTGATAAACCCAGATCTATATATTTGTTATATAATTGATTTGGTAAAGCAGGTAATGTTTTACGGATATTTTCCACATAAGCACTATCTAAAACTAACGGCATCAGATCAGGCTCGGGGAAATAACGGTAATCATTAGCCATTTCTTTAGAGCGTAGCACCGATGTTTCGCCGGTATCAGCATTAAAATTTAAGGTATTTTGATCTATTCGGCCTCCAGCTTCAATAACTTTTATCTGGCGGGCAAACTCATGCTCAATGGCGCGTTGTACGTTACGGATAGAGTTTAAGTTCTTCACCTCGCAGCGATTGCCATATTCGGTAACGCCTTTTAGCCTAACGGATATATTGGCATCGCAACGCATACTGCCTTCTTCCATGTTGCCATCGCAGATATCCAGGTAACGTAACAGCTTGCGGATCTCGGTTAAAAACTGGCCGGCTTCTTCGGCACTGCGCATATCGGGTTGTGATACAATCTCTATTAGAGGCACCCCTGCCCTGTTCAAATCAATCAAAGAATCTTCATGGTGATTATCATGCATGCTTTTGCCAGCATCCTCTTCCATGTGGATATGATGGATAGCAAGGTCTTTCGTAGTACCATTAGCTAACCTAACTAAAACAGAACCGCCTAAACAAATAGCTGCCTGATCTTGTGTTATCTGGTAACCTTTGGGCAGATCGGCATAGAAATAGTTTTTACGGGCAAAGCTGTTTTTTAGGTTGATGGTGCAATTGCAGGCCAAACCCATTTTAACCGCGTACTCAACCATACGTTTGTTTATCCGCGGTAAAGTACCCGGATGGCCCAATGAGATTGCACTGATATGATGATTTGGCTCGGCACCAAAAGCGGCAGAATCAGACGAGAAGGACTTGCTCAAGGTAGATAACTGCGCATGAACCTCTAATCCAACAACTAATTCATACTTTTCGGTTATTTCTACTGGTAGAAGTGTCATAAATTAAAAGATGAGCAATATTCGCTTATCAGCGTCAAATATATAAACTATTTAGATTTGACAACTTTTAAAAAGTTGTCAAATCTGTTTGGAATAACCTCATTGCGAGCGTTCGCAATGAGGTGTGAGTAATGTTAAGCAATAAAACTTTTCGCCTTAACCAATACAGCATCCAGTCCGCTAATATCCTTGCCACCCGCGGTAGCAAAAAATGGCTGACCGCCACCACCACCCTGTATCTCTTTAGCCAACTCGCGCACGATGTTGCCAGCGTTAAGGCCTTTTTCTTTTACCAGGTTGTCGGCTACCATAACGGTAACGTTTGGTTTGCCATCGATAATAGCAGTTAATACCAGGTAAAGATTTGGTACAATGTCTTTTAAATTATAAGCCAGGTTCTTGATAGCATCAGCATTGGGCAACTCTACTTTTTGGGCGATGAAATTAACACCGTTTATAGCTATTGCCTGTTTAGCTAATTCATCTTTTAAGCCTGATGATTTTTCTAAAATGCTTTTCTCTATCTCTTTCTTTAAACGGTTGTTCTCTTCTAATAATCCTTCTATGCTTTTGGCAATGTCTTTAGGGTTCTTCAATAATTCTTTAACCTGGTAAACTAACTTGGTTTGCTCATTAATAAAGTTCTCGGCACCTAAGCCGGTAATAGCCTCTATACGGCGCACACCGGCAGCAACCGCGCTTTCTGATACAATTTTAAAGTAACCGATAGCGCCGGTAGCTTTAACGTGCGTACCGCCGCAAAGCTCTTTGCTAAAGGTTTCATCAAAAGTAATAACCCGTACAAAATCACCATATTTCTCACCGAATAGAGCAGTTACTCCACTGTTGATAGCTATGTCATAAGGTACATTGCGTTGTTCGTTTAGGGCGATATTCTCGCGTACTTTTTCGTTTACTATGGCTTCAATATGGGCCAGCTCCTCATCAGTTACTTTAGCAAAGTGCGAGAAGTCAAAACGCAGGTAATCACTGTTTACCAATGATCCTTTTTGGTTTACGTGTGTGCCTAAAACCTGTTTCATGGCGGCATGCAGTAAGTGCGTGGCGCTATGGTTATTCATGATATTATTACGGCGATCTTTATCAACAATAGCGGTTAAAGCATCGTCAATATCCTCTGGTAGTTTATCTACATAATGTACAATAAGTCCGTTTTCTTTTTTGGTATCGGTTACATTAACCACCTCGCCATCCGGGAAAACCAGCTCACCGGTATCGCCTACCTGGCCACCGCTTTCGGCATAGAAAGGTGTTTTATCCAACACCAACTGGTATTGCTCTTTACCTTTAGCCGTTACCTTACGGTATTTGGTTATGTGCGATATAGTCTCCGTTTCATCGTAGCCGGTAAAAACTGTTTCTTCATCTTTTAGAGTAATCCAATCGCCGGTATCAACAATGGATGCAGCACGTGAGCGATCTTTTTGTTTTTTTAATTCATGATTGAAGCTTTCCAAATTTACGGTCCAGCCTTTTTCTCGGGCCATAAGTTCAGTCAAATCTAAAGGGAATCCATAAGTGTCTGATAATTCAAAAGCTAATGCCCCATGAATAATCTTTTGACCTGTATCTATAGGATGAGGGTTTATGTCATCGATTGTAAAATTACCACTAGATGAATTTATGATTTCATTGAATTTTTTAATTCCGGCAGATAAAGTCCGCAAGAAAGAAACCTCCTCCTCCAAAATAACTTTCTGCACAAAATCCTTCTGACTATACAACTCATCAAATACACCTTTAAATTGATTTGCCAATAAAGGCACCAACAGGTTTAAAAATGGTTCTTTAAAATCTAAGTATTGGTATGAATAACGTACCGCTCTGCGTAAAATCCTGCGGATAACATAACCGGCCTTATTGTTTGACGGTAGCTGCCCATCAGCAATAGTAAAACTAACCGCACGGATATGATCTGCCAATACACGCATGGCAACAGCGGTGTTCCAATCTGCATCGCCGGGTACAGCAGCGGCATTATATTTTTTGCCTGATTTCTCGGCGATAAATTCTATTGTGGGGCTAAATACATCACTATCATAGTTAGATGATTGGCCTTGTATTACCCGCACCAAACGCTCAAAGCCCATACCTGTATCCACATGTTGGGCAGGTAATGGCTGTAATGAACCGTCTTTTAAACGGTTAAACTGCATGAATACGTTGTTCCAGATCTCAATAACCTGCGGATTATCGGCATTAACCAGTGTAGCACCGGCAACTTTAGCTACCTCGCTATCCGGGCGGTTATCATAATGAATCTCAGAACAAGGTCCACACGGACCGGTTTCGCCCATTTCCCAAAAATTATCTTTTTTGTTTCCTAGCAGGATATGGTCTTCGGGTACATAAGCTTTCCAAAAATCATAAGCTTCCTGGTCTTTGGGTAAACCTTCTTTAGCATCACCCTCAAAAACGGTAACGTAAAGGCGTTTTTTGTCAATCTTTAATACATCGGTCAGCAGCTCCCAGCTCCACTCGATGGCTTCTTTTTTAAAGTAATCGCCAAAGCTCCAGTTACCCAGCATCTCGAACATGGTATGATGATAGGTATCAATACCAACCTCTTCCAGATCATTATGCTTACCCGATACGCGCAAACAACGCTGCGTATCAGCCACGCGCGGAGATTTTGCAGGCGCTTCACCTAGAAATATATCCTTAAACTGATTCATACCCGCGTTGGTGAACATCAGCGTAGGGTCGTTTTTAACAACAATAGGTGCGGAAGACACGATGGTATGCCCTTTAGAAGCAAAAAAATCAAGAAAAGCCTGTCGTATTTCGTTAGCGGTCATGGGACAAAGATAATTATTAGTCCGAAAGTCGGGAAGTCAGGAAGACGGAAAGTTTTGTTATATTACATTGTTATATTTCCAAAATAGAACTTTATAACAAAAAACGTTAAATTTGTTTATGGAGACTTTGAAAATTGATATTCAAAATGATCAGGAGAAAAAAGTGCTTTTAGCTTTTTTAGACAGTTTAAGCTATCACTACAGAAGCGAGAGTAATGATTATGTCTTATCTGATGAACAGATAAAAGAAATGGTTAAGCGTAAAGCTGATTTTTTATCAGGTAAAACAACATCGCGTTCATGGAGTGAAATAAAACAGCGATACGAAGGTGTTTAAAGTAGAGTTATTAGCTATAGCTGAGAATGAATTATCAGACTCTTATGATTGGTACGAGGAGCAACAAATAGGATTAGGAAACAGATTCTACAACGATGTTAATTATTATTTAAGCCTTCTGGAAAATAATCCGCATCAATTTCCAATAAAATATATTGACGAGTTACGTTCGGTATCAATTTATAAATTTCCTTTCGTAATAATTTACTGGATCGATGAGTCAAATACTGCGGTTTATGTAGTATCTGTTTTTCACACCAGCAGAAATCCAAGGGTGTTTTAATTCCGAAATTAACCCCTACATTTGTCTATGTCTTATAAGGAACACGAGATCAGTAAAATGTATTATACCATAGGCGAGGTATCGGCTATGTTTGATGTTAACCCATCATTACTGCGTTTTTATGAAAAAGAGTTTGATGTGCTTCAACCCAAGAAGAACAAAAAAGGCAATCGTTTATTTACTCCCGAGGATATTGAGAACCTGAAGATCATTATCCATCTTACAAAAGATAAAGGTTATACCCTACAAGGCGCCAAAGAACATTTAAAAGGTAATCTGAATGATAGCAAGGGTAGCCAGCGCGTTATCAACTCGCTTGAGAATTTGAAGAAATTTTTACTGGAAGTAAGAGATCAACTCTAATCTGAACCATGAATTTTAGGATTTAAGGATTAGCTTGACTAGATTAGCGTAATAAAAACCCTATAATCTTTTATCCTGTGAATCTTAATTGTGGTAGCAAATCATAAAGGCGAAATCCCATTTATAGTACTTATTATCCCTTTTCTGTTAGGGATTACTTTAGGGTTGAGTTTCTCGTCAGCCACATACTTTATTTGGATACTTGCACTACTCCTGCTATTAAGCTCAATTTTTATTATCCTCAATTTTAATTATGCCCGGTTTGGTTTGTATAAAGTGAGATGGATTGGCGGGACATTGATAACAACAATTTTGTTCTTAATTGGTTGGGCCAGCGTTATTAAATACAATGAACTAAATAACGCTCAACATTTTTCTAACACACCAGCTCAATATCTTATCGTAAAAATAAATAACGAACCGAACCTTAAAAACGGTTTAGTACGCTTTACATCAACAGTTGAGCAAAAGGTCATTAATAGCAAAAGAGTAAATACAACAGGTACTTTACTCATCGCCATAAAAGATACTACGGCTAATAAACTTTACTACGGCGATGAGTTATTGATCCCCGCAAAATACAGCACCATCGACCCACCATTCAATCCGGCCGAGTTCAATTATAAAAAGTACCTGGCTAACCAGAATATTTATCACCAGGCTTTTTTGTATCCTAAGCAGTATGCGGTCTTAAACAATAACGCGGGTAATCCAATCATTGCTTATTCTTTACGACTAAGACAGCGTTTAGTAGAAAAGTTTAAACTAAACATGCATGATACCTCGGCCATTGCTGTTGCCTCTACCCTAATACTGGGTTATAAGGTTGATCTAAGCAATGAAGTGCTACAAGCTTATTCTAAAACCGGTACCATACATATATTATCTGTTTCAGGCGGGCATGTGGCTATAATTTATCTTTTGCTTAACCTGGTGTTTGGCTTTTTGGTGCGATATAAATATGGCAAGGTATTTAAAGCGCTATTAATTATAACGCTGATATGGTATTACTCCATGCTTACCGGCTTCTCTCCCGCCGTATGCAGGGCAGCGGTGATGATCAGTTTAATTATTATCGGGAGGGCTTATAGCCGGTATATTAATACTCTAAATATACTGGCTATATCTGCATTCTTCCTGTTATTGTACAATCCTTTATTTATTACGGATGTTGGGTTTCAGCTATCCTACCTGGCAGTTGCGGGGTTAATTATATTCCAACCATTGGTTTATAAATGGCTAACCTTTAAAAACAAATGGGCCGATAAACTCTGGACGGCCTGCTCAGTGTCTATCGCAGCGCAGGTTATTACGTTTCCGCTTAGCGCATTTTATTTTCACCAGTTCCCGGTTTATTTTTTGGTGAGCAATCTGTTTATCATCATCCCGGCCGAGATTATTTTATGTGCGGGGATGATTTATTTAGTGTTGCCGCAAATGCCGATTGTTTCTGTATCGCTGGGTTGGGTGCTAGAAAAATCCATAGTAATAATGAATAAAGTACTGGTAATTATTGAGCATGTTCCATTTGCCAGTATTAGTAAAATATGGTTAACCACATTTGAATATTTATTAGCTTACCTTATTATTATATGCCTGTTTTATTTTTTGTTTGACAGGAAGAAATGGTTGTTACAAGTGGGGTTAATAACTATGCTTATATTAACTATAAGCATCAATTTTAAACGTATAAGCGCCGTTCAGGCTGATAGCATCACTTTTTTAAACGTGAAGAAACACCAGGGCATCATATTTAAACAAGGGGATAAAGCAATTGTATTATCAGATTTGAATGTCGCAGACAAGAATTATCAGTACTCCATACAACCTTATCTAGATAGCTGTAAGATCGCAGATACTTCTATTTATAATTCAAGGCAGAATATAAACTCAACTTTCCTGGTTAAGAACAATAACCTTATCCAATTTCAAAATAAAAAGGTTTTGCTGTTTGATAAGCAACTTCAAAACAAAAATCTATCTCACAAACTAAAAGTTGATTATCTGTACATAACCGGTAATCCGCATACATCAATAGCCCAACTGGATAAGAATTATCAATATGCTTCGTTAGTGATAGACGGTAGTAACATGGATAAGTATATTGTTGATTGGGAGAAACAAGCTAAAACGCTCCGTATAAATTATAAAATAATAAAGCGTAACAATTCGTTAGTTGTACTATCTAATTAAAAAATTTATTAAGGCGAAAGTTTGCTTAATAAGCCATAAACAACTAAATTGTGATTAATAAACAAAAAAAACATGAATACTAAATTAAAAATCGCCCTAAGCCTGGCATTTACGGCTGTAGCATTTACCGCGAGCGCTCAAAAAACCTATACCCAAGGTGTAGCAACTTATAGTTTAAAAACTGCTATGGGCGATGGCGAATCAAAAGTGTCTTTTACTGCTGATTCAAACGTAGCGGTAACCCAACAAGGCCCCGCAACCATAAAAATGCTTACTAACAGTAAGGCTACTTATTTTGCTATATTGGTTGATGTGCCCGTGGCATCAATGAAAAAAGCCGCAGTTTTAACACCCGATGAAATAGATCAGTTTGTTGCAGCAGCACCAAAATTTACTTTCACTCCAACTACCGAAACAAAGGTAATTAACGGGTTTAATTGCAAAAAAGTTGATGTTAAAGATACAAAAAGCGGTAGCTCGTATACAGCATGGATAACTAATGATATTGTTTTACCGGTAAACGTTTTAACAAAACCATTTATTGATGCAGGCGGCGCACCTATTCAGTTTACTTCGATCCAACAAGGGCAACCGGTTAATGTTACTTTAAAATCAGTAAGCGAAGAAAAAGTCCCTGTCGGTAGTTTTGGTATTGCAGGTTTCGATAAAATATCATTGGATGACCTGAAAGCAATGAGCGGCGGTAAATAGTCAGCCCTGTAACATTTTTTTAAAGGCTTCTTAACCTTATGGTAAAATAGTTATTTTTGCCCTCCGATGTTGAGAAGCCTTTATAGTTTTATACGCTTTTATATTTTTTGGTTGCTGTTCTTCGCTTTAACGAGGGCAACATTCGAGCTATACTTCCACACCAAACTTCACGGTACTACTTTTACTGATATAGTAAAGACCTACCTCTATGGTATCCGTATGGATGCTTCGGCCACGGCTTATATCGCTTTAATCCCGCTGCTGGTGTTTATTGTCAACTGGTTCCTGGGTAAGAAACCAATTAAACCTATTTGGCTGAAAGCTTACACCTGGTTCTGCCTCTTTTTTATAACCTTCATAGCTATTATAGATCTGGGGATATTTACCGAATGGGGTGCCAAGGTTAATTTCAGAGCGTTTGATACATTATACAATTCGCCTGCCGAGTCTATGTCATCAACGGCATCTGCCCCTATCGTGCTGAATTTTACTATAATGGCGATCTTGCTAATTGCCGGTATTGTTTTATCCTATTTTATACTTGATCTTGCCTTTAAAAAACCGATAACAAGTACTACAAACAAACTCATCTATTCGGTTTTGTTGGTGGCGATTAATTTTGTGATACTTCGCGGCACCTTATCGCCTGATCCTATTAATCAGAGTGTCGGCTATTTTTCTGATAATCAATTATTGGATCTTTCGGCACAAAATACAGAGTGGAACTTGTTTAATAATATTTTTGAGAACCTACGTAAGCCATATAACCCATATTTGTTTTTGCCTGATGTAGATGCTAAGAATATTGTTACAGAAACATTTAAGGTAAAGAAAGACACCACTGTAAATATGTTAACTACCGATAAACCCAACGTAGTTATCATCCAGATGGAAAGCTTCACAGCTGATCTTGTTGAATCATTAGGCGGTGAAAGAGGCGATGCACCCAATTTAGAAAAATTTATTAAAAGCGGCATATTGTTTAATAACATCTATTCGGCAGGCGACCGAACTGATAAAGGTATAATAGCCATATTAAGTGGCTACCCATCACAAGCCATTCGAAGTATTGTTACTGATACACTAAAACAAAGGAAACTGCCATCATTGATGACTGAGTTTAAAGACAAGGGATACACTACTTCCTACTTTTATGGCGGCAACAGCGATTATATGAACTTTGCTACCTACATGACCGATCATAAAACAGATCATATCATTGATGAGAAGACCATGCAGAAAAACGAGGTTGGTACAACATGGGGGGCTTATGACAATGTGCTTTTTAACAAGCATATAGCTTACCTGAATAAGCAAACCAAACCTTTCTTTTCGCTATTGCAAACCTCAACCAATCACGAGCCTTTTTTATTGCCGGGTGCACCACACTTTAAAGGTAAAGATGTTGCCGACCTGTTTAGAAGCACGGCCTGGTTTACAGATTCATGCCTGAACGCTTATTTTGAGGAAGCAAAGAAGCATAGTTGGCATAAAAACACGTTATACATTTTAGTGGCCGATCATGGACACCGTTTACCTAAGAGTACGGCTGCAGCATTTGATCCTGCTAAGTATCATATTCCACTTTTGTTTTTCGGAGATGTTATTAAACCGGAATACCGGGGAACTAAAGTAACTAAGCTAGGGAACCAAATTGATATTGCTGCAACTTTGTTGGCTCAGCTGCATATGTCGCAACAAAAATTTGAATGGTCTAAAAATTTATTGAACCCATATACACCCGCGTTTGCGTTTTTTGATTGGGATAATGGCTTTGGTTTTATGTTTCCGGAGCAGGCGGTATCTTATGATAGCTCGGGCCAACGGGTTATCTACAGACGCAATAAAAATGCCAACCAGGCTTTAACTGATAAAACCTTATTACATGGTAAGGCCTTTATGCAGCAAATATTTACGGAGTATTTAGCATATTAGTGATTCATAAATAATGAATCACATGAATCACTATTTGCCTATAACATTTTGTAAATAAGAATTTTACAAAAATGGAGTGAATCACTCTGAATCAGTACAAAAACTTTAGATAAAGTATGTAAATAACTATAAACAAGCTGTTTATGACTTTTAATGCTTTTTTGAAAATTTTTAGTGAATCACTTTGGGTGAATCATGCATAAGAATGTTAGGTATTACGGCGAAAGACTTACGAAGTTTTAAAACTTCGTAAGTCTTAAACAGAAGTTAATTCACCTCTTTATCCAGCGCTACCACCCAATCATTAAACAACCGGGTTTCCATGGCTACTGCTTTATCCGCATGTAACTGCCATTGCGGTGAGAATTGCTTGAGTTGGTTGATCATTTCTTCTAAATGACCTTCTTCTTCCAAAATAATAGATTTTACGTTAATCTTGCTTCCTGCGTTATCCAACGCATCCTGGTAAATTGGGTACAGTTCATCGGCACGTACCTCTATGGCATAGGTAACCAATAAATATGCAGCAAAGCGTAGCTCTTTGCCAGTTAAGTTAAGTTCTTTCTTTAAATAGCGGCATACTTCGACATCCAGCATATTTAAATAATACTTGCTATAGTTAGATGCAACCAGGTATTCATCAGCATAGGTAGGGCAAAGCGTTTTACCTGTTTTTTCTATCTGTTTTTTTAGATAGAAGGCATGACGATGCTCTTCGGCGGCATGTTTTAGTATGATATAAGTAACTGTAGCTGGGTCTTCACTGGCTGATATTTTACGCGCGCCGGTATTTTCCATTAACGACAGGGTGTTTAACCAGCGAGCATGTAGTTGATTATCGGCAATTATAGTAGGTAGTATATTGTTTAAGCTCATAAGCCCCCTCTAAATCTCCCCCGGTAGGGGAGACTTTATTTTTTTAATAGTTATTTTTATTGGTTCGCCCTTTATTAAAAGTCCTCCCTACCGGGGAGGATTTAGGAGGGGCTGACTTATATCTCTTCCAGCGCCTGCTCAATTTTGCTGTAAATGTAATTCAAGTCGGCGTTGGTAATGCAATATGGAGGTAAAATGTAAATAATATTTCCAAGGGGTCGCAAAATTATACCGGCACTTAAAAAATAATGATACAATTTATCACGCAGCGAACTAAAGTAAGACGTATTATCACCTGTCTCCCACTCCATCGCTATGATGGTGCCCGTTTGCCTTACAGTTTTTATTTTAGGGTGATCTTTAATTTTTAAAGCGAATTGACTATGCGAATTGGCTATACGTTTTATGTTCTCTGCTGTCGATGTCTCTAAAAATAGATCCATACTAGCTAAAGCCGCCGAGCATGCAACCGGGTTGGCGGTAAACGAGTGCCCGTGAAATAATGTCTTTAACCTATCGTCAGATAAAAAAGCGTCAAAGATCTGTTGGGTGCATGTGGTTAGCCCAAGGGCCATAGTACCGCCTGTAAGCCCTTTAGAGAAACACATTATGTCTGGCTGCTCAGTTATATGGTCGCAGGCAAAACGCTTGCCAGTGCGCCCAAAACCGGTAAATACCTCATCGGCAATTGTTAAGACTCCTTCTTTGCGGCAATGCGCTACTAGTTCGTTTAAATATTCAGCCTTATACATCAGCATACCTGCTGATCCCTGTACCAACGGCTCGAAAATAAAGCAAGCTAATTGAGATTTGAGATTTGAGATTTGAGATTTGAGATTTTGTATGTTGCTTTGGTTGGGTAGATCAATAAACTCAACTTCAAATAGAAGCGAGTCGAACGCTGCTGTAAAAGCGCTGCGGCCACTTACAGCCATAGCTCCGAAAGTATCGCCGTGGTAAGCGTTTTTAAACGCCAGTATTTTTGTGCGGGGTTTATCCTGGTTGTTCCAGTATTGCAGGCACATTTTTATGGCAACCTCAACCGCGGTCGAGCCATTATCAGAATAAAATGCTTTTTGCTGATTGTTGGGCAATATCGCTAATAATCGTTCCGCCAATTCAACAGCTGTAGGATGTGTAAACCCTGCAAATATCACATGTTCCAGTTGTGTTAGCTGTTCGGCAACTTTTTTAGCAATATAGGGGTGCGAGTGCCCATGTATATTAACCCACCACGATGATACGCCATCTATGTATTTTTTACCATCCTCGTCATATAAACAAGCCCCTTCCCCCCTAACTATGGGCACAGGCGGTTTCGCCGTTTGCATTTGGGTATAGGGGTGCCATATTACTTTTAAATCTCGCTCTACCAGGTTCATATACTATCAATTAAAAGTTTTGCAACATATTGATCTGTCGGGAATGTAAAATCTTCTACCTTCAAATCCTTTAACTTTATCCAACGGAAGGCCTGTAATATTTCACCATCGCCATCAAAATCAAACGGAATGGTTTTGAAAGATAAATTTAATGGCGACAAGTTATTTACTACATAATAAACACTAATGATCTGCGAATCGTTAAAGGCCGATTTCACAAAGAAATCTGTCGTATAAAAATGATTGATCACTTCTATTTCAGCATTACATTCTTCAACAAACTCGCGTTTAAGGCCTTCTATCAAGCCTTCTCCATATTCCAGGCCACCACCCGGAAACTTGGTAAATTGCATACCATACTCCTGTTCATCGCTTATCAGTAATTCCCTATCGTCATTAATTAACAGACCATAAACACGTACGTTAAATTGATACATTACTCAAAGTGTTTTTTATTGCGGATAACCCTATCCATCGTCCACACTATATCTTCGGTCTTAGGCTCAACTCTTACCGGGCAATTGGGCATATTGCAGTAATGGCAACAATTAGGCAGGCATGGGTCGGCATGTATAAATAGTTCTGTTTTGGTAACTCCATTATTAATCAATTTATCAACTAATGATACCTCTTCGTGCACCCTGTTCAGGTCAAAATAATAAGGCAAGGTTAAGTGGCAGTCAATATGCAGTTCGTTACCATACTTTTGCGCCCTGAAATTATGTACATCTATCCATTCATCCCGGCGTTTATCATTTAAAAACTTCACCACATTGTCCACAACCTCAAAATCGGTTTCGTCCATTAAGCCGGCAACAGACTTACGAACCAATTTATAACCCGTAAATATAATATAAGCACCTACCAGTATAGATAATATACTATCAAGCAGTAAAATCTTAGTAAACTGTATCAGCAATAAGCCCAGCACTAACCCCCCGCTTGTAACCATATCGGTTATCAGGTGTCTGCCATCGGCCTCAATAGTTATAGATGGGAGTGATTTTCCTTTGCTTATCATGTAATAACCCAAAGCACCATTAATTACACCTGTTACCCCTATAATACCGGCACCAATAAGCAGGTCATGTATGATATTAGGATGGAAAACACTGTAAACCGCTTTCATTATAATAACCAAACCGGCAACAAATATTAAAGCGCCTTCTATAAAAACAGAAAAATATTCAATCTTACCATGGCCGTAAGGGTGGTTCTCATCTCTCGGTAAGGCCGCCAAATAGATACTAAAAAAAGCAAAAGAACTGGCTATTACATTAACTATGCTTTCGGCGGCATCTGTTAATACAAAATTAGAGTTGGTTAATATGTATGCTGCAAACTTAGCCAGCATTAATACAATACCAGTAATAAGCGAAATAAGGATGATTTTTTTTTGTTGTTTCAAAACGGCGTTATTTATGGGGGGCAAATTTATAAATATCAAATGGGAATCACTGTTAATTGTTCCTTTTAGTTTCACTATCCTTATCCGTATTTTCACAGACAACTAATTACAAAAATGCCGCCATCTGTGAGTACACAGATGGCGAAAAAAAAAGATATTTATTGCTATTTAAGACTTTTCATTTTTAGTCTATCCACTTACTATAGAATTTCTATATTTGCCGCATCAATATAAAAAAACAACTATGAGTGCATTAAGTAACAGGATAAATAACCTGTCAGAATCAGCTACTATTAAAATGGCCAAAATGGGCCGCGAACTTGCCGCAAAAGGTGTTGACGTGATCAACCTTAGCTTTGGCGAACCGGATTTTAATACCCCCAAGCATGTTAAGGAAGCCGCTAAAAAGGCAATGGATGATAATTACACCTATTATACCCCGGTACCGGGATATCCTGAACTGCGTAAGGCTGTTGCTGCCAAATTGAAGAATGAGAACGGATTGGATTATGATTTCAGCCAGATCGTTGTGTCAACAGGTGCTAAGCAATCAATTGCCAACGTTTTGTTTTGTTTGGTTAATCCGGGCGATGAAGTGATTATCCCTACGCCTTACTGGGTATCTTACTCTGAAGTTGTAAAGCTGGTAGAAGGCAAAAGCGTTTTTATTGATACCGCTGTTGAACAAGATTTTAAAATTACACCTGAGCAATTAGAGGCGGCAATTACCCCTAAAACTAAAGTATTCTTATTTTCATCACCCTGTAACCCAACCGGCAGTGTTTATAACAAAGCTGAATTAGCAGGATTAGTTAAAGTATTTGAAAAATATCCTGAGATCTACATTATATCAGACGAGATCTACGAGCATATTAACTTTGTTGACAAACATGAATCAATAGCGCAGTTTGCAAGCGTAAAAGATCGCGTAGTTATTATCAATGGATGGTCTAAAGCTTTCGCAATGACAGGATGGCGCCTAGGCTACTCGGCTTCAAACAAAGAGATAGCTGCCGCTTGCGATAAGTTGCAGGGACAAATTACATCAGGCACTTCATCTATCAGCCAGCGTGCTGGTATTGCCGCTTACGAAGGTGGTTTAGAAACTGTACTGGAAATGCGCGAAGCATTTAGAAAACGCCGCGATATTGTTTATAAATTAATGAGCGAGCTTGATGGTGTAAAAGTAAACCTGCCTGATGGCGCGTTCTATTTCTTCCCTGATGTTACTTACTACTTTGGTAAAAGCTACAAAGGCAAAACCATTAATGATGCTGACGAATTAAGCATCTATCTGTTAGAAGAAGCCCATGTATCAACCGTTGGTGGTGATTCATTTGGTGATAAAAAATCTATCCGTATGTCGTACGCTGCATCCGAAGAAAAATTGGTTGAAGCTATGGCTAGGATTAAAGCGGCGTTGGGTAAACTTTCTTAAAAGCCTTACCCCGGCCTTCTCCAAGGAGTTATAAATTGTAACGTCCTAAAAATAGGTTTACTATTATTGATGATAAAAACTCAAACATCCACCAAAGATGTTTGAGTTTTTATCTCTCCCGTCAGAACAACAGAAACTTATTTTGATCTGCATTGTTACACTATTATAAAACAACAATGCTATGAAAACCTTAACAGTCCCCGGTAATCCGCGTTCTCTAACCGCAATTATGATACCTAAAACAGAAGAAGAGTTTCATGATCATGATATCGTGCGTATCATTTCGTCTGACAGTAATGAGACTGCCGAAAAAAGAATATTTCGTGTGGTAGATGGCGGCGAAGATAAATGGGAATTGCAGTTTGAGTAATAAAGATTAGTGATTAAAGATTAGCAAACATCTCAAGTCTAACCTTACTTACTTTATAAACCGATTAGACTGACCATAGTCTTTACCCTTGGCCTACCGTCATAGGCGGTGGTTTTATAGTGAAATAAAGCAGCTATGAGCGGCCTGTATTTGTCATAAATTTAATAATCAGAATAATCTGCCGGATAAAGGAAAAGGCTCTCTGCTTTGGATACATTCTTTTGATATTCGTCCATTTTGCCTAATGCTTTAAATCTATCGTCGTTAAAAAAAAGTTTCCACTTGTCTTTATTATCCTGTAGTCCGTTAAACGTTGTCATATACATTAAGTTAGGCATGTGGCTGCCTGCTATAACTTCGGCATAAAAAATTGCATTAAAATTATAGCCTTTAAATATGCCTATCTCATTGCCTACGTTAAACATTTTTACCTTGCTGGCATTGTACTTTTCGGTAGCACTTTCATAGCTGCGTAATTCGTAAATACGGTCGGCTTTTTTAGCAGTCAGATTAGGTACATTAGGTTCGGGCGCACCCGGAAACGCACGTAATACGATGGTTTCTATCCGTGTGTAAACCGGGTTATTATATAAAGCTTCCAGATAATCTTTCCCCGCATCAACGTAAGCCTGATCCTTATATAGTTTCTGATCGATATTTTCTAAAGCTTCCCAGGTTTTATAAGGCACATACACGTATATTTTTTTGTCCAGGCTATCTTGTTTAAGCACTTTAAACACACCTACATTTTTTACCCCTGCTTTGTGTAATGCAGGTATATATGCATTTTGCAGATAAGCATCTAAACGGCTCTCCTGAGTTGCTGTTTTAAAATGATAAATTTTTATCTGGTAATAATATGGAGAAGCTGCTTGTGCATACATTCCAGAAAACAAACAGCTTGCACAAACAAAAAGCGCAACAAATACGGTAGGGCAGTTTTTATATAATACTTTCATTTTTATGTGAGGGTTAATCTTTTATTCGGTTTAAACGTGGTAAACTTACAATTACCAATACAAAAACAGCGGTTACCAATTTTAATAAATTTGCATCGACACCAATATTTAAAGTAAATGCCAATACCATTTGAAATATTACTGCCCCGCCCAATACTAAAACCAGGCTTAGCCATACCGAAGTAATATGCAGCCATCCTATCAATGTTTCGGCAATAATAACCGACCCCAACCCTACTATCACTATGCCGATGCCCATGTTGATATCGGCAAATCCCTGTAATTGGGTTATTAAATAACCGCTAACAGCGGTAAGCGCATTGGCTAAAGCTAAGCCGATAATCTTCATCCTATCGGTATTAACTCCCAACGCCCTTATCATTGATTCGCTATTACCTGTTGCCCGCATAGCAATACCAAAATCGGTTTTCAGCAAATAACCTATCAGCAAAGTAATTCCCAGCACAAATAACGACAATATCCAGAATGTATTTTGATTGGGATTGCTCAAAATTTGTAACAATGTGAATATAGATGATGTACCTATCAACGGTAAATTAGACCGTGCCATCAAAGTTAAATTAATCGAGTATAAAGCGGTCATTACCAATATACCTGCCAGTAATGGGTTAATTTTAAGTTTGGTATGTATAAGCCCTGTTATAGCCCCCGCAATTCCACCCGCAAATATAACTGCCGGTAAAATTAAATAGCCGGGTAAATGGCGGGTAAGCAATATGGCGGTTACAACTCCGCCTAGTGTATAGCTGCCATCAGTAGTAATATCGGGGATGTTAAATATCTTCATGGATATGTATATACCCAATGCTATACCCGAAAAGCAAAGCCCCTGTAAAAGAGCGGTGAGGTAAAAATCCATTATTTTACAGCTTCAAAATTTGAAGGTATAGTGATATTATACTTTTTAACCGCTGCCGGGTTATAAACTCGTTTCCTTATCTTAACCATCTCCGGCTTTAAACCATCAGTTTTATGGGTTTTAAGATATTGTGCGGCTTGTTCGCCGGCCTGATATCCCCATTGGTAAATATCAGCACCAAAAGCGGCTACTGCGCCACGTTGCACTAAACCGGCTTCGCTGGTAAATATGGGAACATTAGCTTGATTACAGTTTTTTAATATGGTTTCAAACGATGCAAATACGGTATTATCAGGGTTCGCAAAAAAGGCATCTATGTTTTTACCTAAAAGCGCTTTTGTTACCAGTTGTGCATCTGCTGATGAGTTTAGCGGTAAAGCTATTAACGTAACATTCAATTTATCAGCCAGTGCTTTAATACGCTGCATAGCATCTGCCGATTGTGGTTCGGCCTGGTTATAAATCATGCCGATAACCAACTTAGCGCCTTTGGGCTTTAGTAATTTAGGGATGATAGAAAACGAGGTATCAATATATTGTAAATCTTCAACCGCGCCAAATAAATTGGCAGGTGCTTTGCCTTTAGCATCCAATACCTTCATCCGTTCGGGCGTTGGCGATACCATTTCGAAAATAGGAATGGTTTTAGTTTTTTGCACCGCGGTAACTGATGATAAAGTAGTACACGTAGCCAACAGGTCGACATTTTCTGATACAAAATAATTGACTATCTGGGTTAATGTGGGGATATCACCCTGGGCATTACGATATTCTATTTGAACCGTTTTTTGCTCTTCGCTGAAACCATTTTTCTTTAAAGCATCGGTAAAACCGGTCCGGGCTTGGGCTATGGTAGCATCTTCAAAAGCATCAACAAAGCCAACCACCGGCCCGTTGTTAACTTTGGGAGATTGGCAGGCGGTTACAAGGATGGCTAGCAGTATAAGCGGCAGATATTTTTTCATTTTACTAAGTTAAGTAAATGGGGCGAAAGGTAAAAGCTGGAAGGCAAAAGGTGACACTCTATTAGTTTTTAGTTAATTTAGCCGAACATGACATCTATTGTATCAAAACTACCGCAAGTAGGCACTACTATATTTACCACCATGTCTGCCCTGGCGGCAGAGGTTGGTGCTATAAATTTATCACAAGGTTTCCCTGATTATAATTGCTCGCCAGAATTAATTGAGTTGGTTAATAAAGCTATGAAGGATGGGCACAATCAATATGCCCCAATGGCAGGCGTAAAGGCTTTACGCAATGAGATAGCCCATAAAACCAAAAAACTATATAGTGCCGACTATGACCCCGACACCGAAATAACCATTACCGCCGGCGGCACACAAGCCATATTTACCGCTATCACTGCTATTATAAACCCTAATGATGAGGTTATTGTATTTGAGCCTGCTTTTGATTGTTATGCACCGGCAATAAAACTGGCGGGCGGCGTTGTAAAGTCGTTAGAGCTTCAACCAGGCAATAATTACCGCATTGATTGGGCCATGGTGAAAAAACTGACCAATAATCGTACAAAGTTGATCATACTTAACTCGCCACATAACCCTACCGCTACCATTTTGCACCAGGAAGATATAGAGGAGTTAAGCGCAATAGTTAAAGATCAGGATATACTAATATTAAGCGACGAGGTATATGAGCATTTAATATACGATGGTGAAATACATCATAGTATGGCACGATATCTCGAGCTACAGCAGCGCAGCTTTATAATAGCATCATTTGGTAAACTACTGCATGCCACCGGCTGGAAAGTAGGCTACTGCCTCGCTCCTGCTTATTTAATGCAGGAGTTTAGAAAAGTGCACCAGTTTTTGGTGTTCAGCGTAAACTCGGCAATGCAGTACGGTATAGCTGAGTATTTAAAAGATGAGAATATCTACTTAAACCTGCCTGCCTTTTTCCAGGAAAAGCGAGATCATTTTAAAAAAGGATTAGCGGAAACTAAATTTGAATTATTACCTTCATATGGTTCTTATTTTCAATCTGTTAGATATGGCCACTTAACTAACGAAGCCGATACTGATTTTGCCTTGCGACTAACAAAAGAAGCCGGGGTTGCCTGTATACCAACTTCTGTTTTTTATACACAAGGTACAGACCACAAGGTTTTACGATTTTGTTTTGCCAAAAGGCAAGAAACTTTGGATGATGCCGTTAATAGATTGATAGATTTTAAACTTTGATGAAAATAATTACGTATTAGTTAAGCCGAACCCAACTGCTATGGAAAACTTAAAGATCACTGTGTTTCAAGGATATTTGTTTTGGGAGAAAATAGACCAGAACCTGCAAAACATAGGATTACGACTATCGGGAATACGAGAGAAAACCAATTTGATCATTCTGCCCGAAATGTTTAATACCGGTTTCACCATGAATGCCAAAGAACTTGCTGAACCAATGGGTGGCAAAACTATGCAATGGATGCATAAAATAGCCCAGAAATATGAATGTGTAGTAACGGGCAGCTTGATTATACAAGAAAAGGAAAAATACTACAACCGGCTAATATGGATGCTGCCTGACGGCAAGTGTAATTATTACGATAAACGCCATTTGTTTGCTTTAGGCAAAGAAGATCATACCTATACTGCGGGAACGAAAAAACTGATTGTTGAATTAAAAGGGTGGAAAATTTGCCCAATGATATGTTATGATCTTCGCTTCCCGGTATGGATGCGTAATGTTGACGAGGCTTATGATCTGTTGTTAATTGTAGCCAACTGGCCCGAGCGCCGGGCTTTACACTGGCGCACGTTAATACCTGCACGAGCTGTCGAAAATCAAACCTATGTTATAGGCGTTAACCGTGTCGGGCATGATGGTAATGAGGTTTATCATTCGGGCGATTCGACCTGTATAGATCCAAATGGTAACGTGGTTTATTATAAACGCGATGAGGAAGATGTATACACCTTTTCTATCATAGCAGACGAAGTTATTAAAACACGCCGCCTTTTACCTTTTTTAAAGGATGCGGATGATTTTAACCTTATTTAACTACTTCGGTTACTTATAAATCTGTTAACTTTATTAATTTGCGGGTTAAATTAATATTTGCGTAAAGTGGTAAAGATTTCTCGTATTTTACTTTTGGCTGCAACAGCTTTAAGCTTGTCGGCATCGGCACAAAAGAAAAAAGATTATACGCCTTATGTTGATCCGTTTATTGGTACGGGAGGCCACGGCCACACCTACCCTGGGGCAGTTGTGCCTTTTGGTATGGTACAGCTTAGCCCCGATACCCGTTTAGAGGGGTGGGACGGCTGCTCGGGCTATCATTATACAGATACGGTTGTTTACGGTTTTTCACATACCCATTTAAGTGGCACGGGCATTGCCGATTATTGCGATATCCTGTTTATGCCTACTACCGGCGATCCCCAGTTTAAAAACACCGATTATAGCTCGCCTTTTAAAAAGAAAAACGAATCGGCATCGCCGGGTTATTATAAAAGTCAGTTGGATAAATATAATATTGGCGTAGAGTTAACCGCTACAACCCGGGCAGGCATGCATCGTTATAATTACCCATCAACACAACGGGCAAATATTATTATTGATCTGCAACACCGCGACCAGGTTTTAAGTTCGTGGATCGAGATTATTAACGACCATGAGATCCGTGGTTATCGTGAATCAAGAAGCTGGGCAAATGATCAGCATGTGTACTTCTATGCCAAATTTTCAAAATCATTTAAAACTTATGGCATAGCGGTTAATGATAAATTGCAAAACGGTTTAAAAAAAGCTGAGGGTAAGAACATTAAACTGTATATCCAATTTAATAATCCAGGCGAAGTAATATCAAAAGTGGGGATATCGGCTGTAAGCGTGGAAGGCGCATTAAAGAACCTGAACACTGAAATACCTGATTTCGATTTTAAAAGAGTTCAGAAACAAGCAAAGACAGCCTGGATAAATGCCCTGTCGAAGATAGAAGTTGAAGGCGGCGCACCTCCGTTACAACAAGAACAGCAACAATCAGCAGAAGCACTAGTTTATGGCTACGGCCGCCCTCCAGGTAAAAAAGTTGCGCAGATTGACTATGGGAAAGTAAAACGCACTATATTTTATACAGCGTTATATCACAGCATGCTATCACCAAATATCTATAGTGATATAGATGGTCAATACCGAGGCATGGATCAAAAGATCCATATAGCAGAAGGCTTTAATTATTACACTGTATTTTCTTTATGGGATACTTTCAGGGCCGAGCATCCGCTGCTTACTTTAATAGATAGAAAGCGTACGCTGGATTTTATAAAAAGCTTCATGGCCATCTATGACCAACAGGGACTATTGCCGATATGGTCGCTCGCATCAAATGAAACCTACTGCATGATAGGTAATCATTCTATACCTGTTATTGTTGATGCCTATGCAAAAGGGATAAGAGATTTCAATGCTGAAAAAGCGCTGGATGCTATGAAGGCATCGGTAAACCGTGATCAGTTTGGTTTACGTTCATACAGAACACACGGGTTGGTTTTGGCTGATGACGATAAAGAGTCAGTATCAAAAACTTTAGAATATGCTTATGATGACTGGTGCATTGCCCAGATGGCTAAAATGCTGAACAAGCCTGTTGATTACGCAGAATACATTAAACGTGCGCAGTACTGGAAAAACGTACATAATAAAGAAAATGGCTTTATGCAGGCTCAGGTTAAGGGCAACTGGTTTATGCCATTTAACCCTACCGATGTTAATGATAATTATGTAGAAGGTAATGCCTGGCAATATACCTTCCTGGTGCCGCAGGATGTTAGTGGTTTAATGAACCGTATGGGGGGCAAAACTCAATTTGCGGCAAGGTTGGATGAGCTTTTTACTACCAACGCACCGCTAACAGGCAAAGAAACATCAGACATAACCGGGCTGATAGGTCAATATGCGCACGGCAACGAGCCAAGCCATCACATGGCTTACTTGTTCAACTTTACAGATGATGCAGACAAAACACAATTCTTTATTAATAAGATTTTGAGCGAACAGTATAGTAACAAACCAGACGGCTTATCGGGCAATGACGATTGCGGCCAAATGTCAGCCTGGTATGTAATGAGTTCCTTAGGGATTTATAATATCGCGCCGGGTCAGCAGCAGTTTCAGATAGGCTTACCACAATTTGAAAAAGCGGTTATTAACCTGGAGAATGGCAAGAAATTCACTATCCTAAATTCAGGTTCCTCAATAGCGCGTAACAATATCTATTTACAGGGAATGAACCTGGATAAGAAAGCCTACAATAAACTCTATATCAACTATAATGATATTGCCAATGGCGGTGAGTTTGAAATTTATACAGGTCGCCTGCCTAACAAGATGTTTATGCAGGACCTGGAGAAATCAATCTCGGCCATTCCAGATAACCTGATAGTACCAAATCCAGTTATTGTTACTTTAAAAACGTTTGCTCCGCCGGCACTGGCCGAGATCAGGAGTAATGATATAGAGCCTGATACTTTTTATTATACTACGGATGGGTCTGCTCCTACTACATTATCCACTTTGTATACTAAACCTATACCTGCGTCACCAAAAATGACGATAAGGGCCATTGCTGTTAAAAACGGCAAATTAAGTTTAATAACCACAGCACAATTTTAATATGGCTTATAACGAAGAACTTGCAGATAAAATAAGAGAGGCTTTAGCCGAACTAGGTTTGGCTGATGTGGAAGAAAAGAAAATGTTTCGGGGTATTTGCTTTATGGTAAATGGCAAAATGTGTGTTTGCGCCAGTGCCGATGAAATGCTTTGCCGCATTGGCCCTGAATATAAAGAAGCATTGGAGTTAAACGGTGTCCGCGGAATGATCCGCAACGGTAAGGCGTTGAAAGATTTTGTATTTGTAAGCCAGGACGCCATGAAAACAAAAAAAGAATTTGACAGTTGGATAAACAAGGCCTTAGCATTTAATAAATTTGCAAAAGCAACCAAACAAGTAGAGATGTAATACTTTGCGTCTACATACTTCCTCCCCTAAAATTTAACTGTTAAATTTGCGTTGTTACATAATTATAAACCGGCTATGATTTTGAGCCATAATTTTACATCTTTACCGCATGTTCAGACGTATAAAAAACCAATACCTGAGATACTTCGTCATATTCATCTACGCTATAATCATATTTTTCTGTGCCGTTGAATTAAATTTCCTTTGGCTGTTTGGCTACACGCCTGATATGCAGGACATTAAAAGTCCAATCATGTCGGTAGGCTCGCAAGTATACACTGCTGATGGCAAATTGATCGGCGAATATTATCACGAAAACCGCTCGCCGGTTGAATATAAAGAGATCTCACCCAGCATAGTAAACGCGTTAGTAGCTACTGAAGATGTGCGTTTTTACAAGCATGGTGGCGTTGATTTTTATTCGTTTTTTACCAGCATACTTTCAACCGCCAAAGGCGATAAACGCGGCGGTAGTACCATTACCCAGCAGTTAGCCAAGAACTTGTACTCAACTCGTAAAAGAAAATCTCAGGGATTGTTAAGGCATATCCCGCTTGTGCGCACGCTGGTTTCTAAATGTAAAGAATGGTTAACCGCTTATAAAATTGAGCATGTTTATAATAAGCAAGAGATATTAACACTTTACTTAAATACTGTTCCATTTGGTAATAACTCATTTGGTATTAAAACCGCCACCCTAAAATTCTTTGATAAAACACCTGATGCCGTTACCCCTGCCGAAGCTGCAACGCTGATAGGCATGTTGAAGGCAACATCAACCTATAATCCTATTAATAATCCTGACCGAGCAATCGAGCGTAGAAATACGGTATTGGGCCAAATGGAAAAATATGGTTTTTTAAGTCAGGCTGATTATAGCACTTATACCAAAATGCCTATAGGCTTAAATTTAAGTTATGTAGAAAACGATTCGCATGGCGATTCGTACATCCGCGAAGCGGTAGAACGCTGGCTTAAAAAATGGTGTAAGGATAATGATTATGATCTGTATGAAGATGGTTTAAAGATCTATACTACAATAGATTCCCGCCTGCAACAATATGCCGAAGAAGCTGTAGCAGAAAAAATGAAGATGCTGCAAAAGCGCTTTGATAATATATGGGGCACTAAAAACCCATGGCGCGACTCGAAAGGTAAGGAGATAGTAGATTTCCTGCAAAAAGCCGAGCAGCACCTGCCTATTTACAAGCTGTTATCTGCAAAATATCATGGCGATACTATCCAGATAAAACAATACTTTGAAAAACCTAAAAGGATGAAGGTCTTTACCTGGAAAGGCGAAAAAGACACCACGTTTTCGAGTGTTGATTCTATTAAATACTATACCCGAATTTTAAATACCGGTATGATGACCATCGAACCATCATCCGGTAAAATTAAAGTTTGGGTGGGCGGCATCAATCATAAATACTTTAATTACGACCACGTTAACCAATCAAAAAGGCAAGCTGGTTCAACCTTTAAGCCATTTGCTTATTTAACCGCTTTGGATAACGGCTTCACACCTTGCGATAAATTTACAGATCAGCCTGTATCTATTAAGTATACCGATGGTGGTAAAGAACAAGTTTGGGCTCCTAATAATGCCGACTTTAAATTTAGCTACCAGGAAATGTCATTACGCTGGGCTATGGGCAAATCGGTAAACTCTATTACCGCGCAGGTGACTGAAAAAGTGGGTTGGGATAAGATAGTTGAGTACGCGCATAAATGCGGTATCGAAAGTCCGTTAAAGGCGGTCCCGTCTGTTTCGTTGGGATCAAATGATGTATCGGTTTATGAAATGGTGCGCGCTTATAGTACATTCCTTAATAAGGGTCAAAAAATAGATCCATTGTTAGTTACCAAGATAACCGATCATGATGGAAACACCTTACAGGAATTTGCCTTAAAAACAGAAAGAGCTATAAGCGAAGAAGTTGCCTGGTTAATGCTATATATGTTTAGAGGTGGTATGGAAGAACCGGGCGGTACCTCGCAAGCACTATGGGAGTACAACGGCCTATGGAAAAAAAACAACCAGATAGGCGGCAAAACAGGCACATCATCTGATTATGTCGATGGCTGGTACATGGGTATTACCAAGGACCTGGTTACAGGTATTTGGGTTGGTGCCGATGATAGAAGCGTACACTTTAATTCATCAGAAAGTGGTGAAGGATCGCACACCGCGCTGCCTATTTTTGGCAGCTTTATGGAGCGGGTTTATGCCGATCCTAACTCGGGGTATAGCTATGGCCCATTCCCTAAACCATGGACAAAGATCACCAAAAGCTATGACTGCCCTTCGCCAAGAATATCAACAGACACTACTGCAACTGACAGTTTGAATATGCCTTTAGATACTTTAAACGGATTTCCTCCAGACGAGAAACAACCTGGCACTAATCCTTAACGTATTATTAACAGGGATTTATTAAATTAGCGCTGATATTTGAACCTTATGGATAAAAATTACCCCTATATAAATAGAGCAAAAAAATATTCATTCATTTTGATCTGTTTTATTGGCCTGCTGTTATTTAGCCCTGCGGCGCGTGCGCAATATTTTGGGCAAAATAAGGTGCGGTATAAAAATCTAAAATTCAAGGTTTATAAAACACCACATTTCGAGATATACTATTACTTAAAAAACGATAGTATGATCAAACGATTTGCCCAGGAAAGCGAATTGTGGTATACTTTACACCAGCAGGTTTTCAGGGATACTTTTAGAAAAGCTAATCCAATAATTCTATATGCTAATCACCCTGATTTCCAACAAACTACCGCTATTGATGGCGATATAGAAGTTGGAACCGGTGGTATCACCGAAGGTTTAAAAAACCGGGTAGTTATGCCGGTTATGGAGAATAATGAAATGACAAGGCATGTTATCGGCCATGAGTTGGTGCATGCTTTTCAATATCATATATTACTGGGTAAAGAAGACAACTCTTACGAAAATATTAACAATCTGCCTCTTTGGATGATCGAAGGTATGGCCGAATATCTTTCGTTAGGCAAACGAGATTCCTACACCGCCATGTGGATGCGTGATGCCTATTTAAATCATGATATCCCAACGGTAAAAGATCTTACCGAAAGCAATAAATACTTCCCTTACCGCTATGGCGAGGCCTTTTGGAGCTTTATAGGGTCAACTTATGGTGATACCATTATTACGCCTTTCTTTAAAAACACCGCACGTTATGGCTTGGCTTATGGCGTAAGGCGTACTTTTGGGTATGATGATAAAACACTATCGCAGCTTTGGAAAACATCGATAGAAAATACCTATAGGCCTTATTTAAAAGACACCATACAAAAACCTGTAGGTCAGTTAATTGTAAATGATAAAAACGCAGGGAAAATGAATGTGGCACCAGCCATAAGCCCTGATGGCAAGTACCTTGCATTTTTATCAGAAAAGAACTTATTTACAATTGATCTCTTTCTTGCTGATGCAAAAACCGGAGTCGTCATAAAGAAACTGACCAGCAAAGTATCAAACACACATATTGACGAGTTTAACTTTATCGAATCTGCCGGTACGTGGTCGCCGGATGGTAAGAAATTTGCCTTCAGCGTTTTTAGCAAAGGTCGAAACCGTATGCTGGTTGTTGAAGTGCCGAGCGGGAAGATCTTGCAGGATATTTCTATGGGCAAAGCCGAGCAATTTAGTAACCTCTCGTGGTCGCCTAATGGCGATGAAATAGTGTTCCAGGGATTATCAGAAGGACAAGGAGATCTTTACTTATATAACTTCCAAACCAAAAAGGTTACACAGCTAACCAATGATAAATACTCTGATTACCAGCCCAGTTTTTCAAGGGATGGTAAAAAGATCGTTTTTTCGACCGATAGGGCTACGTATGATCGCACCACATCGCAAGATATTACCTTTAACCTGGCTGAATATAATCTGGCTACCGGCACAACCACGGACATACCCCTTTTTAATGGAGCAAATAATTTAAACCCTCAATATTCATCAGACGGTTCACAGATATACTTTTTGTCAAATCGCGATGGTTTCCGCAATATGTATCGTTACACGTTAAACAACGGAAAAATTGAGCAAATGACTGATCTGTTTACCGGTATATGCGGTATAACAGAGTTTTCGCCAGCATTAAGTATCTCAGCCAATGATGATATTGTTTACTCTTACTATCGTTCTCAAAAATATTCGCTTTACAATGCTAAAGTTTCTGATTTTACGGTTAAAACAGTTGGTGGCACAGAGATAAATTTCAATGCGGCAATGCTCCCTCCTGCACGCGCGGTTGGTGTAGACCTGATAAACTCTAATCTTAAAAATTATCTTGCCTACCAGAAAATCCCAACTGATTCTATTAAAGACATACCTTATAAACCCCAATTTAAATTGGACTATTTAGCCAGCAGCGGTATTGGCGCTTCGGTAAGTTCTTTTGGTACGGGTTTGGCAAGCGGCGTTCAGGGAGTGTTTAGTGATATTTTGGGGCGTAACCAAATTTATGCAGGCGCGGCTATCAATGGGGAGATATATGATTTTGGCGGACAGGTTGTTTACATTAACCAACAAGGCCGATGGAATTTTGGTGGTGGCATATCACATATACCTTATCAGTTTGCAACCTATAATGTGGTTGCAACAAATCATACAGTCGGAAGTAAAACTATACCTGTTACCGATGAACGTTATGATATTATCCGCATTTTCCAGGATCAGGCATCATTGTTTACCTCCTATCCTATTTCCAAATCTACACGTGTAGAATTTGGCGGCGGCGCATCTAAATATTATTATAGAGTTGATCGTTATAGTACGTTATACGATACATTAGGCAACGTAATTGATTATTCAAAAAAACACATATCCAATTCAGATTATAATTCAGACCCATTAAATAACGGTACCAAATTAACCCCGTTTACAGTTTACCAGGTCAATACTTCATTGGTAGGCGACAACTCATTTTTTGGAGTAGCATCTCCTCTCAATGGTTTCCGTTACCGTATTGAAGGCGAATATGATTTCGGCACTTACAAATTCTTTGCACCAACAGTTGACCTAAGGAAATATGTACGGGTAGACCCGGTAACGTTTGCCGTACGTTTATACGGTTACGGCCGCTTTGGTAATTCAAACGGTTTATATCCTTTATATGTAGGATACCCGTTCCTGATAAGAGGCTATGAGGCGCAAACTTTTTATAATGGTAACGGCAAACCAAGTAATGGATTCACAATTGACCAATTAACAGGTACCCGTACAGCAGTAGCTAATTTCGAAGTTCGCTTACCTTTTACAGGGCCCGAAAAACTATCAACAATAAAATCTAAATTCTTCTTTTCAGAGCTTAACTTCTTTTTTGACGCGGGTTTAGCATGGAGCCAGGGTAACCAGGTAAAGTTTCAAAACGCGCCTGATAAAATTGGTACAGACGCAAATGGTAACGGTATTTATAACACCAACCAGCGTGTTCCTGCATTAAGTACGGGTATATCATTGCGCGTAAATGTGTTTGGCTATTTTGTTTTAGAGCCTTACTTCGCTGTACCGTTTAACCGTAATGATGTTAACAAACCCGTATTTGGTTTAGGCTTTACACCGGGCTGGTAAGTAACATCCCCCACCAAGGGTAAGGGATGTTGCTTCTTATCTCCAATACCCCCTGTGCCAGATATAACCACGCGAGCTTGATAGCCAATTACCTCTCATCCATACACGACCGTTGCGTGGCCTATCCCAGTGGCCGCCAATGTAAGCGTATCGTCCATCGCGCCATACCCATTCGCCATCTATCCAAACCGCATTGGCGTAAGGTGATGCAGGGCGCACATAGTAAGGTTCTTCGGGATGCGAGGCAACATAGTACTCGCCTGTACATGATGTTAGTAAACTGCCGGTTAGGGCTAATAATATCCCGATTTTTGCTATCGTTTTCATAGGTCAACGTTTTATTTTATTGACAAATGATTACGCGAAAAGTTTAATTTTTTGCTTTTTTAAACCTATCAGCAACTATCAGGTCTTTGCTTTCGGGCGTATATTTATAAAATCCGCTACCGGTTTTTACACCCAGGTTTTGTGCTGCAACCATATTAACCAGCAGTGGACAAGGCGCATATTTATCACTGTTAAAACCTAATAGCAATACGTTAATTATAGCCAAACAAACATCAAGCCCTATAAAATCGGCCAGTTGTAACGGGCCCATTGGATGCGCCATGCCCAGTTTCATTACCGTATCTATCTCTTCTACACCTGATACGCCTTCGTGCAGTGTATAAATAGCTTCATTTATCATCGGCATTAAAATTCGGTTAGCTACAAAACCAGGTGCGTCATTAACCTCAACGGGTATTTTATCCAATTGTCGGGATAATTTCATTATAACTTCAGTTACCTTATCGGTAGTTTGTTTGCCTTTTATTACCTCGACCAGTTTCATTAAGGGTACCGGGTTCATGAAATGCATACCAATTACATTGCCGGGGTTTTTAGTTGTTGATGCTATCTCTGTTATTGATATGGATGATGTATTTGAAGCAAGTATAGTATAGGGTTTGCAAATATCGCTTAACTGTTTAAACAGGTTTAGCTTGGTATCACGGTTCTCGGTAGCAGCTTCAACTACCAGGTCGGCATCTTTAACACCATTAGCCAGATCAGTATAAGTTTTGATTCGGGTTAACGTATCAGTTTTTAATTGCTCATCAATCGTCCCTTTTTTTATTTGTTTATCAAGGTTAGTGGTGATAGTTTGCAGGGCGCGTTGTAATACATCGGTTTTTATATCAATCAAAGCCACATCAAAGCCATTTTGGGCGAAGGTATGTGCAATGCCGTTACCCATAGTTCCTGAACCTATTACTGCAATTTTTTTCATCCTGAATAATCTCTTTTACAAATTTATCTTTTGGCGCGATATATTTTCCGGGGTAACCTCATGCATTTCGGCAATATATAGCGCTTGGCATGGTGCATACTTATTGATAATATCTTCTGAATATTCATCTCTATCGCCATTAAAAATAATAGCTTTTATGGCTATATTCCTGTTGCGCAACGCGTCTATTGATAACAAGGTATGGTTAATGCTTCCCAGGTAATGTTTTACAACCAATATAACATTGGCATTGAGCTGTTGTATCAGATCGATCATTAAAAAATCATTGTTCAACGGCACCATTAAACCACCAGCTCCTTCAATAATTAACAGGTTGTTAGTATACGGAGTTATTATGTTTTTTGGGTCGATAACAATCCCATCCAAATCTGCAGATTTATGCGGGGAATAAGGCTGAGTTAAACGATAAGCTTCCGGATGAAAAACAGATTTAGTGTTTGATACAAGGCTCCTTACTTTTAAAGTATCGCTGTTATTTAAATCGCCCGACTGTATGGGTTTCCAGTAATCGGCCTGCAGGCTTTCAACTAAAATGGCCGATACGATGGTTTTACCAATGCCTGTGCCAATGCCGGTTATAAATAAAGGTTTATTTGTCATTAGTCAGCTTATTAATTTCATCAGCAAGTAAACCAACTTCATTAGCCGTATTATAGGCATGCAGGCATATTCTTATTCGTTCGCTACCTAACGGTACTGTAGGGCTTAATATGGCGCGCACATCAAATCCTTTTTTTTGCAGATATGTGGCTATTTCGGTAGCTTTCTCATTGCTTTTTAACAGTACACATTGTATAGCGCTATCGCTATTAATTAAAGCATAATGATTATTTGGCGATAATTTTACTTGTTGTTTAAACAAGCTGATGTTTTGATTTAGTTGCTGTATTTCTGCGGTCGATTGCGATAACAAGCCGCAAGCCATTTTTATACTTGCCAACTGGTGAAACGGAGCCGCAGTAGTATATATAAATGACCGGGCAAAATTAATGAGATATTGCCGCAATAATTTGCTCCCTAATATAATAGCACCGTGACAGCCTAACGCTTTGCCAAATGTAACTGTACGGGCAAATACACGGTCCTGTAATCCCAATTGGGTAACTATACCGGTATGGTGCAAACCAACCGCATGTGCCTCGTCAATAATTAAATTGGCGCCGTATTGTTCGGTTATCGCTAATATTTCTGCAATGGGAGAAGTATCTCCATCCATAGAGTAAACGCTTTCTATAACCACATAACAAGTGCCTTTAGCGTGTTGTAATTTCGTTTCTAAACCGGCAAGGTTATTGTGTTTAAATGTGTATCGGTTGGCATTACTTAATCTGGCGCCATCTATAACCGAGGCGTGTATCAATTCATCTGTTATAATAGTATCGCCACGTTGAGGTAGTGAAGATAATAAACCCAGATTGGCATCGTAACCAGAGTTAAATAATAGTCCGGCCTCGCTTTTAAATAGAGTGGCTATTTCCTGCTCTAATGCTTCTGTATAAGCCAGATTACCCGATATTAACCTTGAACCTGTTGAACCATTTAAATTGCCCCGACTATTTATTTCCTCACTAATAAGTTTTTTTAATAGAGCCGAACGCGAAAAGCCCAGGTAATCGTTCGAGCAAAAATCTATCAAGCTGTTTTCTGGCTTCAAAGTGCGGTAACTTCCTGCCTGTTGCCTTTCGGCAAGCCTGTTTTTTATATAGTTTTCTGTGGATATCAATTTAAATAAATTTTCAGCTAAAATAAAGAAAGCCCCGATAAAACCGGGGCTTTCTTTATTATGATCTAATTTAAAATTAGTTGCCTTTCATGCGTTCTTTCATTTGGGCAGCACGCTCGTCAGCTATTTTTTGATAAGCTTTAGCCTGATCAGCAGTTAAAACAGCTTTGATCTTTGTATCAACTGCGGGTTGCATTTTCATCATACCACCCATCATTGCGCTCATATCGCCATTGGCGGCAGTTCTTAAGCTATCTCGTTTTTTTGCAGTCTCTGTATAAATAACAGTAAGTTTTGCAACCTGGTCATCATTAAGATCTGTTATTTGAGTTTTTAATTGTTCTACTTGTTCTTTCGGTGTTCTTCTTCCGCCACCTTGAGCGAAACTTACTGCGCTAACGCCAATTACAAAGGCGCATACTAATAATAACTTTTTCATTTTGTCTTAGTTTATTGTTTGGTGTATTATAAAGATATAATGTTAAGCTTGAATATGCAAGGTGTAACTTAATTGTTGCTTAATTAAACACTAATAAAAAAAAGCGACTCATGGCCGCTTTTTTTATTCTAATATTAATTTCCTTGCCTTTGTTGTTGCCTTGCAGCTTGAGCAGCTAACTGTTTTTTGTAAATTGCAGCCTGATCTGGCGTTAAAATAGCCAAGATCTTGTCGTTTGTAACTTTTCTTAAAGCAGTTTGCGCCGGGCGCATTGCCGCTCTGTCGCCACCTGCATTAGCTGTTCTTAAACTGTCCTGTGATTTTGCTTGTGCGGTAAAAATCGCAGTCGCTTTTGTAACCTGATCAGCGTTTAACGATAACGAATCTTTCAGCCTGGCTGTCATTTGTTCAGGGGTTCTGTTTCTACCGCCACCGCCGCCATTTTGGGCGAAGCTAACTGCACTTACGCCTACTACGAAAGCACACATTAATAATAACTTTTTCATTTTCTTTCTCGATTTAATGTTTGGTGTTTTGATAAAGATAGATGAATAAGGTTTAGTGCATATAATGTAACTTAATTGTTGCCTTCCAATTTCGATATAGATCGTTGCATCTGGGCCATCATATTAGTCAGGCTTTCCATGGTTGGTTCGGGCGTAGGCATTGGCAAATGGGTGGATATATATGCCTTGGCTTTCCATACCTCTAAAATATCCTCGCCGTTAATTTCGTACGGGTCATATACCGGGTTGTCTGATACAAGCTTCAGTTTTTTATTGTCTTTGAATTTATTGCCGATACGTTTATATACTACACCATCATTTTTTGATATGATAACATAAGTTTCGGATGATTTAATATCACCCCAGTTTTCAACATACTCGCCTATAATAGTAGTACCCGATACCAGCGGGAGCATAGAGTCGCCTTTTATTTCGAAACCCCTGTAAGTGCCCTGTTTAAACATTGGCAGGTATAGTTTGGGCAATTGCGCCACATATTCCGGATCGGCATAGCCATTCATATAGCCTGCACTGGCTTTTAACGGCACCATTTCAATATTCTCGTTATCTTCCTTATCAACCGATATACTTAGTACGCGCAAGCCGCCTGCATTAGGTTTGGGTTTAGCCAGCCATTTATCGTCAATGGTTTCGTTAATAAAATCATCAACGGTGATGTCAAAGAATAATGCTATTTTTTTTAGTAAATCGTATTTAGGTTCGGCTCTTTCTTCTTCATAAGCGCCAACTAATGATCTTTTTATACCTACCTCATCAGCAAACTGTTGCTGGGTTAGTCCCTTCTTTTTCCTTAAGAATTTAATATTTGATGAAATTTTTGCCATAAAATTTGCATTTGCTAAAATAATTAGTATTTTTATGCTCATAAAATTAGTAATTATTTTTTAACCAGCAAATTTTATTATCAAATGAAACGCTTTATCTACATTATTACAGACAGAAACAGGAATAACTTACATGTTGGCCTTTGCTCAGACCTATTAAAAACGTTAAAATTTTATGGCGATATGCCTACGTTGTTTTTTGACAGCTCGCAACAATTAAACCGTTTGGTTTATTTTGAAGAAATAAATTCGGAAGAGTTGGCTATGGAGCGTTTCAAAACAGTAAGCACTTTTACAAGGCCTCAAAAAGAAAAAATGATCAGACCTGTTAACCCTGATTGGATAGATCTGACCATTGGTTTGAATTTTGAAAGCGGCTTACGTACAAGGCCGCTACTGCGTCCGTCAATAAACGCGCGCCGCAGTTCGGCTACTTTTTAATGAACTTTAACGCGCCCGAATTCATGCAATATCTTTTACCGCCTCTGTCAGCAGGGCCGTCATCAAATACATGGCCCAGGTGTAATCCTGTACTACGTTCTATAACTTCATCGCGGGTTTCGCCAAAACTGTTGTCGGTTACTATTTTTATTTTTTTCATATCAACCGGCTTAACAAAGCTTGGCCAACCGGTTCCACTTTCAAATTTATCTTCCGAGGTAAATAGTACATCGCCGGTAGCGGCGCTTACATAAACACCTTTCTCATGGTTATTATAATAGGCGTTATGGAAAGGTGGTTCGGTGCCACTTTCAACCATTATATAATAAGCATCAGCACTTAGCTGTTTTTTCCACTCGGCAGCCGGTTTACTTAATCTTTTCTGATTTACTTGTCCATTGCTGTTTTGGCATCCCAGCGCAGTAACTGTAAATAATATTGCTATTGCTAAAATCGATCTTTTCATTTTTTATAGATATTTAAGGTTATAACCAAACCTACGTAATAATATTTCATGTGGTTTGTTATACGCGCGCCAGCTTATAGATTTTTAAATCGAGGTATTAATACAGCTGTTGTAATATGTATTAAGCCATTACTTTGCTTCAGGTCAAATTTACTGATCACGCTTTGTCCACCGTTTTCATCAATCAACACAATATTTCTGTTAGCATCAAATTTAGCCATTAGCTTGCTACCTGTAAGTGTAATAAATGTTGCAAACCCTTTATTTGAATTTATTGCATGTCCAATGTCTTTAGCAGTAATTATCCCCGATAAAGAATGATAGGTAATTAAAGTTATCAGATCGTACTTATGATCTGCCCTTTGTAAAGTATCTAATTTGCCTGCCATTGTGCCTCCGAATGCCTGATTGTTTGGTGCAAATACCGTAATTGGCCCCCTGCTTTTAAATGTTTCATCCAACCCCGAAATCTGTATTGCTTTATAAAATGCACTTAACTCCGATGATTTGGCAATATTGCCAGCAATATCATTGGTCGGCAACATGCTGGCACCCTCTGTCTTTTTTAAAGTAGCGGTAGCAAGCTTAAGTGGATTATTTATAGAATCGACTTTTTGTGTTGTAACAATATCCTGCGCAAACAACATAAAGCTATTTAGAATAAGGCCGGCAATCAGGATAGTTGTTTTCATATTCAGTAAACGCAGGTAATGCTTAAACTGTTTTAGGCTTGCTAAATTAACGGTTAATGCGCTATACTGTTCATACAATAGAGTGTTATTCAAGTGTTTAAATTCTTAAAGAAGGCAGGTTCAACAGACTTGAAACTATTTTGACGAATATCACCTTTCAGGGGTTGTTTACAACCAATTACGGACATTTGCGTATAACATATTTTGATGTGTAATTAAAAAGGGTTGGCAACCTATCAGAAAAATTTCATATTTAATAATAAATATTGTTGAGGCTTAATTAATTATACAATAAATAATAAAGATGTTGCAATATTTACATATTTATATCTAAATTTATAATCAAAGTCATTTAGAAATGCGGCGATGGTATTCTGTCCTTAATCATAATAATATTTTTCCATTAGATTTTCTTTCAAGAAATTGGCTATTAGGCTGTTATCTCCTACTACTCCTGTTTTTACCACAGGTTATACTAGCCGAAGGAAGCAAAGAGCTAAACTCGAACGGTGGTAGCCGAGCTTACTTGTTTACCAGCAAGGTGTCCAATGCCTCGTTTCCTTTTCCTACGCTGGGCACCATGAAGGTGTATGTAAAAGCAGGGGAGACTATATATCTGGGCTCAAGTGCACAGGGCATTACTTCTGGAACCATGAATTTAAGGGCCCCTGATGGCACCACTTACACCAGCGGCAACTCAACCACGGCAGGTTTTATTGCTAACCGCAGCCAGGAGTTAGCGGGACCCCAACCTAATGCCGGCGGTTATACCCCATATACACGTACGGCCACAGCCGGGCAGGAAGGTATTTGGGAGATTGATTTTGTAGGCCCCAGTCCTGACAATAGTTCAGAAACCACCCCTACAACGGTATCAGCCGGCGCAGACTGGACCCAACCTGCAGGCCAATATATAGCGGCTTTTGATGTATCAGTACGTAACGCCGGTAATTCGGCTTTTTTATCCGGCAGAGTATTTACCAATATATTTTCGGGGCAATTAAGTTCTTTCAATGTTGGTTTTAACGGCATCTTTTATATACTCACCAAGGATGGTTATCAATATAAATTAGATAATAACGGGCAGGCAGGAAACGGCTTTTCGTTCTTCGCAAACAATAAGGGATTTAGGGATAACACAGGAGCGGCAAGTTACCAAAGCGTTAACAATACTACAGTTACAAATATCCAGGACCCGACAGCTGCCGATACACAATCAGATATTACCCATAAAATATTTTTCAATCCACCGGCTGCAGATTTGCCTGTAACCGCAAATATACCCGGCGGAGGTACAACCTGGCTGGTTAATCCACCTTTTATACCTTCTGTAAGCGATGTGACTTTTAGAGGCACGGAAGGCACTTTAGGCAAAGCGGGGACTTCGCCGCTTGGTGGTACAATTAATTTTACAGCAACATCCAACGGTATATATACCATAATTATTGATGCCAATAGCAATGGGATATTTACAGACCCTGTTGATCGTAAACTAACCGGTAAATCCAATGTTGGCGTTAATACAATAAACTGGGATGGCTTAGATGGATTAGGTAATAAAATGCCTGCAAGCGCAGTTACTTATATGGCAAATATTAACTTATTATTATTTAGCGCCGAAGTACATTTCCCGTTTTTTGATGTAGAACGTAACGCTAACGGAATTAAACTAACCCGCATCAACGGTATAGGCGCTCCTGATAATACAGTTTATTGGGATGATAGCCAAATTACCTTATCGGGTACACCTTCCTCACCTATTCAAAATTTAACGGGTATTAACAGCTTGATAAATGGCCACAAATGGGGCTCAACAACTACCACTAATGCCGATGGAGATTTTGGTAATAACAGAAGTATAGATACCTGGGCCTATGTAACCAGTGCCCTTATCACCACATCTGTTAACTTTACGCTACAGGAAGCTGATTTGGAAGTAGTGAGTTTAATTGCAGATGTAAATACAGGTTGTGTAGGGCAAAAAATTAACTACACGGTTATTGTAAAAAATAACGGGCCAAGTGACGTTACCGGTTCTTTATTTTCATTAGTTTTCCCTACCGATTTATCAGGGGTGAAAGTAACCAGTACACCAACTACAGGTGCTACCATAATAACTAAAGACACAACATCAACCACCTTTTATAAAGCTATACTTAATATAGAAAATGGTGCCAGCAGAACTTTTACAATAAGCGCGACAGTTAAAACCGCGCCGTCAGGTACTTTAGATGTAACAGCAAGTATTTTGCGCCCGGCTGATATTACAGACCCCGATGCTACCAATCCGGACAACGCTGTCCCTTCTGATCCATCGGATGAGTGTAACGCTGCTCCGTCTGGTGTTGGTTGTAATAATATTAAAACCAATAGCACTACTTTTTTAGCATTACCAAATGCAGGTGCAGATCAAGTGGTTGAAAAGAACACTATTGCCACTTTAACTGCCAGTACTACCGGCACCTGGTCTCAATTGGGTATTATACCCTTAATAGCTAATATTAATGCGCCTACCAGCGCTAAAACAACCATATCTGGCTTAACCGCGATAGGGCCATATCAATTTATATTTACAAACACCAATGGTTGTGCAGATACGGTTGTGGTTAATGTTACTTCATCAAGTTCAGAAGCGCCTAATATAATTACACCCAATGGTGATGGTAAAAACGATGCTTTGGTTATACCGGGTATAGAACTTTTCCCGGGTAGCACATTAGCCATCTATAACCGTTGGGGGAATGAGGTTTACCATTCAGACAATTATAAAAATGACTGGGTTGGCCAGGGCTTATCGGAAGGAACTTATTATTATCTGCTTAGACGCAAAGAAAAGACCAACGTTGTAAAAACCTTTAAAGGCTGGATATATTTAAAACATTGATGATGCGCGTGAAGAAAAAATATATCCTATTTATTTTAGCTTTTAATTTAAGTAAAAGCTATGCGCAGCAAACTATACAATTAAGCCAGTATATATTTAATGGCTTGGTCGTAAATCCCGCTTATGCAGGTTATAAAGAAAACTGGACAATAAACCTGAGCAGCCGCCTGCAATGGGAAGGTGTTGATGGTGCGCCTAAAACCAGTACATTATCAATAGATGGCGTTACTAATGACGAGACTAAAAACGTAGGTTTAGGTTTATTAATTACTAATGATAAGCTTGGCCCTGAAAACAACTCGTCTATTTATGCAAATTATGCTTACCGGTTAAGATTAAGCAATGATGATTCGCAACGTTTATGTTTTGGTATAGGCGTAGGTGCAGCAGAATATGGTATTGATGGCTCTTTATTTAATGCGGCAAACACTACCGATGCCAGCATCCCGTTAGCCGTTCAATACAAACTTGTACCAGATTTTAGAGTAGGGCTTTATTATTATTCGCCGTTGCTTTATATCGGGGCATCAATGCTTAACCTGGCTCCCGAGTTGGATATAGATGCAAGTGACCCAAATTCAATATTTGCTAAGCGTGTTAGAAGCTTATATGTAACAACAGGCTTTATTATACCTATTTCGCCTGTAGTGAATTTTAAACCATCGGTATTATTTAAAGAAGATTTTAAAGGGCCTACCAATCTAAACGCTGCAAGTTATTTCCTTTTTGGAGATATGATATGGGTTGGGGCCTCCTACAGCACCAGTGTAGCACTTTGGAACAAACCTAATCTGCAAAGTAATTTAACCAGATCAGACGCGCTTACGGGCGTTATAGCGGTAAATATTACGCCGTTATGTCGCTTTGGCTACTCGTATGATTTTGGCATAAGTAAACTACCCGGCTATCAAACCGCATCCCATGAAATATCGCTTAGCTTAGGGTTTAAAAGAGTGAAAGACAGAATAGTAAGTCCACGTTTTTTTTAAGATGATTATATGAAATATATAACTATTCTTATCCTGTTAACAATTAGTTTGCTGCCCCGGGTTAACGCCCAGGAACAGCGGGATAGGAAACAATTGGCTGATAATCTTTTTGAGCGGTATGAGTACTTTAAAAGTTTAAGCATATACCTTGACCTGGCCGGTAAACGAAATGCTAAAGAAGATGTTATTGAGCGCGTTGCAGATTGTTACCGTTTGATGAACGATTATGACAATGCCGAAATATGGTATCAAAAAACAATAGCTTTTGCCGAAGCGCCGGCAATTGATCATTACTATTATGCCGAGATACTATTACGCAATAAAAAATTTACCGAAGCGCGTGAGCAGTATAAGGCCTATTATGCGTTAGAAAACGCAGATCATCTTCCATTTAAATTAGCTACAGTTGATTCTGCACAAAAATGGATAAAGACGCCTGTAGAGTCGTTTAAGGTAGCCAATGAGCAAAAATTTAATAGCAAATATTCAGAGTGGGGTCTTAATTACTATGGTAAAACCGGCTTTGTTTTTACTTCGGACAGAAAAGTAAGCGAAAAGAAAAAAGACATTAATACCCGCAATGGTGATGGCTATTTCAAAATGTACCATATAGACGGAGACATCACTCTTCCTTTAGCATTAAAAACTAAAGATAATCCTCTTTTTTATGCCGATTATCATGTAGGGCCAATGGTTTTAACTAACTCGGGCGATACAGCTTATATTACTATTACCACTACCCTGCCCCGTAAAAAACTATCCCTCGATCAAAATATCGACAACGCTACACAATATGTTTATACCCGCCGCCTGCAATTGCTGGTAGCAACTAAAGTAAACGGACAATGGGCTAATTTTAAAAATTTCGCTTATAATAATTTAAAAGAATATTCGGTTGGCAATGCCACACTTTCAAAAAATGGCGATGTGATCTACTTTACATCAGATATGCCTGGTGGTGAAGGGAAAACTGATATTTGGTATTGTGTTAAACAAAGTAATGGCGAATGGGATCAACCGGTAAATTGCGGCAAAAGCATTAATACTAAGGACGATGAATCTTTCCCTAGTTTAGGTAATGATAATTCCTTATATTTTTCGTCAAACGGTTTACCGGGTATGGGCGGGCTTGATATATTTAAAGCCAAAGGCGAAAAATCAACCTGGAGCAAACCTGTTAATTTAAAGTATCCTATTAACAGCACCAGTGACGACTTTTATTTTTTAACGCGTGATAGTTTAAGCGGTTACTTCTCATCAAACCGCGAAGGCGGAAAGGGCAGCGATGATATATATAGCTTTGGTTATAAACCACCCATTGTTTTGGCTGTAAATCCTATAAAGTCAATTCCTTCGCCACAAGCGCCATCTGCAATATTAACCCTAAAAAAAGGCGAAGGCTTTATTTTGAACAATATTTATTACGATTTAAATAAATGGAATATACGCCATGATGCCGCTATCGAACTGGATAAATTGGCGGCTATTTTAAGGTCACATCCATCCATACGGATAGAAGTAAGCGCCCATACGGACTCGCGTGCGCCATCTGCTTATAATTTAACATTATCTAATAAAAGAGCGGCAGCGGCTGTTGCATACCTGGTTAAACAAGGCGTCGCACGTTATAGATTGTTAGCTAAAGGATACGGCGATACTAAATTGCTTAACCAATGCGCCAAAGGCGAATATTGCAAAGAAGAAGATCACCAGGTAAACCGCAGGACCGAAATACGCGTTTTAAGCGAATAATAGTGCTAACCATTATTGAACGTTAAACTGATATAATCCGGAGTCGGTATAATTACCGTTGCTATCTACTGTAATTACACGCCAGTAATACGTAGTGTGTGCAGCTACAGCAACACTGCTAAGAAAAGTATTAGTAATACCGTTTATTATTACAGGCGGATTTGTACTGGTGCCAAAATAAACATTATACCCGGTTATATTATTATCAACCGAACTCCCCTTCCATGAAAGATCTACCTTGTTATTAACGGCAGCTATAATCTGGCCATAAGTTGGCGCAACAATTTCGGCAGGAAAAGGCGCGTAACTTATGGTACCTGCTCCCGAATTATAAAATTTCCAGATATCACTTTGGGTTGTGGTAGTTGAACTGTTTTGTTTTGCCGATACATACCATGAATAAGGTGTATTACGTGTTAAAGTAACCGTAGCCTTTGTATCGGTTGCATTTGTTGTTGTTGACGTATTAGTAAGTAGGTTTTTTAAGACCAGGTCATAACTATTGGTATTAACCGTGGTTGACCATGTAAACAAAACCTGGCTTTCTGTTAAAGATATCGTAGTGCCTGATATACAAATAGAGTTATTTGCCGGAGTAGTTAAACTTGGTTTGCCCGGTATTGTAGTGGTTGTTGTACTATCGGTTGTGCTTCTCTTTTTTTTACAGCCAGATATAACTAAAATCAACAAAACAAAAATTATACACCTTTTCATTTCTTTAGTATTTTAAATGATGAAATTGTGTTATCCAGGTTTAAATTCAAATAATATAAACCCGAACCCAAGCCTTTAAGATCCATCTCTACAATTCCTGATTGATTGGTATAGCTATTAGCATAAACCTCTTTACCGGTTACCACATTATAAATACTTACCTGCGCCTGTTTAGTAATAGTATTGCCAATATTTACACTTAACGTACCGGTAAACGGGTTAGGGAATGGGATATAATCATTAATTACAATATTCTTTTCTACTATACCCTGGCACAATTTATCTGTTGTAATTAATATTTTATTAGTACCTGATATAAGTGGTAATGTTAACTGGTTTTGTGATGTTGTATAAATCGTTCCGTTTAAATCAACATTATATAGACTTGCGCCGCTTAATTGCAAATTAACCGTATTTACGGTGCGGTTGATGGATGAATAAACGGTAAGATCTTTAGGCTCTGTAATAACAACATTATAACATTGCAAATAGGTCTGTCCGCTTACAGCTATGCAAACACTATAATTACCCGGTTTTAACTTACCAATTGTTACGGTATCGGTAAACGGATAAGAGGTACTAATATTTGAACCATCTACAACATTGGCTATATAATTAAGATGCTTTACAGTCGAAATAAATACAGTACCATTAGCGTTTCCTTTACAGGTTACCGAGTTTATTTTTAGGGTGAAATTTTGAGCCGGTAAAACAAATGCTGCTGTTACATTAGTTGCACCCGAAGTTGCTGTATGTGCATTTATAGTTACACTAACTGTATACGTCCCGGTTATTTTAGCAGCATAGCTTGATTTTGTAGCACCGGAGATGGCCGCTCCATTATAATTCCATTGGTAGTTATAACCTGCAGGATAATTTACAGATAGCAGTACAGAATCGCCTACTAAAAACGCGGTTTGTCCGCTTGCGCTAATTGCAGGTAGTGCAGTAATTGTTAAGGTACTTGCTACATAATTAAATGAATAATTATTTGACACGCCCCCACTCACCGTAATTGGATACATACCGACCGCCGATGTGGTTATAGCGGTGGTTGTAGCAGTTGGTTTGGTAACTAATTTGGTACTGTCATCCCCATTTACAAACCCCGAATAGTTAAACGCTAAAGCAGGATTATCCTGGCCCGTTATTTTAGATTGATCATTAGCCGTTACAGT
Organism: Mucilaginibacter sp.; assembly: GCF_028288185.1. Lineage (GTDB taxonomy): Bacteria > Bacteroidota > Bacteroidia > Sphingobacteriales > Sphingobacteriaceae > Mucilaginibacter. The sequence goes on along the minus strand of NZ_JAQBOF010000027.1, from coordinate 75,085 downwards.
TAACGTAGCTTTTGTAACAGTTAAAGGTTGGGTTACCGGTGCTGCCGCGGTATAATTAGGGCTTGAGGCTTGATTTGCCGTAATATTCGCGCTGCCTGCACCAACTATATGTATAGCGCTGTTAACTACAGTAGCAACAGTTGTATTACTGCTGGTATAAGTTATAGGTATGGTAGTATTTGTACTGGTTGCCAAGTTTGACAGATCTGCAGCACCGTAAACAGCACCAGGGATAGCGTTAAATGTAATTGTTTGGGGCGCTATGCTTAATATGCCAATATTAAGCACCGTACTGCCGTTTGTGGTATTTGCATAACCTGTAATAGTATAGTCCCTGGCTGATGATATGGTATCAGGTGTGCCCGAAAGGGTACCATCCCTAGCCATAGATAAACCAGAAGGTAATTCAGGAGTGATATTAAATCCGTTTAAAGAAACTCTTCTGACAATAAAATTCTGTCCATCAGCAATTATTAAATTACCTCCGGGATCATAAGAAATGCCATCATTAGCGCCAAATCTTGCTCCTGTACCTACACCTTCTCTAAACTTAATACCGTCATTGTGTACACTGTCGGCCCCGGCAAAAACAGTAGTTACCCCGCCTGTAGTTAATTTTGATATAAACCCAAACCCATTAGTAATATACAAATTCCCGTTACTATCAATGGTTATACCTGTTGGTTTATTAATATTGATACCATGGTTAATTGTAGTGACAGCTCCGCCTGCCGTAATTTTACGTATAGCGTTATTGTTACGATCTGTTACATATATATTACCATCATTATCCAGAACAACACCATATGGTAAATAAAAACTGGCGGCTGTGCCCAGGCCATCTGTTAACGAACTACCTCCATTACCTGCAATTATGGTAATCACACCCGCCTGCGTTACCTTTTTTATCATATTGTTATAGGTATCGGTAACAATTATATTATTGGTGCCATCAATAGCCAGGCCATAGGGTAAATTTAAGCCTGTATTGGTAATTGTTGTAACAACACCCGACGTTGTTATTTTCCGGATAGCATTATTAGAAAAATCAGCAACATATATATTACCGTTCTTATCTGACGCTAAGCCTGTAGGATAGTTAAATTTTGCAGCCGCGCCTGTACCATCAGCAAAACCGGCACCATTGCCTCCTGCGAATGTGGTAACAAGACCACTCGGGTAAATTTTACGTATAGCGTTATTATTTGCATCTGCAATAAAAGTATTTCCTGCCGGGTCTACCGTAATACCAATCGGGTTGGCAAAACTGGCTGACCCTGACGTGGTAGTATCTTTATAACCATAAAGCATGTTGCCTGCTACACCGCTGCTTTGTGCATAGTAGCCATATGGTACCGGTTTGCCTGTATTTGTTATGGGTATTGGGATTATAGGTTTGCCTAAAGCAAAAGTTTGTGGTGTAGGATAGGAAATAACGGGAGCCTGACCATAAAGCGTATTTGCGCCCAATAATGTTATTATAACTAAAATTGTGAAATAAAGTTTATCCATACCGAACCTATGTCAAAGATACTATAATTAGCATTTATTGTTAAAAAATAAATACTAATTCATTGCAACAATAAATATCGCTTTAGTTAAAAACACACCCATTTATTGTACTAAGATAATATACTAAAAAAACGAGGGTTATAATTCTTATTTATAGTATTATAAAGATAATTTACCTTGCTAATAATCTAAATCTTTGAACATATAAGGTAGTCGTAACGAGCTTTAATTATGCCTGTACGCGCCGTCTCTAAATTGCCTTTTACAATTAGAATTCTACAGGAGTTAACGACAATTTGATTTTACGCTCACGCAATGCTTCTTCCAATACAATAATTGATAATTGCCTATCTTTACAGCACCTTTTACCTTAGATTAAGGGTAAAGATGATGAACTAATAGAAACTAATGACAATGAATAAACGTATAGGTAAGTTCATCGACATATTTATAACATTAACGGTGTATATGATTATATAATGGTTAAAATGTTAATTTTAATGCAATTAAAGCCCAATCGTTTATATTGTAACATTTTTGTTGCATATTTAGCCTAATTCTATTTAATAACTGATGTCATCGTTTAATACTCCTGTACTTTTTGTCGTTTTCAACAGGTTTGAAACCACCTCTTTGGTGTTTGAGGCTATCAGGAAGGCACAACCTAAAAAGCTTTATGTCGCTTCTGACGGCCCCCGGCCAAACAATGCCAGTGATGCAGAAAAATGCAAAGCAATAAGAAAAATGGTAGTTGCCAATGTAGATTGGGACTGTGAGTTAAAAACATTATTTCGTGATGAAAACGTAGGCTGTGGTTTAGGTCCTTCGGGGGCTTACAACTGGTTTTTTGAGTATGAAGAAGAGGGAATAATTTTAGAAGACGATTGCTTACCCGACCCAGGTTTTTTTAAATATTGCCAGGAAATGCTTGAAAAATATCGCCATGATACCCGCATTATGCATATTACCGGCAGTAATTTTCAAAAGGGCTGGGTAAATGATGATGATTATTCTTATTATTTTTCATCATACCCACACGAATGGGGATGGGCCACCTGGCGCCGCGCCTGGAACCTTTATGATTTTGGCGTAAAAAAATATCCTGAGCTAATTAAAAAGGATTATTTTAAAGGTTACTTCGGCTCAACCTTTGAACAAAAGTACAGATTAGCGAAAATTCATAATAGTTACAATAACCCTAATGCTAACTGGTGGGATTATCAATGGTCATTTGCATTGTTTTCAAACTCGGGATTATCAATAATCCCAAATGTTAATTTAATTGAAAATATAGGTCTGGGTGTAGACGCTACCCATACCCTATCTGCTAATGATCAATTTAAACATAACATTACCCATCCTATACAATTTCCTTTAAAACATCCTTCATTTGTTATTCGCGATAGAAAATCAGACAATCGCTATTTCAAGGCATTGTTAACCAGCATTTTTAAACGGAAACTACTTAGCCTATTAGGCGTTAAAGGTTATTATTTCAAGGGATAAAATCATTCTATTTTAATTAAAATCCTGTACAAATTGGTGTAATTGATAATGAATAAAATTTCATTACCTAAATATGAAGAGTTAAAGAAAGTACTGCTTATCAGTGCCGGGATTACCCATATACTTCCATCAGAGTGCAGAGCATTATCAGATAGGATATTTAAGAAAAACGGTAATAGAATAAGTGAAACTACCTTTAAACGGATATACGGTTTTGCACATAGTAAATACAGCCCATCATTATTTACATTAAACGTAATTGCCAAATATTGCAATTATAAAAGCTGGGACGACTTTTGTCAAAAGCAGGATAATAAAGACCTGGCCCCGGCAAAAGAGCTAACCTGGCAGTTACTACAACAAAATGCCAATAAAATAACCGGATTTACTTTACAGGCTTTAAAAAATAAATCAGGCATCCCGTATGATCAAACTGTTGAAAGAGAGTTTATTGATTATTATTTTGATGAGTTCATCAATTCAGGTTGTACCGGTACTATATTATCTGCCCCGGCAGGATATGGAAAAACAATTGCTTTATGTCAATGGATAGAGAAAAAAACCGCGTTTGATGTTTTAAATAACAATAATGACATTATACTTTTATTTAGCAGCAATGCGATAATGAGTGTACTAGTAAGCGGCCGAGATATACACGACTGGATGCTGGCGCTGCTTGGCTATAGTACCGATGATGACATTAACGTTTTGTTAGATATAAAGCAAAGAAAAGACAGTAAATTCTATCTCATTATTGATGGGTTGGATGAACACATGTTTAAAGGCGATCATTTCAAGATCATACTAAATCAACTTATTGATATTTTTTCTTTCTATAAATCACACGGTTGGTTTAAACTGATATTAACAACCCGATCGGCTACCTGGATAAATAACAGGCACGAAATGGAGATTGGTAACAACAAATGGTTCACCGGTTTTAAAAATGACGACAATTGTATAAACATACCATTATTAAACCTCAAGGAAATCAAACTGCTTTGCCATCAAATTAAACCTGGAATTGAAAACTTTATAGCCGCTAATGTTGTAGAGAGCTTTAATCATCCGCTATATTTTCAATTCTATTACCAGCAGCACGAAGAAATTTTTTTTCAAAACAAAATAGACCACCTGTGTTTTTATGAAACAATCTCGACCTTCATTCTTAACAAAGTTTACCTGGGCCATTATTCAACCGAAAAAATAATACTCATTAAAAATTTAGTTGAGGAATTAGATATTCAAAACAATGTTTACCAGGTAAATAAATTAAAAGTAAGCAATGCCATTAAAAAATATGAGCATGCTTACCAGCAATTACTAGGTGTAGGATTTATCAGAGAAGTTAACAAGAGCACTAACTATGATTTTAATACCTATATCGTATTTGGCAATAATGATTTTATGGATCATAGCATTGCTAAGACGTTACTATATGATAATAGTAACCTGCTTGATGCAGACCTTATAGCAGCCATTAATACTTTGTTCGCCAACAATTCGCATAAGATAGGCGTTTTGAAATGGTGTATTATACATGCAATAAAATCAGGGCAATTAAAAAGCATTGACCATATTACAGAGGTAGAAACAAATAATACCGAGAAATTAGAACTGATAGCTTTTTTGGGTGAGGTATTAGAGAGCGAATACACATCAACCACAAAGAATGAATCGTTAAATCAATATTTTAAACACTCTTTCAGTAAAAAATTATTTGATTATTTCGTCGGGGTAGAATTGATCGACCCTGATTACGAAAAATTACGGCAGATGTTATTAAATTTGAACTATCAAAATAGCCGCTGATAAATTTGACTGTTTAGTCGACAATAATTACCGCGAACTTATCCGGTATAAATACGCTCCTTCTTTACTAAATGTCACGTTAATATCGTTAGCACTCTCAATATTATTACCACCCAGTAACTCTGTAAACCTATAGTTTTTACCTGCGATAAGACCCAATCGTGTTATATTAAGCAAGATATTTGCAGATTGTTTTTTATAATTAAACACAGCCAGATAAGTATTATGAGCATCTTTCCGGATAAAAGCCCGCGCTGCAGCTTTTCCATCCCCCCCATCAACCGGCATAAAGGCTTTACCACTTTTAATTAGCTGTTTAAGCTCGGGCCGTTGTAACCAATCTTTAACTTGCTGTTGCCAATCAGCATCTTTACTATAATCATCACCTAATATTACTGATCCTGATATTAAGCCCGATATAAGTCTTGCCCTATTAGCACCAACATTTTCCTTTTCAAAAATTAAATGGTCGGCATCAATATAATCATACAAGTAAGTTTGCCACCAGCCATAGCTCACGCTATTCAATGTATATTCAGCATCTTTAATAGAATGGAAAGCATCACAAGCAATACGGCGCATGTGTACATATCTTGCAGTTGCTAATGATGGCGATATGGCTGCATAAACCAGCATAGAATTATCCAAAGCATTGGTAACCGTCTCCATCCCTACTTTATAGGCTTGCATTCCTGTTGTAATATTCTGATCATAAAAATGGGTCGACTCTGCTGCACCATGTCCCAGAAAATCTATCTTGATCATTTTAAAACCACAATCTTTTAGTTTGCCCAATACAAATGCTATACGCTTTTGCGTACCGGGATGTGTAGGATCAAGCGCTCTACCCCCATCAAGATCATGGTATCCTTTGTCGGTACGTGTCCACATATCAGCGAATTTATAATCGCTGCCTTCAGCCGTACGATTAGGATTTTTTGAGTGGAAACCCCAATCGGTAAATGGTGCCCAATAAACGCCGGGTTGTAAGTTCCTTTCCTTACAGTAGTTTACAAAATCTTTTAGTTTAGAAAAATCACCTTTCAAGCCACCCTTTACCATATTATCCCAAAACGAATCAAGGTCTATATAAGCAGTTCCATCATCATTGCGGAACTTAGGTATTTGCTTATCAAAGAAGTCGGCTACGGCGGTTACTTTTTCATAGTTGATATGCTGCGCGATAACGCCCCAGCTATTCCAACCTACAGGGGTTGCTTTATGCCATGGTTGGCAATAACGGCCCTCAATTGTACTGCAAGTACGCGCATAAGTTTCCAATCCTGTTCTCCAATCAGCAAAATAACCGATGAACATTTTTGGCGAAGTTATCTTATCTCCCTTTAAAGAACCATGTGCCATAGAATCGCGCGTGATTTTAACATCGTTTAGTCCGCCAAAAGCTTCCAGTTGGGTTATTTGACTAGCTTCTCCTTTACTAGTAACACCCGATTTCCAGCTATCATGCGTTAGCGAACCTACAACTAATCCCTTTCTTGATTGGTTATCATAAACAACACCAACCTCAGCGCTTGTATTTACCTGTTCGTTTAAATCTCGCGATTCATACCTGATAAAAGTATCGTTATCAAAAGGAATAAATAAGGTTTTTAAATTTGTCCCGGCGTACAGATCGGCTTTGTTGGTTATTATAGGCGCTATATAATTAGAGCGCAGATCATGCCCGTTTATTTCTACTTCTGTGAGTACAAATTCTTTACTTGGATAGCAATAAAAACGCTGCACCATCATCGGTGCCCCTGCTTTTATGGATGTAAGGGTCAATAATTTACCTGCACCTATTTTATCATGGATGCTTTCAACCCGAATAGAACGTTTTTGGTAGTCTTGAGTCTGATATTTACTATCACTGGCAGTAAACGCGGCAGATGCATTAGTTACTACCAATTTGCTATTGTATTTCACGCTAAACAAACCGGTATTTACATCAACAATTAATTGATCATTTTTACCAAATGGAACTACCTGTTGCTTGTTTTTTGTTATGCCAAACGAATAGCAAACAGTGAATAAAAAAACAAGGACAATATTTACTCTTAGCATAGATTTACAATTTAACGTAAAAGTATATAAAGCAACAGGGCATTTGATAAACTGTATTAGCTTATTGTTAAATGCAATTGTCCGTACCTGCTTTAATGAAGGGTGTTTAAATAATTTAACGAAGCCTTAACCTGTTCAACTGCATTTGCTGCTTCGTCTTCGATATAATAGTATTTAATACCGCTTTGTAAGGCGGTATGTACTATTGCCTTAAAATTCATTTCACCTTTATCCAACGATACACTTGCCGCGTCAGCAGTAGTACCGGTATAAACGCCCGTAGGTTCGCCTGCACGCATTTGTTTAAGATGTATAGCAATAAATCTATCCGGATATTTATGCATCAACAATACCGGATCGTAACCGGCATGGTAGGCCCAAAAGGTATCCAGTTCAAAATCGGCTATGCCGGGTTTCATGCGTGCCGCCATGTAGGCAAAAAGCGAACTATCCGCAACCGGTTTAAACTCATAACCATGCGGATGATAGAAAAAATGCAATCCATTGTTTTTAAGTACCGTCCCTGCATTATTAAATAATCCAATAGCCTTGTCGGCATCAGTTTTAGAGAAATCACCATTATGCGGTATCCATCCGCAGCCAACTAATTTAGCACCAAATAACTTGGCCTGTTTAATAACGGCTGCAATACTGTCCCTAAACATTGCGTAAGGGAAAACCATACTGGAAGCAATTAGATGATTACTACTTAAAGCTGATTTAAATTTCAATGGCGATAGTCCATAATACCCCGATACTTCCACTTCCTTAAAACCCATTTTCTTGACCTCGACAAAGGTTTTGGATGCATTTTTTCCAAACTCACGTCTGAAGCTATAAAGCTCAAGCCCTATTTTTTGTGGGATTATGGTATTTAAGTTTTTAAAAGGGTTGCCGGTGCCATTTTGCAGCCATACATCAACCCGTGGCGTATTTAAATTATAGGGTTTGTATAAAATGTCCATATCCCCGTCCCCATCCAGATCAGCGACACCGGTTTCATGGAAATCATATCCTGTTTGAAATATGGTTTTAGTAAAATTGCCTCGCCCATCGCCATATAAAATAAAAGCTTCCGCATTAGGGTTATTCGCCTTATCAAGATCCTCGGTCCATTTGGCCATTTCGGCTACGAAAATATCCAGGTTGCCATCGCCATTAATATCGGCTACTTGTAAGCTATGTCCGTGCACCAATTTACGGCCTATCAAGTCGTGCCCCACCCAATCGGCAGAATTTTCAGGATTGCCCGTACATTCATACCATTTAGCCACACCCTCGCCATCACCCGGCGATACTACTATCTGTAAGGTTTTACCCGCTTTAAATTTCCCTACAGCAACCCTACCTGCAGCATCAGCATAGCGAATGGCTTTAAAGTTTCCTGTTCCTCCATCGTACTTAAACCAATTGTTGCCTGCAATAATATCTTCATATCCATCGCCGTCAACATCTCCTTTGGTAACACCTTCTACGTATGATCCATGTTTTTCGTCATTGGTATTAGCTACGTAAATAGCTTTGTATTTCCACGGTGATTGTTTAGGATCATCGGGTATTTCAGCAAGAAAAAGTGTCTTTGCTTGCTGATTCCAGAAAACAAGCTGGGCCTTATCTGTATGTTCAAATTTACCGATAGCCTGATCATGATGCTGAGACTTGCCATCATTTTTGATGATATGTCGTTTCCAGGTTTGATTGATGTTTGGATAAGGATTTTCCCACCACCAAACTTCATTGCTTTGGTAGTCGCCGCCAAAAACCAGGTCGGGGTCGCCGTCATGGTCTATATCATAAATAACGCCGCCTGCCTCAACAGTCAGCATTGTCGAATCAATTATATGCCGCGTCCATCCTTTCGCTGTACGCTGGTACCAAATAGCAGCAGGGGCCTTTTTACGGCAGGTAATTATAATATCATTCAGCCCATCATTATTCAGGTCGCCAATTAATGCACCGGTTTGTTCGGTACTATTCCACGGCAAGGGGATATCATTGGTAGTGGTTGACAAATGCTGCCATTTAACCTGCTGTGCATATACCGCACAATTTATCATACCGCATAATAATATAATACAGCATTTTTTCATGTGATCTATTTTGTTTGAAGTACCAGTTTTCTAACAGAAAAAGAATCATTGCCTGAGAATAAATAATAAAGCGTTTTACCATCCTTACTCATCCAGTTAGTCGGCAAGCTTCCAGACTCACCCGGTCCTATATCCCATTCCCGATTATAAAACACTGTTTTCCATGGTCCCCATGGGTTTGCAGATTCAAATATCCCTAGCCCACCTTTAAAGCGTGGACCCTGCTCCTCCTTATTTCCATATAATGGTAAAATCTGGCACCATAAGTATCGCTTCAATCCGGCATCATAAGTCATTCCCGAGCGATAAGCTTTTGCGGGATTAACGTAGATAGGTTTTCTTCTGCGGATATCCTCAGACCATAGCGGCTTGCCGGCTTTATCATAACCTGCAAAAAAATGGTAACTATCCTGATCCATTATATGCTTTTTGTTTACCCGGGTCATTACCATTTGGTCTGCATATTTATAAGCGCTGGCATCATCAACAGAATAAGTATAAACATAGTCATCCTTTGCACCGGCATTATTTTGGCCGTAATTAACAAAATTTGGACAGCCAAAACTGGCATCCAATTTCCAATCGGCCCAAACCCAGGTCTTACCGTGATCTGTAGAGCAAGCTAAACGGGCATTACCCGTATTTCGCATCCACATGTATAACTTACCCTCTATCATGATCATCCCACTAGCCTTTTCGCCCGCCGGGCCCTGTCCTACCCGTTCGCCTGATGAAGACCGAATATTTATACCTTTTAAACTTGGCGGGGTACCAGACACAACTGCCAACCCCGAACTCAATTTGATCTCGGTATACGGTTTAAACCCGTTGCCGTCGCCATAAGCGGTGTACATTAAACCATCATCGCCCCAGGTTGACGGCCATAGATCGCCGCCCTCTGCCATGCGGATAACTTCAGTTGCAGGTGCAAATGTTGCAGCCGTTATCAGATCACTTTTAGGATAAGGCGATGCTTCTACCGCGTCTACAACCGGGTTAAAAAAAGTACTTTCTATAAATTTCCAATAACTTTCACCGGTGGTATTTTTGTTCATGGTCTCACCCATCCGTACAGCAATAATATTCAGGCTTGGTATAACCAGCAATAATTGCTCGCCGGCCCCCGCGCCCCAAAACGCATCGCGAGGAAGCGATTTAAAAGAACCATTACTGTTAGTAAACCATCCTAATACCGCTACCGGTGCAGGATCTTGTCCCGCTTTATCTGAACGATCCGCAATACTCAATACATCTGTACGTATAGAGTTTGTTGTGCCATCAATAGTTAATGCTTGTTTTATTACGATCGAATCTATTATCTGATCGCCCTGCCAGTTTCCCTTATTTTTTATCAGCCTGCCTATCCTTGCTACACCATCGGCGGTGAAGGTAGCGCCCCCCCAACCGGGAATTAAATTTAATCCATCAACCTTATAGGATGTTTTATAGCCCATAGAGTATGTATTTTTCTTTATGCATATCCGGCTAAATACACGCTGATCTAAATAGGTCGCAATATCTTTATAAGGTGAGTTTTGTAAACTGCGTGTAACCGCATAATTTAGCATGGCAATACCGGGATTACTATATTCTGAACCTGTACCCGGTTTAAATAAGACTTTTGCGCTATCGCGCGATAAAGTGAATGGGTCAGGCTGTTTCCGCCAAAACTGCCCCTTCCAACCAGGCAGATCCATATGCCTGTCTTTCTTTTGTGCAATCAGTTTCTCCATCTGCTCATCAGTTCCTTCAGAATCCTCCAAACCCGAAGTATGCGTATCTAACTGGCGGATGGTGATTTTCGATTTGATATCAGACTTCTTCCAGGCCGGGATATATAAACAGGCCGGTGCATCTGCATCAATATATCCATCAGCTATGGCCGCGTTTAAAGACATACCGCTAATTAACGCCTTAGCCAATGACGCTGTACCGCTTTGAGCGACAGAATCGCTCCACCCTTTTGCAAATGCCTCAGATACTATTTTATCATTTCTGATGATGAGTAATTTCTTTGTCCCTTTTGATAATAAGTTTTTTTTCAGCGCCTCTAATTTTACCGGCGACATTCCTTCTGCTTCAGGAGTTGAGCGTACCCAAATAAAGTCTTTAGTCTTGTTTTGTCCTTTTGAAATAAAAGGGTAAAACAAACAGGTAAGTAAAAGCGCACCAACAATTGGCAGTATTTTTATTTTTAAGGATATCATCAGGATTATATGGATAATCTAAAATTAAGAATAAATATCCAGGCAAAATTCGCATAAACAAAAAATGGTAATAATGATAGCTTAATTTATTCTATCATTATTACCATTTAGATAAGTAGTTAACGCTAACTATTCAACCGTTAATGTACCCTGCATCACATAAAAATGACCAGGCACTGTACAAACATAAGTGTACTTACCCGGTTTAGGTGCCACAAAATAAATAGTTTGTGCCGAACCCGGCCCAACAAGTGTAGTGTTAAACAACAGTTTAGGCGTATTTGGGATATAGCTTAGTTTAACACTTTGCAAACCTAGTTTCATTCCCAGCTCACCTACCGCGATAGCTTGCCCTTGTGGTACAATTACGCAATTATGCGGCATATCATCGTTATTGGTAAATAACCATTTAATTTTAGTACCTGCTTTAACAGTAATATCTGTTTTATCATACTTTAAACCAGGTTTTGTACCCAATGTAACGGTCTGATCAATTGTTGTCCAGGTAGCCGGTTTAACAGTTTGGTTCTTTTTTAATGCGATACCATTAGCTGCTGCTGCTGCTTTAGCAGTAGATGGTGCCGGTGTGCCCATATCCATGTTCATACCGGCCATATCATGCTCCATTTTAGGCTTCCTTTTAGGTACGTTTAATTTGGCGCCATCAGGGATATTATTTAAGGTATAATAAGCTACAGGGTGCAATAAAGTAAAGCTGCTATCCGCAGATACCACTTTGCTGTCAACCTTAATTTCGTGGATGTATTTTTCACGTAAGCTATCAGCCACTAAACGCACTCTTAACCCATCCTCAGATACAATAGCGGCATTTACTATACTTGTTTTTTCGCGGACAGTGGCGCTGCCATATACCGGATGATATTTATAAGTAAAACCGGTAATGGTATAAGCATCAGGATCAGAAGCTGCTTTTTTGTTTACGGGCTTGGTAAACTCAATTTCAAAACCATCAGGCATTGCTCTTACGGCTTTCATTTCGAACGGAGTTTTTTTGGCCCAAACTAAACGTTGTAGTCCAAATAGTTTTTGACCTGTCGATCCCCAACCGCGGCTGGTTTGGCCAACAAATAAAGAGTTATCGGCACCCCAGGCTAATCTTAATACGCCTGATTCAAAACCTTCTCGGAAAGCAAACGCGGCTCCCTGGTACTGGCCCTTAACCTGCTCTAAAAACACACGGTTTATACGGCTCTGCGCCTGGTCGCCAACCAATACCTGGCCGGCAAAAGGCCCAAATGAATCATCTTTTGGTATTTGTATCATTCCAGATGTTGAATTACCCAATACACCATGCGGCAACCAAACCGCAGGTGTTTTAAAGCCTTTAACTTCGGCAGACATTTCGGCTAATGTTTTATAAGGTCGTGTAGGATCTCTGTCTTCGATCTTTCCTTCCGAACCATTAAAGCGGGGATTAATACGAGAATAAATATCATTTAAACGAACTTTAACCGGTGATGAAGGATCAGCAGCCCAGTTTAAACCTGCGGGATGCATAGCAAAATCGCCTTTATCTAACTGCATAATATAACCTGATGCAATCCAATCGCCCTGGTTTTCAGCATAAAAATACTTACCGTCTATTAGTCCCTGGCCACAAGGCGACCGGAAACCTGTAGCATAAGGGTTCATCGTACCATCAGGGGTAATCTCTAAACTCCAGGATCTCCATGGCATCGCGCTTTTACCGCGCCACCATTCGCTGTCAAAAAAGCCCGAGTTAAGGTTAACCATCATGTTGCCATTAGGCATCACTATCGGGCCGTATGAATACTCGTGATAATTACCGGATAACTGCCATGAAAACACGGTTTCATAAACATCAGCCTTACCATCGCCGTTTTTATCTATCAGTTTGGTTAGCTCACTACGTTGTGTACAGTAAAAAATACCATCCTTATAGGCCAGGCCCAATAATTCATGCATACCGGTAGCAAACTTTTTATAGTATGGCAAACTGCCATTAAGCTGATATGGATTTTGTATAATGTATACATCACCACGACGGGTTGAAACGCCCATATCGCCATTAGGCAAAAGGGCTAGTCCTCCCACTTCAAGCTCTACGCCTTCAGGAATAGGTACGGTGACTATTCTATAGAAATCTTTTTCGCCCACTCCGGATTTTGCTGACCTGTTTTGTGCAAATACGGCACTATTGCCCAACATTGCAGTAACAGAACAAGTAATTAATATATTTTTAAAAATAGCTTTCATCTTAATGTGTTTTAAATTACCAGATCAATGAATATTGAACAGATGTCCCTTTATCGGTATTTTTTATCGGGAGCAGCATTTCCTTACCCTGTCCCGAATTACGAATAACCGGTTTTGTACCTTTATCTAGTTGTACATAATAGGTAGCGTTATTTACGCTATACATACCATTCCCCATGTCAACAATATCACTTCCTGTTGCTACGCGAGTAAACAGATCTTTTGGCGCAGGGCCATCTACACTGATCTTTCGTGTTAAAATTTTACCATCATCGCTGGTTGATTTATCATTAATTGAAATACCATCAAAAATATATTTAAATGTAGGTAAACCAGCTTCATCAAGTTCATATCCTTTTGGGCGGTAAATACCTTTTTCTAAACTATCCGGCCATGCCTGGTCATCACTATGTATTAAAGCCAATGCAGGTGCATCGCCTATTACAACTACACTGCCAATCGGCCTCGCGGTAGCATTGCCACGAGATAACCACATTGGCGAAGCATCAAGGAAACCACCTTTCCATACCTGGTAAACAGCGCCATTGCTTAAATCGTATCCAAAGCTTATATTGTGCAGCAAACCAACACTTACAGAATGTGTTACCTTTTTACCCGGTATATCAACAAAACTGCGGAAAACAACAGGTTCGCCCTTTACATCCACAGTAACCGGTTTATTACTATCATCCCAATCATTTCGTGTACCATCAACCTGGGTAGTACTAACCCTTGTATTATATCGTATATTTTTAAAAGCAACCGCTCCATGATCGCCCTGTAAGCGCAGCGGGCCCATAGCGGCTTCGTTAGCAAATGCCGAACCACGGGTTGGTGCCTGTAATTCTGCATTTTCTATAATAGTAACACCGTTTAACACAATGCGTACAATACGGGCATTAGCTATTTTTTTGCCTGACGCGTCAAACTTAGGTGCCTGGAAAAGTATGTGTATATTTTGCCAAAGCCCCGGCGCACGGCTTACGTTTATACGTGGTGCAACACCATCATAACCAAATTGGCCGGCAGGGCGAGTTTCGTCCCAGCGCTCATAAATAGCACCCAGATCGCCTGATGTTAGCTTTTCTTTGGCCCAACTGTCTAATAATTGTATCTCGTAACGTCCTTGCAGGTATATGCCTGAGTTTGACTCTTTCGGCATCATAAAATCAACGCTAAGGTCAAGGTCACCATGTTCTACATTGGTAAAAAGATCTTCGTTTTTTCCCTTACCGGGTATACTTACCAGTATACCGGTGCCGTCTTTTTTAGTGATGGTATTTGGTTTAACAAAATCAGCCGTGACTGATCCGGCTATTGACCAGTTTGCACTGGGATTTTTAAAAGCCGAAAGATCGTTCAATGGAACTTGTGCGGCCGACCGGTTTTGCGCTACGGCAAAAAACGGCATACATGTTGCCAATAAAAGCAACTGCACCGGGATGCATTTTAGCAAGTACTTGTTTTGCATAAATTTTTAATTTAATGAGGCGATTGAAAAGAAAATCGCGCTAATTGGTTTAATACAAATATGTAATTAATAAGTTAATTATCCCAATATTTTTGATGCTTTAAAAAATAGATAATGTAAAAATCTTGGTAATAAAAATCTGACTATCGAACTTAAATCTAATTACTTGTACAGACAAGTGCTTGAAAGTGTAATTATTACGCTAAACGATAGGCCAGAAATAAAAAACGAGCTGGTTTTTTTGTAATAGTGAGCTGGTAAAAAAATAACCCTTAAATTTTAACGGTTTATTGTATTTTTAATGCATGCATACTACCGTAATTCAATATACCTGCTTGCTGGCCATTATTTTGTTTAGTGTAATGCTGGCACAAAAAATAAAAGTGGCCTACCCTATTGTATTGGTTTTAATTGGCTTGCCGTTAGGATTTATACCTTTTTTACGAGGTGTAGAAATACAGCCTGAACTGATATTTATAATATTTCTTCCCCCGTTACTTTACGAAGCCGCCTGGAATACATCATGGAAAGATTTTTGGAAATGGCGGCGTGTTATTAGCAGCTTTGCTTTCCCGGTTGTTATTATTACCTCTTGCGTTGTTGCTTTTGTTTCTGCCAGTCTTATTCCGGGTTTTACATTGGCGACCGGTTTTTTATTGGGCGGTATTATTTCTCCGCCTGATGCCGTATCGGCCAGTGCTATACTTAAAAACATTAAAGTGCCCAAACGCTTTGTTACCATTGTAGAAGGCGAAAGTTTGATGAATGATGCATCCAGTTTGGTGGTATTTAGGTTTGCATTAGCGGCTGTATTGACTGGGACTTTCGTTTTTCGCGAAGCAGCGACTGATTTTGTATTGGTAATTGCAATGGGAATTGCCATAGGGATAGTAGTAGCATTATTATTCTATGCTATACACAGGTGGCTACCAACATCTAACAATATGGATGTTATACTTACTTTTATAACACCGTACGCCATGTATATGGCTGCAGAAGAATTTCATTTTTCGGGCGTATTAGCGGTAGTAAGTGGTGGATTATTTTTATCAGCAAGACAACAGCAATTTCTATCTCATCGCAGCCGCTTGCAGGGTGTTAATGTTTGGGAGGCAGTGGCTTTTGTGCTCAACGGCATTGTTTTTATATTAATTGGTTTGGAGTTCCCGGTAGTGATAAAGAATTTAGGGCCCAATGGCTTACCACCAGCCATTAAATATAGCGCGATAATAACCGGCGTGTTAATAATTACACGTTTCGCCAGCACATTTGGTGCTACCATTATTACCATGATTATGAGTAAGATCATTACTGTAGCCGATCCAAATCCGGGCTGGAGGGCACCTATTCTTTTGGGATGGACCGGTATGCGAGGCGTTGTTTCGCTGGCGGCAGCGTTGAGTATACCTATAGCGTTAAACACTGGTCACCCGTTTCCTAACCGAGATTTGATTTTGTTTATCACTTTTAGTGTAATATTAGTTACACTGGTTTTACAGGGATTAACCTTACCCGCACTAGTAAAACTAGTGAAGATGCCAGACCCTGACTTTACTACGATATCAATTGAACAACAGCGTCAACTGGTAAGAAAAAAGCTATCTCATTTATCGCTTAAAATACTGGACGAAGATTACTACGAGCAGACCAAACATAACGGAATGGTAAAGTCTCTTAAATTACGCTATACTACAGATATGGAATTTTTAAAAGATTGGGAAAAGGATGATAATGTAAATCGGGCAGATGATTTTTATAAAGACTACCGAAAGATAATGGCCCATTTGCTTAGAGAACAACGCACGTTACTGCAAACCCTCAACAAAAAAGAAAATATCAGCGATACACTTGTAAAACATCAATTAGAATTATTGGACCTTGAAGAAGAAAAACTGCGCCAGCATTTTGAGGCAGGAGAATAGCTATTCTGTAATTTTTTATATTAATTTGCCAAACCCAACAGAACCAACTTATTAAACTAATTATAAATGAAAACGCACCTGGTAGTTATAGCTATTCTTAATTTATTTATTGCAACATCTTTTGCGCAAACAGCGCAGACAATCCAAACGCCACAACCTAAACCACTTTATTGGGACGATGTACAAGTGATAAAAAAATACGATGGCATGTTTGCACCACCTGTGCACCCGGTTTTGTTCACCGGCAGTTCGTCTATCCGTAAGTGGGATGATGTTCAATATACATTTGCCGAGTACAGTGCTTTAAATCGTGGCATAGGTGGCGCTGTTACTAATAATATCATTTATTATTTAAATGACCTTGTTTTCAAGTATCAGCCTAAACAAATTGTATTATATGTTGGCGAAAACGATCTGATGGATAAAGTATCAACTGTCGATTCGGTTTATAATCGCACCATGAAACTGTACCAGGCCATAAGAGCTAAAATGCCAGAAGTACCTATTCTTTATATAGGGATGAAACCAAGCCCGTCCCGTGAAAAATTTATGCCGATGGAAGTTGATTTTAACGCAAGAATCAAAAATTTTTTAGCTAGCGAAAAGAATACTGTATTTGTAGATGTGTACCCGTTAATGCTTAACGATGGTAAATTAAGACCCGAACTTTATGTTGGCGATAAGCTACACATGACCAAATTGGGTTATGCCGTTTGGGAAAAAGCGGTGAGGCCGTATTTGATCAAATAACCGACTATTCTTTTTAGTGGCAAGTATTAGGATTAATTGATTGAAATTTTTAGTTTTATTTAAAATAGTCCTAAAAATAATTTCACGATCAAAACTATGGCTGCTACAACCCCGGCTGACGATTTTCAGCAAACCCCTACCCGTCTATATTCGTTAGATGCCCTGCGTGGCTTTGATATGTTTTGGATAATGGGTGCCGAAGAGATATTTAGCAAACTGGCTGAAACAACCCATTCGCCTTTTTGGGGAGGTGTAGCCAACCAGTTAAGTCACCCTGCCTGGAACGGTTTTCATTTATATGACCTTATTTTCCCGCTTTTCCTGTTCATGGCCGGTGTTTCCACTCCATTTTCAGTAGGCCGCGAATTAGAGAAAGGCAAGTCACGCAATCAATTATTGGTCAGAGTTATTACAAGAGGCCTTATCCTGGTTATATTGGGAATTATCTACAATAACGGGTTAAATATTAAACCCATAGCCGAGATACGATTTGCATCCGTGTTAGGCCGTATTGGTTTGGCTTATATGTTTGCCAATATCATTTATATATACTCAACAGAAAAATTTCAAATATTTTGCTTTTGGTTTTTCATTATCGCATACTGGTTGATACTGAAATTTGCTTCTGCTCCCGGCTTTCATCCCGGTGATCTGACCATGGAGGGAAATTTCGCATCTTATGTCGACAGATGTTTATTACCGGGCAGGCTATACCTTGGCATACATGACCCGGAAGGACTATTCTCTACCATTCCTGCTATAAGTACGGGGTTATTAGGAATATTGACAGGTATCACCTTAAAAAAGACAGGCCTTAGTCAGAACAAAAAAGTGATAAGGATGGTTGTTGTGGGCGTCATATTCCTGGTATTAGCACAAATATGGAACCTTGATTTCCCTATCAACAAAAATCTTTGGACAAGCTCATTCGTGTTAAATGTTGGCGGATTGAGCTTATTATTGATGGCGTTGTTTTATTATATAATAGATGTACTAGGATATAAAAAATGGGCGTTCTTTTTTAAAGTTATCGGCATGAATTCTATTCTGATCTACATGTCCGGGAAGTTTATTAATTGGGAATATACCACTAAAGGATTTTTTAATTGGCTGTTTCACATAGTTGGCGATCCATATAATGTAGTAGTTGGCGCTGTTTGTTATTTGATGATCAAATGGTTATTCTTATACATTATGTATCAAAAAAAGATCTTTTTAAGAGTATAAAAAGCCAACTCCTAACTGGTCGAATTTTATTAGTTTCGCCAAATAAATTATTACAAAATAACACGAAACAAAAAATTGCTACCATAGTTATAAGTTTTTAACAATTCAATGATCAAATTATTTATAGGCGGGTTTCCACTCGAAATGTCTGAACTAGAAATTGTACAGCTAGTGGCCTTTTATGCCGAAGTCAGCACGATCAAGGTCGTCCGCGATAAAAAAACAAGAATTTGCAAAGGCTATGCCTTCCTGGAAATAAAGGATCGTGCTGGTGCCGAACATGCGATCGAAGTTCTGAATGGAAGAATGCTGTCTGGCCGCGAGTTGCGTTTAAGTATAGTGGAAGAAGATCAGAAAAAAAGTGCCCCCGCAGCTATGAAACAAAAACGCCCAAGGGTACATGTTAATATTACTAAGCGATAATTATTTGCCGATACAGAAAGTGAAACTGCGTTATAAATCAATCAGTTAGCATGGTTCAGTTACAAACTAGTAACAATTTTTATTCAATTATACTTTTTTTGCCGGTTTAGCTTCTGTTCCAACTTTTTGGAATATTGAATTAGCGCCGCCGAATGCAAAGCATTGTGCCGGTATTTCATCTCGAAGTTTTAATGCTTTTTTTACAAATATTTTAAATGCTATCTGTTCTACTTGTTCTGATTTATAATCAACAATTAATAAACCAGCAGAATAATCTTGTACAGAAATTATCCATCTTTTTAAAAGTTCATTTATATGATCGTCTCTAAAGCTATAACCAACAATGTACAGCTTACTATATTTACCATAGGTAGATAAATCTTTTAAAACACGATAGTAATATTCAAATGGATACTCACTCATCTTTAGTGACTTGCCTCCACCTGTAATAATCGCCGGATATAATGGCCAGCCTTCTCTTTCTATATTATTGTATATGTCATAAGTGAAAATATCTTCACAACGAAATTTGATGGCTTTATTACGCAGATAATCATAAAAAAGTGATAATGAACCGTGAAGATGATGTAGCTCAATAGTGCTATCAGTATAATCGTCACCATATTTGTGGTTATTTAGGGCGGGGTCAAAGTCAAACTTCGAAATATCCGTTCCTTTAAATACACTTGTAGAGGAGCAAAAGTCAGTAAAGTTCTCCGAACCTATATCATCTAACATTATTGATTCTGCTAACAAATCGTAGTTAAGAGTAAAAACAAATCCCTTGTCTGCGGTTGTTAATTCATCCTTTAAAAACTTTGTAAAAACCCCTAGCTTCTCCTGAATGCTAGGTTTTCTAACATTTCCAATTATTAGACC
Source organism: Mucilaginibacter sp. (assembly GCF_028288185.1). Lineage (GTDB taxonomy): Bacteria > Bacteroidota > Bacteroidia > Sphingobacteriales > Sphingobacteriaceae > Mucilaginibacter. Next base: position 54,984 of record NZ_JAQBOF010000027.1, on the reverse strand, counting down.
CAGTATTTGAAATATGTATTTGTTATAAATTGATTTAATGATGCTTTGGTGGCGATCAAGGAATGGGTTTGGCAAATCGAACTTATTTAAGAAAACTTGTCCTACCTCACTTCTTATAAAAAGATTGTATTTAACAACGCTATTGTAGGCGTCTTCAAGTTTTGAAAAGTTATCCTCGAAATCGTTGAAATTTAAATTGTCCACTCCTCCGCAAAGTTCTACCAAGAAGTCGTTCTCATCGCCTTCGAGTGATTCTAAAAACCGCTGAGTTATTGCTTTTAATGAAAATACTGGCGACAAAGCCATCGACAATCCGTTGCCAAAAAGAAAAAGTGGAACATTTGCCATAACTTATTGCTTGTTTAATTAATTCGATATATTCGTGCTTGTTAGTGTCTTTACAATAGTTAGTGGCCGCCGTTCCATTATTCCTACTTAAGATGTAACATCTCATTAAGTATTGGAAATCGCTATGTGAAGTTTTTTTTGTGCTATCCACATTTTCAAAAAGTCGCTCATCACTGTCGATCTTCGATGTTAGTTTGACAATAATAAAGCGCAAAATTAGCCTATAAAACCTTATTTAGACTTTCTCGTTCTTCATCACTTAAAGTTGCTACGCTTTCTATTACTTCAAGAATACTTTGACCATATCCTGTGGCAAGCAGCAAATTTACTAATCCCACAAGCATTTTACTTTGTTGATTATTTGAGGTTTGGAAGATACCAGGCACTGCACAGTAAATTTCTTTTATCACATTTTCCAAATCATTGGATTTGATTTTTGATTCAGGTAATATTCCCTTGCTTTGATATTCTTTAATCAATTTATCAGCTTGAATATCTCTCACGTAATGTTTTTCTTTCTTGGATACTAAAGCTTTAAGCGCAGTCAACAAAGTCTTGTAGGTCGGATGGCTCTGGTTTTTTTCAGCAAAACCTAATACTGGCTCATTATCAAGTGTTTCATGGAAACTATCAAAAAATGGTGACTCGATATAAACAGAATGATGAAATTCAATTGCTTTGTTATTAAATGAAGTATATTCTTTAGATGCTTCTTTTTGATTTTGGCCAAGAAAATAGAAATAATATTTATCTCCAATCTTTTGATTCCAGCGTATAAATACTACTTTAAAACTATCGTTGCCGATGGGATGGATTAACTCTTCACTGTCCCCTATCATTTCATCATAAGCCAACTCAACTCCATTAACGATTATCTTATAACCTTTTTCTCGATTAAGGAATAAAAACCAACCAAATTCACAAGACAGGTAGTCAACAAACTCTTTGCTAGATAACGATTTTGCCGACAGATCAAAAAAGTCGTAAAAGTTTACAATCGTACCTGTATTAGTATTTCTTGTTATCGTCCTATCATCTATCGTGAAGTTTTGTAGATCGGCTTTATTTATCGCTATATTGTAAGAAAGTAACTTTCCATTGGGGCCTTCAACGGTTGTCGCCCAGTTACAGCTGTTAGCAAAAGTACTGAAAGCATATCTTCCTTTTCCTTTCCTACCTTTTTGAAAATTATCCTTATTAAATAAGTCACGTTTATTAGAATCAAGGAAGTTTCCAAAGGTGTCATCAATAGTTTCGATGTCAATACCTGTACCATTGTCACTTATCGAAAAAGATTCTAGACGTTCAAGTGTGTTAGATTCAAAATTTAAATGAACAATTGTTGCTCGTGCGTCAAAACTATTCCAAATATATTCAGCTAAGGCTTTTTTATAATCGGTTGGTAATCCGCTTTGTTCGATGCTTTTAGCTGTTATTTTTGACGTGTGCTTATCCATTCGTTTAAATTAAGTCTACTAATATAGTTAGTACTCTAATAAGTTCTAAAGTTATTTACTAACACTAAACATAAATCAAAATATGAGAATTGATCAAATACAAATTATCACCACTCGTGAAGAAATACAAGAAATGATCGACAAAGCAGTTATGGTAGCGTTTGAAAAATTGAACACGCACGCTTCAGTCGTAGCGATTTCTAAAAATGAGCAACCAGTCACTGCCAAAGTATTGTCGCAATTCTTATCAATTTCACAACCAACGTTGATTCGGTGGAGAAAAAAAGGGAAAATACCTTACCTAAAAATTGGAGGTCGAATTTTATATCGAAAATCGGAAGTAATGACTGCGATGGAAGTTAAAAAATAAGATCATTAATATCTAAATCGAGCCCTGATAGAAGGCATTTTAAAGTCCTCAGAGTCTCTGTTCTATTCTTTATATGCTATTAATCAATCAACTCACTAAGTTCTGCTATTAGGCGTGTTAGTTAATGATATTGCGCATTAGATGTTGAAGCTAAGAAATATCGTTTGTCTATGCCTTAAATTGGAAAGAACTAGCATTAGTCATGAATTGTCTATAGTACTGAAAATGCAATATTTTTAGATATATAACCCAAACCGATGCGAAAGTGAAACTGCATTAAAAACTAGCTAATACCTTTCAGTTACAAAATTGTATTAAAATTAAAGTAGTGACATACTAATAACTGCTAATCGATTATGGGCACTTCAGTTTTTTGACTTGTGATTTTTTTCTTAGTTATACCTTTGGATTTACTAATGGAAAAATAGTTTAAAGGTTGCTCGAACGCGTTTACAATTTTTTGTAAATTTTCGATAAGGCCGTCTCGTAACATATTATTCTCGTTAGTTTTAAACATTAAGTGATAAAACGAAGCCCAAATTATTGCCGCATCTCTAAATTCGATACTGTTAACGGGGCCAATAACTGAATAACATTTAGATATGGGAATTACTGCGCTAGCAAGATTTATGTTTACGGACGAACACGCAGATAAGAATAGCCTTTTTTTGTATAAATGATTTTCTAAAATTTCCCCAAATTCGTTATACGTTATTTCATCCAAAGTGAAGTAAATTTTTTCGTTCCCACCATGACATGATATGTGCAAATACCTAAAATTTGAATTATAAAATAAAGTTAGTACACTTAATAGTTCTTTTTTTGTTCTTATGTAATAGTATTGACTTTCGACACCGTTCAAGTGTAAAATATTTGACAAAATCTCTCCTTCAAATAGTTGATCTTTTTCGTCCTCGAAAGTTAAGCTTTCAATTATAAAAACACCTGGAATAGTAGTTTCTTTTTTCATAGTATATGCGATAGAGTTTAAGGAATTATCGTTGTTAAAACTATTGTTTAAGATTTTTAATTAAAGGATTTGCAAAACTTTCATCTTTCCGAAATGATTCGCCTCAACCCAAAATATCAAATCTAAAACTTTTAAATTTGTTAGTTTATTCTCGATCAGAATATTGTCTTTATCTATTAACAAGATTTCATTCCGAATTTTGTTAATAGCCGGAATGTTATTTTTCAACCAAAATTTATAAGCATTACTTATAATAATAAAAGCCATAAAAAAACTTTCATTTTTTAGGCCGAAGTAGTTTTTGATCGGATTATCTAGTGCACAATATTCATCAGGTAAGAACGTGTGGACAAGTTTTGTAAAGAATGAAGCAAGGTCTTTTTCTTTAATAGATTTGCCATGTTTTATTTTTGCTTTTGCAAAATATTTTAGATAAAGACTACTTAATTCTCTTTCATCAATTAACGTCAAAATTGTCGGCTTTTCGTTGTCAAGGAAAGTTAAATATTCATTATCTATACCCTGTAATGAGTACTGTTGCTTAAAGGTATTGAAGAAATAAGGTTCGCTTAAAAAATGGTCTTTATCACCTAAAGTCTCAAAATAATATTTTTGAAAGTTGGCCGATCTTGTGTCGTTAATGTGATAGCACAATCTCTCAAGTACCCAATTTAAATTATCACTCTTGCTTAGGCCCCTCGAAATTTGATTGATAACATATTGAGTTCGGCTTTCAATATAAGAGGTGAAATTATCTTGCATCAATAGTTTAAATTAAAGAATACGATTAATTGATAATTTTAAAATACTCTTTTAAAATTTTTATAAAACTGTCAAAATCAATACCACCATCGTCCCAAGTCGCTTTTCGAACATTTACATATCCATTTTTACTATCAAGTTCTACACTAACATTGTCTGCAATCTCAATTTTTGATAGTCCAGTACGCCAGTTGATTACTTTATCACCGATTTGTTCCCCTATATCAGTAACGAACTTCGCTTTTTTGACAAATTGATCTTTTGTTGTTAAAGTACCGAATGGTCTACTGATAACGCAAAGTGAATAATGTCCGATTTCTTTGGAGGCATCCTCACCTTGCCTCAGTGACATCTTAACTGACTCTTTATTTTCGATAGCACTTTTTATTTCAATGGAGTAATCCAATGATCCGATCCGAATTACAAAATCTTTCCCATTATCTGGGTTTTCAGGTTCAATAAAATGAGGATGTGCTTCAGCTAGTGCATCTAAAAAAGCTTGTTCTGCAGCCGCTCCAACATCTTGCCGCCACCTAACTTCTTCAGCATACTCTGCCATTTGATTGGCTTTATCTATTAAAGATTGGACATTACCTATTGACTTAGCGGCGTCATCAAGTTGCTTTAACTGATCTGCGCTAAGTGAAAGTGCCGCTAGTTTTTCCATTTCTTCGATAGGCTTTTTAATTTTCATAAGGCGACCTACACTGCTGCCAGCGCCAAATGCTTTGATGAAAAGAATCGGCTGTTTTTCTGTAAAAAGAGGAAATAATTTTGCCCCGCGTTCACTCTCAGTAAATTCTTTTAAGGCCATAAAAAGATCATGATATTCCAGGCCTTCTTTAACCTTGTCTTCAATAGAACTATCTTTAAATAAATCGTCGATCGGCCTTGTCAAGATAGACACATCGGTAATTCTCAAATTAGTATTGAAAATCCCCTTATACACCAAAAATGATGCGGGGTCTTCAAACCCCGATTGATTTTTAAATAGTTTTTTTAGTAGTGGTTCAAACTCCAGCGAATTGTTTTCCTGGTAGATTTTATCTGTATATTTCTTAAATATGCCGTCTTGTGTTAGAATAATATTCTGTTCTAACACAATTTTATTTTCTTCGTTACGATAGACGAACGCCAAAAAATCGTTTAGCCATTTTAGTGCCGTTGCTTCTTCATCAAAATATTCTTCAATAAATGTTTCAAGTTTACCAGCTTCCTGTATGAGAAGGCTAACCATCTTTAATGTCCATTTCTCAGCTGAATCCCAATTATAATCTTCTTTGAAGTCGAGAACTACTTTGCCTTTTACCTTATTTGGCAACAATCTATTTAAGAGATCAAACCAAACTTCGCGCCGTTCTGCCCTCGAAGGTTTGAAGGTACAACATATGTCGATAATGGCTTGTATTTGTTCTTCGGTAGCTGCCTCAACTTTCAGTGTACCAATGGTTCCATTCATATCGTTCAAAAATTCTTTTATATCAAATTCCTGAACAAACTTTGATTTGAAATTTTTAGGTAATAATTCGCTTTGAAGGTCTCGGCCTAATCCTTTTGAAATAAATTTAAATTGATCATCAAGATCAACCTCCTTAAAAACGTCATTCTGTAGACTTAAACTCCCGGCTTGAGTCGGATAAATCGGGTACTCATTCCCTAATCGTTCGTTTTGGGATTGTTCAAGCAACCAGACAAGATTTTGAAGCCATTCATTAACCGCTTCAGTAGTTTTAAGCTGTTTGCTAATTGTATCAATTCCTGTGATGCTTTTTACTAACTTTTCTATATCCACCATTATATTCGCAGGCCAATTTTCATTTTCCTGAGATATAATACGGGTCCAATCTATGTAACTACCTTCATCAGGAACTTTATCGGGGAAAAGGGCAGCCAGTAAACTATGTAAATCTTTGATCAAAGCATCTTGACAATATGGGAAATATGCTTCACCAATTAGAATGGCTTCTCCGCCCGCAGTCTTTACAAGTTTATGCTTAAGTAATTCATTTCTTATAGGGTTTTGCAAGTCGTTTTTAAGCCATTTCGAACTATAGTTTTTATCAGGGTCTTGCGGAAATCCACTTTCAGCTAATAAGTGAAGATTTTGAACCTCTCCGTTAACTAATTGACTTATAAAATTAGGAAATGCGTTGATGTAATCTACAAAAGCGTCTCTGTTGGATTTACCAATTGGGTCTACATCGTTTTCATCTTGACTTACGTGTTTTGTTCTAACCCCGTCGCGAGGTTCTGTAGGCTTAAAATTGCCATGCTGAATGATATTCGGGATAGTGAAATCTTCTGTCCCAATTAGTGGCAGTTCTTTAAATAAATGTGCAGATTCGCCAATTGTAATTAAGTTGTACTTTTCATTTTGTACTTCGGCCGGAATCGCTACAATCAATTTTCCATATTCTTTATAAAGTAGTCCGATCTTGCTTTCCGGAACGCTATCATTCACTAATTGAACAAAATTGATATCACCTACAGCATTAGTATTTATATGTATACGGAGAGTCCGTGATTTGTTTTCTTCAATAATCTTTACAGACTTTAAACTGCTTCTATTAATAAGTAAAGCAAAAGTTAAATTGAGTTCTAATTGTTTTATACCACCCGAAGCTATGTCGGCACATGCAGGAGAAAGTTCGTATTCAAAACAATTCCATGGATCTGTAATTTCTTCCGGCGTAATTTTATCAATTTCGCGAATGTTTTGAATACTCAACGCCAAGCTTTCCATCATCGGCGGTAAATCAGTTGGTGTTCTATTTAGAGTGTGTATGAATCGTCTTTGTCCCTCTTCATTCTGATGAACCCCTGTAACCTTAACACGTTTGTTAAGTAGATGCGATGTGACAAAGCCGGTGCCGAATTTACCAGCATTCCCGTTGCTATTATCAAGCGGTTTGGTGGAACTTCTTAATGTCAATGCGATCAAATGATCTGAAAAGAAAGGTTTCCCATTATGTTTAAATATGAACCTGTCTCCCTCCTTCAGACAAATTACCTCAACGCCATCTCCCGCTTCATCTCGCGCATTTTGTATTAATTCCCAAATCCAACGATAACGATGTTGTCCTTCAAAACTGCCCAACCTTTCAACTTCTTTAATTATGTCTCGTGCGTCGGATTCATCTCTGCGTCGGTCAATAAGGTTATCTACTCGAGATTTTGTTGGCGGTGTGTAATCTTCCAATGTGATAAGTTCTAGGACTAAGTTTTAATAATTGTATAATAATGAATATCATCGCAAAGATAATTATAAACATAATTTAGCAGATAACAGAAATTGGCATCCGAAATTATCAATGAAATTACGGGAAAATCGTTTTAAGCTATCACTGACACTTATAGGATGAATAAACCTCAATTGAACGCATTTAAAAGCCTTAAGAGTCACTATCTTTCACTTCATCCTGTATTACACCAGTCTGTGAAATTAATTCGTTATTGGGCTTATAATTATTTGCTTAGAATTATCTTTCTAAGCAAAAGCCTTCAGTAAAAAAATTGCTATGATTATAATGAATTGAAATATACTATGTCTACGAAAAATTTACCTGTTCTACCGATAATTATTACATCGTAGTCCTATCAGTATTTTTCTTTGTTGGGTTAGAAGAACTTCATTTCGGATCTTGTTTCAAACAAAAGCTGTGCTATTCCTATTCTCTTTTCAAGATTTCTATCCAGCAAAACTTTATTTATTTTTTTATTTAAAAAATACAAGAGGTAGGTAAAAAGTTCCTTAAAGTATATAGCCCCCTTAGCTAATAATCTTATTGCTTCAGCTACGCTACTAGAAAAACAATCATTGAATACGGCTATATCATCGGCACTAATATCCCGGTGTACACCCGTAATATATTCCGCTTCACGATTAGCCTCGTCCTTGGAACTTATAATATTTCCAAAACCAATCGCGTTGTTATAAGAACTCTGCTTGTTCAGAAAATCCGCCGAATTACAGGAAACTAATAATACATCATGGCCATTAAAAAGTTTTCGGGTGAAGTCAAGATTTAAAAAAACGGCTTTTCCACCGCTTGGGGAATCAATGCTACCAAAAAGGCTGCCATGTGACCCATGCCCTAAAAATATGATCAAAGCATTTCTCTGGTATGCAGCAAGTATATTAATAAGTTCGGAATGGCTTTCTTGGTTTGCCGGAATGGTATGATAGTGTTCGCCAACTTCCGCGCCGATGACTGATAGAAAAGAAGTGCTCTGGTCCTCTGGGTGAATGCAAATGATATGGGAATAATTGTCGTTCATCAATTAATTTCAGTGTAATGAGCGATAGCTAATTCGGTAAATTCTTGAATAAATCTTTGACTGTTTACATCGTTTGCCTCTATCAGCTGTACTATTGCCTCCAGCGTTTTACCATCGTACATGAGGTTTCCTGTCTTCAACGTGGTTTTACCAAATTTCTGGAATGAACTTACCAAGATATCCTTGACATCGACCTCTGATTTAATTATCTTGATAATAGCATCAGTGTAAGAGTCTTCAGTTCTACCACTAAAAACAATTCTTGCGCTCATTAGGTGCTTAAGGATTTCAATGGAATTAATGTCATATTGCCCAGACTTCATACTTTCTGCCACCTGGGTTTGGATTTTTTCCAGCAAGTGCTTAGAGGATTCCTCGATCTTACCGGAATAAAGAATAAATGGCGCGTTATACGGCTTCCGTTTTTCAGACAAAAGAATAGAGACAATGTCTATTCCTTGTACCTTGAAATCGTCTATTTTAATTAAATTACAATCTGATGCGATTACGCTGATGCCAAAGCCCTTGGTTTTCTCAAAAACATGATCTAAAAATTCTTGGTTTTTGAAAGTACTGGTGTCTAAGTCAACAAATTCCGATGGATCAACCAACCAATAAGTAACATCGTACTCTTTTAAACGGTCAACAATCTTAGTTTTGATGATTGTTTCCTGACTGGAGTCGTCATCAAATACTAAGAAGCAGACTTTAACTTTATTATTCATTATTTAAAGGTTAATTGAAAGCCGGCACCTTTAAGCTTTAGGTTATTGCCAAGTATAGAAATAGACCCTTTTAGCGTGGCCATTCTAGTATGGATATCATACATACCAATACCCGACCCCTTCTCATCGGAGTCCCTTGTTCCCAGATTGTATATAGCATCCGGGTTCCTTAAAAATATATCCGGTAGGCCTTTTCCGCTATCATAATAATCCATAACCAGTTTATTGTTATCGTTGGATAAGTCGACCAATATTTTAGCTGCCCCTGCTTTAATCGAGTTAGACACCAGGTTGTCAATAATAATGTCAATATCAATCGTGCTAATCAAAGTGGTATATTTAGCATGGTTGTTTATTTCAACAGAAAGCTTATCTTTCCTAGACAACGCGGAGTCTTTAACATACTCCTCGATATACTGTGGCAGTTCAACTTTGTGCTTCGCACTTTTATAGTCAAAATTTGATTTGATAATAATCGCTGAAACCTTTAAAGCCCTGTCCAAGTTGCTTTTAATAAAGTATAAGTCTTCCCTGGTTTTTTTATCAAATGAATTTATGCGGTTGAATAGTTCTTCGAAATGCGACGATGCATTGCCTACATATAGGTCAATAGAATGAACTAACTGCTCGGCATCATCACCGCTTAAAGTTTTCCTTGTAGCACTTAAATAGTTATTTTTCTGTTTCTCAAGCGATAGCTTTTCGTTTAAGTCTTTGTTTTTTTCTTCTTCCCGTTCCCTTTTTTCCTGTTCTTCCTTTGCCTTTTGCTCAGCTAAAAGTCTCTCAAACTGCGCTTTATAACGTTCCTTTTCCTTACGCTCAGTTGCCAGTTCTGCCTCACGGCGCTTTTCCTCTTCTCGTTGTGCCCTCTCTTCAGCTTTTTTCCGTTTTTCTGCCTCTTTACGGGCCTGTTCCTCTGCAGCTTTTCTTTTTTCCTCCTCGTCGTGCGCCCTTTTTTCAGCTACCTCTTTTTCAGCTAGTAACTTCCGGTAATTTTGTTCGGTTAAGAAGATCTTTTCTTTTAGATCATCGTCACCCGTAGATTCGGCTATTTTTTCTAAATCTTTAATAAATTTTGGTTGAACTTCTTCAAGATTTTCATTAACTAAGTCAACCAAATTTTTATCGTACTCGATAATTTGTATTTCCTTGTTATCTGCTAAGCCTTTCATAAGTTGGATAAAGTCGATCTTGCTACCCAGATTAGCTTTAGCCTTCGAGTAATCTTCAGAATCCTTATCGGTCGCCAATAAATTATCACGAAGCCTCTTTCCTTCGCTATCAGAATTGAAATATTTTTTCTTTAAAAACGCCTCGCCCCAAAGTACACCTACCACGTAACGTTCTAATCTTTTTAGGCCGATTTCTTTAAATGCTTCTTGCAATTGTGAAGATCCCCAGGTGTCAACTAAACCGCCATCCCTGCTAGAGACTTCCTTGAATTGCTCGAATTCTTCTGTTATAATGTCTACCCTCCCAAAAAGCTCGCGTGAGCTTAAGAAACGATTATAACCTTGTTGAGCCCTAAAATCTAAGCCCCAACTATCATCGCCAGTATTACCATAAGGTTGCACCCTAAAGCCATTTTTAAACAAGAACACAGAGCCATAATTAATCGGCTCAATGCCCATAAGCCTAGTGAAATTGGCTTTAGCGCTCCTGTTTAAATAATAGAGGTTGATCTTTAAGTTATCCAGTAGAGGTGCAAAGTGATTCGGCTCCTTGATATAGTAGACTTGTGTCCCCCGGTCGATCAACTTAGTTTCAATTACATCAACTTTAAAATCGATTTCAATCTGAGTGGTCTTTAAGTTTAGTATGTCAAGGATCGAGTTTTTAACAGGCCCGTTAATTATATCGCGCTCTAATATCGGCTTCTTTTTTTCATCGAGTTTAGACTTGTCCATTTCCTTGTATTTCTCGCATACAATTTCTATGGTAAAAGTTTTTGTCTCGGAAAAAGGATTTATTAACTTTTCAAGGGAGTGCTTTAAGTTCTTGATTTTCTCACGCTCCCAGGGAAACGGTAAGCCAGATATCTCCAGTATGGTGCCATTCTGTGCATTTCCAGGGAACGTAACACCACTGCCCGTGGCGGGGTAGCTTTTATAAGGAACCTTTATTTTGCTAAAATCTTGTTTGGCGTCTTGTTCAAATTTCAACCAATTGATGTCAACTTGGCTAATAATTCCAGACTCTTTTGCCCGCGTCCTTAGAATGAGGTTTTTCCCAAGCCTATCGCATGAGAATCGACCGATCCCTTTAGCACCGGCGTAAAATCTTTTTGCTTTTATTTTATCCCGATATGATTCCCGGCTATCATCATCATTATTGTCATTGCTCGCATCTTCTTCGGTTTCATCGTCGTCCTGATCTTCGCTACCGTCCTTCTTGGCAGAATAGGCAACAGCGAACCATTTATTTTCCAAGTCGGGTTTCGACATGCCTTTGCCGTCATCCGCAATAATGATCATGTTGTCCTCGAAAACAATGGTCACATTTTGAGCATGTGCGTCGTAAGAATTTTTTACCAGTTCAAATACAGCAATATACTCATCGGTAATAAGATCTTTACCGATGATGTTTTTTAACCCCGTTTTTATTGAAAATGATAATTCTTCTCCCAAACCTAGTCTCTATATAATAACTTCTTTAAAACTTCGCCGCTTTGTTCCCCGAAAAGAGGCGGTATGGCGTTGCCAATTTGAGTATACCGCGGTACATCCATCTTCCTCAATTTTCCACCAGTCGTGTACTTCCCTGTAAACTCGTACCAATCAGGGAATGACTGTATCCGGGCATATTCTCTTACCGTTAAAATCCGGGGCTCTTGGTAATGTATATAATCGTCGGGCAGCGTAGTCAAGGTTGGGGTAGGAAAATTCTTCCCAAGTGGAAAAATCGAATGTTTACTTATGTTTAACTGATCCTTTGTCGCCTGGTTAATTTTCTTATTCGAGGCATGGCTTGTTAAAAAATAGGTAAGCCTTTGTACAATTTTGTTACTGTGCCTTGCAAAACTGTGGCTATGGGGCACAAGATTAGTATTCCCTAGTCTTAGGTACTCCTGGTAGCGGGTTTGAGGCGTTTTATAAAGCCCACTCTTAAATCCTTTCCTATCAGGTGTTTGTGTCAAGCCATTTGATTTAAGTAAATCAGAGATGGCGTGGCCCAGCGTCGGGTTTTGCGGGAGGTTTCTTTCTTGGAAGAAAGCCACTTTATTCCTGCGCATTAATTGGTAAAATTGTTTTGCTTTAATGTTGGATTCTTGGGCAACATCTTTGCGTATTCCCACCAAGATAAACCTTGTGCGTTTTTGGGGTACCCCGAATTTTGAAAAGTCTAACATTTTACCTTCCACTTCGTAACCTAACCTATTAAGGATTTTTACAACATATTCAGAATAAACTTTCCCTTTAGATTTATTTTTCTCGAATTTCAACGTAAAACCTTTGACGTTTTCGAACAAAATCATTTTAGGTTTAACATACATGATGAACTTTAAGTACGACCTGATCAAGCCGTTCCTAACATCATCCTCGTTACGCATCCCTGCCGTAGAAAAACCTTGGCATGGTGGTCCACCCGCAACTAAGTCAACCTGGCCACGAAGGTTAATTAATTCTGCTTTGTGGCTATTTAAAACTGTGTCAATTTCATGGTTTGTAGGATCAAGCCATGCTGGCCAATCAAAATGATTTTTCTTGTCAATGAGGTTGTGTTTGAGCGTGCCAAAAGCATCTTTATTTTTTTCTATCGCAAACAATCCTTTCCAGCCAGCATTGTGTAAACCTAGCGACAGTCCACCACACCCGGCAAATAAATCGATGTAGTATTTAGAGTTTTGAGGCATATAGTATATAATACGGCTAAGTAACTAAATATACGGAATAATACAATTATTAAAAAATTTGCAATTCTCTGATAATGAGCACTCTAAACACTTTGGCTTCCTTGCTTGGCATATTATTGCGGCGAAATCCAGAATTGCCCAGCTAATTTCTTTAGAATTTTCGTGTTTTACAACCCGGTGTGCCAGGGTTTGCAAATAGTCGTCATACCTGATATCGGCTTTCTCGCGTGGCCCAAAATACCGTTCCAGTACCCTTGCCATATTGACATCGATTAAGGGTTTCTGGCGTTCGTGTATTAACAATTCTACGGCATTAGCAATATATTGGCCCATGAAGGGGATTTTATCTATTCGTTCTCTTTCCAATGGTATCTTGGAATTTAGAGCTAACATATGTTTCGCTAGTTGAATTAACCTCGTAGCCCGTTGGTTGTACAAACCTATTGGCCGCAAAAATGCAGACAGATTTTCTTGAGATGAATTTGCCAGGCTCTTCCAATCAGGGAACTCGGCTATGAACAGGCTGTAAAAGTTCGACGCTGTTTCGGCTTTTGTTCGTTGTAATAAAATTTCTGAAATGATAAGCTGATAACTAGTTAAGCCATCCAGTCGCCAAGGAAAGTCTCGCCTATTTTTCTTGAACCAAGCGAGTAGTAAATTTTGAAATTGGGTAATATTGAAATCACTAATTTCCATGAGTCATCTAACAAACCAAGTTGCAAATTGATTTGAACGCGACCGGTGCCGATACTTTGCTCGAATTAATAAAACAGTTCTCATGTTATCGTTAGATAAGATTCGTCAAATCGCTAATTTCGAAAGTTCCAGGTTGGGGATAAGTTGTTTCTTTGGTTAAGATTGGAAAATATTTTTCGCTTAATACCAGTTCGAAGGAAATATATTGTACATATTGCTCAGCGTGTGGAAATCCGATTGACTCCAATTTAGCCCCCGTTACAATTTTGTTTTTACCTGCGTTAAGGCCAAACAACTGGACCGCTGAATTTGAATCACTAATGATAGCCATACTTAAATGGAATAATCGAAAATCTATAATTCCACCTTCCACCAAAGGAATAATTAGTTTATTATGATGAAGCATCCAATGATATTGGGCTTCAGTTTCCGTAGTCAATCTAATAATAAAACAATCGTCGGGGTGAGTGTTTATAGCATTAAAGATTAACTCGGGTAAAGTTGTGTTGATAAGACCTGCCGTTTTTTTATAAGAGGTGGCAGTCATCAATTTTATTTTTTCTCTAATGGTCGCACGATTTCCAATATGAACAGCAACATTGTGCAAGAATATTCCAATCTCTGAAAGTCCTTGATCAGCACTTTCGGGTCTCAATGCAAAAGCGCCTATTCCCGGTAAAAGTTCATGAAAAGACCGCCATTTTTTGGATTGATCTCCAGGGTAAATAATGTAGGCACCTTCTGTTCGCCTAATGGCATCTCTATAAGAGTGCAGAGTTAGAAAATCGGTACGTTTGGCTTTCCTATCTTTTACTATCAAATCTTCCTTGGAAATATCCTCGGGCTCATCTGTTTCAAAATCATCTGCTATAAGGTCCGCCGGTGTATTGATTTTATATTTCGCGTCAAAATGAATATGACTGATAAGTTCCGCTTTCTCGCTCTCTAATTCGGTAAATTCGAAAGGCCATAGGCTCAAAGTATAATCAGGGCGCATCACTTGCGTCCATGATCCCGGCAAAGGATAATTATCTTCCTGATCCCCTGACAAAGATGAACGGTTATAAACCCGATTGTAACTAAATCTTACACCCAAACGTCGGCCGTTAACGACAGTATCCCCTCGTATTAAGAGGCTTCTACCCGCCTTTAGTTTCAACCCAAAACCGTCAGCAGTGAATTCAATTAGTTCTGAGATCATAGCGGTCGGAATATTAAATTGCGATTGTACTAAGTCGAGTAACTTAAAAAACACCCAATACTCGTATAATACTGCCACATCTTTTTTGCCGCCGCCATAAATATCCTCTCCTCCGTTCCACACCAAACGGGCCGCCGCATTGAATCTTAGCCATGCAATCAACACTTCTCGGTACCCACTTTTGTTTTGAAGCACTGGACTACCTAAATTTAAAACTTTAGGCGCGGATATTCGTCTAAAAAACTGATGTATAATAATTTCATCTATAGAAATCTTCAAGTTAATAATATCAGCAAGCAACCGTTTATCAGAAGGAGATAGTGAAGATTTTGCCTCCAAAATTTTTTGCATTTCTAAAAAAACCAAACTAAAACCTTCCAGGGCGTACTTGACGAATTGGTTTTCTGAAGTATCCGAAGTTTCGACATGCGTCTGAATATACAAATGTGAGGGCAAACTAGGCAATTTACTGTTTAAAGGATGTCCTGCCGGAATTTTAGTTCGAACTGATGCGGATCGAATCTGCCGCAAAACTAAACTGGAAGGACGAAATCCTTGAGCAGTTTCCCGTCGGTTTGATTCCGTGAACAATTGGATATGCGGATCGGCTAGTAACTGAATAATAGCGTAACGAAAATCTCTGGTCGTCAATAAATGTTTTAAAAATGAAAATCGTTGCGCCAAAATTGCCGAGGATTCTCTGGGATTAGGATGAAAAAGCCCTCTGGCCGGAGAACGTATCTGCATTAAAAGCTCTGCGCATTGATCTGTAATATCCTCTAACATAGTCCGGTAATGATGCCGATATTCTAATTTAGAAGAACGCACTTCAAGTGCAAGTTGTCCGATTATTTTTGATTCATCATCTTCAGCATTGATAACCAGCAAACCTATATTCGAACCAGATTCAATAGTTCCCGATAAGGGGTTAAATGCACTTTTTGTAATTATGCCTTCAATTATTTGTAAAACACAATTATCATTATCAATAATTTCATATTCGTATCGGCAATTTTCCAGCAACTGAAAGCGCTCTTCTCCCCATTCGGCCATCTCCTGCTCATCAGCTTCAGACAAGGCACTAATGTATTGTTTTGCAAATTGACCTAAGGGGCGGATTTTAACGGTGGCAACCTTGTTGCCTTGATCGTCGGAAATCTGTGCCCTTCCTTCAGTTATCTTAGTCGGCATGCGATTTAAGCTTCAGCAAAGCTGGTAAAACCATCCCTATTCAATCTCAACAACATCCGTATAATTTTTTCAAAACTCAGCGGAAGGTAAATATCATCAGGCAAATAAGTGCGGTTTCCTAATTCGTCATGCGCGGATGAAATGATTTCATTAAACGTTTTGTTCTTGGTATCGACAGCGCTCTTGGCCTGCGTAACAAAGTCCTGCTTACGTTTGCTTACTTCTGAACTGGATAAACCGTCTTCACGCCACATTCTTTTGTAAAAACATAAATAAGCCAGCCCGCGCAATAAAGGTTCTACCTTTCGCTGTGAGCCATGGATTTTAGGAAGCACTTTTTGAACTATTTGAGCGTCAAGTGCAGAAGCAAATAACCAATTCCCGTCAAGCCGCTTATAAAAACCGAGAAATTTAGAAATTTCTTTAGAGGTTCTAAAACCGAATTCTGCCCCATTTAAGGCTAACAAATCGTAAAAAAGCATCAGATCTTCAGCCAACAGCAACCGATCATCTTCGGGCAAATCAGGTGTATAATTGGCTTCTTTTATGAATAATTCAGCATACCCTCGTCCCTTACCCGTGATTCCTTCAAATGAGGGGGTAATTTTCCCCTCTAGAAAATCTTTCATCTGCAACGAAGAAACCCTGAATTCTATGACATTGGCACGGTCTAGCACCTTTGGCGAAAATTGATAGGTTGTTTCATCGACATTAATAGTTCCAATTATGAAAAGATTCGGTGGCAATATTAACCTGCCCGGGACACCATCAATATCTCTTAAATTATTATGCAGCGGGATAGGCTCGCCTGATTCAATAGCCGACAATATTGCAGCAAAATATCGCTCCACATGAGATAGGTTCATCTCATCGAGAATTAAAAAATACGGCAACGTTGAATCTGATGAATTGTAATTTTCACTCGCCCTAAGAATAAGTTGCAGAGATTCTCGACCAACATATCGATTGCTATCTAATGCATCAGCATAGCCGAAAATATCCTCCATGCCTGACCACGTTGCTTCAACAGGAACTACCGCATATCGCTTGCGTTCATTATCCTGCAAGGAAGTTTCAATTACCTGAAAAGCCGCAGCTTTTAATTGACTGGTATATCCGTGGATATAACTACTGTAAGCGGAGTTTTCCTGAGCCTTTCCCCGTATTGTTTCGCCGGATGTACTTCGATCATAATTGTTATTTTTAATCACATGTACCCATTCATAAATTAGAGGAATCGGCAAGGCGGTAACTTTACTACCGGTATCCTCGACATTCAAGACTGAAGCGTTTGCCGCACTCACATTATAATTTGCACGATCTGCTTTTAAAACACTACCCTTTTTGAAAATATCGGTAACCATGAAATCAGGACCATCAAGCCATGCAGCCAATAACTGCGCCAACTTGGTTTTACCTGACCCGGTCATCCCAGAGAGTATTACAAATCTCTTGGTAAATAGACTTGCTATATATCTCCTTAAAAAATCCTCTGTGATAGTAAATCCGGCAGCATTTAAAGCAGAGTTAATTTCCTTCAAGAGGTCTTGTACATTAGTATTCCCGGTGATTATTGGTACAGCTGAAGCTGATTTGGAAATCTCCAGGGGCAAATCATTAGATTTGGGCTTTAAATGATCGGCCCAAAGCTGCGTAGGGTTCCATTCGGCAGGATGATCTACAATAAACCTAACCCTCCTCTGCAAAACGTCATCGAGATCGGATCTCAAAGCTATCCCAACCGTTTTTGCACCAGATTTAACATACTCAAAAAGACCGGTTTGGGCAAAATTCTTATTAAAAAGGGCGTTCCAGTTATCTCGTGGTAAACCGTATGTAACATCAAGCTCTCCTAAAAAGCCGGGTTTATTTACCGGTGAAATCAGAGCGTTGCCACGACCAGCTAATATTTTTTGAAACCACTTATCAGGGCTAAGCGACCAATTGTTGTCATCGTTAAGAATTTCTGTTATTTCGTCATAATAAAGATATCGTTGTTCTTGCTCCAACGCTTCCAAATGAAGTAATAATCGAATGATGTTGCGAAAAAAAGCGAAAGATATATTTAACTTCCGAGCTTCTGAGTTCACCTCGGCTTGAGTACCAGAGGGTATTGAATAAAGCCATAAAGATCGTGTTGCCAGCCATCGCCAAGCATCTTCTTTATTTTGTGCGTAAAGCATGAGGAAATTATCTGCTAACGGCGATACATCGTAGACACCTTTACCATTTTTAATAAACAGCCCCATCGACGAAGCCAATGCTTGCACCTTATTACTCGTTGTTTTGTCATCGTAGGAACCCGCACGCACCAATTCAATTGTATGGGCTGCTTCATCCGCCGAACTAATAGTATCGGATTTAAAGGTGTTCCGATCAAAGGTGAATTTTTTAATTAATATTGACATAGTTGAGATTGTTCGATCATTGGAATTGCACTCTTTATCGCTTTCGCTATCGCAAAAGCCATCGGTGGTGGCACTGCATTTCCGATTTGTTGTCTGACTGATGCCTTTTTACCGGTAAAGTAAAACCAATCCGGAAACCCCTGTATTCTGGCAGCTTCTCTCGGGGTAATAGACCGCTGAAAAAACGGATGACCGTATTCACCTCTCGTAAAACTATCAAATCCACCAGTAATCGTTCGGGCAAAAGAAAACCAGTCCAAACGACCAAATACGTCCAGGTGACCACCATATATTTTGTGACAATCCAATTGTAAGTATTCAGGAATGGACAAGCGCCCTTTTCCCATATCTACAAATGCTATTCGTTGTTTATTAAGCACTCCCTCATGACTCGCTTCATGATTTAACATTTCTTCATCCTGGAAACCAAAATCAGGAAGCGATGATAAACTTTCGCCCAGACTTGTCCAACGGGCACCGGACAATGGCACGGGTCCATGATATTGTTTGGCATATTCGGCAGGGATCGAGACGATTATTATCCTTTTCCTTAATTGCGGAACAGCAAAATCAGCAGAATTCAAATCGTGCCTAAACGTTTTATATCCAGACTTTTCTAATTTGTTAATATAGGCTATAAGTATTTTCTTGCCTCGCGGAGAGTCAAGATAAGTCACATTCTCTAACACCACCGCTACCGGTTTTTTTTCAAGTTTCTCAATCAAATTAGCATAACTAATTACCAAGTTATTTCTGACGTCATTATTTTCTCCCCTCCGTTGTTGAGAAAAACCTTGGCAAGGAGGACCACCGATAATGATAAAATCTGAGCCCTCCGTAGCCTCTTCTATTTTCGACGGCAAATCAAAGTCTTCAACGCTTGCCACAATCGCATTGCCGGGGATGTTTGCTCTGTAAGTATTAATTGCATCAGCATTTGTATCGAAAGCTAGTGCCGTTTCGAACCCAGCAGATTCAAAACCAAGAGATAATCCACCAGAGCCACTAAAACAATCTATCACTTTAAGTTTTCTTGGCTGTTCTATATCGTACTTATTAGATTTTGCGGAAAATGGTAAAGAAAATCGTGTCCCCGGTTTGAAGTAATCCAGTACCTGCCAGGCTAGGAAACGTGAAAATAAAGGTGGTACAGCTTCTCCTATTTGGCGGTATTGACTGATCAGAGATCCTTTAAATCGATAACTTTGTGGAAAACCCTGCAAAATTGCGGCTTCCCGAATACTAATATTTCTATGTTGTTCTGGATGTAGAAATCTCCCACAAGAGGGTGTGCTACTTTTGGCTGTAATAGTAACGCTTGGGGTGTCCCAACGTAACCTACCGTAAACATCAGTGAAACCTGGTGTCTTACCGTTGTCAACATTGACATGGCAATCTAACTGATCCTCTGTTGCAAGTGATTTCCTACCTCCGCCGTCTGGTGGTGTTTTGCGAATTCTCTCCAAAATTCGTTCTGTATGACCTGGAGCACGATGATATGCATCACAGACATCAGTTTCACCTGCAGCCAATGGTGCCAAATGAGATATAGCATCCCTTACCGTAGGAGCGTTTGTAGTAGTAAAAACAGGCTTAGGTAGGTCAATTTTTTGTTTGAGGGAGGCAAGTACTACTGCTCTTTTTCTACGTTGTGGTACGCCGAACTGACTTAAATCCAATACATCCGAAGTTAAATGATAATGATTATCCTTCAGAATCACTGCTGCCTCATCCCAATAAAAGCTATATTTACCTTTGATGATTTCCGGCACGTTCTCCATAACTACGACGTCAGGCTTGTAATAGGCGCATATTTTTGAGAAAGCTACCATCAGATTATTTCGAACATCATCTCTTTCATCCTTTTTTCGATGCGCACTAAATCCTTGACATGGCGCACATCCAATAAATACCAGTGGGCGACATTTTTTCTCATCAAAATTAGGCACTAATTGTGCCAGCAACTCAGGATCATCAGCTATCTTCCTGATATCCTGTTTAATGCCGGGAACGCCAACATTCTCTTGATAAGTTTCTAATGCCGGCTCTTCAATATCTATGCCTGCCAGCACTTTAAATGCCATATGACTTTGACGTGTATTTGCAAATCCCCAACTCATACCTCCGCAACCGCTGAAAAAGTCCACAACGTAAACTATTTCAGGATCGGGCATTTTTTTTTTATAGGACTCTAAGGGTGAAAATCTAGTAACTTCTTTATTATCTGACATCTATAAAAATCCTAATTCTTTACTTATTTTTTAATATAAAAATATAAAGCTACGTCAATTTTAAACAAGCTTTTCATATAGTTTTGTCAGATTTAATGTCTACCGCAATTTTATCAAGGTTTTTTTTTAACATTAGGCCTTTTAATTCACATTCCCAAACAGTAATGGTTTTCCAACCTACCTCAGAAAGCTTTTTGATGACGTTAGCATCGCGGGTTTTATTCAAATTTATTTTTTTAAGCCACCATTCAGTTCGAGTTTTTGGGACACCACCTTTTTTACAATTATCATGTCCATGCCAAAAACAACCATTAATAAAAATAGCGGTTTTATACATTGGCAAAACTAAATCTGGTTTTCCTGGAAGTTTTTTATCATGAAGGCGATAACGAAATCCTTTGGAAAAAAGGTATTTTCTCACAAGCATTTCCGGTTTGGTATCCTTACATTGGATACGCGACATATTGAAACTTCGGGTTTCTTTGGAGTGAACGTCGGCCATTGAAAAGATTACAGCAACGACGGTGCCATTATTCTATCAGTGCTTGTGATGGCGGCGGAATATATTTATCGAGACCGGTCTCCTTTAAAAATATTTCCATGGAAATGTCGTAAATGTTAGTGCCGGCGGCTTCGCATGTTTCAAAGCTCTGATCGTTCAACCGGTTTCTTATCTTCGATTCCACCCAAGTATAAGACGGCCCGCCGGTTTTTGTATTAACATAGTTTTCAAAATCATCATCAGGATGATAATTCAATCCTTCAGCGATCAGCTGAAGGATAAATTCTTTTACATCATCCAGTGTCCTTAATTCAGTTATCATAACTGCATTTTAACTTATTAATCTGTTTTCTTTGATATGACGATGCATTATTTCAAGACCTTCTTCTATCGACATAATGTTTCCCATCTCCTTGAGTGACTGTTCATCACCATAAATGCCGTTGGGGTCATTCCAAATTAGCCACTCAGTTATTTCTTCTCTGGTTAAAGAATTCAGGAGTATTATTAATTCGGCATCATCCATTGTCAGAACTGACGGATAATCATAATCATACTTTTTCCAAAAACTCATACAAGATATTTTTAAGGTACAATTAGTTATTCCAGGACCGAATATATGATTCGAGATCATCGCCTATAACTACCAATTGATCTTTCCTAACTCTTAATCTTTCGGCTTTATCAGGATTTTTTATATTGCGTTGAAGCTCTTTAAGTCCAACTACCAGGATTTCATCATCATTGTCAAAGTCAATCGGATCTTCTGAAACTATAAAAACCTCATCTTCTTCCATATCAGGAATGTCAGACTTAATTTTACAAATTTGTCCGGAATGCGTGGGTATCAATGATAAGTTCATATACAAATCTAATCAAAAGGTAAATGTCATTTTAAGTTATTTTATCATCGTCCAATTTTTATGGCCTGAACACAACTTGGCACATTCAAAAACTTGTGTTAGTTTTTATTATAATAAAAACTAACACAACAAAAGTGCACTCGCACGTTTCAAGAATCGCATTCTTGTATTAGTTTTAATCACACTATAAAACTAACACAACAATGCGGATAAAATACAACCGAGTAAGCACTATTGGTCAGACCGGCAATAGGTTTAATAATGATACTGGCAAATATGATCTTACCCTACTTGATAAAGTTTCGGGTAACATATCATTCCGGGAAAGACCTCAAGGTTCAAAGTTGATGCAACTTATTGAAGAAGGCAAAGTAACAGAGGTGATTGTCGAAGAGTTTTCACGATTAGGCCGCAATACAGGCGATGTAATAAATACATTAGACTGGTTGGATACACAAGGCATTAATGTAACTGTAAGAAACGTAGGGCTACAATCACGGCCAAATGGCATCAAAAACCCAATTTGGAAGATGATATCGTCGGTAATGTCCTCGCTATATGAGATGGAACTAGACAACATAAAGGAACGCACTGCTGTCGGTCGTATGGTGTATGTTCAACAAGGAGGAAGATTAGGCAGACCTCAGGGGGCGCATGAAAGCGAAAAGGAATTTTTGGAAAAAAACACCTCCAAAATAATATTGAAATACCTACAAAAAAACTTGACTATCAGAGAAATTGCGAAAGTTGTTGGAGTATCATCCACTACTGTAATGAAGGTGAAACATACATTTCCGTTTTAAACTAAATCCCAAAAGCGACATGAATACGGGCTGTCGTTAGGCCAATCCAAAAATTTTGCAATAGGCCGGGTTAAAATAGATGACTGGATTTGCATTGGTCAATTCTAATAGCGTTTGGCTGGGTATCACGTCTGTTGCAAATAACTCCTGCAATCGCTCAAACTGGAACAGGTAGCTGGGATCAAATACCAGTTGCGTAAGGGCAACAGGATTATCAGCACATATATCCCGGTACTCTGGTCGCAAAATATCTAATATATTTTCCCGTGCAGCTTGTAGAATATGATAGCCGTTTACATAGGCATGAGTATTACTCCCGTCATCGGCCGTCATAACAATGTACACTGTCCGCCCAAATATCCAATCGTGAGCAGATTCCATCATCCGGTCCTTGCTATAAAAATTGTATAACAAGATGAAATTTGCCAGAGACATAGCGATCTGGTCATCCGTGTAAGGCAGGTTCCGCATACCATGCCAAATCAAATCACAACCAGTTTGAATTGCTGTCTGCATTTTCTTATTGAATGGTCGCTGAATCCGTTGTAACATAAGACGACCCGTATGACTTCTGCATTTCTGATGTTTTTGTAAAACGTTTAGAATCGTTGATGATAAATCCTCCTGAAAATCATTACTGACCAACTGATATGGTATAGTCACTTCGATCGAGTGATCATGGCTTATTGCATCCCAGCGCTCCTGGTAAGGCTTCAGCCACGACCTGAGTTTGCGACCGCGCCATGAGTTATGTGGTCTAGCATTTGGCAAAGTATAATTGCCTATTTCATTCTCTGGCAGTACGCTGGTGCGTTCTTCGCCTATCCATTTCATTATACGCTCCATATTCCTGCTCCGGCGTTCCGCAGTAAGAAAATGGTCAATGTTAGTTTCAATTATACTCTTTTGAAGTGGATAGATGTATTCTTTCCTGATAGCTTCAAAAGGCTGGTCGTAAGGAAAAAGGATGCGGTCGAAAGGATAATAATGTTCAATGCCTGAAAACGGCGTATATAGAAAGTGCCCTTTTTGAGCTTGCAGGCGCCACAGATCATGGACATCAATGCTTACAAATTCCGGCTGGTGCCCATTCACATAATATTTATCAAGCAGTGGTTTGGTAAATAGCATCGTTTCTTCAAAATCCTTTCGCTTCGCGCAAATGATGCAAGCATATTGACCGATTTTATTTGCCTTGGAGTGCGTGGCGAACCATGCGGCGATTATTGGGTCTTCCGTAAAGTCAATAAAATTTGTCGCTACACCGTAGTGTTGCGCGATAGCGATAAACTGGTCCTGATTCTTGCAATAATCTTTCAGAACAGGGTTTAATTGCATAAACCCAAATAAAAGATCGCTTCGCTTTAAATGTTTATTGTATCCTCTTTGACCCTTAACTCGGTGAATACTGGATACGAGTTTCCAATTACTACCCTGTCCCCTGAATAGATCATATTTGCCTTCCTCTTTCCATTTTCGTGCAAGGGCGACTGCGACAGCACAGGAATTAACAATGGTTGTGTAGTTCTCGACAGGTGGTATGGTCTCTATTAGTGTTTTTTCCAAAGTGCTTTAATTCGCTTTTTAAGATAGACGAAAGTTCTGTCATTTACTAAAAACGAACAGCAAAACGTCGTTTTACTGCCGGGCTCTATAAATGCATAAACGACTATTTCATTTTCACCAAGGAATTTTTAAACAGCCTAATCAAAATTGACCCAAACCTCTTTATACTTGTTTAGTCCCTCGATTTTCTTCCTTGAACTTTTTAACAAGATCGACGAAGTGAAAAATATCTGTACTTATTGTATTCCCTTCCAGAGAGCCGATAACATAATATTCAGGATTATTTTTCCCTTCAACTTCTTTTTTTACGACTGGCTTATTACGGCAATAATCATTAAACTTTTCGCGGCTTACTCCGCTGAATCTACCACTATGTAGTAAATATATAGTTCCATTTTCATCACTTCCAAATTGACTTGAAAAACCGAGCGTGTGATCAAGGTCTGAAAAATTGAGTTCACAATCTCCTATTACATAAGAACCCTTTTTAGGTATAACTAAACCAAATGGATTAAAATATTTATTTTCATCGTCAAGCTTCACACTTCCCCACCAAAGGTCCTTGTCAGTTAGAAAAATATCTATTGGGATTTCTTTATTGTTTTGGCTACGGTAAATAACTTCGTATAGATCTTTACTGACGATTGATAATTTTATTTTCAAGATATCAATAAGGTCTTTTATTTGTTTTGCGTCTTTTACTATAGTTAACATGAAATTATATAGATGTGGGGATAGTCCTAAGTATAGGTTGATAAACAAACATTATATCATGTGAGCTGGGTGTAAAAACTTGCGCTTGAATTTATAAAATAATAATTAGCCACTTTAAGCTCATTAGTCGAATTTAATCAAATCCTTCACTGAAAAACTCTTTTATAGTTATATCTAAGGCCTTAATAACTTTTAAAAGACTAGTATATCTTAAATCCTCCCCTCGTTCGTATCTGCCAAATTGAGCACGTGGTATTTCATGTTTGTAGGCGAAATATTCGTAATTAGTAAACCCGGCCTTTACGCGCAGATTTTTAATCCTGTTTCCCAGCTTCTTTAATTCTTCCTGATTATAGGATACCTTATCTTCTTTACCATCTTCTGCCATACAGTAAAATAAGCCAATACCCATCTTTTATATTACCACTAATAAATTCATACTTATTAATAGTATTTATATATTTACTGTGTTAATTTTACTTAATCAAACTCAACACAATGAAAAAAATTCTATTATCCACAGTTGTACTCACTGCTTTTTCGCTATCAATTATTTTATTTGAAATCAGCTGTAAAAAATCTGCCGACGCAGCAACAACTACATCAACTTCGATTACACAACAAAACAAAATTATTTACACTAAAAACTTACCGTTAAGCGGTTCATCGGGTACCTATTATTGCGAAATATGGGTAGCTAACTATGATGGAAGTAACCCGCAAAAAATCAGTATTAGTCTGCCTTCGGGGCTATTTGTTTCCTATACAACCTTTGTTAAACTTTCACCCGATCAAAAAACTATATTCTTTAATGTTGATGATACTAAACATGATACAAACGGAACCGGCTTTTATTCAAGCAACATTGATGGTAGTAATGCAAAATTAATTATCGCTAATAGTGGGAATGGCGGCACATTGGAAGTAGCATATTAATTAAAAGTTTATGGAACAACAACCTATACTTTGCCCTATTTGCAAATCTCAATCTTTATCTGCTAATCGGGAAACCTTCAATCAAAAACGTGCAGTGATTGGTAACCTTGCTTTTGGAACACAAGGTTTATTATATGGTCATACTGGCTCGAAAAATGTAATTATTACGTGTCTTTCATGTGGTTATGAATTCAAGCCAGGTGAGGGTGCTACTGAGGATGATTTTGAAGAAAAAAATAGCGTAGCCAATCAGAAAATTGCTGATATCGAAACGTCAAAGCAAAATAAAAGACTGGTGGCGTTTTTGGTACTTATAGCAATGATTTTCGTAATTATTTGGCTTTTTAGCTTGATCAATTAAGCCATGAAACTAAATAAAATCTCTCTGGGCTTTCTAATCTGTATGTTAATCGCCTGCAAAAGCCCTACAGAACAAAACTTTGTTAAGGACTGGGTTTGTGTGGCTCAGTCCCCCAACCCACATGTAACTTATCCATACCTCGGAAAAACATATAAGGTGCTTTATTCTAAAGTCGGCGACTATAAAGTATTTATTTTTACTGGTGATGGTTTAAGTATTCAGTGCATATCCGAAAATGACACTACGTTGGCGGACCGTTTTGAAAATCCTTCAGATATAAAGTTTCGGCTATTGAAGGGCCAGCAGCAACTAATTATGGAAGAATATGGAAGACCTAACGGGTTAGTGTGGGAGGCTGTTAAATAATCTCTATTAAGGCGATTCCTGCTGTGTAAGCTTATTTTTTACAGGAGTAATAAAAAATATTGCCTTAATGTAAACTATAGCTTATACGGTAGGATTTCCAGTATAAAAGCAATATAACATAATTATAGTATCTACTCTCTGCCGGGTTCAATTTAACTCTTCTAAATAAGCCATCTCATTATTATATATACCTTGTATCTTGTTATCTAATTCTCTTTGCAAAATCGGGCTAAGTGGTGCTAACTTAGGTAGGGAATAAAGATATTCGTTAATCCTATACCGCACCTTTTTGTTGATCTTAATTTGATTGATGCTTTCACTTAACACTTCAACACCATTTAGGGATTTGATGCCCTCGTTTATTAATGATTGTTTAAAATCTGTTAAGGAATTATATTTAAGTTGGGTTGGTTGAGGGTTAGTAAGTTTAAGCACAGATTGATAGCCATTGTACCAGTATTCAATTAAATTTTTATAAACTTCAGAGGTATAGAAATTTTTAAATTTCAAATCGGAAGTATCTATAATATCGAGTAAATTTTTAGTGCATCGCCTTTCGTATTTTAAAATAAAATCAGCTTTATAGATTTTGTAACTTAAAGTATCCTTAATTCGCATATCCGCCACTTTGTTATAAAAATTCAGTGTATCGTTGCCTTTCTCATATCGCTTAGTTTCATTTTTCAGGTTCGACGCTTTGTACCCCGATGGAGCAACCAATAAATCTAAATACATATTTACTGGATTACTTAAATTTATTGATGTTGCCACATCAATTCTACTTACAATGGCATCATCAAAAGGTATTTCAAATAATGTTTCAAATTGCATTAAAGCATCTTGTATTTGCGTGTAGTTTAAGTTTTGCACATTGTTACCATAGTAAAGCTTGGTCAAGCTTCCATTAGCTCTTAAATGTTTTTTTGATAAGCTAAATGCGTAATTTTCATAATTAGCAACTATAGCTGAACCATTGAGATATCGTTTGTCAACCTTAAACGCCAACTTAGTATCAAAAATGTGCCTTATATGGTCGTAGTCAAAGAAGGTATGAGGCAATGTAAAATTAAATGTGTCGTACATATTATGTCGTTTTTAAGGTTCCTCTAAGAGGTACTTTTTTATATTATTATAGTAAATAGCTAATAAGGCGCGTTTATACAGGGGTTAAGAAACAGTTTACCGACTATATCAAATGCGCCTTGATAGTGGTAAAGTAGATGAGGAATAAAAATCGGGCTGTACTATCGTTATTATACAGCCCGATTTATTAAAACAAATCCTAACGTTGGTATTATAGGTGATAGGTTCTCACCAGCTCCCCTACACTATTCCACTTAGCATCGATTGCTGCATCCCAGTTTTCAATCACTCCAAAGGGAGGGTAGTTAAAAACGTTGATGTTGTTAAATCGGGAACGTGCAATTTTAAGTTCGACATATACAGGTATGACTATGCCGTTTTCGTCTGTTGGTCCAAATAAGGTTGCCTTAATTGGCTTTCCTGTTTCTACGTCTTCGCCGTAAAAATCACGTCCCGCCTGCCGATAAAATATCATTTCAGGAGACACAAATACCCCGTTGTCAACAACGGGATTAATCCGGGCAAAAGGGCCGTTGAAATTAAACTCGATTTTATCCCATGACGTACAGCGCAAGATCTCAGGAGCAATACGTTTCTTTTTGGATAGGAAATAGTCCTCCAATTTTAAACCATAAACATTACTGTGATCGTTGCGGACAGTTGTTTCAAATACGTATCTGTTTTCTAGTAAGCTTTTCATTTTTTACTTGTTAACATGTTTTCACTGTTGTTCGTTAGTTTATAGCCTTGTGCTTGTAAAGCACTGTCTACGGCACTTCGGTCAAACCTGATGGTGCGTCCCTGTTTTTTAAACGGTAGTTTCCCGTCAGCTCTCCATCTCCTGCAAGTGCGTTCGCTAATTTTAAGGTAATTACATAACTGGGCAATAGTCATTAGTGGGGTAGCTTGAGTCTTGGCTTGGGTTGTTGCCCCAACATCTACTGCGCCAAGACTTCTAATAGCTGAGATTTTTTTCAAGCCGCGTTTTACATCCTTCCACTTCTTAGCGTGAAACTTGTAACATTCAGGGGTAAAATGTTGCTGCGTGTTTGTAAAACCGTTACTTCTATTTGAGGCTACGGCTGGTTTAAAAGTTACTGTAATAATCATTGGTTTAATTAGTTAATGTGTTCAATTCTGTTTCTGACATAATCCGATGGTTGTTTATCCACTGGTCTATATCACTTTTTTTAAACCACACGCGACCGTTGGTCGGGCGGTATTTAGGTATCGCATTCCGATGCGATAATTTGTACGCGAGACTGGCCGAGATCTTGAGATAGGCACACAGTTCTCCCACTGTCATGAATTCGTTTGCTTCAGACATAGCTAATATTGTTTATTAATAATGTATTAAGTGGGGTTGTGTTAGTTTGAGTTCGACTAGTTGGGCAACTGCTCCAACTGTGCAGATTTAACGGCTCATCGCCCGCCCGACTTCAACCCTACTGGATGTTAAGGTATTTGTTTCGTTCGCTAGTTCCGAGGCTCATCCAGATACCTCTTCACCAACTTACTCCACCATCAGACTACAGTTTTAAAGAACGAATAACCACCTGTTTTTGTGATTATCACAAGATAAATGAACGTATTTAAACGAAAAAATAAATAAAATCTTTTTTAATTTGGATTATGTTACAGGTCAAAATCCAACGCTTTTACTGCCTGATTCTTACGTTTGTCAATTACCTGCGCATAGATGGCGGTCGTCTTCAGGTCCCGGTGGCCTAGTAACTTCGATACGGTATAAATATCAACGTCTTTGGTCAAGAGAAGCACCGCAAAAGTGTGGCGGCTTGAATGCCAGATGAGGTGTTTTTTGATACCGGCAGCCATAACCCATTGGGTTAACTTAACGTTAGTCCATGCACTGTATCGTAAACCCTTAAACACTTTTTGGTCATCCGCCATCCTCTCGCCAAGTTGAGCAATAGCACTATTATTTAAATCAACCGTTTCAGCCTGCCTAGTCTTTTGCTGTCTGTAGCGAATAAAAGTTCGGTCACCGGTAATTTGAATATCCCGCCAAAGTAGAGTTGATGCATCCGAAAATCGTAATCCACAAAACACGCTAAAAAGAAAAGCACGTTTAAGCAATGGATAAGTACAAGGTGTTATAATGAGTTGCTTTACTTCTTCTTCTGTAAGAAACTCCCGTCTGGTGTTTTCAGGCTTAAGACTTTTAACCCTTGAAGCAATTTTAACATCAACCAGTTTTTCATCAAAAGCAGCATTAAGAGCAGCCTTAACTTTATTAAAGTAGGATGATGCGGCGTTTTTAGACAGTGGTTGATTGGCTTTGGTTCGATACTTCTCGCTAATAAACTTTTTGATAGCGGCTAAGTCATTTTCCGTAACATCGACTAGTTTTTTAGAGTGGTTGCCGAAGTATTGTTTTAATACTTTAAAGGTGCTGTCCCAATTTGCAAAAGTACCCGCAGATCGGCGGCGTTCTTGGGTCAGCTTCTCAAAGTAATCCAAAAATGATATACCGGTTTGCTTAGTCCCGAATTTGCTATAGTTTGAGTTAGTAAGTTCAACCTCTTTGTTTAGTCGAATTTTCTCTGCAAGCCGCTTCACCTCAATGTTACGATTTTTCTCAGCGTCGGTCTTAGGCTTTATTAAGGTGTAAAGCTTTAAGGATTGCGAAGTTCTTTTGCCTTCGTGGTAGATGTCTAAATTCCAGCTGTATCTGCCGGTGTTTGTTGTTTTTCTTCTTAAGGTTACACTCATCGTTTTATAATTTCTGTACGATGATAAAATTACTATCCAGAACCTAATCCAAAAAATTTATTTTAATTAATTATCTGATTTACAGTTTGTTGTAACAACAAATGCAATTATTTGAAAGGGAATGAAAATCAATGATAGGCCATGAAAAAGCGCAATTAATATCGATTTTTGTTTCAAATTTGTAACCGATCAATTGGGTTACAAATTTGAAACAAAAATTAAGGCATTAAATGAAAAGGCAGGATAATGGATGAAATATAACTTGTTATAAATCAACAATAAATGAAAAGAAATGACACGATATGAAGCCCGTCCTATTTACCGATACAAAACTTGCTAAATATATTCTCCAACAAATCATCAGTAGTAACTGCGCCGGTAATTTCGCCGAGATAATGCAAGGCCTGCTTAATATCCATCGATAGGAAGTCGGATGTAACGGTATCTATGCCATCCAATACCCTTGCTAATGCTTGCTCGGTTTTTTGCAGGGCTTCCAGGTGCCGTACGTTGGTTACCAGCGTTTCGTTTCCGTCTAACTGGTCTTTTACCGCCGAGTGGTATATTGTTGATTTAAGTTCGTCTATATGCGTTTTCTCCTTAGCTGATATTACATTGGCATCTGTGGGTAAAGCGATCAATTGTGCATCGGTTAGCAAATCGGCTTTATTGGCTACTATAAGCATGGTTACACCCGGGCGTTGCAGATTCTCCAAATCGCTGTTTAACTCATCTAAAGTTATCTGCGCCGCATCATAAACATACACTAACAGGGCAGACTGCTCTATCTTTTCCATCGTACGCTCTACCCCTATTTTTTCAATAGCGTCTGTAGCCTCGCGGATGCCAGCGGTGTCTATCAGCCTGAAGTTAATGCCGTTTATATTTAATACCTCTTCAATAGTATCGCGTGTGGTACCGGGGATATGGCTTACTATGGCGCGTTCTTCGTTCAGCAAGGCATTTAATAACGTTGATTTACCCGCATTTGGCCTGCCGGCTATAACCGTATTTACACCTTGCTTTATTACGTTCCCTAGCTCAAACGATTGTATCAGCGCGCTAATAACCCGCGCAATTTCATAGATCAGTTTTTTTAGTTGGTCGCGATTAGCAAACTCTACATCTTCCTCGGCAAAATCAAGCTCTAATTCAATCAGCGAAGCAAATTGTACCAACTGCTCGCGTAGCGATTGTAGCTGGTTACTAAACCCGCCTCTTAATTGCTGTAAGGCAACTTGCTGCGATGCTTTAGAGTTTGACGCGATCAAATCGGCAACCGCTTCGGCTTGCGACAGGTCCATTTGCCCGTTTAAGAAAGCTCTTAAAGTAAACTCACCTGCTTTGGCAGACCGTGCGCCGTTTTTTATCAGCAGTTTTATAATAGATTCTATGATGTAGTTTGAGCCATGGCAGGAGATCTCTACCACATTTTCGCGGGTATATGATTTTGGAGCGATGAACAACGAAGCCAACACCTCATCCAATATCACTTCTCCATCAATTATATTACCGAAGTGTATGGTGTGCGATTGCTGTTTAGTCAAATCCTTACCCTTAAATACCCTATTAGCAATTTTAATAGCATCCGGGCCGGATAAGCGGATAACGCCGATAGCCCCTACGCCCGCAGGGGTGGCTAAAGCAACAATGGTTTCTTCGGTATTAGTCATTGCGGGCAAAGGTCGCAAATTACTATCAACAATAGCTATAACCCTAAAGTAAAAAAACTAAATTGCGCCTCAATTATGGTAACTTATTTTGAAGCTTCGCTCAATACAATTTCTGTACATCACGTTGGTAATCAATCACAAAGTGAAATGTATGCCCTGTCAGATCATCCGCTTGTTTTAAAAGACGAGTTAATATCAAGCCTGCTTAAGCAGTATTTTTTAGCCCCGTTCGAGAAATCGGTTGAGGTTTATCACCTCATGCATAGCAGCGGCGACCTTGCTTTAAACGAGATACACCATTTTGCCACGCAGATATTTGAGGCCAAAGACAAGTTCCATGAAACGTCTGAACAGATTACCAAATACCTGTATAAAGTGGCTAATCACCCTAAAATTAAATCGGGCGAGCTATATGTGGTTTATTTTAAAGATGTACAGATCGAAGGTAATTTGCTGGATGCGATAGGCATCTTTAAATCAGAGAATAAAGAGACCTACCTGAAGGTTTACCCGGAAAAAGGCGGCTTCGCTGTTGATTATGAGGAGAACGCCATCAACATTAACAAGTTAGATAAGGGCTGTCTGATATTCAATATTGAGAAAGAGAACGGCTATAAAGTAGTAGTGATAGATAACAACAGCCGCGGGCAAGATGCTGCTGTTTATTGGAAAGACGACTTTTTACAATTAAAGATCCGTAACGACAGCTATAACCAAACCAGTAACGCGCTGGGTATCTACAAAAACTTTGTTACCAATAAAATTGACGAGGGGTTTGATATGACCAAAGCGGATAAGATAGACCTGCTTAACCGCTCCATGAAGTATTTTAAGGAGAAAGAAACCTTTGATATGGACGAGTTTGCGGACGAGGTAATAGCCAACCCCAAGGCTATCGAATCGTTCAAGACCTTTAAGAACCAATACGAGGATGAGTTTGATACAAAGATCAACGACACTTTCGAGATCTCTAACAACGCGGTGAAGAAACAGCAGCGTATTTATAAAAGCGTGTTAAAGCTGGATAAGAACTTCCATATCTATATACATGGCGATAACAAGCTGATAGAAAAGGGCTTTGACGATGACAAGGCAATGAACTATTACAAGGTGTTTTTTAAAGAGGAAGCTTAGCGCCGCAAGTGTACCACATGAAGGTGTCTTGATGATACACTTTGGCACACCTGTTTTTGCAATTAATTGAAAATAAAATAGTTAACTTCATAAATCCGGTTTCATGATACAGTTTGGTACAATTTTTATGACTTTTAAGTCATTTTTTCGATGCCTGATTTCTGACAATATAGCGCCACCAAAAATTCAGTAAATTACTTTCGGCCAGGCCTTATCAATAAGCCCTCCATACCTGCAAAGGTTTATATTATTACTGTCGGCAGTTTAGTGTAGATAGCCAACTAAAAACCGTAATCACCCGCAATTTCCTGTTTGTACCCGCACATTTACCACATCATTACTCAACCTTATAACGATATACCTGCCTGCCTAACTGGCCGGCAGCATTAATACCTTCAACCACCACCCGGTAACTGCCGGGGGCATCTGCGTTAAAAAAGTCAAAGCTGGCTTTGCCGTTTGCATCAGTGTTTACGTATGGGTTCCAGTAAATGGTGCTGCGCAGATCGGGCAAATTAATCAGCCTTTCAGGCTGGTTATATTGAGGCGAATAAAACTCGCGCACTTTATCAAATCCATTTCTGGTAATATTTTCTATACTGGGGTCATACTGTTTACGGGTTGTAGGCAGCTTGGTAAGCAATAAAACAAAACTTACGTAATTGTCATTAAGGGCATGTAAGCTATTAACCAAAGCCGTATTAGTTCTCACTACTTCTATTTTGGCAACGTCATCTGGTGTTACGCTCCCCTGTAATACTTCGTCAATTTCGGCATGAGTCATTAGTTTTCTGCCATCAACAATAAGTCCTACCTCTTTCCCCTCCCAAGGTTTTGTACTGGCTGTTGTACCTAAAGCGCTATTGCTGGCCCGCATGTCTACCAATATGTTATAACCGTTGTCGTCCTGTAAAATATTAATACCTTGTAACCTGGATTGCATAAACATCAGCAACGTTGTGTAATGTTCAGGATCAGGTATTGTAATCACCTTGTCTACAGATTGTTCAGGTACTTTAAACATTCCCTGCGGCGTAATATTGATATCCTTCTTTTCAATTTGCCTGTCTCTTATTTCTACCTGTTTTAATACATGCAATCCGGTTAATCTAACTTGTTTGCCTTCGTCTTTAGCCTTTTGCAGAAAATTTTTTATCAGAAGCGCGTCGGCAGTATTTTTATTGGGGTTAATACTTATCAGCGGGTCGGCTTTTACCGCTGGCACCGTGTCTAAAACAATTTTTACTTTACCACTGGTTGCGGTAGCTATAGCCTGTACGGCAAATTTTACGCTATCAACAATCAACATTTTATCAAAATCAAACCGCCCGTTGGCATCTGTTTCAATAATCTTGGTGACTTTGGCTTTTGTAGATTCAAGCACCACCTTGGCGTGGGGCACCGGCTTACGGCCTGCTAAAGTCACCACCGTACCCGACACTTTAGTTTCAACAGGCTCTGATCTGAATACCGGCTTGTTGTTTATAATATTACCAAGTGTTTTCCACTCAAACCGGCGATACCCCTGCGTTAGCATCAGGTCATCCAATGCTTTGTTTACTTCATCAGTATCAGCTGTAAAATAATAACCGGGGTTTTCTACATAACCCTTAATATCAGCACTTAGCAGCAAGTGCGAAAAGATAGTACTTTCGGAAGCTTCATCTATAGGTACCTTGCTTTCATCAATAACCGCTACCGAGAAGTTAGCAGCCGTAGGCCTATTGTACCCGTCAGTAGCATTTAAATCCAGTTGTACATGCTCCTTGCTTTTATAAACCGGCCTGGCAGTTTTTACCGCCATACGCATGTGGTCATAGGTTTTTATAAAAGCTATCCGCTCATCAATAGGTTCGGCATTATTATTAAAAAGTGTAAACTGGGCAATCCCGCTCGGGAAATTCTTTTTCTCCAGCCAAAGCGGCGTAATTGCACCTTCTAATTTTATCGGGGTGGCAAAAACAACTTCGCCGCTGCTGTGTACCACCAGGTTAACTGTTGATTGCAGCAGGGTTTTAGATGCATATATGCGTACCAGCACACTATCTTTATTAGGCTGATAAACACCAAGCACGTACCCTTCATCCAAAGCTTTTGGTAAGGCGATATCTTTAGAAGTGCTATCCGCAAAGCGAATTTTAGCTGTGTAAACCTTGCCGGGTTGCGGCTTTAATAAAAAGCTGCCCATGCCGGCATGCTGAGTGGTAATGCCGGCAACCTCATTATTATCATTATCAACTATTTTTCCGCTGACGGGGGTACCAAGGCCATTACTTCCAACCGCTTTAAATGCCACTCTCGAAGCAATGTCATTAACCAGATTCCCACCCTCCGGAAAGAACTGTACGTCAGTTTGCTGCAGGCCGCGATTGGGAGCGCCGTTCTGTTTAAACACCAACGGATCACCTATGGTAAACGTGCGGTCAAAAAAATATTCAACGCCTTCATTCCGCATCCATTGGGTGTAGGCGCGTATGCGGTAGTTACCGGCTTTAATGTCATCGCCCAATACAAAATCGCCGGATATGGTGCCTGTATTTACCAATAGTCTTAATGTTTTTACGGGGTGATTTTGTTCATCAACCAGGTCAACATGGGCAACATCACTTAAAGCCGAAAGCTGATGCTTGCTGCCTGCTGTTAAATAACCTTTAAACCAAATGGTATCGCCAAGCGCGTAATAAGGTTTATCCATGTGCAGATAAGCTTTTTCCTGCGGGATACTGTCTGTCCACTGCTGCAATTGCGCCACCATTTTGGCAGCGATATTATCATTATTTGATACGGACACAGAAGATGGTTGATAGTCCACCGGCAATTGGTCGGCTACCCTGTCTTCGGCCCATCTGCCCCTGGTATAAAAATCGCGATAATCTGTATAACTGCCTTTTTGATCAATTACAGCTTCATCATTTACCAGTTTTACAATTGAGGCATAATTATCTTTAATTATTGTTTTTTGCTGATCTGATTTAGCAGTGGGCTTATAGTTTGCTGCCTTTATAGGGTCGTAAATAACATAAAGATGGTTAAATTTAAACGACATAAAGTTGGTACCCAATGCTGTAAGCAAAGAGTCTAACATTACCGGCCGGTCTTTTAAAATTATCTTATAAGGATCTTCCCTGTCGGGGTTGGTGCGCTCATGGCCATAGCCATACATAGGCCTTGCAATAAAGCCGTTCTCCAGCGTATTTTTTTGATAAACAGACCGCAGGAAATGCATAAATGATCCGCGATAGGTTTCTTCGCGGTGCCTGGCCCATTCCTTTTTTTGCTCGACAGTACCATCCAGTTCTTCAAAAGTGCATTCGCCATGGTATAAAACTACGCTCTCGCCAGAGTCAAAGTTGAAATCTTTAAGCTGATAATGCAGCCGATAACCCAAACGCCTGTTTTCTATGATCAAAAATTCATCCGCCTCGGCCATCAGCATGCCTTTCCTGGTGCTAAAGTTTATGACTTTAGGATTAAGGATCACCGTTTGACGGGCGTTTGCCGATTCTCCTAAAAATATCTCTTTAAACCGGGTAAAATTATTTTCCCAATCGCTTCTTCTGGCCCGGCCAACCGTTACCACATCCAATTGAGTAACTTTTATTTTTAGCTGGATGTCAACTGTAAGCGGACCGCTTTTTACCTGTATATTTTGCGATGATGGTTCATAACCTATCATTTGCGCGGCAAGTTGATAGTTGCCCTGTGGCACGCCCGAAAATCTGAACTTTCCGCTTTCGTCGGTTGGTGTTACCCGGTCAGATCCGCTTATAAAGATGGTTGCGCTTTTTAAAGGCTCGCCTTTTTCGTTAGTGACAATACCGGATATATCATACTTTACCTGCGCCGCTACATTGCCGGCGACGAATAACAGGGTAA
The DNA here is from genome assembly GCF_028288185.1 of Mucilaginibacter sp. Classification (GTDB taxonomy): domain Bacteria; phylum Bacteroidota; class Bacteroidia; order Sphingobacteriales; family Sphingobacteriaceae; genus Mucilaginibacter. The sequence goes on along the minus strand of NZ_JAQBOF010000027.1, from coordinate 17,884 downwards.
TAAAAAGAAATAACCGGTAGATGACTTTCATTGAGACAGGTAAAAGGTTCTATCAAATATACAATCTAAAGTAATTTGGTTGCAATAGTAAACTGATAACTCTTGCAAATTATTACTTATTGGTCATAATTAACATCAATAACTAATTATTTTCTTCATTATACGCCATCCGCATAAACCCCAACACTTCTTCATTTATATCATCAACATTCAACACCCTTAAATGATGATTAAATTGTTGCTGACCGGGCACCTGTCCTACTTTTTGGAAACATAAATTATCATCATAAGGCTGCTTGAACGGGAACACCACATGGATAAAGTTTTTGCCTAATTGTGTTACCCAGGCAATCCGTTTATGCGAGTTGGAGATGCCAATCATAGTTTTGGTGGGCTCGACTTCAATATTGCCTATCTTTCTAAACTCATTTAAAAAATGATGATAGAGCATTAATGTATGATCGGACTTTCCGACTAAAAACTCAGATAATCTTCTTTCCTCTTCCATCGTGTTAAAACTTTTCTTCTATCCCCAATGCAAACAAGGCAAAATCATATTTAACAGGATCATTAAGATCAAACTCGCACAGGCGTTGGGTAAGTTCGATGGCGGTTTGCCAGTCGGTTTGTTTGCGGGTGATGAGGTTGAGCTTACGGGCCACACGATCAACGTGCAGGTCGCAGGGCATAATGAGTTCTGATGGTTTAATATGATTCCAGATACCAAAGTCTACCCCACAATTATCCTTGCGTACCATCCAGCGTAAAAACATATTTAAGCGCTTACAGGTTGATTTTTGTGATGGCGAGGACACGTGTTTTTTGGTACGATGAGGAAAATCGGGCAATGAAAAGAAGTAGTTTCTGAAATGATTAAGATACTTTTCAATCGGCTCATCTTCCTCCCCCTTCAGGGGGCCGGGGGGTATGAACGCTGATTCTAAAGATTGATTATTCTCATAATGCCATCTAAAGAAAGCTATAAAATACAGCGTATCAATATCGTTAAAGGTGCGGTGTTTAAAATGCAATAACCTTTTCAGATCAATCTCTTCATGATTGATAATAAAATCATAAGGCGCGCCGTCCATTAAAGCGATAAGCTCCTTGCATTTATTGATGATGGTTACCCGCTGCCCCCAGGCAAGTGTTGCCGCCCAAAAGCCCATTATCTCGATATCCTGTTTTTTAGTGAACAGATGTGGGATGCAGATTGGGTCGTTAGTAATGAAACCAGGTTGGTTGTATTGAAGCACCTTTGAATCAAGAAAAGCCTTTAGCCCTCCAGCCCCCGCCAATGGACGGAGAGGTTTTGGTTTTTCGGATAGATCATTCATTTGTCGGTATTCGCTTTTGTGATCAGTTAAAGGCTCCTTTGGTCTAAAGATAGTGATCTATACATTATTATTTGCGCATTGTATTTCTCCCTCTTTTTTCGGTCGATCTCTACGATTTACGCACTAAATTATAATATTTTTTTTCATAGGTCTCCTTTGGAAGCCCCTGAGAGGATGGAGAAGTTAGTTACTATTCATGGTTTGATTGATAGAAGCCATCATAGCAGCCGTTAATGCATTTAAACTTTGAAGTGCCTTCTTAGAGCGTGTTTTATTAAACGGAACCGGATCAATTGTTCCTTTAGGGTATTTCTTTCCCAGCACGTGGTTCATTAAGTCCTCGGCAGTAAAATAGGTGCGTGGTTTTTCCGGATCTTCCTGGTACCCTAAAACAATCCTGGATATATGAACGCTGTAACTATCATTTTTTTAATTTATTTCAATTATCATCCCGGTTCTGCTTGGAACGTCCATACCCAGGGGGCCTTTAAAAGACAATACTTCCCAGCCCGTTCCAACTATGCGCCCGTTAGCACTATCCTGAATTTTTACACTGTCAAGGTCATTGTATCGCTTTTCAAACCATGATCGCGAATTGTTAAAGAGTGAGGTTATTGATTTACCGGGCGCTTTAAAGGTTTTTTGATAAGCAATCTCGCCATTAGCAAAAGGCATTTGTAGCCCTACGGTGTCTTTGTTTTGAGCGAATGTGATTTTGGCGATCACAATAAATACCAGTATAATTAGCTTTCTCATGATGGAATAATTGATAATATTATAATATCGTTGTCGTTCTGAAACTCAATTTTTTACCTGGTTAAAGTAACGAAATTTACATAAAAAAAAACAATTATCAGGTTGGTTATTAATATCTCAACAGGATCTCTCGAAGAGAACCTTGCATCAGCATTGCTTTTAAAAATCATCTCTATCATTCATGGTTTGATTGATGGATCCCATGACATTATCAACCAAAACATTTAAACTTTGAAGCGCCCTCTTAGATTGGTTTTTGTTAAAGAGATTACTATTGTTAGCTGCTGTAACAGGCATGTGGATACCTAACAGATTGTTCATTAACTGTTCTGCATAGGTAAAATTCTTAATCTTATTAGCGTCTTCTGTTTCAATAACGATATTAAATACGCGTGCGCGATATCTGCCGTTTTTACAATCTATTTGGATAGCCATATCCACATCATAGGTGCCGTCTATCCCCAACATTCCTTTAAATGTCAGTAATTCCACCCCGTTTCCGAGCACCCTACCGACAACATCGTCCTGAATTTGGATAGCATTAAGATTTCTATAATGCTTAACAAACCATAACTGGGCATTACTAAAAAGCAGGGCGTCTGATTTATTGGGGGCATTAAAAACTTTTTGATATGCAACCTCGCCATTAGTAAAAGGTACGTTTAGGCCCACGGTATCTTTTTGCTGGGCAAATGTGATTTTGGTGATCAGTATAAATACTAATACAATCAGGTTTTTCATAAGTGATGATTTTAGGTAAAAGATGTTAGTTCAATTGTTTTTTTGACAACTGACGCCAAGCGAAGTTTAAGGGAATTAAAAATAAATCGAGGTTGAATTTTAAACGTTACCCCAACCATGCGCCAGCACATCAGCTAAGTGCATACATTTAATGGGCAGGTTGTTTTTTTCGATATAGCCTTGCAGGTGTAATAAGCATGATGCATCGGTAGAGATAATATATTCGGCACCTACTGATAGCGCGTTATCGACTTTTTGTTGCGCCATGGCGCTTGATATGGCATCAAACTTAACCGCGAATGTACCGCCGAAACCACAGCAGGTATCGCCTTGCGGCAGATCAACCAGCTCCAACCCAATTACTTTCGAAAGTAATTGACGTGGCTCTGCTTTAATATGGCATTCGCGTAAAGCGGCGCAGCTATCATGGTAAACTGCACGGCCTTCCAGCTCGGCGCCGAAATAATCAAACTGTAATATGTTTACCAAAAAGTCTGAAAGTTCGTAGATATTACCTTGAATAGTTCTGCACTTGTTATGTATTACTGTGTTGGTAAACAGGTCGTTATAATAGTTTTTTACCATGCCTGTGCATGATGCAGATGGCGCTACAATAACACTATCTTCCGAAAATCCATTCAAAAATTTACTACCTACTTCTTTAGCGTCATCCCAAAAACCGGCATTAAAAGCGGGTTGGCCGCAGCACGTTTGCTCCGGGTTATATGTTACCGTACAGCCTGCTTTCTCTAAAAGTTTAACGGTATTAAAAGCTGTTTCGGGGTATAGCTGGTCTATAAAGCAAGGTATAAATAGTTCGGTCTTCATTGGGCGCTAATTTCAGAAAAAGTAATGAGTTTTATATAACTATGTTTAGCTTTTAATTAACGATTATTGGTTTTTAGCCGCTTTTCTTCATTATGTAAGGAGATTAATAAAACCAAACCAATAAAAAAGAAAATGCAAAGCATTAAAGCCGAATTACGCATATTGCCCGTTAACTCTTCAATAAAACCAAAACTAAACATACCGCCAACTATGGCCAGCTTCTCTGTAACATCGTAAAAACTAAAGAAAGATGCTGTATCGGGAATATCCTGCGGTAAATATTTGGAATAGGTTGATCGTGAAAGTGATTGGATTCCTCCCATTATCATCCCTACAACACCTGCCAAAATATAAAACTGGAACGCTGTTGTTGTAAAATACGCGCCTACACAAGCCAATATCCAAACTACAACTACAAACGCCAATACTAATACATTGCCATACGTCTCTGATAGTTTAGACATTAAGTTTGCACCGACTATGGCAACCAACTGTATAATCAACACTACCGTTATTAAATTAGCGGTAGGTAAATGCAATATTTTAGCGCCAAAGCTGGCAGCTACCAACATAATGGTTTGTACCCCCATCGAGTAGAAAAAGAACGCGGGTAAATAGCGTTTTAACAAAGGCATTTTTTTAACCTGGTGCCAAACATTCCCTAATTCAATAAAACCGCCTTTAATTAGGTTATGCTGATGTGTTTGCGCATTAGGACTGCCTTTAGGCAATATGGTAAACGGTATATAGGCAAAACCTATCCACCACACTCCTACCAGTAAAAACGATAATTGTGCCGAACTACCAGCCGTTAACCCAAACACCTTTGGAAAAAGCACAAATACAAAACAAATTACCTGTAATATAACACTACCAATATAGCCATACGTAAAACCTTTGGCGCTTACTTTATCCTGCATATCCAACGTGGCAATTTCGGGGAGATAAGAATTGTAAAACACAAACCCGCCGGTATAACCTATCGCCGCAAGGCCAAAACAAATGATGCCAAATTCCAAACTACTTAGCTTAAAAAAGAACAGGCAACAGCAGGAGAGCGCGCCCAGCCAGGTAAAGCATTTCATGAATATCTTTTTGTTGCCCTGGTAGTCGGCTATCGAAGTCAAGATCGGTAATAACAGCGCCACAACTAAGTAAGATACCGCCAAAGCATAGTCTGATAAAGCCGTGTTTACAAAGCTCTTACCGAAGAACATCACTCTATCCCCATTAGCTTTATTAGCCGTTATAGCCACATAATAGGCCGGAAAGATGGTTGATGTAATAACCAAATTATAAGCCGAATTGGCCCAATCAAACATGGCCCAGGCGCGGATGGTTTTTTTGTTGTTCTTCTCCACAATGAATGAATTAATGATTGAGTGAATGCTTGTTCGGCGTTTTAAATTTGACAACTTTTTAAAAGTTGTCAAATCTATTATCGTTATCCTATCTCTGCTTGCAGTGTTGTCGGTACGTTCTTAGCTTTCTTTTCAGCTGCAAATAGGGCTATTAATAAGACCAATCCAACCACAAAGAAGCAATCCAATGCTAATGCCGAATCGCGCATTTCATGGGTATAATCTTCTACTAAAGCAAAAACTGCAAGGCCCACAACAATAGAAAGTTTTTCGGTGGCATCATAAAAGCTAAAATAAGATGCTGTGTCCGGAATATTTTGTGGTAACAATTTGGCGTATGTTGAACGCGACAACGATTGCACGCCACCCATTACTATCCCAACTGCAAATGCAGCTACATAAAACTGGTTTTGGTTAGATATATAGTAGACACTCAAACAGGTAAAAGTCCAAAAAACTACCAGGACTATCAGCGATTTTGTATTACCATATTTGTTTGATGCTAAGGAAGTAAGCCATGCTCCTATTATAGCTACTACTTGTATAATCAGGATAATAGTAATCAAATCATCGTCCTTCATGTGTAATTCTTTTGCCGCAAATTCGGCAGCAACAAGCATAATAGTCTGCACGCCTACCGAGTAAAAGAAAAATGCAGGCAGAAACCGTTTCACCAAAGGCATATTTTTGATTTTCCCGAACACCTTAGCCAGCTCTTTAAACCCTCCTGTAAATACATTGAATTTATGAGATCCGGCATTAGGTTGGCCTTTGGGCAATATTTTGAATGGGATTATAGCAAAACCTATCCACCATAAAAAAACAATGATAAACGAAATCCGTGCACCCATATCTTCGGTGATACCAAATGAATCGTGAAATAGTACCCCGACCAAACAAACCAATTGTACCACAATACTGCCGGCAAATCCATAGATAAAACCTTTGGCGCTCACATCATTCTGCTTGTCTAGTGTAGCTATTTGCGGCAGGTATGAGTTGTAGAAAACAAACCCGCCGCAGTAACCTATGGTAGCTAAACCAAAGCATATCATTCCAAACTCTATTGGCCCACCTTCTTTCAAAAAGAACAAACCCGCACATGCTAAAGCGCCTACCCACGTAAACAATTGCAGGTACAATTTTTTAGCGCCACGATAATCGGCTATAGAAGTCAATATCGGCAATAAAAGTACGATAAGCAGGTATGATACAGCTAAAATGTAATTTTGTAATACTGTATTTACAAACTTATGGCCAAAAAAGCTGACCATGTTTTTACCATACCTGGTGTTAGCTGTAATACCTACATAATAAGCGGGGAAAATGGTGGACGTGATCACCATATTATAGGATTGGTTGGCCCAATCGAACATGCACCATGCCCAAATGGTTTTTTTGTTGTTTTTCTCTTCCATTGTGATGGCTAAAAGTATATAATTTTTAGCCAATACAAAAAAGGTAAAAGTGTTATATTTATTCGTCCAATTTTGAATGATTAGTGGTATCGGGCATAAAAAATATGCTTATAAACGATACGGCTATACAAATAGTTAAATACCAATAGAACCCATTGGCATAACCCCATTTTTTAAATCCCAGGGCAATAGGCTCGGCAGTGCCCCCAAATATGGCCACCGTTATTGCATACGGAAAACCAACACCCAACGAGCGCACATTAACCGGGAAAAGCTCGGCCTTTATAATGCCCGATATAGAGGTATTCAGACTTAGAATAACTAACGCAATTATGATAAGCATGGTTGCCGGCCAAAAGCTATGCATAGTACTTAACAATAACATTACCGGCACCGTGGTTAAAAGACTTAATCCAACGGCAATAATCATCATTTTTTTACGCGACATTCTATCGCCTAGCATACCGGCCAGGGGTTGCGCCAGCATAAAGGCAAATAAGGCTATCACCATTATTAATGTCGAATCGCTTTTACTAAAGCCTGATGTATTAACTAAAAACTTTTGCAAATAAGTAGTAAGGGTATAGTAACCAATAGTTAGTCCTAATGTAAAACCTATAATGATAAACGATTCGCGTTTGTACTTTTTAAGTTCGCTAAACGTACCACGGTTTTCTACGGTTTGCTTTTCGCTGGTAAATGCTTTGGTTTCTTCCATGTTGCGGCGCAGGTAAACAGCAGATAGCGCTAGCAACGAACCTATAGCAAATGGAATGCGCCATCCCCAACTTTCCAGTTGTTGCGGGGTAAGCAACCATTGCTGTAATAACATTAAAATCCCTAACGCTATCAGCTGGCCGATTATAGTAGTTACGTATTGAAAGCTGGAATACAAACCTCTCCTGTTTTTAGGGGCTATCTCGCTTAAATAGGTTGTCGATGTTCCGTATTCGCCGCCTACGCTTAAACCTTGTATCATACGCGCCAGTACTAATATTAATGGGGCAGCAATACCAATCGTTGAATATCCCGGTACTATCGTGATTATTAATGAGCCGCCGCTCATTAGCAATATGGATAGAGTAAGCGCCGCTTTACGTCCTTTCCTGTCAGAGTAGGCCCCCATTAACCATCCGCCCACCGGGCGCATTAAAAAGCCTATGGCAAATATGCCGGCGGTATTAAACAATTGGGCTGTCTGGTCTTCTTTAGGGAAGAAAGAATCGGCAAAATAAAGCGAGAATATAGCATAGATATACCAATCATACCACTCCACCAAATTACCAACCGAGCCGCTAAAAACTGCTTTAAAATGATTTGTAGGTTTATTTGGTGATTGTGTTTGCTGCATTGTTGATTAATGTATCTGCCTCTAAATTTAATATAAATTGGCTATAAAGCAAAAACCCGGTGGAGAGCCGGGTCTTTGGCTAGATATTAGATATTATTATACAAGCGTCTTTTTAATATAATCATAGCTTTGTTTGATACTAACAAACGGATTTAAAGGACTTTTTCAGTGCCCTCATTTTGGAGTAGCCCCTTTTTTGTTTTAATAAAAGCTTACGGCAGTATCTTTTGATGATTATGCGGAACCTGTGCGGTAGTTAGAACACTTTGAAGATATTTTAGTGATAATCAAGTCGATATATAGGAATGGGAAATAAAATTATTTTCGGTGTTTTTCGGAATTATAGAACTTTTATCAGGGCTCCGATGATAGCGGCAATTCCAATGACGTAAGGTTCTTGTAGTTTTTTGACATAAATTAGTGCCAGCACTGCGGCTATACCAATTAATGCTGTAGGAATATCTATTATAGAACGTAACCCAATAATAATAACAGATCCTACCAAAGCGCCTATCACCGAGGCGGTAATACCCTCTACAAAGGCTTTAATACTGGTGTTTTTCGCGATCTTTTTAAAGGATGGTGCTAAGGCTACCGTAAACAAATAACATGGGAGAAAAGTAGCTATTGCAGCGACAGCAGCGCCAGGAAAACCCGCCACTAAGTAGCCGATGAAGCCAACGGTAATCACTACCGGCCCCGGCGTAATCATCGCTACCGCAACCGCGTCTACAAACTGCTTTTCATTCAGCCAGCCAAACTCCTTAACTACGCCGCCATGCAGGAATGGTACAATAGCCAAACCGCTGCCAAAGACAAATGCACCTGCTTTTAAAAAGAACCAACCGATCTCCTGCAAGATTTTGCCATTATAATTCCAGAAACCAACACTCAACAAAATCCCGGCTGGAATTAGGGTTGGTTTTTTGATCCATTGGGGCGGCGCTTTAATCAGCATATAAATAATACCACAAGCCAGGAATAATAAGATTTCTTCTTTTTGGGTAATTACGGTAATGGCAATTCCAATTATATAAAACAGCCATAGCAACCATTTGGCTTTCATGGCAGCCCACTCAAACTTGCTGATGGATTTAACGGTTAGTTTGTAAGCGCTCATACCGATAATGCCAATAACCGCTGCGCCCACGCCATAAAACACCGCTTGCATCCAGGCCAGTCCGCCGTATAACTGGTAGGCCATGCCTAATAAAACCACCATGATAAAGGACGGCAGTACAAAAGCCAGCCCTGTTAAGGTAGCTCCAAATAGCCCGTAATGTACAAAGCCAATGTAAATGCCTAACTGTGCTGCCAATGGCCCTGGTGCCAGTTGCGCTAAGGCTAATCCCTCTTTATATTCATCCTTGGTCAGCCAACCTTTATCTTCCACCAGGTCGCGGTGCATATAACCCACCAAAGCCACCGGCCCGCCAAAACCCCAGGTGCCGAGTTTTAAATAGTATAAAGTGAGTTCTTTTAAAGTGTATATTGGTTGCGGTTTGGTGGTTGTGTCTTTCATTAATTGTGGGATATAAGTATTCCATGTGGCTATTTCAGCCGTTTAGGAATTAGGTTAAAGGATTTAGTATAAGCGGGGGTTACATCTTCATGCCGCTCATTGGCGCTTTACCTAATACATCTAAAGCAGCCCGAAATCCCTGCGCCAAAGTCGCCGCGTTGCCACGGCCATAATAATGCAGAAAAATCATGTGCGGCTCATCGCCCAGCATATGGTTATGCACCGCTACTACTTCCAGGTTATGTGCCCGCAGGATTTTAATAACCGTGTTGACCTCGCTTTGCAGCATCGCAATATCACCTGCGATATGCGCATCATCCTGTTTACCTGCAAAGGATGCCCAGGTGTTCAGCCCGATATTGGTCGTCATTTCCACGCCCATCGCCATTACTTTCAGGTCAGCCCGGCCAATTGTGTATTTATAGGTCGGCCCGTTTACGGTCCCTGTATATTTTACAATAGCGTCCAATGCAGGCAGGTCAAAGTTTTCTTTGCCTGTAACTGTTAGCGGTGCAGACGGCGTGGGTTGATTTGCCGGGAATATTTTGCTGTCGCGGATGGTATTGGCATATTTCTTCGCCAATTCCTCAACCGACCCCATGCCATGAATGTGCATATAAAATATTCGCGGTTCTTCATAAAAGAAATGGTTATGTATAGCGGCTATCTCTAAGCCGTTGGCATGTGCGGCAGATATTAACGGATTTACTTCTTCCATGAGCAATACATTATCGCTCATGACCATCGCAGATTTGCCGTCCACTGTCTTTTTGAACGATACCCAACCGCCAAAGCCAAAAGGAATGGGAACCGGTTCGCCTTTGATCTTCATTTTCAGGTCATTCCTTGGCAGCGGTGTCGTATATACAGATTCCGCATCTTTATAGCTGCCTTTTTTACCTAAAGCAGCATCAATAGCCGCCATTTCATCTGCAGATATAGCAGGGGTTTTAGCAGTTAAGGGCAATGAGGCCGCATTAATTTTGTTGACAGGTAATAGTAGGGCTGTGCCTAATACAGCAGTGGCCTGCAATGCCTGCCTGCGGGAGAATTTTGTTTCCATGTTGATAGTTGTTAACAATGCAATACTACCTACTAAAAACGCCTTTAAATTGTATGGATTTAACTATTTGGTATTCTTTTTACTTTTGCTGTTATTTCTTTTATAAACAGACGGATTTTCCCCGGTTTGCTTTTTGAATATCCGGGTAAAGTGGCTTTGGTCGGAAAATCCGGTAAGATAAGCGATTTCAGTCAGGGAATAGCCTGTTGTATCCATCAGATTTTTTGCTTTATCGATGCGCAATTTGCGGATATAATCACCAAATGACAGATTATCAAAGTATTTGGAAAATTCGCGGGAAAGATAAGCAGGGTTGATCTCCAATTCAGTGGATGCTTGCTGTAAACTTAAGGTCATATTGGTATCCAACTGATCCTGTATCATTTCTTTCAGTTCCTTTGCCCATTCCGGTGCTTTTTTGGATTTGCCTTGTTTAATATATTTATGATATACTTCGAGCAACATTTGTTCTACCGGGCCCGCTTGGGTATGCTTTAATTGGTGCAGGTGTTTCGCCCAGCTATATAACCCGTCATAAATAGTCATACCTAAATCCAATAATTCCTGGTCGTCTTTGATATTGTAAGCCAGTCCCGAAAAGATCGCTTCCAGCCCCGCAGCCTGTGGTGCAAAATCGTGACGGTCTGTATCCGCACCGCGAACAATAGCTGCTACCCGGTCAAGCCCCGCGTCTTTGAGTTGATGTTTTTTAATAAAATAATCAAAGCTGCACTGGTCGTTATAATGCGTGTATTCTACGCCCGGCAGGTCAAATGGTGTCGCATTTAATTCGTTAGCTTTGGTCAATACTTCCGCAAACGGTACGTAGATAATTTCGGCATTCACGTCAATAAACCGTTTGATCAGCCAGGGACAGGCGATTCGGTCAATTTTCGGATGTTCACGAGTGATCCATTTCATGTGGAACAAAGTTAACAGAACAAGACGGCTTAAAAGAATTGTTTAGGTGTTCTAACATAATTACAATTATTAGAAAAATCTTATCAAGTTAGAACACCCCAATATTTGAAAGACTCATTATAACACACACGTAATCAAGCAATAAGAGCCACTCTGTTTAGAGTAGCTCTTATTAAAATTTGAAAAGTTCAAATTGTGCGGAAGAAGGGACTCGAACCCCCACGCCGTGAAGCGCCAGATCCTAAGTCTGGTGCGGCTACCAATTACGCCACTTCCGCAGTTAGGATTTTTTAGAGTGGCAAAGATAGATTAAATTGACAGAATATAAAATTGTAATTTCACTTTTTTGCTAAATCCTTTATTGCTTAGCAGTTATAGTTTCAATTAACTGTTTAAAGTATGTCGGCACCTGCAATAACCTGCTGCCATACCACGAAAACATTTCGCCATCTACCAATATTACCTTTGCATCCGGCAATAATAATTGAAACTCTTCTATATGTTTTTGGGTGAATGGGTATGGCTCTGATGAAAGTAATATCACATCAGGATTAGCATCGATCAGCATTTGTTCTGTAACTTCCGGGTATCGGTCATCCTTAGAAACAGTAACTAAGCCGCAACGTTCTAATAAATTATCAATATAGGTTTGTTTACCGGCAACCATGTAGGGTTTGCGCCATATAAAGTACGCTACGCTTAAATTTAATTTTGGAGTGGTAAATTGATTAAACTGTTGAACGATGTCTTTAACAAGGCGCTCTGACTTGTCATTTCGATCGACCAACTCCCCTACTTTAATTATCATATCCAACGCTTCATCTAAATTACTGATGTCGCTTATCCAGACCGGGTAAATGTGTATCAACTCTTCAATTTGTGATTTGTCGTTTTCTTCTTTATTGGCGATGATCAGATCGGGTTTTAATTCTTTAATCTGCTGGATGTTTAGCTGCTTGGTGCCGCCGACTTTGGTGGTCGTTTTAAATTTATCTGTCGGATGAATGCAGAATTTAGTTATGCCGATTACTTCGACATCCAAACCTAAATAGAACAACAGCTCGGTTTGTGATGGTACTACAGAAATTATTCGTTTGGGGACGGATGGCAGCTCTACCCGCTTGTTTAGCTGATCGTAAAAAACAGCCATAGCAATTTACTGGGTATATATTTGGTAAACTCCAATGATCTTACGCTTTTTGCCTACTAATACGTTGGTTATTTTCTTTTCCATCATTAGCACTTCTACCTGGCTTACAAACTCATCACCATCAATAATAATGGGGTCCGCGGTCATCATAGCTGCAACAGATAGTTTTGATATATCCTGGTTTCGTAGCAAGGCCCTGCGTAAGTCACCATCAGTAATAATGCCTTGAATATGATCTTTGCTGCCAACCATTACCATACCCAATTTACCTTCAGACATGCTCAACAACACATCAGTAAACGAAGCATCCATTTGTATAAACGGCAGGTTGTCAGTCCGCATCAGGTCCTTAATGCGGGTTAATAATTTACGGCCTAAACTGCCTCCCGGATGGAAACGTGCAAAGTCTTCTTCCTGGAACTTACGCGATTCCATCAACGCTATTGCTAAAGCATCGCCCATAACCAATGCAGCCGTGGTTGACGATGTGGGTGCCAATGCCAGCGGGCAAGCTTCGCGGGTAATAGTAATGCTTAAATGATGGTCGCTATTTTTAGCAATGGTTGAATTTGGATTACCTGTAATACTGATGATCAGGCTTTTATTCCATTTTAAAAACGGAATAACTTTTAAAACCTCATCCGTTTCGCCCGAGTAAGATATGAGTATAATGGCATCATTAGGGCTGATAATACCCAGATCACCATGAAAAGCATCACCAGGGTGCAGAAACAAACTTGGCGTGCCGGTACTTGAAAATGTAGCCGCTATTTTTTTACCGATAAGGCCGGATTTGCCTACGCCTATCACAATAATTTTGCCGGTGTTATTTAATATAGCGTTTACAACAGTTGTAAACGAATCGTCAATAAGCCCAGCAACGTGTTGCAGCGATTCTATTTCAACATCAAAAACTCTCTTGGCAATATCCTTCATTATATTATACGTGTTACGTAGTACGTTATACGTTTTATTTATTGTTATTTATGTATAACGTACTACGTCATACGTACAACTTACCCTATCCGATTAATGGTTTTATCACCTCTTCTAACTCGTGCAGCTTAACCATGTTCGGGCCATCACTTAATGCGTTGTCCGGGTCCGGGTGTGCTTCCATGAAATAGCCATCGGCACCAAAAGCTTTAGCAGCCAGGGCCATCATGGGTACAAAGGTACGGTCGCCACCTGTTTTGCCGCCTGCACCGCCAGGGCGTTGTACAGAGTGCGTACAATCCATACAAATAGGATAGCCAAAGGCTTTCATATCATAGATATTCCTAAAGTCGACAACTAAATTATTATACCCGTACATGTTGCCACGTTCGGTTAATATCACTTGGTTATTACCAGCCTCTACAACTTTTTGAGCCGGATAAAACATATCCTGACCCGATAGAAATTGTGCTTTTTTAACATTAACAATTTTACCGGTAACGGCGGCAGCAACCAACAGATCTGTTTGGCGGCATAAAAAGGCGGGGATTTGTAATAGATCAACCACTTCGGCAGCAATAGCGGCTTGGTAGGGTTCATGTATATCGGTAGTAACAGATAAGTTAAATTTTTCTTTGATCTTTTGCAGCATCTCCATGCCTTTTTCAATACCCGGTCCGCGATACGAGTGTATAGAGGTACGGTTAGCTTTATCAAAAGATGATTTAAATATCACTTGTATAGGGTACTTCGCTCCTAATTCGGCTACTTTATCAGCAACGGTGTAAAGTAGTTCCTGGTTTTCCATTACACATGGGCCCAATATAAAAAACGGCTTCTGCCGCATTTGTTCAAACAATGCCATGCAACAAAGATGAGAAATTTTATGGTTAGGCACTAATTGCACAAATTATTGGCGATAATCAAATGTCATTTATTGCCTTTAGGCCGTTTTTTCTTAATGTAATTTTGCATCCACGCAATTAGCACAATAAACCGGTAGATTATCAGTTTAATAATATTATTTAAAAACACCTGCTGTTTCTGGCTGGAAAACATAGTTACCTATACTTAAACCGGTAGCATTTTTTTTAACATATATCAAGCAGCAGGTCGATATCCCATCTGTAGTTGTTATTATTTAAATTTAAAACAGAATTTAACCCTATTTTAGGAGTTAAATACAACGTATGGCCTAATAATTACGTTATAGTTGTTGGTTTGTGAAATTGTTAACTCATTTATTATTATTTAGCCGGAGATACCTGTTATGGTGCACTTGTTTGCTCACATCGGCTTGCTGTTTTGCGCAACAAACCACCGTTAATGGCAAGATAACCGATTCTGAGACAATGCAGCCGCTGCCAATGGTAAGTATTACCTTTGCTAATACCCATAAAGGCACCAGCACGGATAGCGAGGGTAAATTTACTTTATCAGCTTCAGGTTCGTTTTCACGCATCGTAATCTCCGCCGTAGGGTATCAGTCACTAATTAGAGTAATAGAGCCGGGGACGGCAAACGAAGTACAAGTTAAACTGGAAAAAAGCCGGACACGGCTTAAAGAAGTAGCTATTAACGCCCGAAGCACTAAACCCTATCATAATAAGGATAACCCGGCAGTTGAGTTGATTAGGCGGGTCATCGCCCATAAAGACGCTAACCGTGCGCAGCGCGCAGATTACCTGCAATTTGATCAGTATGAGCGTATCGGGCTTACGCTTTTTGATATACCACACCTATTGGTGAATAACTTTTTGTTCAGGCCTTATCGGTTTATGCTAGATACCACCGGAGGAAAACTGTCTGCAAATGTGTATCTCAGCGAAAAACGATACCGTTGGTATCTGCGTAAAGAACCTGCCAAGGCTATTAAATTATTAGAAGCTCAAAAAGAAAGCAATATTGTTAAATTCATAGATACTGCAGGCATCAACATCTATCTGAACCGGCTTTACGGCGACCAGATTGATATTTATGAAAACAATATATTTATCATTAACAACCAGTTATTAAGCCCCATCGCTGACCACTCGCCCGACTTTTATAAGTTTTTTATTACCGATACTATCAGGTCTGACAAAGACACCTTAGTTGAGCTGAGTTTTATACCCCGGAATAAAGGCGACCTGCTTTTCGAAGGGCATTTACTGGTTTCGCTTAACGGCAGCTATGCGGTAACCTCCTGCGAGTTAAATGTGAACAGCCGGATCAACATTAATTTTTTGCGCAGCCTGAAAGTGATATTGGATTTTCAAAAGCAAGCTTCGGGCCGTTACTTCCTGGTTAAAAGCGATGCGAAAGCAGATTTTGGCATTTTAAAAAACAAGGGGTTCGGGGTAAAAGGTGAACGGACAATCTATTATTCCAACTACCTGGTTGACCGGCCGCTTGACCCGTTATTTTACCAGGGCAAAAGCGAACAGGTTTTGCCCAACTTTAATCAGCCTGATAGTGCTTACTGGGCTAAACAACGACCGGATACCCTGCTAAAAAGCGAAACTGACTTCTATCGTCACGTCAGTCGGCTTGAAAAAATGAAGTCTTTTAAAAGAGCTACCTGGATTGCTTCTACACTCAACGGTGGCTTTGCTGATATCGGGCCTTTCCAGTTCAATACAGGCGAATTTGCATCCTATAACACATTAGAAGGTTTGCGCCTGGGCGTAGGCGGGCGCACCACACCCAAATTTAATAAAACCATTTATTTAGAAGGTTATCTTGTTGATGGCACGCTGGACCGCCAATTAAAATATAACGCAACTGTTTATTACTCATTTAATAAAACGCCCCAATATCGTTACCCTAACAATTATTTAAAGCTTAGCCAGCAATATGATATTACCTTGCCGGGAGATAATTTTACAGGTAAGAATTTCCGCACGCCGCTGTCATCGATCCAGACCGGAACAAGCCGATATTATTTTTACTCGCATGTTTTTAATTTGGATTACGTAAAAGAATATGATAACCATTTTTCTTTTGATATAGGCTTCTATAATCTAAACCAGCAAGCTGCAGGCGCATTAATGTACACTTTAAATAATCCGCAGCAAACGGTAATAGATCATATAACAGCAAGCGTTGTTACTTTATCGCTGCGCTACGCACCGCATGAACAGCTTTTCCAGGGCACCAATGATCGAAATATCATCCAAAATAAATACCCTGTAATTACATTGCAGGCCAGCCAGGGGCTTAATGGCGTATTAAACGGCACAAACAATTATCAATCTTTCATTGCTACTGTAGTGAAACGCTTTTACTTATCGCAGTTGGGGTTTGCAGATGTTACCTTGCTTGGCGGGATGATCATAGGCAAAGTACCCTATCCGCTTTTAAATATCAGCTCTGCCAACCAATCCATTGTATATGAGCCGGATGCCTACAACCAAATGCATTACCTGGAGTTTGTGAACGATCATTATGCCGGTGTAAACGTTACGCAGAGCTTTAACGGCTTTTTTTTAAACAAGATTCCGTTGATAGATCGTTTAAAGTGGCGTGAGTACTTGTCTTTTAAAGCTCTTTATGGTGGTTTGCGGGCCGAAAACAATCCGGCGCTGACCAGCGGCCTATATAATTTCCCGGTACCTGTAGCGGGAACTACCGGGACTTATACCTTAGGGAATATTCCTTATACCGAAGCAGGCGTTGGTATTGGCAATATCTTTAAAGTATTGCGGGTTGATGGTATCAGGCGGTTCAATTACCTTGACCACCCCGGCGTTTCAAAATATGGTGTTAAATTGACGTTAAATATTGATTTGTAGCCGTTATTTATTTGCATAGAAAAAAAATACATTACAGAAGTTATATGGCTAAACAAAAATAAAGACCCTCATTGTATGCAGAAAATCACATTACAGAGCGCGTTCCCAAGCTTTCAAAACTTTTGAAACGCAATAACCTGATTGTTGATCGGTTTAACAGTTCTCAAATAAGCATAGATTGCTGCAAGATCGTTGGCCTTCATTCCTGCATATAAATACCATGGCATTGGTATTTGCGGATCGCCGGGGTTAAGTTTAGCTGCTTGCTTTTCTCGCCCTTCAAAGCTTTTAAATCGCTGGATGAATATTTCTTTACTCCATGATCCAATACCGGTTAGCTTATCCGGTGTGATATTTGCAGAATGTACAACACCTCCCTGCTGTTTAAATTCCATTCCACCGCCAAACTCTGTCCCAGGGATTATATCCCCATGATATCTTTTACTATGACAATCTACACAAGCCGCTGCGTTAACAAGGTAAGCGCCATACTTGATGGTATCATTTTCCGATTGTAGCTTACCTAAATTTGCCTTATGCGGCATTGTATTAGTGATAAAATTAACCGGGAAGTCAATTTCTGACGCCGGTATGTCTTTTTTAATTGAAGGAATTGAACGCAAATAAGCAATAATGCTATACACGTCCTCTTTATCCATCTGCCCTATATGATCCCAAGGCATTAGTGGAAAGATGGCTTTGCCAAATTTGTTCTCCCCGGTAGTTA
>NZ_JAQBOF010000025.1 GCF_028288185.1 Mucilaginibacter sp. | reverse complement strand
ACTTTCATTCGTCAATACCAGGATTAAACCGATGATAAAAAGGATAGGGACAATTATTGCCAGCACAAGCCCCATTTTTTCAAACTTAAGGTGCATGAAATAGGCAACAATATAAAATGCTTTAAACAACGTTAAAACTATATATATCGGGTTTGCTACACTGTAAGTCATTCCCCATACGTGATGTGGTACCAAATACAACGCTATCAGGAACTCAATACTGGTAATACCTAATAACACGAAAAACACGTTCCATATTTTTCTGCGGGTCATTGTTTCGTGCTCGCCATGTCCGTCGCCTTCTGCGTGAACATCTACAATTTCTGATGACATATATAAATCAGTTTAATATTATTATTTCAGACTAAATAAAAGAAGGTAAATACAAATACCCAAACAAGGTCTACAAAGTGCCAGTAAAGGCCAACTTTTTCAATCATTAAGTAGCTGCCGCGTTTGGTGTAAGTACCGGCAAGTACGTTAAGGGTGATAATGATATTGATAATAACCCCGCTAAATACGTGGAAACCGTGGAAACCTGTAATAGTAAAGAATAAGTTCGCAAACTGGTGCGATGTCATTTGCTGTTGCGCAAATGGTATGCCCGCGTCAAAAAACTCCTGTAAGGTTTCTTTATTAGGGATAGCCGACCACCAAAAACCTTCGCTATGTAAGTGGTTCCACTCTAATGCCTGGCAGCTTAAAAACATCAAACCACCAATAATGGTACCTATCATCCACCAAACAACTTCTTTTTTTGAGTTGCGATGGCCTGCCTCTACAGCTAATACCATAGTTACAGAACTCATGATTAATATAAAGGTCATTAAACCTACAAAAACCAGTGGCGCACCATGCTCAATAGATGTGCCGGGTACTGATTGAAATACCAGCGACGGTGATGGCCAGGTTGGCGCGCTAAAACGTAAAGCGCCATAAGAAATCAATAATGACGAAAAGGTGAATGCATCCGACAGGAGGAAAAACCACATCATCATTTTACCATACTCAACATTAAACGGAGATCTTCCGCCCGACCATGGTGTTGTTTTTAGTTCATCAATTGGTGATACTGTTGCGCTCATTTGTAGTTAGCTATAGCGTTATTAAATTATTGGTTCAAAAGTAAAAAAACATACAGATAAATCCATATAATATCTAGAAAATGCCAAAAAATAGATGTCATTTCCATTCTATATAAATTCTTAACCTGTGGTATACGTTTAATGCTGCCGCTTAAAGCACTTATCAGCCATATAATACCGCCTATAATGTGCAGCAAATGCAAAAATGTCATTACATAAACGAATGACCGGGTTGCATTAGGGTCAACCAAGTATATATGCATTTTATAAGACAGCGTGTACCAGCCATATACCTGTAAAATTAAAAAGGCAACACCCAAACTTATAGTTACCCATAAAAAGCGTTGTTGCTTATCATAGTCCAATCGTTTGGCGGCCCTTGCTGCCAAAAACAAAGTAATACTACTTAATACCAGTACTATGGTACTATATCTGAAAGAGCTTGGCAATGTAATATTAAGGCCGTGCCCGCTACCCCCGCTATAAACTATAAACCCGCTGGTTAATGCCGCAAAAAGCATGAATGATGTAAAAATAAAGATCCACATTATAAACTTTTTGGCACCCAGGTTTAATCTATCTTCTTGTTGTGTCTGCGCCATTTACTACTTCGCTATAAAATCAAATAAAAACATTAACTGCACTACAGGCAGGTAAAAAAACGAGCCAAACATCAGTTTACGTGCTTCCTTTATCTGTAAGGTACGCAGCAAACCTGCCGATTGGTATAAAAATATCAAGCTGCAAACCAGTGAAACACCGCCCACATAATAACCGCCATAATGGTAAATAGTTGGCAACAAGCTAACCGGCACCAATATTATTGCAAATATAAAAGTGATGATAGCGCTGGCTCTGTCGCGTTTGCCGGTTGGCAATAGTCTAAAACCCGCCAGTTTATAATCATCGTCCAACACCCAGGCAATAGCCCAGAAATGCACAAACTGCCAAACAAATTGTATGGCAAATAATATCAACGCTATTTCGTCTATACGGCCATGTGGCTGCCCGGCTACGTAACCAATTAGGGGCGGCAAAGCGCCGGGTATAGCACCGACAAAAACCGCGATAGGCGATTTACGCTTTAACGGCGTATAAGCAAAAGCATATAATAAAATAGACAATACAGATAACAAACCGGTAAGGATATTTAACGTGCCTAAAATATAGGTACCGGCCATACCCATGGCTAATCCTAATACCAATCCCTGGCCGGTGGTCATACGCCCGGCCGGCATTGGTCGATCCATAGTGCGCTTCATTAGCTTATCCAAATCGACCTCTATAATTTCATTAAAACAATTAGCCGCGCCTGTAACCAAAAAGCCCCCGGCAACCAGTTTTAACCAGTTGATCCACATGGTTGTGCTATATAGCGATCCCCAAGTATTGCCGCCATTAGCTTTCACTGCAATAATAAAAGATATAGATGCCGAGAAAACCACCAAAAATGTCAGCCTGAATTTTATCAGTTTTGAAAAATCGCTCCACTTCATTTGCGCCCCCCCTGTATATTAACCGACTGATATAAATTAAGCATTAAATAAAACTGTGCGCCAAACACCAGGCTGGCCAATAAAATATGCACAGCTTGCGCCATAGGC
This sequence comes from Mucilaginibacter sp., assembly GCF_028288185.1. GTDB lineage: Bacteria > Bacteroidota > Bacteroidia > Sphingobacteriales > Sphingobacteriaceae > Mucilaginibacter. Next base: position 134,629 of record NZ_JAQBOF010000025.1, on the reverse strand, counting down.
GGCAAAGCAAAATATGATAACAGCATACCCGTAACAATTTGCAGGGCAAGCATTAAAAAAGTAAAGCTCATTATTTGTTGCTGCAAAGAGTGCCTGTTAAACGCGCGGCGGATTAATGCATACAACATCACGTTAATAATTAATACCAATATAGCTACATCTCTGTGGCGCTCAAATATATCGCCGGCATTTTTTATCCAGTCGGCCCGGTAGCCACCTTGCAGCCTGGCTGATACCGCGTCAATCTTCTCACGCACCTCTGTACCGAATGTAATCTGTAGTATGCTTATAACTAATGCAAAAACGGTAACTATATGCGTTATGGGGTTTATATTAAGCCTGGGCCTGCCATAAACTTTTGCTAAATGATAAGTTATAATACATATAGCCAATATGGCCAATGCCAAAAGCAGGTGTACGGTAATTATCCACGCTACCAAATTTGTCGACACTACAATGGAGCCCAACCAGGCCTGGAAACCTATGAGCACTAAATTAAATACGCTTAAAAAAGGTATCAGTTTATTAGCATCGCTGTAGCTAAAAGAATATATGGCTGTCAGTAATAAAAATATGCCGGATACCGCGCCAATCAAACGGTTAATATATTCCGTCCAGGTTTTTACTGCATTAAATTCTTCGGGGATCAATATAGATTTGTCTTCGCGCAGGCGGCGGGCCAGATCGCTATAACCAAATACATCAAGCGTTTTGGCAAAGCGTTGATTTTTAGCCTTACGGCCCTCAATATATTTTTCTTTGTAATTAGCCGGGAGATCAGCTACAGATGTTGGTGGTATATAACAGCCAAAGCATTTTGGCCAATCGGGGCAACCCATCCCAGAGCCGGTACTACGCACTACGCCACCCGCCAATATCAATACAAAAAGCAGAGCTATACTTAAAAGATTAGTCTTTCTGAACCTGTTTCTTGATTTGGGATTGTTCATCTAAATATTTCTAACAAATTAGGGTACCTGTTTCCGTTAGTCTTGAGTTCTGAGTTTTGAGTTTTGAGTTTAAATAAGGTCAACCCTTACTCATAACTCACTACTCAACACTCACAACTCATACCAGGTACAGATACCCTAAAAGATCAGATCGGTAAAGTTTATATTATTTTACTTCTTCGTTAGCTTTTTGTGTATTTGTCCACGTGTTAAGCGCTTCTAAACCTGCAGGATTATCTTCAAAATCGTGCGGTAAGTTTGAGCTCATTGTTTCTGAAAGCGGAGTGATTTGTGATATAAAATCCTCTTCGGCTCCAGGCTTGCTATAATCATACGGCCAACGGTATACAGTTGGTAATTCGCCGGGCCAGTTGCCATGTATACGTTCAACAGGGGCGGTCCATTCTAAAGTATTTGCTTGCCAAGGATTTTGAGTTGCTTCTTTACCCCAGAAAATAGAGTGTATAAAGTTATATAAAAATGCAACCTGCGCACATGCCGACATGATTGCCGCCCAGGTAATAAACATGTTTACGGATAACCAACGCTGCATTGAAGCAAATTCTGTAAAGGCATAGTAACGGCGTGGTACACCATCAAGGCCCATAAAGTGCATTGGGAAGAATACCAGATAGGCACCAATAAAGGTTAGCCAGAAATGCAGGTACCCTAATTTCTCGTCCATCATTCTGCCAAACATTTTTGGGAACCAATGATAAACACCGGCAAGCATACCAAATATAGCTGCCGAACCCATTACCAGGTGGAAGTGGGCAACAACAAAGTAAGTATCATGCAGGTTAATATCTAAAGCGGCGTTACCTAAAAATATACCGGTTAAACCACCTGATATAAAGAAAGACACCATACCGATAGCGAATAACATAGCAGGCGTAAACCTGATGTTACCGCGCCATAATGTAGCCAGCCAGTTAAATGTTTTTACTGCTGATGGTACCGCGATAATTAACGTAGTGATCATGAACACACCGCCCAGGAACGGGTTCATACCCGTAATAAACATGTGGTGACCCCATACGATAAATGATAATACGGTAATACCGATTAATGAGTAAACCATCGCGTGGTAACCAAATATCGGTTTACGTGAATTTACCGACATAACCTCTGATGAGATACCCATCGCAGGCATAATTACGATATATACTTCCGGGTGCCCCAGGAACCAGAATAAGTGTTGGAACAGGATTGGGCTACCACCTTCAAAAGGCATAACCTGGCCGTTTACAACAATGTCTGATAAGTAAAAGCTAGTACCAAAACTACGGTCAAATATCAACAATACAACACCTGCAACTAATACAGGGAATGATAATACACCTAATATAGCAGTTAAGAAAAACGCCCAGATAGTAAGTGGCATTTTCCAAAGGTCCATACCTTTTGTACGCATGTTTAATACAGTAGTTACATAGTTAATACCACCCATTAATGATGATGCTACGAAGCAAACCATACTAACTAACCATAATGTCATACCCAGGCCCGAACCTTTCATGGCAGTTGGCAATGCAGACAGTGGCGGATAAATTGTCCATCCCGGTCCGGCAGGGCCTTTTTGTATGAAGAAAGAGGATAACATGATAATACAAGCGGTTAAGAAAAACCAGTATGATAACATGTTGATGAATGGCGAAGCCATATCACGCGCCCCTACTTGCAATGGTATTAATAAATTACTGAAGGTACCGCTCAATCCGGCAGTTAATACAAAGAATACCATGATGGTACCGTGTATGGTAACTAATGACAGGTAGAACTCCGGATCTAAACGACCCTCGGGAGCGAAACGGCCTAATAATGTTTCTAATAAAGGGAATGCTTTATCAGGATATGCTAATTGGATCCTGAATAATATAGATAATAGCATGGCAATAACCGCCATAGTAATACCCGTTATCAGGAATTGCTTGGCAATCATTTTGTGATCCTGGCTAAATACGTATTTAGTAAGGAATGTATCGTGGTGATGCTCGTGACCCTCTTCGTGATGTGCTACTCCGTGATCCTGAACTGATAATGTTGACATAATCGCTAATTAATTGTTTAACGCTAACCTATTGTTTGTAATACTTTTATTCTGATCTGCAGATGCCAGTTTTAACTCTGTACGTAACGCCGGGGTTAAGTAAGGTTTTTGTTTGGCTATCCATTGGTTGTACTCGCCTTCGGTAACAACACGTACAACTTTTTGCATGTTGTAGTGGCTGCTTCCGCATATTTTGTTGCAATACAGCAAGTACTCAAATTTAGGGTCCTCTACTTTTCTACGCATTTCTTCGGTAGTAATAGTAGGCGTAAATTTGAAGAAGGTTGGCAAACCAGGTACCGCGTTTTGCTGTACCCTAAAATGCGGCATATAAACGCTATGTATTACGTCCTGTGCAAATATATTTAAGCGGATGGTTTTGTTTACCGGCAATACCAAAGTATCGGCCTGTAAATCATCCATGCTGTTTTTATCTTTATAATCAATACCCAGTTTGTTAGCTCCGGCTGTTAACCTGAAATCTTTTTTGCCTAACACACCGTCCGGGCCTGCATAACGCAATTCCCATGCAAACTGGTGACCGGTAATGTCGATATTGATAGAAGCAGGCTGACCTTTAACGTCTGTGCTGTTCTCTACTTCCTGCCAGGTAAAGAAACCAAATATAACCAGTACCGTTAATACGATAGCCGGTATAATTGTCCAAACCTTTTCAATGGTATTGTTGTGAGGTAAAAAGTAAGCTCTGCGTTTGTCTGAGTGCCTGTATTTAAACAAGAAAACAAACAGCAATATTTGAGTGATAACAAATACGATCATGGTGATGATGGTAGTTGTTAAAAACATATCGTCTATTTTAACACCGTGTTTTGAAGCTGCTTCTGGTAATGACATGCTGCCTTGCACGGTAATATCCCAATATGCGCCGGCCATACCAACTACCAGGAATACCAGGCATATTACGCCCATTATATTGTTCCAATGGATACCTTTTTTACCTTGTATCTGCTGGCTAAGGTCATACACCTTTAATATTTTACCTATAACAGCTACTGATATTGCCAGCAAAAAGAAAAGCAGAACATAATAGCCTACGCCTAACCAGTCAACACCGGGTTTAGCCGCATCAGCTGTAGCTGTAGTTTGTGCCATTAGCATGTTTGTGCCCAAAAGCATAAACACTGCTAAAAACGCAAGTACTTTTTTAGAATGTATTATTTGTTTGAATGCCATTGTATTGGTCGTTTGGTATTCTGTGTTGTGTTGCAAATTTAACAATTATTATATGTGATGATGTAAGCTCTCCTGTAGGAAAGGGTGATTTTTTGGCACAAGCGATTTGAATTTACTTAACGCCCCTAATACCAGGAAGGTAAACAAACCGGCAAATCCTATAAACACTCCTGCTTCTATCCAGCCAATTTCTGTATACCAATGAGATTGAGGCCCAACAGTACCAGGCATAACCATCATAAAGTAATCAAGCCAATGGCCCAATACTAAAATGATACAAGCAGTTTTTAATACTCCTACAGACCGTTTCGAATCGCGGGCCATCAATATTAAAAATGGTGCAACGAAATTCATTACTAAATTAAACCAGAACCATGGCTGGAACTCGGGCTCCCATCTTTTGTAGAAGTAAGCTGCTTCCTCGGGTATGTTGGCATAGTAGATCAGCAAGAACTGCGCGAACCATAAATAAGTCCAGAATATAGAGAAACCAAAAATCAGTTGCCCCATGTTATGTAAATGATTCTCGGTTATCCAGGCAAAGTATCCTTGTTTTCTAAGATAGATCAGCACTAAAGTAATAACCGATAATCCGCTCACCCATAAGGCAGCAAAGTTATACCAGCCAAACATGGTAGAGAACCAGTGCGCATCTAACGACATGATAGCATCAAAAGCAAACAATGGAACAGTAAATCCAAATACAACTAAGAAGGCACAAGCCAGGTTAAAGCTTTTCTTATAGTTAAACATACCGCCCAGTTCATCCTCATTATTTGAGTATTTTACCAGTAATAACCCTAATATGCTATAAGCAATTAAGTAAAATGCTAAACGTGCAAAGAAAAACGGAATATTTAAGTAGCCTGATTTACCTTTAATTATGGCATCATAAGCATCAGTACCTGGTGTTGTAACCGCTTTTGAGGCCCACTCTTTATATAAATAAGGGCCGGTTATGTGCTGATGAGTTTCTTCGGTAAGTATAGGGTGTGTAAAATATAAACCTGCACCTATTATTAATATTAATATTACAGCAGCATAAGGTAACACTTTTGCAAAAGCCTGCGGTACGCGCAATAATGAGGCAGACCATCCGGCTTGTGCTGCATATTGCAATGCGCAAAAGAATACGCCCGCTATACATACACAGGTAAAGTAATAACCCATTAATAATAGGTTTGCAAATGTGCGTTCAACAGCTCCGGTCAAAAAGCCGAGTGCTATAGCTAAAACACCTACAGCAATAGCTATCAGGCTGTAGGTTTTTGCCTTACCGCTAAATTCAAATTGTTCGTTAAAACTATTATGAGTTTCCATTAAATTCAATTCTTATAAAGTTTGTAAATGGTGAACATACATTACTACTTTCCAGCGCTCCTCAGGGCTTAACTGCGATGCGTATGATCCCATAGCATTCAGGCCGTAAGTAATTGTATGATATATTTTACCATCGGTTAAATCTTTCATTGCACCACCGCGTGATGATTGCCCTTTTGAGTATGATGGCGGCGGCGGGAAACCGTGCGCTACTACTGTACCGTCACCTTGTCCGGTAGCGCCGTGGCATGGCGAGCAAAAGGTCATGAACAAAGCTTTACCATCTTCAATGTTTTTTGAAGTATTAAATAATATGCTTTTAACCTCAATACTTGCCTGGTTATATCCCTCGGTAGTTTTTGGATAATCAAACCTTGTAAAGCCTACCGGTGTAGTACCTGCCGGTGGTAACTGTGCTGTTTTACCGTCTTTAAAATTCGGATTTTTTTGATCCGGATCAAAAGCGATCTTTTCATACATATTGGGGGCATATTCCCATCCGGTGCTTCTCTTATCATTGCATGATGTAGTAACTATCGATGCAGCAACGGTAACAACCGCAATACCCAATATTCTAAACTTATTCATAGCTAACATATTTTCTGTCGTTATGCTTAATTTCAACTGCTCCTGCTTCTTTCAGCAAATTAGTAATATCCTCATGTGGCGTGTTGCCTTTAGCGTCTATAGCTATAACAAACCTGTCATTTGTTGCTCTCAGGTCCATTACCCGTGGCGCACGGCCCGGGAAAAGATGCGTAGAGTAAAAAAATGTAAAGGCCATACCAAACGATGCGAACAATACAGACCACTCAAATGTAACCGGGATATAATCCGGTAAGGCAAAGTGGATTTTACCGCCTATGTTCATTGGCCAGTCATAGCCTAAGAAATAGTACACTAAAGATAATATAGTTGTACCGCCTAAGCAGCCGAACATAAATGCTGCATAACCTAAACGTGAATCTTTAATACCTAGTTTTGCCTCAATGCCGTGAATAGGCATAGGTGTGTATACATCATAAATAGGGATACTATTTTTCTGTAGTTTGTCGATACCGTGCATCATTTCATCCGGATCGTCAAAAAGGCCTAATATATATTTGGTGCTGCTCATAGTTTATACGTTTTCATATGCTGATACATCAACACTATCAAATTTCTTTAATGAGTTTTTGTAGAACTCTACCTGGTCACGGTCAAGGTGACCTGCTTTAATTTGTTCCAGCTTAGCTTGTTCGCTTTGTTCTTTCAGTAACAATTTAACCTCGGCCATTGCTATTGAAGGTAATACACGAATAAACAACAGGAATAAAGTAAAGAATACGCCTATTGATCCGATGAACACGGATACGTCTATCCAGGTTGGATAAAACATAGCCCAGCTTGATGGAATATAATCACGGTGTAATGAGGTTACGATAATAACAAAACGCTCAAACCACATACCGATATTTACGATGATAGATAACACCCATGACATGGCGATATTGGTACGTACCCTTTTAAACCACATTACCTGGGTCATCAATACGTTACAGCCGTACATCATACAACCTGCCCACCAGTATGGCCCAATAAACCTGTTTAAGAAAGTATATTGCTCATACTCACCACCAGAGTAGTAAGCGATGAAGAACTCTGTTATATAAGCCACACCTACTACCGAACCTGTTACAAGGATGATCTTGTTCATTGATTCGATGTGGAACATGGTGATATAATTCTCCAGGCCTAAAACCTTACGGGTAACTAACAATAGCGTTTGCACCATGGCGAAACCAGAGAAGATAGCACCCGCAACGAAGTATGGAGGGAAGATGGTAGTGTGCCATCCCGGCTCTAACGAAGTTGCAAAGTCCATGGATACAATGGTGTGAACCGAAAGCACCAACGGTGTTGATATACCCGCCAATATTAATGACACGGTTTCAAAACGCTGCCATGTTTTTACTGATCCTGTCCATCCGAAAGAAAGGATAGAATAGATCCGGCGGTACCATCCTGTTCCACGGTCGCGGATAGTAGCTATATCAGGCAATAAACCTGTATACCAGAATACTAATGATACCGAGAAATAAGTAGAGATCGCAAATACGTCCCAGATCAGCGGCGAGTTAAAGTTAACCCATAATGATCCGTATTGGTTAGGCAATGGTAAGCAATATAATGCCATCCATGGGCGGCCCATGTGTGATACTACGTAAGTTGCCGCGCAAATTACCGCGAATATTGTCATCGCTTCGGCAGAGCGGTTAATAGAGTTACGCCATTTTTGACGGAACAGTAATAATACTGCCGAGATTAAAGTACCGGCGTGACCAATACCGACCCACCATACGAAACCGGTGATATCCCAGGCCCAGCCTACTGTTTTGTTTAAGCCCCAAGAGCCTATACCATACCAAAATGTCCAGCTTACTGCAAACACCCAAAGGCAAGCGCCTAACGATGCGACAGTAAAGCCTATCCACCAGGCCTTGTTAGGTTTATTTTCAACAGGGGACAAAACATCATCGGTAATTTGGGCATAGGTTATGTTCTTACCCGTAATTAGCGGTTCCCTTATTATTGATTCTTTATGAGATGCCATATTATAGCTATTGTAAAAATTAAGCTTCTAATTCAGTTGTGTTTCTAACCTTAACCTGGTAACCGATACCCGGTTGTACGTTTAGTTCTTCTAATACGTAGTAGGTTCTTTCGCTACGCAATGCTTTTGATACTTCAGAGTTTGGATCATTTCCATTACCGAACACTATCGCGTTTGCAGGGCAGGTTTGTTGACAAGCTACTTTAATGTCGCCATCCTTAACAGGGCGTTTTTCCATTTTAGCTTGTAATTTACCGGCTTGGATCCGTTGTATACACATTGAGCATTTTTCCATAACACCACGGAAACGTGTAGTTACATCAGGATTTAATACTAATTGTGTATGCTGCTCTGCAAGATAGTTTTCGAAACGAGAATCGTTCCAGTAGTTAAACCAGTTGAAACGGCGTACTTTAAACGGACAGTTGTTAGCGCAATAACGTGTACCTACACAACGGTTATAAGCCATGTGGTTTAAACCTTCTGATGAGTGAACGGTAGCTAGTACCGGGCAAACAGTTTCGCAAGGTGCGTGATCGCAGTGCTGGCAAAGCATTGGCTGGTGTACAACCGATACATTATTCAGGCTTTTTAGTTTGTCAATTTCATGCTCCTCGGTAATGCTTTTTCCTTCTTCGTTAAAGCTGTAGTAGCGGTCAATACGTATCCAGTGCATTTCGCGGCGGCGGCGGACTTCGTCACGGCCAACAACAGGTACGTTATTTTCGGCATTACAAGCAACTACGCAGGCACCGCAACCGGTACAGGCATTCAGGTCAATTGCCATTACCCAGTTATAAGTAGGGCGGTCATATTCTTCCCACAAACTCTTGTAGTCTTTATGCTCGCCATCCTTGCCACTGTTTTTGTAAGGATTCTTTTTATATTCTGTAAATGAAGCTTCGCGGATAACACTACGTCCCTCGTAAGAGTGGTGCGTTTGTGTTTGTGCAAGGATAATTTGATCGCCGGTTACTGATATTTTAGCAACAGCGGTAGTTTGCAAAGTACCATTACGGAAACTATGCAGCGGGTAAGCATTTTTACCAATACCCGATTCAATTACCGCGCCGCCTTTTACACGGCCGTAACCTACTGCTACTGATATAGTGCCTTCTGCCTGGCCCGGTTGTAATAATACCGGTAAAGCAATTGAAGTACCGTTAGCATCAATAGTAATCACATCGCCTTCCTGTAAGCCTAAAGCTTTAAGGTCGGTAAGTGACATGGCTGCAAAGTTATCCCAGGTAACTTTTGATACCGGATCCGGCAACTCTTGTAACCATGGGTTATTTGCATGTTTACCATCACGGATGGCAACATTTTGGTATAAGTGTAGTTCGTATGTTTTATCGCCTGACGCTACTAACTGCGCGCTTTGCGATAAAATGGTTTGTGCAACCGCATTCAAATCGCGGCTGAAGGTATAAGCACTGGCTGGTTTGTCGGCAACTTTAATAAAACCGGTTTGCAATACAGTTTCCCAACCTTTTTGGCCGGATAAGCCACCTAATGCTAAAACGCTCTTATCCCAGTTATTTCTAACATAAGTGTAGTAGCTTTTTACCGCGTTGTTGCTCCAGATCAATAAACTCTCTTCGGCCTGGCGGGTATTATATACCGGGTTAATGGTTGGTTGTACTACTGTATAGTAACCTGCAATGGCGCTATCGTCACCCCATGACTCTAAGTAATGGTGGTTAGGCGCAACTACCGTACTTACAGCAGCTGTTTCGTCCATGCTGGCAGCAAAAGTTAATTTTAAAGGCACTTTAGCAAGCGCGTCTGTTAAATCTTTTGTGTTATAATAATCATAAACCGGGTTAGCATTCAGGAACAATACCGCGGCAATTTCACCTCTTTTAGCTTCGTTTATAAACTCAACTAAATCAGCGTCATTACCTTTATATTGATTTGAATTGTTATCCAGATCAATTGTAGTACCATAGCTTCCTAACGCGGCATTAATAGCGTTAACCAATACTTGCGTAGCAACATCGTTTGATCCGGCTACAACCAATGCTTTACCTTTTGCTGCCTGTAATTCTTTAGCAACAATAGCGATAGCGTTATTAGCCGTGTTATCAGCTAATTTTTTGCTGCCCGGTAAAGTAGTACCGGTAATAGCATTATATAAGTTAATTAAAGCAACACCTTCTTCTGATGGTTTTAACGGTATACGTACATCAGCGTTAGTACCTGTCAGGCTCATACCGGTTTCAAACTGGATATGACGAGACATTTTTTTGCTTTGCAGCGATTTGTTATTTCTGTTTGATACGTACTGGCGGGTAAACTCATCGCCTGATATCCAGGTACCCAGGAAATCAGCGCCGAAACTTACAATAACATCAGCTTTATCAAAATTGTAGTGAGGCAATACCGCTTTACCAAAACTGTTTTGGTTAGCTTGTATAATACCTGTATAAGATACCGCGTCATAACTAACGTGTTTCGCAGTTGGATATTCGGTAATAAAATCAGCGATTACAGCTAAAGTTGACGGGCTGCTTATTGATGAAGATACGATAGTTATTTTTTTGCCCGAATCTTTGATCTTAGCCAATTCTAACTTAACGTAATCATCCAGATCGCTCCACTCTTTTTCGCCACCGTTTAATAATGGTGATTTATTGCGGCTAACATCATACAGATCTAATACCGATGCTTGTGCTTGTGCATTTAATCCGCCTTTTGCTAAAGCGTCGTTAGGGTTACCTTCAATTTTAATCGGGCGACCTTCGCGGGTTTTAACTAAAATTGCGTGGCCTTTGTAAGTTGAAGCATAGTAGTTAGCTACGCCCGGAGTAATCTCCTCCGGTTTAATTAAGTAAGGTATAGACTTGTGTACCGGTACTTTTTGGCAAGCTGCCAAAGTAACCGCGCCCACACCAAAGCCTACCGCCTTTAAAAAGTCGCGGCGGGGTGTTTTGCCTAATAAACCATCTCCACTCAAAACATCTTCGATAGGAATAGGTTCCGCGAATTCATGTTTATTTTTCTCAACAAATTCTGGTGTTTTGTTTAGCTCTTCTAAACCTTTCCAGTATTTTTTATTGCTATCCATTTAAGCTATAGTATAAACTGTAATGCTAAGTTCTGTTATAATTAATAATGGCACTTGCCGCACTCAATACCACCCAATTGTGCCGGTGTTACTTTTACGCCTCTTTTAATAAGATCATGCACTTGCTCCATATTTGCATAATAAGCACTGCCTTTCATATTAACGTCTGTGCGTTTGTGGCACTGTATACACCATTTCATGGTAAGTGGCGAGTATTGGTAAACCTCTTTCATGGTCTCAACCGGGCCGTGGCATTGCTGACATTTAATACCACCAACCTTAACGTGTTGTGAGTGATTAAAGTAAGCAAAGTCTGGTAAGTTATGAATACGGATCCATTGGATAGGATGTGCTTTTAAGCTATCGTATTTTTGTGTTTGCGGATCATAACCCAACGCGTCATAGATCTTATGTATCTCCGGCGACTCGGTTTTAACAACCTTGTGGCAGTTCATACAAACGTTTAATGATGGTATTGACGCGTTTTTAGATTTGAATGCACCTGAGTGGCAGTACTGACATTCAATTTTCATGATGCCGGCATGCAATTCATGCGAGTATTTAATAGGCTGTACCGGTTGGTAGCCCGTGTGTACGTTAGTGTTCCATAAAGCAACCCATGTCCAGCTGCCCATAGCAATGGTACCGCAGAGCAGGATAAAGAATACCAGTTTTTTATTTTTTAATACCTTTTTTAAAGTAGCGTATTTATCAGCTGTTGCTGTTTCTTCGGCAACTTCTTCTTCGGCAGGTAATAATCTTTTACCGCTTAACAAGCGCTCTAACGTGCTTATAACCCTGTTTAATACCAATATAATAATAAAGGCAAGGATGATAACACCTAATAAGGCATAAACTACAAAGCTGCTTGGGCCTGATGCTTCAGTAGCTGCTCCGGCTGCAGGCGCGGTCTTTTTAGCGTCCTCCAGTTTTTTCCAGTCTGCACGCACATACGCTAAGATGTCAGAAACATCTCCGTCTGAAAGACTTGGGAAGGCCGGCATTACCGATTGGCTAAAGTCGTTGTAGATCTTTAGTGCTTTAGGGTCTTTAGCTGCTACCAGGGCCGAGCTGTTGTGAATCCAGCTAGCTAACCATTTATCATCAGTTTCTGATGATATGATAGGGCCTAAAGCCGGGCCTGTCATACGCGCGTCTATCTTATGACACCCAGTACAACCGGCAGACTTAAATGTGGCTTCGCCCTTTGCAGCGTCGCCTTGCGCCTTAGCAGAAATTCCCCAAACAGTAAAACAGGCAAGCAGTAACACTGACCTTGAGAATTGTTTAAAAATTAATGAGATGCTACTCATAAAGTTGTATTGATGCTAAATAGTTATTTGTATAGTGTGTGAAACTGAGTATTGCCTAAGCTTTTCTCGGATTTTTTTCAGCCACAAAAGTATAATTTATTAAATAATCGCTGACAAATAAATGACAGTAATAACTAATTTATAATTATTCTAAATAAATAGAAAAGGCTTTAAAAAGTCTCCCCTTCCGGAGGGAATTTAGAGGGGGCTATTGCCCTAAAAGCCAGGCAAATATCAACGGTACAACAATGGTAGCATCGCTCTCCACAATAAACTTAGGTGTTGTAACATCCAGCTTTCCCCAGGTTATCTTCTCATTAGGCACCGCGCCCGAATAAGAACCGTATGATGTTGTCGAGTCAGATATCTGGCAAAAATAACTCCAGAACGGAATATCCTGCATTTCCATATCCTGGTAAAGCATAGGTACCACGCATATCGGGAAATCGCCGGCTATACCCCCACCTATCTGGAAAAAGCCTACGCCTTTACCGCCCGAGTTTTTTGGGTACCAGTCTGCCAGCCAGGCCATGTACTCAATACCACTTTTCATGGTAACAGCTTTGATCTGTCCTTTTATAACGTATGATGCGAATATATTACCCATGGTGCTATCTTCCCAACCCGGTACAACAATTGGCAAATTCTTTTCGGCAGCGGCCAGCATCCATGAGTTTTTGGGGTCTATTTCATAATACTGCTCCAAATCGCCGCTTAACAACATTTTGTACATATACTCATGCGGGAAATAGCGCTCGCCGCTATCATCAGCATCTTTCCATATTTTATGGATATGTTTTTGTAAACGACGGAAAGCTTCCTCCTCTGGTATGCAAGTATCGGTTACACGGTTATAATGATTTTCTAAAAGATCCCACTCATCCTGTGGGCTCAAATCGCGATAGTTGGGCACACGTTTGTAGTGCGAATGTGCTACCAGGTTCATAATATCCTCTTCCAGGTTAGCGCCTGTACATGAAATTATATCAATTTTACCCTGGCGGATCATTTCTGCCAATGATATACCCAGTTCGGCAGTGCTCATGGCACCTGCCAAGGTTACCATCATTTTACCACCTTCCAGCAAATGGGTTTCATAGCCTTTAGCGGCATCCATTAACGCGGCAGCATTAAAATGCAGGTAGTTTTTTTCAATAAACTGAGATACGGGTCCTTTAGTTGTGCTCATCTTTTTAATAAATAGATATTCGGCAAAAATAGATATTTTGATCAATTCAGGGTTTTAAATTTGAAAATGAGTGGCGTGAGGTGGATTTGGCAAACGCGCCGTTGACTCACCCGGTCTGCGCCTTGCTGAGGGTGGGATGCCTTTTATTCGGGTTTCAAGATTTGACAACATTTTAAAAGTTGTCAAATCTGTTGTGCGAAAATAAACAACCCTCTTTCCGCGCAGCGAAGAGGGGGTCGACAAGCGTAGCGATGTCGGGGTGAGTCCTCGCCGCGCGCCAAACACCGTCACCATCAATCCGCCAAATTTTTCTTATATTGTATCAATCCGCATCAAATATCCCGCTTCGCGATAGCAAGTAAAAACTGCGATTTTTAAATCGCAAAAAACAACAAAAGAGTTCTTTGAATTATTGCAACAATCTATTTATCAATAGTTTAACTAAAATACTTACTACCGGCATTACCGCTAATGCCCGATAAATAGCAAAAATTACTACCGGTATTAAGTCTTATACCCGAAAAATGGTCAAAACTACTACCGGCATTACCGCAGATGCCCGGAAAACGATTAATTTTACTACCGGCAAACGCCTTAACGTTAGTGTGATTAAAAAGGCTGTGAATTAACCCAAATTTAATCTGGAACTTCTGCCGCAAAACATTATCTTAGGCTCATTATCACATGAAAAAACTTTTAGCACTACTTACTTTATTAAGCATCTCTGAAAGTTTTGGCCCTGCTTTTGGACAAAGCATCATCCCCAGATTTATCAGGAAGATGTACTTTGAAAAAGACACCACCAGGCGCAGCAGCTTTGTTGTTTTGCCGGTATTATCATCAGCACCCGAAACCGGGGTTGAGCTAGGCGGCGCGAGTTTGTATTCTTTTTATACGGATACCATTAATCACGAAACAAAAGTGTCAAACATCTTCGCGTATGCCACGTTAACTACCAAAGGTCAAAATCGCTTAAATATTAGCACTACGTATTGGTCGCCGCAAAACAAGTATCATTATTTCGCGGGGATTGGCCGCATTGATTTCCCTACCGATTTTTACGGCATAGGCAATAACACTCATAAAATTGATGCCGACAGGCTTGGCCAAAAAAGATATCGATTACTATTAGAGGCCCAAAAGCTGGTTGCTAAAAATGTATATTTTGGCTTTGTAGGCGGTGGGTATAAATACGATTTTACCAATACCAACCCCACGGGCATATTTAATAACAACCCCGTTGTTGAGGATCGCAAAGGCGGCACCTTTTTATTCCTGGGGCCAAGCTTTATTTATGATAGCCGCAACAACAATACCTATACTACTAAAGGCATGATGGTTAACGCCTATTTTAATATAATGCAGGGCGTGTTGGATAATAATAGCTATAACGGCGGATTTTTAAATGTTGAAT
Organism: Mucilaginibacter sp.; assembly: GCF_028288185.1. Lineage (GTDB taxonomy): Bacteria > Bacteroidota > Bacteroidia > Sphingobacteriales > Sphingobacteriaceae > Mucilaginibacter. Next base: position 119,539 of record NZ_JAQBOF010000025.1, on the reverse strand, counting down.
TTTCTAAGTTTATATCCATTAGCAATACACTGGTTTTAGGGTTTGACATGCAGGAGCAAAGTTTGGTTGGCAGCCGGTCGCCATTTTATTTGCTGCCGCAGATGGGTAATGATGAGATTATGCGTGGCTATTACGAGGGCCGTTACCGCGACCGTAATCTGCTTGCAGGGCAGGCCGAATTAAGATATCGTTTAAGTGAGCGTTTTGGCATAGTGGGTTTTGCAGGTGCCGGCGAGGTTTTTCATTCGTCATTTAGCCTGCCGGAGTTAAAGCCTAACCTGGGAGGTGGCCTGCGTTACTTCTTTGATATTGAAAAAGGACTTAGCATACGTATTGACTACGGCATAGGCCAAAAACCAACCGGCGAGCAACGCGAAAGCGGATTATATATTGGGTTGGGGCAAGCGTTTTGATCCGCATATCTACACATCACACTACACCCGGATAAGGAAATTCTCCTTCACCTGCCCTTTTCTAAAATATACCAGCCCTACCCAAAACAGATTGATGGTAACGGTTACTTGCGGGTGTGCTTTAATTTCGGCCCAGGCTTCTTTCATGCCTTCGCTCCAGTATATGTCGTCAAATATCAGCAGGGTATCATTGTGTACTTTGGGTAAGCACCATTCAAAATATTTTAGGGTAGCCTCTTTTTGGTGATTGCCGTCAACAAAAACAAAGTCAATTTTCTTTAACTCATTAATTACTTCGGGCAGGGCGTTATCGAAATTGTCAAGTATAAGATTAATGTTTGTTAGCCCTGCTTCAGCAAAATCTCTTTTTGCTATGGCGGCAATTTCAGGGCTGCCTTCAAGCGTATAAACTCTAGCCTCGGGCGCGGCCTTTTGCAGGTAAAGCGTGGTAATACCTAAGCAAGTGCCTAACTCAATAATGTTATCAGGCTGCATATCTGCAGCGAGGCGATAAAGCAATTGCGCAAATTTGGGTGGTTCCAGCACATTTTTGGCAATGGCACTTATCTTTCTCTGGCGGTCATTAATCACACGCGACCCGGCTCCAGGATCATTTACGATGATCACCCGGTCGTCATTTAATAAAGCTTCGCGTATATTTTCAATCTCGGCATATACTTTTTTAGCCCGATAATCGTAAATAACTGTATCAACCAGCCTGTACACAAATGGAGAGTGTAACCCGTGGCGGGTTTTGGCTTTTAGGCGGTGCAGCAGGTAGTCTTTAGCGAACCTTAAATTAAACATGGTTGTAAAATTATATAAACGTTTGTATTTTAGCGGAACGTAAATGATAAATCTAACAGAAGTAAATTCGTTAATACGCCTGCTGGACGACCCCGATCCGGAGATATATAACCATGTTCACGGTAAATTGTTGTCATACGGCAGCGAAGCTATTGAATATCTGGAATCAGCCTTTGAACAGGCTTTTGATGCCATACAGCAGGACCGTATTGCCAATTTAGTGCATGAGATACAGTTCGGCATTGTAAAAAACGATCTGAAGTTATGGTTCCAGAGTGGCGCGTTTGATCTGCTGCAAGGCATCCTGATTATCAATCGCTACCAATATCCTGACCTTGACGAGCAAAAGATCATCAACCATATTGAAGCTATTAAGCGCGATGTGTGGATACAAATGATGAACGAGGCCAGCCCGGTTGAGCAGGTGAAGCTCATCAACCATGTATTTTATCACATGTATGGTTTTAGCGGCAACACAAGTAACCACCAGGACCCGCAAAACAGCTACCTGAGCCAAGTTATCGAAACTAAAAAAGGCAACCAGATCTTACTGGCTATCATCTATTCAATCATAGCGCAAAAGCTGGATATACCGGTACATGGTGTAAACCTGCCGCAGCATTTTATACTGGCTTATCTGGACGAGAGCAAAGAGAGTGAATTTGAAAGCGGCATTCTATTTTACATTAATGCCTTTAACAAAGGATTTATTTTTGGCCGCCGCGATGTGGATATGTTTTTAAAGCAACTTAACCTAAGCTTTGATAAGCAATTTTACGAACCCTGCTCGAACACCGATATTATTAAACGCGTGTTGCGTAACCTCATCAGTTCGTATGAACACCTGGGCTCGGCAGAGAAGGTGGATGAGCTGAATGAGCTATTGGCTATATTGGGATAATTTTTAATAACAACTCACACCTTATCTTCTATATGAAAAAATACTTCACCCTATTGCTGTTGTTTTGCAGTACGTCAATTTTCGCGCAGTTTAAGTTAAGCGGCAAAATCAATCATTACTCGGGCAAAGAGCCTTTGCAAATTAACATTCCGCAGGTGTTTGACTTTTACCCGGAAAATTCCATAAATATCCCGGTTGCTAAAAATGGGTCATTTAGTATTACGCTGCCTATTACCAAACAAAAATTCGGCACACTTTTCTTTCAGCAAAATCCGCATTTACTGCTTTTAAGCAGCAATAAAAAATTAACGGTAGAGTTAGACGGAATTGATAAAAAGATAAAGTTTATAGGCGGAACCGCATTAGCCGAAAACAACTTGCTTGACGCTATAAACATTGAAGAATATCCCTTCTTTTTACAAAACACCGATGTATATACCAGGCTTAATTACGCGGCATTAAACGCCCGGGTAGTTAAACCATTTTTTGCTACCCGCGATAAAAAAATTGCACTGGTAAACCAGTCGGCCATTAGCCCAAATGATAAAAAATTAATAGCCTCCGAGGTAAAATATGCCGACTATAACTTGCTTTATGAGCTTACCGATGTTAGCGCCGAAAGCAAAACCGCCATTGACAAAATGATTAACGATGTGTTTGACAAAAGCAACCCAAAGCCTGATGTGTTTCCGGCGGGCCCGCAATATTATAAGTTCGTTGCTAATTATTTAGATTATCAGGAAAACCGGGTACTTGCACAAGCAAAAGTTCAACATATTAAAGGCAATAAACCCATACCCTACTTTGGATTTAGTTTAGATAGCGCCAATGCCATTATTACCAGGTATGGCGTGTCATATATACGCTGTTTAAGCGCGATCAAATATTTACCCGTGCCGGTTGCAGAGCAGTTTATTTACCAGCAAATTGCCCGTTCATTTTATGATAATAATAGGGTAAAATTAGATGCTATAGCCAAATTATTTAACCAAAAATTTCCGGCAAGTGCTTACAATGCCGATATCCGAAAAAAAGTAAAAAACTTAAAAGGCAAATAACTATTATGCTTACCGCTATAGCGATTGATGACGAGCCACCTGCTTTAGAAGTTGTGCAATCGCATGCCTCTAAAGTATCGTTTATTGATTTAAAGGCCATATTTACCGATGCCTTTAAGGCGATGGAGTACCTGCAAACACAATCGGTTGACCTGCTATTCCTGGATATTAAAATGCCCGACATAAGCGGCATCGATCTGTTAAAATGTATCAGCAAAAAGCCATTGGTGATCTTCACTACCGCTTATTCTGAACATGCAGTTGAGAGCTTTGAATTGGATGCGATTAATTATTTGTTAAAGCCATTCTCGCTGCCGCGATTTATTAAAGCTTGCAATAAAGCCAATGAAATTTACACGCTAAGAAACAAGACGGACAATAATACCGACCATATTTTCCTAAAAACCGGGTATGAACAGGTAAGGATTAGTTTTAATGATATTTGCTACCTTGAAGCAACGGGCAACTATGTTAATTTTGTTTTGGCGGATAAAACTATTCTATCCCGTATGACAATAACCGAAGTAGAGGCCATGCTGCCGGCTAATAAATTTATCCGCATACACCGCTCGTTTATTGCCTCTATAAACAAAATTGATAAAATTGAAAGGCATCAGCTCAATGTAAATGGATCTGTTTTGCCGGTTGGGAGCAGTTATACGCAAAATATTGGTCTGATAAATACGGCATAACCATTTATTACCATAGTTATATATTGCACCATCCAATAACCAACACTTATTAACAATGCAACCTAAAAATTTCAATACAACCAAAGTACCACGTAGTAATACGGTTATCCCGCAGGCTTCCATTGCCGGCAATGTTATTTATGTTTCGGGTACAACTGGTGTCGACCCATTAACAGGCAAACTTATCGAGGGCGGCTTTGAAGAACAAATAAGGCAGGCCTTTAAAAACATTCAAACTATTCTGGAAGAAGCGGGCAGCGCCTTAAATAAAATAGCAAAAGTTACCGTATGGATGGTAAGCGGAGAGGACCATAGCTTTACGGCTATTAATAAAATTTACACCGAGTTTTTTCCCGAGAACCCACCGGCACGCAGCGCGCCGCAGGTAATGCCTTTTCCCGGTGGGATATTGGTATCGGTGGAGTGTATTGCGATGATGTAGCAATTTATTGCTAACAACTTAATTGCCTGCGTTAAAATATAAATCCGCTAAACAAACCAAATTATTAGTTTGATTATTTTGAAAACCAAACTGACAGAATTTTATTCTGCATGCATAATAAAATCAAATTTCTGTTGCTAAACACGCTGTAAATTAGGTAAATTGCACTTCCTGAATTACAAATACGCAAAGCAATGACTGACACGCTGGATATCAAAATCACCAAAACAAGCAAATCGCGTTTAGCCGAGACCGATTTTAGTAACCTGGTTTTCGGCCGCACATTTTCTGACCACATGCTGGTTGCAGATTATGCTGATGGCGAATGGAAAAATTTTGAAATTGTTCCTTATGGCGAAATTACGGTCAGCCCTGGTATTTCATCTTTACATTATGGCCAGTCATTTTTTGAGGGGATAAAAGCCTACAAACATGCTGATGGTAAAGTATCTATATTTCGCCCGGATAAGAACGCGAAACGTTTTAATAAATCTGCCGAGCGTTTATGCATGCCGACCATACCAGAGGATGTATTTTTGCAAAGCCTTGCCGCCATTGTAGATATTGACCGCGACTGGATACCTGCCGCGCCCGGCCACTCCTTATACATAAGGCCGTTTATGTTTGCTACCGATCAGTTTTTGGGGGTTGCACCTTCAAATACTTATAAATACATGGTTTTACTTTGCCCGGTTGGGCCTTATTTTACCAAGCCGCTAAGAGTAAAGATCGAAACACATTATACCCGGTCTGCCGAGGGTGGCATGGGCTTTGCCAAATCATCAGGCAATTACGGCGGTTCTATGTATCCTGCTAAAAAAGCTACCGAAGAAGGTTTTGACCAACTGATTTGGACTGATGCCAAAGAACATAAATATATTGAAGAAATGGGCGCTGCCAATGCCATGTTTGTATTGGATGGCAAGTTAATAACCCCATTAGCGCAGGATACGATATTAGATGGCGTAACCCGCGATACCGTTATTGCATTAGCTAACGATTTTGGTTTCCCGGTTGAGGAACGCAAAGTTTCTGTTGCCGAGATTATTGAAGGCGCCAAAAACGGCAAACTAACCGATGCGTTTGGAGCAGGCACCGCCGCCACTATAGCACCGGTTGGCTCTATAAGCCTTAATGGCGAAGAGTACACGCTGATAGACCCGAAAGAAAGAGAATTCTCAAAAAAAGCATTAAAAACGTTAGACGCTATCCGTTATGGAAACGGCCCGGATGTACATGGATGGAATTATTTTGTGTGATAAAGATTAGTTATTGAAGATTAAAGATTGGGCCTATCGCTCGTCTATAAAAGAAAAAGCCTTCCGATATATCAGGAGGCTTTTCGTATTTAATTGACCAGCATAATCTTCAATTAATCTTTAGAGCCAATCTTCAATCACTAATCTTTAACAACTCAATCCACACTAACCGTCAACCCCTCCTGCTGTAAAATTTTGCGGTAAACTTCAACTTCGGTAAATGACCCTTCCAGTATAGCGCACTTACCTTCGTTATGTACTTTCCAGGCTATGCGCTCGGCCTGGCTTTCGGTATAGTCCAGATATTTTATCATGCAATGGATAACATGATCGAAGGTGTTATGATCATCATTCCATAAAATAAGGCGATGCAGTTCTTTAAATCCCGCCAGTAGCTCTTCAAGCGTGAAGGTCTTTTCCTGTGTTTCTGTAGTCGACATGTATGTCAACAAATTTACTCAAAAACAATAATAAATAAATCAAAATGTTGTTTAGTTTTATTATCCATATAATACCTATCATGAAAAAAAACTATTCTTATTGTTTTGCCGCTTTTATTGTTCAACTACTTGGGATTAATGTTTGCTGTGCACAAACCATAAATCTAAAGCCAGCACCCACGCATGTTACTATTGACGGCAGCCTGACAGAATGGGGAGACAGCCTTAGTTATTATAATAACGAAACGAAAATTAATTACACATTAGCAAATGACAAGGACAATATGTACCTGGTTTTAAAAACCATTGATCCTATACAGCAGTTTCGCATATTATCAGCAGGGGTTACTTTAAGCATTGACCCTAAAGGTCATAAAAAGCCAACCTATAGTGTCACTTTTCCGTTTGCCGAACAGGAAAGTGTAAGTTTTGCCGATAATTATACCGCTCAGGAAAAAAAGGCAGAAGCCAACTTAACCAAATTAAAAAGGATTAAAGCGGATGGATTTAAAGATGTGGAGAGTGATATATTTACGTTGGAAAACACGTATGGCTTTAGGGTTAGTATTGATTATGACATACATGGGTTTCTGGTTTATGAAGAGGTTATCCCGCTAAAACTTTTCCATGCCGATGAATTGAAAAAAAATGAATGGGCCTTTAATATTAAAATAAACGGCGACCAATCAACCATAAAAAAACAAGCTGACGACCAGGATGGAAACCTGAATACGAACGCAGGCGGTGGCCGTGGCGGGCGCGGCGGTGGTGGCGGTGGCGGCGGACGCAGAGGCGGTGGTGGTATGGCTGGTGGCGGCGGACGAAGCCATACATCAGCAGAACACGTTAAAGCAACTGGCGACCCAATAGACTTTTGGGGCAAATTTACTTTAGCGAAAGAGTAATAAGCTTTTTTGGAGGCAGAAGAGTGGTTAAAACTTATTCTTCCACATCATGCTTTCAACTGGTCGTGTGGTTTTGTTATTGTATTTAGCATTGCTTTTAGTATTGTAAAGGGTTTCAATATCACCCTCGACAGCAAAATATATTAACTGGCCAATGGGCATACCGGAATAGATTTTTACGGGTTGGGCGCATGATATTTCTAATGTCCAGGTGTTACAAAAGCCAACATCACCTTTACCTGCTGTAGCGTGTATATCAATACCTAACCGGCCAGTGCTTGATTTACCTTCTAAAAACGGAACATGTTTATGGGTTTCGGTATACTCAACCGTTACGCCTAAATAAAGTGTGTTGGGTTGTAAAACAAATCCGTCCTTAGGTATTTCAAAGCTATCAATCTCATTATGCAGCTTAGCATCCAACACCCTATCCCGGTATGTAGCAAGGTGTTTTCCTAAATGTACATCGTACGAGTTTGTACCTAAACATTCACGTTTAAACGGCTCAATAATGATGTGGCCTTTTTCAATTTCTTCAAGAATGCGCTTATCAGACAGTATCATACAACTACGTTAGGGAATTTGGCTAAAAATAGAATTATTTGCTATAAGTTTGTCGTAGTATTTGCAATTTACTTTTATGGCTATAGCTTACAGGCAACGGGTTGATGATGATACAGAATTTGCGCTCTGGAAAATTGAAGAGCAGGCCGAAGATCTGTATAATCAGCTACAGCTAAATAATGATGAAAAGGCTTTTGTTGAAAATATAAGCAACGGTAAGCGCCATCTGCATTGGCTGGGCACACGTGTGCTTTTACGTAAAATGCTGCTTACCGATGAATATATTGACTGCCAGGTTGATGAGCATGGCAAACCTTATTTGGTATCACTGCCTTATCACATCTCGTTAAGCCATTCGTTTGATTATGCGGCGGTGATGATCAGTAAAAAAAGCCCGGTAGGTATCGATATTGAGCAGGTAAAAGAAAAGGTAGAGCGTATTGCTGCCCGGTTTTTATTACCTAAAGAATTGGCTTTTATTGGCACTGAAAACAGGGTACCACAACTATATGTCTGCTGGTGTGCTAAAGAGGCTGTATATAAATGCAATGGGCAAAAAGAGGTGTCATTTATGGATGATATTTTAATAAATCCGTTTGAGTTTACAGAACAGGGTCAGGTTAATGCCATTTTAACGAAAGGCGATACCAAAATTGATTATACCGTAGGATATTTGCAGTACGAAGACTACATGATAGGTTACGTAAAGGGATAGAGATGAAGAACAAAAAGGTAACAGTACAGGATTGGGGATTAATTGATTACAAAGAGGCCTGGGCAAAACAGGAAGTGCTGTTTAATGATACTATCGCCATAAAAATGGAGATACGTAACCGACAATTAGCAACGGCTGATGGCGATAACCAACCTGATGATACTTTAACACCTAACTATCTTGTTTTTTGTGAACACCTGCACGTTTATACTTTAGGCAATAGCGGCAAGCCGGAGCACTTACTCCTAGATGAAAAAGGACTGCAAGACAATGACGCCACCTACTACCACATTAACCGTGGTGGTGACATTACTTACCACGGCCCCGGACAAATTGTAGCGTACCCGATACTTGACCTTGATAATTTTTTTACCGATATACACTTATACCTACGCACGCTCGAAGAGGCTGTAATACTTACCTTGGCGGACTACGGTATTAAAGCATCACGCTACCCCGGCTATACCGGTGTTTGGCTGGATGCCGATAACGAGCGTGCCCGCAAAATAAGCGCTATGGGTGTGCGCTGCAGCCGATGGGTTACCATGCATGGCCTGGCGTTTAATGTAAATAACGATCTATCGTATTTTAAAAATATAATCCCCTGCGGTATTGATGATAAGGCGGTAACGTCTATGCAGCAAGAGCTAGGTACCGAGGTTGATATTAAACGGGTTCAAACCATCCTACAACACTATATTTCCGTATTATTTGATATGGAGATAGTACCCTAAAAAGATTAACCATGTAACCCTCATGGTTAAAAATCAATTAGTTAAATAAAATAATTTCAAAAAGATTTGTTTATCTAAGACAAGTGTCGTAAATTTGATGACAGATGTCAATGATACTGGGATGAGTAAAGAAAAATTATATAAACATCCTGAAGAGGATTCCTTTGATCTGACTAATATGGTTAGGGAGGGGGTGCCATTTCCTTATTTTAACAATTTATCAAACCAAATACATTTTGGCCTGGAAGAGTGGTCGTCATACCTGCATCTTTCTGAGCGCACCATACAACGTTATAAAAAAGAGAACAAATCTTTTGATCCGCTTTACTCTGAAAGGATATTAGAAATTGAGCTTTTATACAAAAAAGGTATTGTTGTTTTTGGCGTAGCCGATAACTTTTACACCTGGATGGATACCATCAGTATCCCATTGGGCAGCGTTAAGCCTAAAGATCTTTTAGATACAGGTTTCGGTATTGAGGCTATTTATGATGAGTTAGGACGCATTGAATTTGGCGTATTGGCATGATCGTTTTCCGGCTTAGCAGGCAGGCATTTATTAATGATATATCGGGCTATGGCGCCGAAAAAACCGGCGGCCGGTGGAACAGCAAAGGCATCCCCGTTTTATATACTGCCGCATCGCGCGCTTTAGCCGTAGTTGAAATCGCGGTACACGTGCCGGTTGGTATTATCCCTGCAAATTATTTCCTGGCCAGCGTTGAAGTGCCCGATGATGACATACTGAAACTTGATACAAAGACCCTCCCCAAAAACTGGAACAGCAACCCGTTTGTAAAAGCAACGCAAACCATAGGCGATAATTTTATAAGAAGCAACAAGCATTTAATATTGCAGGTTCCGTCAGCAACAGTTACCGGCGATCATAATTATCTGATCAATCCCAGGCACACTGATTTTAATAAAGTGAAGATAAAAAGCATTGATACTTTTTCGTTTGATTCGAGGTTGTTTAAGAAGTAAGTGAGGCAAAACGAAGCAGGTTTACGAAGTTTTAAAACTTCATAAATCTTTGTACACCAATATTAACACTCCGGCAAACTTAGCGGGATATTGATGGCTAGTCCACCATCGGCAGTTTCTTTGTACTTAGAATTCATATCCTGGGCAGTTTCCCACATGGTTTTAACTACGGCATCCAAGCTTACTTTAGCGTTGTCCGGATTGGTTTGCAAGGCTAATTGTGAGGCTGTAATGGCTTTGATAGCTCCCATAGTATTGCGCTCGATACAAGGCACCTGCACCAGGCCGCCTATCGGGTCGCAGGTTAGACCCAGGTGATGTTCCATAGCAATCTCTGCAGCCATCATTACCTGGCGCTGTGAGCCTCCTAAACACTCTGTAAGCGCCGCTGCCGCCATTGCTGATGATACACCTATCTCTGCCTGGCAACCGCCCATAGCTGCTGATATGGTGGCTCCTTTTTTAAAGATGCAACCAATCTCTGATGCGGTTAATAGAAATTGGATAATCCGCTTGTCACTATATTCATCACAAAAAACCAGATAATATTGCAATACCGCCGGTATAACACCTGCCGCGCCATTGGTAGGTGCGGTTACTACGCGGCCAAATGAAGCATTTTCTTCATTAACTGCCAGCGCGAAACAGCTTACCCAGTCTAATATATTCTGAAAGCCGCCGCCGGTTTGCCTTATGGCTGTAACCCATTCATTAAAATTAGTGTAGGCGTTGTTACCAATTAATCTTTTATTAAGGTTTGCGGCACGGCGTTCTACATTTAACCCACCGGGTAGTTTGCCTTTAGTATGGCTGCCGCGATACATACATTCTGCCATCGCGTTAAAAATATTTAATACGCCTGTTTTGGTTTCCTGCTCGCTACGCCAGGCCAGCTCATTCTCGGTTACTACTTCTGATATTTTTAGGCCGGTTTTAATACACCAATGCAATAAGTCTCCGGCTGTATCAATCGGGAAAGGCAGGTCAACTTCGGTTTTGCCCTGGCTTTGCTCGCCTTCTTTAACTACAAAACCACCACCTATTGAATAATAGGTTTCGGACATAGCCTTCCCTGTACTTAAAAATGCCTGGAATGTTACCGCATTAGGGTGATAAGGCAAGCTTTCGTTAAACAGAAATAACAGATCGTCATCCATCATAAAGTTTATTTCGTGCTTGCCGCCCAAAACTAATTTATGGGTGGCTTTTATCTGATCTATCTTAGGCGTAACCTCATCAACCGCGAATGTTACCGGGTCATCGCCACTTAGGCCAAGCAATATAGCTATATCCGTACCGTGTCCCCGGCCGGTTTTAGCCAGCGATCCATATAATAATATTTTTACTTCTGTAACTAAAGGCAATGCTTCGGCCTGTTCAAGTACCTGCACAAATTGCTGGGCGGCACGCCACGGCCCAAGCGTATGTGAGCTTGACGGGCCTATGCCTATCTTAAACATATCAAATACAGAAAGTTGCTCGCGTTGCATGGTTATGGTTTATCAGGTACCCAATAGCCTAATACCACCGGCTTTAAGATCTTTAATAATCTTTTCCTGTAAGGCAATTTTAACATTTAAAAAATCTGCAGGGTTTACCCATACGTTTATGGTATAACGTATGTGCTCAACTTCAAACGCTATAATACCCACTCTTATTGCCGGCGTTTTTAAAACACCCGGAACAGAATTGATAGCATCCATCATTATTTTTTTTGCCTGATCAACATCTACATAATAACCCAGCTTAACTTCAAAATCAAGGCGGCGCTTACCCTCGCGGGTAACGTTAACTATTACTTCGTTAAACAGTTTTCCGTTGGGGATGATGATAGTTTTATTATCTGGGGACAAAAGCACTGTGTAAAATATTTGTATGGATATTACCTTACCTTCCTGCCCCTGGGCAAAAATGCTGTCCTCAAGCCCGAATGGTTTTAGCAATAAAATCAATACTCCGCCGGCAAAATTCTGGAAGGTCCCGGATAGGGCTAAACCTACAGCTACTGTAAAACCACCTAATATCGTTGCAAAAGAACTGAAGGGGATGCCGACGATAGTCATTACCAAAATAATCAGCAACGTGTATAACGCTGTTATGGCAAGGCTAAGAAAGAATGGTTGTAATGATGAGTGGACCTCTCTTTTACTCATCCGGTTGCGGATGGTAGTACTTAAAAATTTGATGATTTTTAAACCTATTAATAATACGGCAACGCCAATTATTAGTTTAAGTCCGTTTATGATCAGCCATTGGTAGGCTTCTATGTATAAATCGTGTAACTTCATAATGAAGCACGAAGTTACAAATTTTTAGCGTCCGTATATAGTTACAAACAACTCGGGAACTTTAAAAAGCATCCAATCAACCAATGTTGAGCGTATTTGTTGGGTAGTGTGTGTTAGGTGTTTCATGTGATAGTATATTCAATTGTTGTGCCTGATTATTAACTATCAGACGTTGAGTACAAAATTAAGCTTAATTGTAGCGCTAATATTACGTTATTAATCAAATGATTAATAAATGACCATCCATTTACGTTACAATGACTTTGCAATGGTCTAGAATAACAAAACCCCTGTATGCAAAAGCATACAGGGGTTTTGTTATTTGGAAAGGGGGTAGATTACATCATGCCGCCCATACCGCCGCCACCCATTTGTTGGTGACCGCCGGCTTGTGCTTCTTCAGGATCGTCAGCCAATACGCATTCTGTTGTTAACAACATAGCTGCAATTGATGCTGCATTCTCTAAAGCTACACGGCTTACCTTAGTTGGGTCAATTACACCGGCACCAATTAAGTTTTCAAACTTGTCGGTACGTGCATTGTAACCAAAGTCGCCTTTGCCTTCTTTTACTTTTTGTACGATGATAGAACCTTCAATACCCGCGTTTTCGCAGATTTGACGTAATGGCTCTTCAATAGCGCGACGGATGATCTGGATACCGGTATTTTCGTCTTCGTTTTCACCTTTAAGGTCGGCTAAAGCACCAACCGCGCGGATGAAAGCAACACCACCACCTGCAACAATACCTTCTTCAACAGCCGCACGGGTTGCATGTAAAGCATCGTCAACACGATCTTTCTTTTCTTTCATTTCAACTTCTGATGCTGCACCAATGTATAATACAGCAACACCACCTGATAATTTAGCTAAACGCTCTTGTAATTTTTCTTTATCGTAATCAGATGTAGTTGCTTCCATAGAAGCGCGTATTTCGCTAACACGAGCCTGGATAGCGTCTACACTACCTGCACCATCAATAATAGTTGTGTTGTCTTTATCGATTATGATTTTTTCTGCCTGACCTAAGTCGCTTAACTCGGCTGATTCTAATTTAATACCTTTTTCTTCAGAAATTACAGTACCGCCGGTTAGGGTAGCAATGTCTTCTAAAATAGCTTTACGACGATCGCCAAAACCTGGTGCTTTAACAGCAGCAACTTTTAGTGAGCCACGTATTTTGTTTACTACTAAAGTTGATAATGCTTCGCCATCTAAATCTTCAGCAATAATTAATAATGGTTTGCCGGTTTGAACTTGTTTTTCAAGGATCGGCAGAATTTCTTTCATTGAAGAGATCTTTTTGTCGTAGATCAAAATGTAAGGGTTTTCTAATTCTGCTTCCATTTTATCAGTATTGGTAACAAAGTAAGCTGACAGGTAACCACGGTCAAACTGCATACCTTCTACAGTTTTAACTTCGGTTTCGGTACCTTTTGCTTCTTCAACAGTAATTACACCACCTGTACCAACTTTTTGCATCGCATCAGCAATCATTTCGCCAATTACATCATCATTGTTAGCTGATATAGAAGCTACTTGTTTGATCTTGCTGAAATCATCACCAACATCTTGTTTTTGTGCTTTTAAGTTTTCAACAACAACTTTAACCGCTTTATCAATACCGCGTTTTAAATCCATTGGGTTTGCGCCGGCAGCTACGTTTTTAATACCTGCAGTAACAATTGCTTGCGCCAATACAGTTGCAGTAGTAGTACCATCACCTGCAATATCAGCAGTTTTTGATGCAACTTCTTTCAACATTTGGGCACCCATGTTTTCGATAGGGTCTTTTAATTCAATTTCTTTAGCTACAGTAACACCATCCTTAGTAATCACAGGTGAGCCGAATTTTTTATCAATAATTACGTGACGGCCTTTTGGGCCTAATGTTACCTTAACCGCGTTAGCTAAAATATCAACGCCTCTTTTAAGGGCGTCTCTTGCTTCAACATTATATTTAACTTGTTTTGACATGTGTTTAATTTTTAAATTAATGATTTATTGAATTAATGATTTTATTAACAGGGGGGCAAATTCAATAATTCACTCCCTCAATAATCAATAATTAATTATAGTACTATATAAATATCAGACTCTCTCATTATCAGGTAATCTTTACCTTCTAAAGTAACTTCCTGACCTGCAAATTTTCCGTAAAGAACTTTATCACCAGCTTTTACTGACAATGGTATTAAGTTACCGGTTGAATCAGCATAACGGCCTGGGCCTACAGCTACAACTTTACCGTGTTGTGGTTTTTCCTGCGCAGTTTCAGGGATATAAATGCCTGAAGCGGTTTTGGTTTCGGCCGGAGCAGCTTCTACTACTACCCTGTCTCCGATAGGTTTAATGTTTAATGACATACTAATATTATTTTTTTAGTTATATATAAGTTTATACTTCGTTTGCTTTTGCACATCAACTATGCCAAGCCTGTAATTTGACACATATACTGTTGTATTGTCAGATTTACGTAACCCAGTTATTTATTGGTTTATTTTATTCTGATTTATCAATGCCATGATGACAGTACTAATACAAAAAGGCTTTGAAGATAAAACCCCAAAGCCTTTTTATTATGTTTTTAAAACGGCTTATTTTTTTGCCGGCAATTGCAACGGTTGTGTAGTAGGCGAACTTGGTGCAGCTACCGGAGCTTTTAATGATTTTTCTAACTGGTCATTATACTGTGAATCAGTTTTAGCTGATCCGCCTTTTGTTACCACGTTAATTGCCAGTGCCAAAACCATTAGGGTTATAGCTAATATCCAGGTACCTTTTTCTAAAAAATCACCGGTTTTTTGTACACCCATTAATTGTGATGAGCTTGAAAAATTTGACGATAAACCACCACCTTTAGGATTTTGTATCAATACAATAATGCCTAAAAGCACACATACTATAATAACAATGATTGATAATACTAAATACATTTCTTTATATTAATTTATTTTACTTTCTAACTGTTCAATTTGGCCTGCAAAGTAAAGGCTTTTTTCCGGAAATTTCAACATCAATTTTTTATATGTCAATATAGCTTTATGATAAAGCATTTGTTCGGTATAAATACGTGCCAGTGTTTCGGTTACCAGTTCTTCTTTATCTTCCGAGCTTCGCTTTGCTTTGTTCTCATTATTCAGTTTAATACCGCTTGGATGCTTAATTTGCGGCTCTTCCTGTATAAAGCGCTCAATTATTTGAGCTTCTTTTTTGTGCGATGGATTAGTTGTAGTTTTTGGCGGTGCCTGGTTCAAATCATTTATAGAGCTGGTACTAACAATGTTTTGATAATACTGCTGTTGTAATTCGTCTACAACTTCTTTCTTTTTAAGTTTGGCAGCAGGCGGGGTTGAGTTACTTACATAAGGCTGGTATATCTCCGCATGTTTTTTACGGGTTTTATCAAGCCACCACATAAACGAGTAAGGCATTTTTTCATCGTTGTATTTTGATACATCGTTATTTGCCTGGTCGTTTATTGTTTGTTGCAGTTCAAGAGGTTTTCTTTCGATAACTATTGCGGGCTGCTGGTCTTGTATCTTTCCATCATTGCTTTCTGCAGTCCCCGGTTCAAAAACAAAATGATTTTCTTCGGCTTTAGCACTTGCAACGAGCGCTGCAACAGCATCCTCTTCTTTAGCAGATTTATTAAGGATAGCTAATTGCTCCAAACCAATATCTTCAATACTTACTATCTCATCATATACCTCATCATCAATCTCCTGATGAAAATATCTCATCCCATCAAATGAAGATACAGGCTCTTCCGGTTGCGTATTACTTTCGGCTAAATACGCGTTGTATTCCTCCGCAAGTGTATTTTCTTCTTTAACCGCTGATATTGCCGAAGTTTCTTCTATCCCGGCAGGTGCTGGTTCTTCAGCTAATGGCGTTGCTATTGCTTCATGTATGTAGTTTTCCTGTATAGGAGCTGTCTCAGCAATAACTTCAGGTTGGGTATATGCATTATCTGCGTGATCAACCGCGTTTTCGGGTACCGGGTAAGTATATGGTGCAGGCTCATCTATAGATTGAGCCATCGGCTCGGCCTCTTTTGCCCAATGCCCGGGATAGTTATCCAGATCCTTTTCGTTCTCGGCAAAAGTATTGTATGCATTTGCCAGATCGTTGTGCTGATTATCGGCAGTGGTTTCGTGTTCGGCAAATCTATTATAAGGTGTATCTGTTTGATGATTTTCTACTGCATCATCGTCCGTTACAGGGTAATAAGATGTTTCAGGCTCAGTTACCGGCGGGATAAACGGTTCGGCTACCGGTATGTTAAAATAAGCATCAGCAGGTACAGCCGGTGGCTCGTCACTGTAAACAACTTGTTCTGATGTTACAACAGGCAAGCTATCAGGCGCGGTAGCTAGTTTATGTAATACTACCGGGTTAAAATAAGCCGCGGCGTGTTTTAAATGACGCTTATCCCCATTAGGCATTAATAGTGCCCGCAGGGCACCGCTTTGCGGATAATCCGTCACTAACGATTGCAAATTAAAGATATACGAGTGATTTGGATCAGCCGGGTTGGCTAATAGCTTCCATAAAAATTCGTACTCTGCGTTATCTACTTGTTCGTTCACGGGGATGAAGCTATAAAATACTTACCAATTATTAAAGGCCTTATTAAAAATATCATCAATTAACTGTTTGGTGATGGTTCTGATCAATGCCTGTTCCTGCGAGTTTATATCGCCCGTAAAGTTGGCTGTTTTTGTAAACTCCTGATCAAAATTAAGTTTTTTATCGGCATCATACACAAATTTAACCCTTACAGTAATGCTTAAAACTTCCGCATCGGCAATTGGCGGCGCGTTTGGATTAGAGGCCTGGATAGATACTGGTGCGTAATAATACTTAGTTATGGCACCACTCATGTTGGCTTTACCTTCGCCGGTAACAATACTTATGCGGGTGGTTGATCGGATCCTTTCTTTTAAAGCTTCTGTTAGTACCTGGCTTAAGTTAGCTACCACTATTGGGGCGTTATTCTCAAAAAATCCGATGTTTATGGTAGTCATTGCCGGCGGTACTGCCGACCCTGAAAGCGAATAGCATCCCGGAGAAACAAAAACTAATGCACCCAACGCTAAAAATATACCCAGTAACCTTTTCATCAACCCTATAAATTTAATTCTTTTATTTTTCTGTACAACGTTCTTTCTGATATACCCAATTCGTTTGCTGCCAGCTTACGTTTGCCTTTATGTTTTTTAAGGGCCTTGCGTATCAGGTCAGATTCTTTTTCTATCAGTGATAACGACTCTTCCACCTCTTCGGCTTCGTGCGTTATATTATAGCCATCGTTGTTATTAACGGGTTGTTGTATTGTAAATTGTTGATCAGCATTACCGCCCGGCATTTCAATATCCCGGTACAATTGATTAATGGCTTGCGATTGATTGGCAAAGCTTGGTGTAACCCCACCATGCTCAATAATATCGGCCACCAGTTTTTTAAGTTCTACCATATCGCGTTTCATATCAAACAATACTTTGTACAATATGTCACGTTCAGAAAAATCTTCTTTACCATGGTTGCCTATTCGCATAGGCAGGTTTTTACCATTTGCTTCCTGCGGAATGTAAGTCAATAAAGTTTGACCTGTAATTACGTGATCGCGCTCTAAAACCGCCAACTGCTCGGCCATGTTTTTTAACTGGCGCACATTACCCGGCCATGAGTAGTTGACCAATACCTGCTGCGCCTCCTCATCCAGTTGGATTGGTGGTGTACGGTATTTATCAGTAAAGTCTGAAGTGAATTTTCTAAACAGCAGGTAAATATCCTCTTTCCTGTCACGCAGCGGTGGTATACGCAAAGGCACGGTATTTAAACGATAATAAAGATCCTCACGGAACTTACCATTCTTTACCGCGTCATAAACATCAACATTGGTTGCTGCAATAACACGCACATTGGTTTTTTCTACTTTTGATGAACCTACCTTTATGTATTGGCCTGATTCTAAAACACGCAGTAGGCGGGCCTGGGTACCCAACGGCATCTCCGCAATCTCATCCAAAAATATAGTACCACCGTTTACGGTTTCAAAATAACCTTTACGCTCGCCAACGGCACCTGTATAGGCCCCTTTTTCGTGACCGAATAATTCAGAATCGATAGTCCCCTCGGGTATGGCACCGCAGTTAACCGCAATAAACGGCCCGTGCTTGCGCGGGCTCATTTGGTGTATAATGTGCGAGAAAACCTCTTTACCGCTACCGCTCTCGCCTGTTATTAAAACAGAAATATCAGTAGGTGATACCTGGTTAGCTATATTTATTGCCCGGTTTAATAATGGCGAGTTGCCAATAATACCGTAGCGTTGTTTAATTTCTTGTATCTCCATTATTTAGTTTGAAGATTTGAAAAATGAAAATTTGAAAAATGCTAATCCTCAAATTTTCAAATTATCAAATTAGTCAATTATTTTTCCCATTAACGTTGCAGTTGTGCACCGCTCTGCGACAACATTCACATATTGTCCCGGTTTGTATCTTTCGTCAACCGGGAATACCATCATTGCATTTTGGTCGGTGCGTCCGCAATAGTCGTTTTTTGATTTTTTTGAAAAGCCTTCTATCAGCACTTTTTGCACTTTACCTATTTGTGCCTGCAAACGCACCAGCGAATATTTTTGCTGTAAGGCAACTATCTCTGTTAACCTTGCCGCTTTAGTTGCTTCCGGAATATCATCCGCATAACGTTTGGCTGCTAAAGTACCGGGACGCTCTGAGTACATAAACATGTAGGCAAAATCATATTGCACATAATCCATCATGCTTACGGTTTCTTTATGTTCTTCGTCAGTTTCGGTACAGAAGCCGGTAATAACATCGGTTGATATAGCGCACTCCGGTATAATACGGCGTATAGCATCTATCCTATTGATATACCATTCGCGATCATAAGTACGGTTCATTAACTCCAGCACGCGGCTATTGCCCGATTGTACCGGCAGGTGAATATAGTTGCAAATGTTGTCGTATTTGGCAATGATGTATAAAACCTCGTCTGTAATATCTTTTGGATGCGAGGTTGAAAAACGCACGCGCAGATCTGGGTTGATTAAAGCTACCAGTTCAAGCAGGCTAGCAAAGTTAACGGTTTTAGCCTCATCTAAATCCTCTCCTTTGGAGAGGGCAGGGTGAGGCTTTGTCCATTTATAACTATCCACATTCTGCCCTAACAAGGTAACCTCGCGGTATCCGCTGTTAAACAGTTCGGTACATTCATTCACTATTGATATGGCATCACGGCTACGCTCGCGGCCACGAGTAAACGGTACCACGCAAAATGAACACATATTATCGCAACCGCGCATAATTGACACGAAGGCGTTAATGCCATTGCTATTCAATCGTACGGGACTAATATCTGCATAAGTTTCCTCGCGTGATAATAGCACATTAACGGCTTTCTGCCCACTATCAACCTGGTCTATCAAGTTTGGCAGGTCGCGGTAAGCATCGGGGCCCACCACTACATCAACCAGTTTTTCTTCTTCTAAAAATTTGGCTTTTAAACGTTCGGCCATGCAGCCTAATACGCCAACCACCATTCCGGGTTTTTTACCTTTGGCAACCTTAAATTCTTTCAGGCGATTGCGCACACGTGTTTCCGCGTTTTCACGAATAGAACACGTGTTGATGAAAATAACATCAGCATCATTGTAATCGCCGGTAGTTTCAAATCCTTTTTCTGATAATATAGAAGCTACTATCTCGCTATCAGAAAAATTCATGGCGCAGCCATAACTTTCTATATATAGTTTACGCCCGTTATTTTTTCCCGCAACAGGGTCTAGTAATAAAGCCTCGCCCTGCCTGCTCTCGTCATGTACTTTATCCGGGATAACCAAATCTATCATCGTTGTAAAAAAATTGAGCAGCAAAAATACAAAAATTTAAATACAAGGATGACAGATTGGCAGAAATATAAAAGTAAAAATATATAATATACCAAGGGTATTCTTTACCGGAGCAACACCTGGTTAACAAAACCGGGTTATTGTTGTTATACAAATATCTAATAGCAAACAAATTAATGACGCAGCACCCAACTCCTAAAAAATACACTATACGTATATGGCCCATCGTTATATTGGTATTTATATTTCTACTAGGTGCTACCGGGTGGTATCTGTATAAAAGATATGTAGCCGGCGATAAGTGGAAACCTCTGCTACAGGCAAAGCTAAAGGAGATGATACTCAAATCAACCGATAGTTTGTATCATATTGAATACTCTAATTTTGATCTCGACCTGACTTCGGGAGATGCTACACTTACTGACTTTAAATTGGTGCCCGATTCGGCAGTCTACCAAAAACTGGTAATCGAAAAAAAAGCACCAGACAATCTGTTTACACTAAGCGTTAAAAAACTAACCATTAAAAACGTAGGCGCTAAAAAAGCGTATAAAGAAAAGATCCTGATCATTGATAATATATCTATTGATAAACCCAATCTTACCATTGTAAACAAGCGCTATAGCTTTAATGATACGGTAAAAGTGGGCAAGCCAAAAACGCCTTACCAGTTAGTTAAAAATATATTTAAACAGTTGCGTATAGATTCTATCTCGTTAAAAGACATCAACGTAAATTATATTAATAAAAGTAACCCGGTAGCCAAACAAACGGCAATAAATCATCTGGATATTAATATATCCCGCATTTTAATCGATTCGCTTTCGGCTTTGGATAGCACCCGTTTTTATTATACCAAAGGCATTGAGTTTGTATTACATAATTACAAAATAGCTACTCCCGACAGTATGTATAAAGCCGAATTAAAGCAGATCTATTTCTCTACTGCTAAGCGTGAGATCATTTTAGACGGCGTATCATTCTTGCCGCGATATAACCATACCGATTTTTATGAAAAGCTGGGTACATCAGGCGATATATTCACTTTGAAATTTAAGAAGATAGCTATCCTTGATATTGACCTGCAACGTTTCCTGCGCGACCAAAAGCTGTATGCCGGCACCATGAATATTGCCAATGCCAATGTGCAGATATATAGTAACAGCAATTATAAAGGCAAAAAATCTATAAAAATTGGCAAGGACCCACACCAGGCATTGCAAAAGGTGGCATTGGATATGAAACTCAATAAGCTAAATCTTACTCATAGCGATATCATATATTCGGAGTTGGATGCCGTGACCCAGCAAACTGGCATAATTACTTTTAACAATACCACCGGCCACTTTTTTAATGTAACTAATGATGCAGATGCTAAAAAGGTAAATCCGTTTATGATAGCACATATAAGCACCCACTTTATGAATGTAGCGCCATTGCAAGTAAACTTTAAATTTAATTTAAATGCTACAAACGGCGCGTTTAACTACTCGGGCACGTTGGGCAAGTTTGATGGGCGCATATTAGATAAGCTGGTAAAACCGTTAGCCTTGGTACATGTGCAATCGGCCGATGTAGAGCGTTTAAATTTTAATGTTGATGCCAATAATTATAATGGCAAAGGGCATTTAGAGTTCTATTATAAAAACCTAAATGTACAGCTGCTAAAAAAAGTTGATGGTAAAGCCGAACTGCAAAAACAGGGCTTTATATCAAAAATAGCAAACTCGCTTATTATTGATAATGAAAACCCGGATAAAAAAGGAGTTTTTCGGCCGGGACCAATCGACTTAAAGCGCGAACCAACTGTATCATTCTTTAGTTTTTTATACATAGGCTTGCTCGATGGGTTAAAGCCAAGCGTAGGTTTTGATAAAAAAACAGAAGGCAAGGTTAACAAAGTTGTAGCCAAAGTAAGTACCTTGGTTGACAAGTTTAACAAGTTTAAAGAGGACCGTAAAAAACGGAAAGAAGACCGCCAGGCAAGGCGACAGGCTAAAAGAGACTCGATAGCAAATCTTAAAAAACAGTAATCAGATACTCAATGGCGTTAAATTTTTTGAAGCATAAATGGCAAAAAGTAACGCTGGTTAGTGTAACCATTTTTATTATATTGCTGTTGGGGTTGGCCTTTTTAGTTAATCGGTACTGGTCGCCAATACTATCAGACAAAGTAAAAAGTGCGGTATTAACTAGCACTGATAGCTTGTACAATGTTGATTTTTCGTCTGCCGAACTGCATGTACTTGAGGGGCGTATAATTATTTACAATATCGATTTTAAGGTTGACAGTGCGGTTTATAATCATCGCAAGCAATTACACCTTGCCCCTAATAATCTAACTACATTTCATGTAAAACGATTGGTGTTATCGCATATCCATCCGTTTAAATTATACTTTCAGCATATACTGGATATTGATCGCATTACCCTTACCGAGCCGGAGGTACATGTAAGCTACCAACTAAATCATACTAAAGACACTACAGTTAAAGATCTCCGCACCCCGTGGCAAAAAATATCCAAATCACTAAAATATGTACACGTTGGCGATATATTTTTAAACGATGTTAAATTTAAATATGATGATTATTCGGGTAATAAATTAGAGGTATCCGAGTTGAAAGAAATGAATTTGCAGGCTAACGAGTTGCTTATAGATTCATTAACTCAAACTGATTCGTCACGGACACTTTATTGCAAAGACATAGTAGCCGACCTGAACAATTACAAAGGTAAAACAGCAAATGGTTTATATACTTATACAGTAAAGCGGCTTAAATTTTCAACCCGCAGCGCACAAGTAAATATTGATGGTTTTACCTTAAACCCGGTTAGTAATTTTTTTACTAAAACTGATAAGGGCCGTTATACTTTAAAACTTGATTCTATCCAGCTTAACAAGTTCGATTTTTTAACCTACAATAAATACCATTCTATTTCGGCTTCGAGCATGATAATCAGCGGGGGTAGTTTTGATATTTTTAGTAATCCTAATGCCATTACAACCAATAAGGATAAGATCAAAAGTTTTCCTAATGTGGCCCTCCGCCAGTTAACTACTGATGTTAAGATAGATACTATCCTTATTCATCATGTCGATATCAGCTACAGCGAACACAATAAAAAATCAAACCAAACCGGCACCATAACATTTAACCGCACCAATGGCCAGGTTTTAAATGTCACAACCAATAAAGCGGCACTGCAAAAAAACAACATTACTAAAGTGCATGCAACCAGCTATTTTATGGATCACGGCAAACTGGATGTAAACTTTACGCTTAATTTAACCGACAAGGATGCCACTTATACTTATAAAGGCAAGTTGGGCCCTATGAGTTTGCAGCCTGTAAACCAAGCAACCATGCCATTATCAATGGTAAAAATCACTTCGGGAAAGTTAAAAGAGTTTAGCTTTGATTTTACAGCTAATAGCAACTTATCAAGGGGCAAGGTGATTGTTTTATATAATGATTTGAAGATAAATATTTTAAAAGCCGATAGTGTAAATCAAAACCTTAAAAATAAATTGATCGTATCTATGTTTGCCAATATATTTATCTTAAAACATAACAACCCCGATAAAGAAGGTTTAATACCACGATCATTCAACGTGGTTTATAAGCGCCCGATAAACTCACCTTTTTTTAAAACCATTTGGCATAGTTTGCTGCTAGGCATTAAACCAGCAGTTGGTTATGACGAAAAAACGCAGAAGGCTACCACCGCCCGCATGAGCGAACATGAGCTCAATAAGCAAAACCGCAAAATAAAAAAGGCTGCACGCAAACAAAAACGGGCAGAGCGTAAGTTAAAGCGCGAATTAAAAAAGGAAGTCAAGGAATAGACCTGTGGGTGTCACCCTGAGGCTCTCGAAGGGTGAGCGTAAAGGCCTGTCATGCTTCGAGTACCTCAGCATGACAGCGCTCTTCTGAATATCTACTGCAACAACAGCTTCAAATTAACTCCAAAGTTGGTAAATGAGGTATTGAAAGCCTGCGATGTAAATGGCTTGGTAAGGTTTGAATCGTAAAATATATTCAATATAAACCGTTGGCTAATGGTATAATCAATAGAAGGGCGATACGTAATATTTTGCGCGCCTGAGGATACTTGCGCGGCGGTAACATCAGCCTGGTAAATTAAAGTTTTGTTATCGCGTAAAGCAAAGTCCAGCTTAAAGTTCAGGTCGTTTTTCAATATCAGGTTATTAAATAACCCAAACGGGAACCTAAAGTTCTTAGTTTTATAGCCGAAGCCAAACATTACCACATGCTCATTTAACTGGGTAAGCTGGCTGTTTAGTAAACTTAAACTTAATGCGCGGCTTTGGCGATAGTCGAAAGTGGCGGTCATGTTATTTTTAAAGCGGATATCAATACCTATCAACGGAACAAACTGCTCCATGATAGTGATCTGCGAAAACTGGAAACGCGGCAGGAAGTCATTATTAACATCCCTAGAACTTGCCGCACCATTACTTTCCTTATACTGCAATAAGGTATTATAGTCGCCAACGGTATAGGATGATTGATAGCCATGCCTTATATCAAATGATTCAAATAAATCCTGGAACAAGGGCATACGGCCCAAACCGCTATAGGTAACTTGCCAGTTAGGTATAGGTATATTAGGGAATTGATTTAAGCTAGCGCCCGAAGCATCTTTGCCCGTGTAAGCAGCCAGGAAAGCCGGCACCAAAACATTTTGAGAGTTAGGCCCGTAACCATCAGCAAAACCGCCTGCTGCCGTACCTGAGTTTGGATTGGTATGCCCTAAGCGCTGAGAAATTACGCTCCTGTTATCCAAAAACTTCTGGAACGGCGCTGATGTATTGTTAACCCCTTTCTCCTTTGAAAAAGCAGTAGCCAATGAGAAATAAGAAATACTATAATTACCGGTGGTGGACGGCGACAGGTTTTCAAAATCGTTGGTGGCGCTTAAAAATTTAAAATTGGTTTGGTACGTATGGTGCTGCGTTTTAAATGCGCTTAACTGTATCCGCAGGTCGGATATCGGCTCTACGCTTGCCTTTAAATGCAGATCCTCGTCAACAGATTGTACATACAATTGATTTTGTAGCGTATCTCTTGAGATCCAACCCTGGCTAATGGCGCGGCCTCGTATGTCAGCCTGGCTGCCTAATAAAAAACCCAGGCCCGGCGAGTCGTAACTCAAATCCTCGCCAAATAAATTTGATTGCGGCAGGTATCCCGGTAAAAAGGTAGCGTCGGTGCGGGTGTACGATGCGCTAACGTTTTTAATACTGGTTATAAACCCAACCAGTAGCCTGGTTGCCGTGCTGTTTTTAGGATTACTGCCGTTTCTTAAATAGGCTATCTTGTTATATAAGGCAGTTATGTTTAAGGCCGGGTCCAGCTGTATTTTTCGGGCGTTTTGTATGCTGTTACCTACGTTAAATTGCGGGTTGCCTATGGCAAACTCTGGCGCGGCCTGCCATGTAAAATTGGTACTGTAATGGGCGCCCAAGGCTGTCCAGTCCATACCCGGTATTTTGTTTAGCGGTACAGTATAGTTTATATTAAACGTGTGGTTGTAATTGGTGGTGCGTCCCAGCTTGCGTATATTTTGCCAAAGGGTATCAATTTTTAAACCATCCAAGCGGCCGTAAGGCTCATCAACTACCGATAGGTTGGTAGCATCAATATCCATGGTTAATGATTTGGTAAGGTTCCACCCCATACCATAAACACGGGTTATATTAAATGTTTTGTTAAAGCTTGTCGGTATTAACACAGGGTTGGCCGGGTCATTATTACGCAATGAGTTTTCCGAATAAAAACGATCAAAATTAATGCTGAAATTTAAACGGGTAGGTGCCAGGCTAAAGTTAATATCCCTTATCAGCGCCAGCATATTGGTTTTAATAATTTTTTCGAACGGGCTAATATATTTAGGCTGATTGGCATAATTATAAGCCAGCGCTACATGATAAGTTCTCTCCAGGTCGTTTTCTGTCGTAAAATCATGGTGCATATATTCGGTATAAGCATAACTGGCATTTAAATTTTCAACGTCATAAACATGTACCGTGTTTTTAGTCGGCGCTCTATCCTTATGCACATTGGTAAAGTTGATGCTTTTGCGCATAGTATAATCTTCGGCGGCATTTTTTATGGAGTCGCGCTGTTGTGACGATTTTGCCGAGTTAAGCGTTTGTTTTAACGAGATATCAGATTGCGCCGGATCATACTGCGGCGTATTTACCTGGTTGGACACATTGATATAAGCCGGAATTTTTATCCCCGCCTTGCTTGGTAAAAATCGGCCCAGGTCTGCATTGGCTGATATATCATAACCCTGATTATTGGTTAATTGCCTATCCTCCAGTTTGGAGTCGAGCGAGCCAAAGCCTGACGTACTTTTATTGCCTGATACGGTGACAGTGGCAAAGTCAGCCAGTTTAAAATCAGCACGGGCAATTGCCGCCCAGCCGCCTTTATTATCAAAATCGGTTAACCGCAACTCATCAAACCATACAATGGCCGATTTACTCAACCCATCATCAACCCCAACCGGCAAATTATTACGATAGGGGTTACGCACACCGAGCATAATCGTTCGCAAACGGCTTAGGTCTGGTACACCCATTATGGTTATGCGGTTTCTTCCGTTGGCATAGGTAAACGGTTTATTTACGGGCCATGGCAAGCCATTAAACTTGGCATTATTACGCGCCACTTTAGCATCGGTTAATAACGACAGTTCAATATCCAGCGCATTTGCGTCCGGCCAGATAGAATTAGGGCTGGCGGTGCCGGGCTGGGTAACTGTTAGGGGGATTTCGTATTCGTAATAATTATCCTGGTAATCGGCACCTAAACGTACAAAAGCGCTTACATCATTATCATGCAATGCCGTTTGGTTTGCTTCGGCGT
The DNA here is from genome assembly GCF_028288185.1 of Mucilaginibacter sp. Classification (GTDB taxonomy): domain Bacteria; phylum Bacteroidota; class Bacteroidia; order Sphingobacteriales; family Sphingobacteriaceae; genus Mucilaginibacter. Next base: position 92,554 of record NZ_JAQBOF010000025.1, on the reverse strand, counting down.
GAATAAACATTTGCAGGTGCTTATACTTGCGCAAGTCGTTATAAAAGGTTTTGAATGCGGCTTTTGAATAACCGTCTGCAAGGTTGGTTACATTTAATGATAGGGATTGCTCGTTTAACTGGGTATTGGTTTGCAGATTATTGTAATCGCGCTGGCGGTTAATGCCCGGTGGCACAACGTAAGGTATAGGTACACGTTTACCGTTTTCTTCAATATTTACAGTTTCTACATTAATGACAGCGTTGTCCAGCGACGGGTTGGTAATAGCCGGATCAGCAATAACATTTAGCGGATTTTTCTCGGTATTGTATGCCCGCCAATCGCCACGTACCAATTGCAGTGTGGCAAAACGTAGTACCGCAGTATCGGCAAAGTTGGTCATAAACATACGCATGTACCTTATCGCCTTAAAATCCTGTATCCCGCCAATAGCAGATTGATAAGAAGCGATAGGAATACGAAACTGGTACCAGGTAACATTTTGCGTTGTACCATCGGCCAGTTTAACCTGCGATGTTAGTTTATCATTTACAAAATTCTGGCCCACTACCAAATCCTTAGGGCGCATGGACACCTTGTATTGAAAATACTGGTCGTCCTGGCTCATGTTATTATCCCGGTCAATATCCTCGCCATCAGGCAATGAGGTATTGGCCGATGTTTGCAGCCCCAACTCCGCCAGGGATTGCTGGGCGGTTTTGGAGTTGCCCTCGTTACCATTATATTTACTATACCGATCTAGTATACTGGCCTTTGCCGCGTCCTGCGCTGGGCCAAGGTAATATTGATAATTATCAGATGATGGGTCATTAGCAAAAGCGTTTGCCGCGGTGCCGCTTACCGTACCTTTGATCTGCTGGACAACTGCCGCAAATTTAGCCTGCTCGTCCGCATCGCTCAACCCATCCAAACCAACATCTTGTAAAACGCGTGATGCCGGGTTACTGTCAAACGCATTTACAACAGGTTGTGCCTTTGGCACCCTGCCCCATGCGGTAGTGTCTACCGTACTCAGATCACCATTTACCGGTAAACCGTTCTCCAAACCTTTACGGCCGTCTTTTAATACGTCTTCTGATATACTGCCTAAGTTGAAATATAAATCGCCACCCGGCGCTGATGGTTTGTAGATGAACGGGTCCATCACCCAAAACTCAATATACTCTACGTTCAATGCCTGGAAATCATTAGTTGATATGCCACGGTACATACCACCCCAGCGGGTAGTTGGGTTTTGTAACGAACCATCGGCATTAATACCGCTTGTTGCATAGTTATACGGGCCACGTATGGTTGGATAAAAAGCCAGATCTAAAGTCGACAAGCTTAAAGGCTGGCCGGTAACCGATTGTTTATACGGAAAAACCTCTGTTTGTATAATCTGCCGTTGATAATGATTTGACAACTGGCTGCGTGTAACCCCAATTGACCCCGAATTAGTGTAAAATATAGGATCGATATTATAAAACGCCAGCCGTGCACGGTTAAAGCCATAACTCAGGTTGTTAAACAACTGCGACTCGGGAAATAATTGAGGGGTGCCCGATATTTGCCAGTTGTTGGCGCTTTTAACATCAATTATGGATTGGCTGTTTTCAAAATCATCTAAATAGGATGTGCCATTTGTTGAGCCGGCATAATTGAGCACGCTTGGGCTACCTGGCAGCAATTTGGCAAACTCACCGCTAAAGTTTAATGATGATGGCGCTTTGGTATGAATAAATGGAATTTTGTCAACCAAGCGGGTAAGCAGGCGTGAATCTGTAGCATAATTTACATCAAAACCCACAATGGTGTTTGATATAGACTCCGCCCCTATAGCTTCGTTTTGCGATATGGGCTGCTCTGTGAGGTGCAATATTGTGGCACCTAAGGCAAGTTTTGGACTATACTTATAATCGAACCTCGACCCGTATAATGACTTTTGCTGCACACCAAAAAGCTCATTATTCTCTAAATGCACATCAATAGGTTGCCCCGATGACAGGATAGCTGTGTTAATTACATTTAAACGGCCCGCGTTATAATCAACTGTATAATCTGTACCCTCTACCAGTTTAGTTGCCCCTGCGGATACCGTTACCGACCCCTGCGGGATATTAATAGCGTTTAATTGGTACGAGCCGCCGCCGCCCTGCGCGGTATAAGTACCCTTAATGGTGTACCGGTTTAGCTTTGGAAAAAACTGCTGCGCTACGGTTTTAGTAGAATCATACAACTGTTGATAAACATAGCGGTTGATGAGGTCCGTTTCGCCGGGATTAAATTGTTTGGCCAGGTCAGATCCAAAGGGTTCTACCGTCGGAAAGACAATTCGGCCGTTTTGCGAATCAATAGTTACGCCTTCTAAAAAGTCAAAGTATCCATCTGATTGCTTTTCGCCCTGCTGATTTAAGTTATCCAAGCCCGTCAGTTTTAGCCAGAGTTTGCTTTTTGTATTTTGCCCCTCCTCCATTACCGGCTTCTCAATGCCCGATTTATCGTCCAAACGTGCCACACTTAGCTTGAAATTTGTAGAGCTAACCTGGAAAGCGTTCAATGAGTAGATGTTTTTCATCATCAACTTCCAGGTAGGCAGATTGGTTTTTAGTAAAGTGTTCTTTAATAGTTTCAGGTACAACAACTTTGGCGTACCCGGACTAACCGGTATATCGCTCGAAAACTCGCCCACCTGGTATTGCTTGCCATTGTAAGTGTATTGATAGGCCACGGCCAGCACCTCGTCATTATTTAAAGGGTAGTTTAGGGATATATAACCCAATTGCGCATGCAGGGTATATTCCTTAGCTGTAAGCTTGCGCGCGTAGGTTAATTTCGCATAGTTATCTGTACCACCATGTGCTGCAAAATAACCTATCAATGAGTTTGACGGATCATTAGTAAAACGAGCGTTTGCCGGTAAATTGGCTAGTAAATTATTAGACTGATCTGTAAACCCCGGCCCCTGGAAACCTGCAGGCAAACCTGAGAAACCCGATCCACCTTGTATTTGCGCGGTATTGTAAGGCGCGTTTTCACCCAGATCCAAAAAGCCTGCTACATCGCGCGAGTCGGTAGTGGCGTTGGTGCGGTTGGTTGTCCAGACCTCAATTTTTGTAATATTAATATTCGAGCTGATGATAGGGATATTAGCCAGCGCCTTATTATAATTATTACGGAAATATTGTGATAAAAAGTAGTGCTTATTGGCCTCATAATCTGATGCCAGGGCAGAAAATGTGCCTTGCTGCCCCTGGTTGGTTATGGTTATGTTTTTTGATTGCGAGCGTTGCTGTGAAAAAATGGAGGTCACATCCAGCTTACCAAACTTCAATTTAGTTTTTAAACCAAACAAAGCTTGTGTACCTGTTATTAACGATGTATTTAAAGGCATACTTACCGTACCGGCCTGTATCTCTTGTATGATCTCATCAGGGTGGCCGATATAATCCAGTTTTACCTGGTTATCAAACTGGAACTGGGCATCGGTGTTGTAGTTGGTAGCTATCTTTAATTTATCGCCGATATTACCCGTTAAGTTTAACTGTATGTGCTGGTCGAAATTAAAGTTGTATTGCTTGCGCTGCTTGGTATTAAACAGCGGATTTTCATTACTATTTATCTGCCCGCTTAACACCGCCTCTGCCGACCCCTGCGGCCTTATGTCAATTATTGAGCTACCAAATATTTTTTCGAAAGTTTGGTTGTGAACATTTATCGGCGGTATGAAGCCGGGCTGCTGTTGTTCATATGAATAGTTGTCGGCCAGTTTTTTAAAGTAGTCGCGCTTTTCTTCGGCTTGTTTAAGGTATAAGTACTCATTAAAAGTAAGGTAAGTTGGTGCACGGTACAGCATATTACCTATACGCTCATAAAGTACATATCTGTTTGACAGGGCATCATACTCAACCGTACGCACCACACCAAACGGGGGCTGATCAAAAATACCCTGGCGCATTAGCGCATTTTTTGATTGGGTACGTTTAAATGGGGCTTTAACTGTTACCGAATCTTTTTTAGGTGTTCCTGTTGATCTTTGTTGCGCAAAAGAGTTTCTTATCCCGCAAAAAGCAGAGAAAGAGAGTACACCCAGAAGAAATTTATAAGTAAAATTTCCTATCACACGCAACAACTAAAATCAACGTAATTATAAACTTTTTAAGGCGAATTTTATAAGCTGTTCTACAGTTAATGTTCCGCCATTTTTATTTATTTCCTGCTCCAGCACCTTTTCGGCAGCGTTACGGGCAAAGCCCAGCATAACCAACGCGGCAAGTGCCTCGTCCTTAACGGTTTTAGCTATAGGTGTAGTATTCAATGTTTCAGAACCTTCTTTACGCAGCTTGTCCTGTAGCTCTAAAATTACTCTTTGTGCCGATTTTGGGCCTATGCCTTTTATACGTTGTATTAAAGAAACATTGCCGTTGATAATTGCGGTCTGTATTTCAAGGGGAGTGATAGATGACAACATCATACGCCCTGTATTTGGCCCTATGCCTGATATGGAAATAAGGTGCAAGAACAATCTGCGCTCGCCTTCATCGGCAAAGCCATATAAAGTATGCCCATCTTCTTTTACGTGCAGCCACGTAAATAGTTTACACCTTTCGGCATCGCCTAATAAAGAATAAGTATTTAACGATATATTGATATGATAACCAACCCCACCGGCATCAATAACCACATAAGCGGGGCTTTTAAAAACTAATCTGCCATCAATATAAGCGTACATGTTATTTAAGGTTTAATGTAAAAGGTTTTACTAGTAATTTGATTGAGGTAAAAATAACCTTTTACCTTTAACCTCTAAACCTTTTACCTCTATTTATTATCCGCTTTCGCCTGCGCGTCAACAACTGCTATGGTAACCATGTTTACAATTTCACGTACCGAACTATCCAACTGTAATACATGTACCGGCTTTTTCAAGCCCAACAAAATTGGCCCAACAGCTTCGGCGCTGCCTATTTCCTGTAAAAGTTTATAAGCAATGTTACCAGATTCCAGGTTAGGGAAGATCAATGTATTTGCAGCTTTACCTTTTAAGGTTGAGAACGGAAAGTTATCAGCTAACAGATCAGCATTTAAGGCAAAGTTGGCCTGCATATCACCATCGACTATCATTTCCGGATATTTTTCATGAAGTATGCGCACCGCTTCACGCGTACCTTCGGGCACCGGGCCATCGTTTGATCCAAAGTTGGAATACGATAGTACAGCAACTCTCGGATTAATATTAAACTTCTTTACAGACCGCTCTATCAATACGGTAATATCTACCAATTCTTCAACTGTAGGGTTTACGTTTACTGTAGTATCACCAAAAAATACCGGGCCTTTTTGGGTTATCATCATATACATACCGGCTACACGGCTTACACCCTTTTCGGTACCGATGATCTGTAGGGCAGGTTTTACGGTGGTTGCATAATTTTTACTCAACCCGGATATCAATGCATCCGCCGCGCCAAACTGTACCATACAGGCGCCGTAATAGTTTGAGTCGGTCATTACCTGCCTTGCCTCAAATAAGGTTATACCTCTGCGCTGGCGTTTTTTAAAGTAATACTGCGCGTATTCTTCTGACCGCTTGGTACCCAAATGCGGGTCAATAATTTCTACCTCGCCAAACTCCAGTTCAGTTTCTTTAATAATCTGTTTTATCTTTCCTACATCGCCCAGTAAAATTGGTGTGGCTATGCCTTCATCTTTTACAATTTGGGCGGCACGTAGTATTTTATAATTATCCGCATCGGCAAAAACCACCCGCTTAGGATTGCTCTTGGCTATGTTGGTAATATTGCGCATCAACCTATCATCGTCACCTACTTTTGACCGCAACTCTTCAGTGTAAGCATCCCAATCGGTTATAACCTTACGTGCTACGCCCGACTCGATAGCCGCCTTAGCTACCGCTGATGAAACCTCGGTTATTAACCGCTGATCCATTGGTTTGGGGATAATATAATCGCGGCCAAACTTTAAATTCTTAGCATTGTAAGCCAGGTTAACCGCCTCGGGTACGGGTTTTTTAGCAATGCCTGCTATAGCATAAACAGCCGCCAGTTTCATTTCTTCGTTTATGGCACTTGCCCTAACATCCAACGCCCCTCTAAATATGTAAGGGAAACCCAACACATTATTTACCTGGTTAGGGAAATCAGACCTACCCGTAGCTATTATAATATCCTTACGGGATGTTATTGCCAGATCGTAAGTTATCTCCGGCTCGGGATTGGCCATTGCAAAAACGATGGGATTTTTAGCCATGCCGCGCAGCATATCAGGCGTAACTAAATTACCGGCTGATAGGCCAATGAAAACATCGGCACCTTTCATGGCTTCCCCAAGTGTATCTATGCCTTTGCGCTCGGTAGCAAATTGCAGGCGCATTTCGTCAAGGTCGGTACGGGTTGGGGTTATTAGCCCGTTAATGTCAAACATCACCAGGTTCTCTTTTTTAACCCCCAGTGATAAATATATTTTTGAGCAGGATACCGCGGCGGCACCTGCACCATTAATTACCATTTTTATTTTATCCAGCTTTTTGCCTTGTATTTCGCAGGCATTTAATAAAGCTGCTCCCGATATGATGGCCGTACCGTGTTGATCGTCATGCATAACGGGTATTTTCATTTCGGCTTTTAGCCTGCGCTCAATCTCGAAGCAGGTTGGTGCCGATATATCTTCCAGGTTAATACCACCGAAAGTTGGCTCTAGCGCCTTAACTATGGTCACAAATTCATCAACAGATTTAGCATTGATCTCTAAATCAAAAACATCAATATCCGCGTAGATCTTAAATAGCAGGCCCTTACCTTCCATCACCGGCTTGCTGGCTTCGGGGCCAATATTACCTAAGCCTAGTACGGCTGTACCATTAGTGATAACAGCTACCAGGTTGCCTTTAGCAGTATACTTATAGACATCATCAACATTTTCGGCAATACGTAAACAGGGCTCGGCAACACCCGGCGAATAAGCCATAGTCAGATCGCGCTGCGAGTTGGTTGGCTTGGTGGGTACTACTTGTATTTTACCGGGGCGTCCTTTAGAATGATAATTAAGTGCTTCTAGTTTACGGTTTGATTTATCCATGTTATCAGTTAAAGGCCCTAAGTTAACGCTTTTTTTAACGGGTATAAAAAAAGCAAGGGTTAATTACCTTAAATGTTTTCACACCTGCTTTACTGCGTTTATCGGTAATAAAAAAATGCCATTTTCCGGGTATCAGTGGCTTTACTGGTAGTAATTTGGGGCATTTATCGGGCATTATGGTTATTGCCGGTAGTAAAAAATGGCATTTATCGCGTATGAGGGCTAATGCCGGTAGTAAGTTTTTTAGGTAAAATATTAATAATAAGATACTTATACAATTCAGACCCGAATTTAATGTTTTTTTGATGATGCAGATTTGATAATATCTTTTGACTTGTTCTCCACCATTTACCCCTGTCGTTATAAACGACTTATGATTTTATAACTTGGTTAGGTGACACCTTGCTAATTATTCTATTTGCGGAATAAAAAAATCGGGTTTAAAGAAGATCACTACCCTCTGTCCGTCTTAGCAAACGGGTTAAGCTTCAACTTTTTACCGGCTATAACCTTATTAGATTGCAGGCGATTCCAGGCTTTTATCTCGCGCACATCTAAACCATTATCAGCAGCTATTGCTTCTAAAGTTTCGCCTTCCTGTACAACATGGTAATCTGCATTTTTTATAATCGCAGGCTTAACTGCAACAAGCGCGGCGGTAGCTACATTACCTGTTTGTACTATATCCGCTGTTAGTACAGGCTTAACAGAAGCTGGTGCGGCGGCGGTGGTTACAAACATTTGCGCCGGTTGCGGTCTTGACACAACCGGATTTGGAATACCATTAAGCACATTATATAATGGCGTATATTTTTCTTGCGCAATGTGCGGGATGATCATTCTGCGAGGTGCAATTGTTGACCCATTTATTATTAACCTTTTATATGCCGGGTTTAATAATGCAAGGTCATTGATATTTACATTTAATGCACTTGCGACATTATTAAGCTCCACAAACCTGTTAACCATAACGGTGTCAATACGGGCAGAGAAATTCCAGTTATCGGGCGTTATATCGTGGTGGCGGGCATAGTTCATTACGTAGGACATGGCGATATAAGCGGGCACATAGCTGCGTGTTTCAACAGGCAAGTATTGGCGAATGGACCAAAAATCCATAGCACCTGCTTTTACAATGGCACGCTCTACATTGCTTTTACCGCAATTATATGAAGCAATGGCTAACAACCAATCGCCAAACTCCTGGTAAGCATCTTTTAAATATGCGGCAGCAGCGTATGCCGATTGAATAGGATCCCGGCGCTCATCAACATAATCGTTCATGTTTAGGCCATATATCTTGGCGGTAGTAGCCATAAACTGCCATGGGCCGGTTGCGCCAACTCTTGATATCGCGTTAGGGTCAAGCTTTGACTCAACTATTGATAAATATTTAATTTCTGTAGGGATGCCTGCTTCACGAAAGATCTTTTCATAAATAGGGAAGTAATATTTGGATAGCCCCATTACATGGCTCATCTCGTCTTTATGACGGGTGTATATGTCTATATAAGCCTGTACATACTCATTATAATCCAACGGGATTTCCTTTTGGATAGAATCCAACCTAAGTTTAAAAACAGAACCCGAATAAGCACTGACAGGCATCGCTAAAACGGTATCCTTTAAAGTTTTTTGGGAGTAATTGCCGCGCGCTGCTCTAAAACCAGAGTCGGCAATTGCTAAGGAATGAGCATTTACAATTTGCTGTGATAAAAGGAAGGCTGCAAAAATCAAAAATCTCTTCATTCTTTTTCGTTAGAGGTAAGCTTATACGCTTTTTTGGCTCAATAGTTTTACTAAAATATTAAATTATTATAGCTCCAGGAAATATTTGGAGAAATTTAACAACTCTTGTTCGTTAAAATGTTTGGCTAATAATTGTAATCCTAACGGTAATCCTTTGGCGTTATTGCCCACGGGCAGAGAAATTGCCGGTGCGCCGGTTAATGATGCCTGCACTGTAAAAATATCTGCCAGGTAACTAACAACCGGGTCTTTTTCTTCTTTGCCAATGTTAAACGCCGGTTCGGGCGCTGTCGGCATTAGTATAAAATCGTATTCTTCGAAAATTTTCTCGGTTTTTTCCTGTATCAGCCTGCGTACTTTTTGCGCTTTGGCGTAATATGCATCATAATAACCCGCACTCAATACAAAAGTGCCCAGCATAATGCGGCGTTTAACCTCTTTACCAAAGCCTTCAGAGCGCGATTTTTTATAAGTCGATGTCAGATCTGTAGCTGCCTCACTCCTATAACCATAATGCACACCATCAAAACGGGCCAGGTTTGATGAAGCTTCGGCAGTAACCAGTATGTAATAAGCAGGTACTAAATAATCCAGGTATTCAAACGCTATTGGTTTAATCGTATGTCCTTCGGCACGTAGTTTATCAATGGTGTTTATGAGCGCATTTTTCACCTCACTATCAACGCCGGGGCTTGATATGGATTCCTGCAAATAGGCTATTTTCTTTTTTCCGGTTGATTTTTTAAGATCAGTTGCATAGGATGGCACCGATTTGTTAACGGTTGTACTATCGTACTCATCGGCACCGGCCATTACTTCAAGCAACAGCGCCGCGTCTTCGATAGAATTAGTGATCGGGCCTGCCTGATCAAATGATGAAGCATAGGCAATTAACCCATGCCTTGATACACGGCCATAAGTTGGTTTTAACCCTATTACGCCGCAAAATGAAGCGGGTTGTCTTACAGAGCCACCTGTATCTGTACCTATTGCCGCATGGCACATACCAGCCTGCACCGCCACAGCCGAGCCGCCTGATGATCCGCCTGCAACTTTGGTTTCATCGGCATAATTTTTTACAGGGCCAAAATAAGATGACTCGTTAGAGGCGCCCATAGCAAACTCATCGCAATTGCAGCGGCCTATAATAATAGCATCCTCGGCCAGTAAACGTTCAACTATTGTTGACGAGTAAACCGACTGAAAACCATTTAAAATTTTGGATGACGCGCTTACCTTATGCCCTTTATAACAAATGTTATCTTTTATAGCTATAACCATACCGGCCAGTTTGCCCGTATTGCCTTGCTTAAAGCGGCTGTCAATATCCTTAGCACGTTGTAATGCCTCCTGGCCAAATACTTCGTTAAAAGCATTTAAATGGGCATTTTGCTCAATCTGACTTAGATAGTTCTTTACCAGTTCTTCAACAGTAATGGTATTGCTTTGTAACCCACTCTTTATTTCACTTAAAGAGGAATAAAATTTAGTCATGGGCCGAAAATAAAAAACTTATCTGTTGAAATCGAAATTAATTTCAACAGATAAGTATCATTAAGTAAAAAGCTGTATAATTATGTCGAAAGACTAAACCTTAGGTTTGTCTTCGTTCTCGCCGCTTTGCGCGTCTTTAAATTCTTTTACACCTTTGCCTAAACCTTTCATTAATTCAGGTATTTTTTTACCACCAAATATTAGTAATACTACTAAAAGGATGACAAATACTGCTGGACCATCTAATCCCATGATATTTAAATTTTATATTAGTTTATAATTAATTATTCTTTAGTTGCTTTACCTGCTTCAGATACGTGGGTTGCCGGCTCCTGATTTTCTGTTACACCATTATAATGATTATACAGGTGCTCACTACTTTCGGGCGTGCCGTCATAATGCTCATGATCTATATTATCAGTTGCAGCAACATGGCTTTGTCCGGCTGGTATTGTATTAGCTACCGTAGGTGTCTCAGCCGCATTACCCTCAACATTATCGGTTGAATGTTCTGCAATTAAAGGAGTTTCTTCGGTTTTAGCGGGCTCTTCCTTCTTTTTATTTTCGTAGTTATCAATCTGGTTATTTATCTCACGCTTAACACCTTCTGACGCATCCTTAAATTCACGGATACCTTTACCTAATCCCTTAGCCAAACCCGGTAGCTTATCGCCACCAAACAATAACAACGTCACAAATAAAATAAGCATTATTTCTGGCGCTGTAAATTCAAAAAACAAAAAAACTGAACTAAACATACTCTTATCAATTAAAGTTACAAATATAAACAATTAAAGTATTACAAATTTAATTTACCTGTCGGCCAACCAAATTTTAGGGTCAACAGGTGTGCCGGCTTTATACAATTCAAAGTGCACTTGTGTTTCACCTGTCACCGCATCTGTTGCTGCAGCGCCCAATATTTGTTTGGTGCTAACCTTTTGCCCGGCTGTTACGCCGACCGATTTAAGGTTTGAATAGGCTGTTAAATATTCGCCATGTCTAATTATTATAAGCCAGGTGCCCAACACATTCTGCACCTTTGATATTGTTCCTTCAAATACCGTTCTTACAGATGCGCCATTATTGGTACGGATATCTACCCCGGTACTTTCACTTCTGATACCATCGGTCATATAAGCCCCAAATCCCTGGGTAATATCGCCATTGGCAACCGGCCATGGCAACCTGCCCCTGTTACCAAAAAAGTCGTTAGACAGTTTTGCGGCTTCGGGTGTCGCGTTTAATATCTCGCTATTGGTTTTACGTGCTACTGGTTTTATGGCAATAGTGGGTATTGCATCTTTGTTGGCCCCCGCCGCTGCTTTTGCTTTTGCTGCCGCTATCCTTGCCTCTTCTTCGGCCTTGCGCCGTGCTTCGTCATTTACCGCTCTTACATATTGACTGATAATTCTTGATACCTGTCTTTGTTTTACCTGGTATTCGTTCCTTAACTGTTTTTCTTGTTTTGTAAGATCCTTAGCCGTTGCGGACTGATTATTACGTTCTTTACCAAGGGTTTCTCTTTCCTTTTCCTGATCAATTAACAACGTATGTTTTTGATCTTTAGTTTTATCAAGCTCAACTATTTTAACATGAAGGTCTTTTTGCTTGTTTTGTATGGATGCCGCCTGCCGTTCACGATAGGTTGCAAACTGTTGTAAGTATTTTAATCGTTTGTAAGCCTGGTTAAAATCTTTTGATGCAAAAATAAACATCAGCTTATTATAAGCGCTTTGGTTACGAAAGGCAAACAGCACCATATCGGCATACTTTTTCTTCAAAAGCTCCAACTGGCTTTGCAGATCATGTACAGTATTGGTATTTTCTGATATCTGGCTATCCAGGTTCCGTACCTCGCTATTTATTACGGTGATCTTTTGCTCGCGGAGATATATTTGCGCTTTTAAAATACTCAACTGCTTTAAAGTAGCTTTTTTATTTGATTGCGTTTCCTGTAACTCACGATTAAGCTGATCCAACTCATGATTTATCCTATCCCGCTGTTTCCCTAATTCGGCGCTGCTTTGGGCATGCACTTGCACGGCTGCAAAAACACAGATTAAAAAAAATAATACTTTTAAAAATTTCATCCGGTCCAAAAATATTAATTTTTAATTGGCCGGAGTGTATCTTTCCGGAATATTGAAAGGAAAATCTAACTGCTGATCAAAATCCACCTTGGTATAACGCAAATTAGCCTGTATTTTTTTTTCTTTTATAGTAGATAGAATATCTATTTGCGAAGGTATCAATCTATTAGTGGCTTGTATAAAATTACTGTTATTTACCAAAAGCGCTTGCCCCTCATTTATATTAGATAGGTTAAACTGCGTTACCCGCATATTGGTACCCAACATTAAGCTATACATTAATTCTTGCAAGTTGCCTGATAAAATAACATTACCCATATCGCTTTTTATGCTACTGTTTTCTGTCAACAACTCGGGCATGGCGTTACCTACCAATAAGCACTCGATAGTTTTATAATTAACCTGCCTGCTGGCGTATTGGTATATAAAGCTGAAAGGTTTTTTAAAGTAAAGGCCCTGTAATTTATTGATCACTTTAATGCTGTCGGGCGTAATTACCGCCCTTGCAACTTCTATACCCAACAGGGCTGTTATTGATACCCATATCTTTTTATCACGGCTTATGCGGATATTTAAAGTAACATCATTGCTGTTGCCATCAATATCCAATTTAGTAGTTGCCCGGCCAGCGAAGGTATCAAAGTTTACCTGGTGACTTTTTATTACAGCCAATTGGTTTTTTATTAAAGTTAGATCGGGCGGTGTGGTTGCTATTTTAACCGTGTTTACCACCTGGGGGCTGGATATAGTGGCATTAGTAGTTGTAGCAGCGCCGTTAGTTATTACTTTCTTTCGCGCCTTACAACTCACCATCGCCAACAGGCAGCAAATAATTAATAACCTATTCAATATATTTCTTTTCATTTATTTTACGATCTAAAACCGGCGAAGTAGCACCGTACTCTTTGGCCTTTTTCCAGTTTTGTACGGCTGCATCGGCATCGCCTAAATAAAACAATATGTCGCCATAATGTTCTGTTTGCACGGCGCTTTTATTTTTACCATCAGTTAACGCCTTTTCCATCCACGCTTTTGCCTCTTTATAATTTTTTTGTTTAAACAATATCCAGGCGTAGGTATCCTCAAACGATGCATTGTTTGCGTCCAGCTCATTAGCGTGTTTAGCCATTTGCGCTGCTTTATCTAACTGCTCGCCCCTTACTGATAAATAATACGCGTAATTATTTAACGTGTATTTGTTGTCGGCATTATAACTTAATGATTTATCGTACGAATCGTCAGAGCTTTTATTGTCCTGCATCGCATGGTAGCAATCGCCTATTTGCGAATAGCTTAATGATAACAATTCTTTATCCTGAAACTCCAGTGAGGTGGTATTTTTTAAATAGCTTACCGCTTTTTTATAATCTTTTTTCTGTGCCCAGGCAATGCCTACAAAGTAATTCATCCATCCCTGGTTAGGGAAGAATGACAACGCACTTTCACCATCACGGATCACGCCGTCCATATCATTATTATTTAGCTCAATACGCACCAAAGCCTCGCGCGTTTGGTATATCTGGCCGTTTAACTCGATTGAGCGTTGGTAGCTTGCTTTTGCTTCGTTATTTTTTTCGTTTTGCACCAGCACATCGCCATATAGCGCATAGGCTTTAGCTTCGTTAGGGTGTTTTTCAACTATTATCTTACTTAACTCTAGTGCGCTAAATAATGCCGCGGTGCGAACACCAGCTTCAGAAAACTTAGGGAAATACCCCATTACTATTCTAATTTTCTGATCAATATTTAAATCAGGATTAGCAAACGCTGCCTGTAGCTCTTTAAAACTTGCATCAATATTTTTCCGGTCACGATAAATATCAGCCAGGCCTAAATGTACCAGCGCATTGTTTGGGTCTACTGCTTTTGCTTTTTCTAATGTTTTAAAAGCTTTATCGGCATCTTTATTTGCCGTATAAATTTCGGCCAATAAAATGTAATATCTTACTTCGTTTGGGTTCTTTGCTATCATTTGCTCCAAGCCCGAGGCAGCCTTATCTACCTTACCCTGTTTTAAATAAATTTTTTGGCGATTGATGATCAGATCGTCTGTAGATCCACTTATCTGCTCTATTTGATCATATACCTTTAACGCCTCATCAAATTTATTCTGCAAAAAATAAGCGTTGGCTTTATCATAATAATAATCAACACGCTCGGGGTTGATCCTTATTAATTGGGTAAATACATTTTCAAGCTTAGCCAGATTATTTACATCATTGCTTTTCTCATAAACATCAGCAAGTGCCGACCAATACCACTGGTTATCAGGTTTAATAGTTACCGCTTTTTCAAGCAGTGGCTGTGCCTCTCCATATTTATTTTCGCGTTTTTTAATATTGGCCAATTCATAGAGCGATGCATCGTTTGTTGGATCGATAGTTAATATCTTGCCAAACAGATCGGCAGCCTGGGTATTGTTTTCAATCGTTTTTTCGCGCAAGGCCGAATAGAAAAGGGTCGCAACCGCATCGCTGTCAACCCCGGTTTTGGCTGGTTTTTGGCTTTGGGCATAAGTAGGCAGAATCAAGAAACAAGATGCAAGAATCAAGAAGCATTTTGCCTCCCAATTGCTCCCTTTAGCTCCCTTATTATTTGCAGATATTATATTCATTATAATCTTGATTCTTGGCTCTTAACTCTATCTGTTAAATATAGCTTTTAAATTTTTCCACTCAAAAAATAAAGCCGCTGTTCCAAAAAGTAATAACAACGCATTGCCTATAAATATATTACGATTAAACACATAGAATGATAAATAAACGAGTATAACCGATGAAATGATATAAGCAAGGTTCTTTTTTAGGTTGTATGGAATAGGATAATTTTTTTGCCCCCAAATGTAGGATAGAACCATCATGATAGTATAAGCTATAAGCGATGTCCACGCCGAAGCCATGTAACTGTATTTTGGTATAAATATTACATTTAATATAATAGTGGCAATGGCGCCTATACAGGAAATATATAACCCATAGCGGGTTTGGTCTGATAGTTTATACCATACCGATAAATTCATATAAACCCCCAGTGCTACATAGCCAAATAACAAAGGTGGCACAACATCAAGCCCTACCCAAAAGGCCCTGTTATTTACATAATACTTTAATATTTCAATATTAGCCACCACGCCTAAAAACATAACACACATGGTGATCACAAAATAATCCATAATGCGTGAATAGGTATAGCCCGCGTTTTTATTTTTGGCATGGCTAAAAAAGAAAGGCTCGGCCCCCATGCGGAACGCCTGATTGAACAAACTAGCGAATATAGATAACCGGGCACACGCCGAATAAACACCAACCTCATGCTCGCTTATATTTACCGGCAATAATTTTCCGAGTAATATTTTATCCAAATTTTCATTTACCAGGTATGATAAGTTGGCTATTAATATTGGCCCGCTATAAATAAGCATCTGCCTAAACATAACCTTATCAAACTTTAATTCAAGCTCAAATAATTCAGGTAACAACAGTAACAACGTAACAGCACTGGCCACCAAATTTGATAAAAACGCGTAAGCTACCCAGCCATGTATATACCAGTGTGATATCCACTCCCAACCATAAAGATTGTGTTTTAACCAGTAAGGTATTACTATAATAAAAACAACGTTTAGCAATACGGTTACTACAATGTTAATGACCTTGATAACACCGTATTTAACAGGTCTGCCATCGGCCCTTATTTTTGCGAAAGGGATAACACACCAGGCATCAAGCACCAGTATGGCTATAAAATATTTTATATATAGCTCGAACTCATTTTGTGGGATGTCTTTTCCAATTTTTATTAGCCCGGCCAGTGTATGCGTAAATGGAATAGTAAGTAATAAAAAACCAATAGATACTATAAATATTACCCAAAAGCCGTTGTTATAAACCTGTTTCTTTTTATCGGCAAACTTATTTAGATACCTAAAAAAAGTGGTTTCCATACCAAAAGCCAAAAATGCCTGGAAAATAGAGGCGTAGGCAAACATGGTACTAAAAATACTATAAACTTTAGGGAGATATACGTGAGTATATAATGGAGTAAGTAATGAGCTTAATAACCGTTGTACAATGGTGCTTAACCCATATATGGCAGTTTGCCCGGCAAATTTTTTAGCTGTTGACAATAGTTAGCGTATTATAATATCCAACTCAATATAGCGATGGATTAAAACCCATCGCTATATTGGGCTATATGCAGGTTATTTAAACAAACCTCTTTTTAATACTTCAAAATTACGATAGTTTTTTAATTCGCCCTCATTACTTTCAACAGTAGTTACTTCGGCATCCTGGGGCCCTTCGTGGCACCAGTCTAAAAACATTTCAAGCATGGTAGGTTCGCCTTCGGCTTCGATAATAACATCGCCATTGGCTTCATTCTTTATCGTTCCGCGTACGCCCAACTGGTCGGCAACGGCTTTGGTCGATGCTCGGTACAATACGCCCTGTACTTTGCCTTTAACTGTAATATCTAAATGCTTCATGTTAAGGCAAAATTAAAAATTAAAAAGTCAAAAAAGGGATGGTTATAGTTTCTAGTTATCACAAACGATAGTGAGAAATGACAGGCATGATTAGATAAGCCGCTTAACTTTAGTATCAGCAGTGATCTTCAAATCATCCAATCCGGTTATCAGGTTTAATCCCGGTGTTTTACCAACGTCTAAACTTCCTTTATATTTATCGATACCCAAATAGGTGGCGCCATTTATTGTAGCCCATTTTAATAATCTATCCATACTCAATGCCGGGAAATTTGCTTGCAGTGTGCGCATCTCGCTTAATATGCAAAGCTTATTGTTTGATGCCAGGCTATCGGTACCCAGGGTGATATTAAAGCCCTGATCTAAAAACAGATCAACCTTAGGTAACGCACCCTCTATATATAAATTAGCATGGGGGCAAAAGCACCAATGTATTTTACGGTCAAAGCGTTTAATGAAGTAAATGTCTTTTAAATTGGTGCAGGTATTATGCACCATCAAAATATCCTGCTTGCTGGTTAACAACGGTATTACCGATTGCAGCGAGTTACGCGCCTGGGGTTTAAAATAGCTTATATCAATACCAAAATGTGCGTAAAGGTCATTAAAGGCTCCTAATTTATAACGGTAAAATTTATTCTCGTCTTCGCACTCCTGGTTGTGTATACTGATCAGGTTTTTTACATTACTATCGCAATATTTTTTTAGCAGTTTAAATAATTCTTTTGATACCGAGTATGGCGCATGCGGTGTTACTGAGCAGGATTGAGGTTTAAATTCGGCCATTAATGCCAGCGCGTTATTAAAAACTTCCTCGGCCTTGTTCGGGGTAAAAGCAAATGTTTCAACAAATGTATGGTAGTATAATTTGCTGCTTGCTTTAAGGGCGACGGTTGCATTTGTGTTAGAAATATCGCCAACGGCAACAATACCGTTATCGTACATATCATTGTCAGCCTTTATGGCTGCGGCTTCAATTTGTTTAGGGTCAGAATTTCGTAGTTGTTGTGTATCCTTTATAAAATTCACCAAACCCCCGCTCCGGGGAATTTTACCATGCAGATGCGAAAGCTCAACATGGCAATGGGTATTAATAAATCCCGGACAAATTATACCATGCAGACGCTCAACGGATGCATTGGAGGCACCCGGAGGTAATTGGTCTGATACAGAAATGATCTTACCGTGATCATCAACAGCAATCACACCATCTTTAATTGGATCGGCACTAATGGGGAAAACGTAATCGGCTCTAAAAATTTTCATTCGTTATAACTTGCAAGTTGCCATCTCGTTCCCCCTTAATCCGTTAAATTAATACAATTAACTTTTAGTTATTGTTTTTAATTACCTGATTTAAAAAGATAGATTTTTAAATTTCGTACTTTTGCAGCGTGATTGCTGAAAAAGAGAAAATTGATATCCGTAGCCTGAGCCTGGAAAGCCTGCAAAAGCATTTTATCCAAATGGACGAAAAAAGCTTCAGGGCCAAACAAGTTTATGAATGGCTATGGAAAAAATCTTGCTTTTCGTTCGACGAGATGAGCAATATATCAAAAGAACTTCGCACCAAACTGGATAACAGTTTCGTTATTAATAATGTACAAATTAGTAACTCACAGTTTAGCGCTGATAAAACTATAAAAAATTCTTTCATTTTGCACGATAAGCATCTAATTGAAGGTGTTTTAATTCCAACCCCGGGCAGGATGACTGCTTGTGTATCATCGCAAGTAGGTTGCAGTCTTACCTGTAAATTTTGCGCTACCGGATATATGGAGCGTAAACGCAACCTAAATCCTGATGAAATTTATGACCAGGTTGTACTTATTGATAAGCAGGCCCGCGAAAATTATGGTATACCATTAAGCAACATTGTTTATATGGGTATGGGCGAGCCATTGTTGAATTATAAGAATGTTATGGACTCAATAGAGAAAATAACATCCGAAGAGGGCTTGAACATGGCTGCCAAACGCATCACGGTATCAACAGCCGGCATAGCCAAAATGATAAAGAAGCTGGGCGATGATGGTGTAAAATTTAATTTAGCCTTATCGCTACACGCCGCTAATGATGAGAAGCGCAATACCATTATGCCCATTAATGAGCAAAACTCGTTAAAAGCATTGGCCGAGGCCCTTAAATACTATTACGCCAAAACCAAAAACCCCGTAACTTACGAATACATTATTTTTGACGGCTTTAATGATAACATTGAAGATGCCGCCGAACTGGTCCAATTTTGCAAACACCTGCCCTGCAAAGTAAATATTATCGAATATAACCCCATATCGTTCGCATCCTATATTAACGCAGGCGAAGATAAAGTAGAAGCCTTTGCCGACTACCTGCGTAAAAATGGCGTAAACACTCACCTGCGCCGCAGCCGCGGTAAAGATATTGATGCTGCTTGTGGCCAATTGGCTATTAAAGAGGGCCAGTAAAGGATATTAAATAATATCGAACACCTTTTGTCATCTGAAAGCATTTAATATTTCTTTTTAAAAAGAAAACCAGCTACTTTAATGCCATGAAACTGCAAAGCAGCTACCTGGCCGATTTCTTATCACTATTTTTCCCGCAGCTTTGCCCGGCCTGTGGTACAGACCTTGTAGCTCACGAAAAAATAATTTGTATGGATTGCTTATACAACCTGCCATTAACCAATTCCCATTTACAGGCTGATAATATTGTAGCGCAGCAATTTTGGGGTAAGATAAATTTAGAAGGAGCTTATGCTTTATACTACTTTACCAAAGGCGGCAAAGTGCAAAACCTGATGCATCATTTTAAATATAAAGGTATGCCGCAAATAGGCAACCTGTTGGGAAACATCGCCGGAAGCCAGCTCCATAAAAACGAAAAATTTGTTGGGGTTGATTATATTATACCTGTCCCCTTACATAAAAGCAGGTTAAAAGAGCGTGGTTATAACCAAAGTGCTTGTTTTGCCGAAGGCCTTGCAGAAAAGCTAAACGCAGTTGTTGAAGAAAACAACCTGGTACGCACCCGTGCTACCCAAACACAAACACACCGATCGCGCTTTGCAAGGTTTGAAAATATGCAGGAAGTATTCGTAGTAAAAGATGCAGAAAAGTTACAAGACAAACATGTGTTACTGGTTGATGATATAGTAACCACCGGCTCAACGCTGGAAGCCTGCGCAATACCTCTCCTAAAAATACCGGGATTAAAACTAAGTATTGCTACGATAGCGTATGCGGAGTAAAAAGATTAGAGAATGAAGATTAAAGATTGGGCCTATCGTTCGCCTATCAAAGAAAAAGCCCTTACAAAATTTGAGGGCTTTTATATTTAATTGACAGGACTAATCTTCAATCTTTAATAACCAATCTTTAATAACCAATTTTTAAAGCTATTGCTTCTGATACCTGCTTAATTTATCGTACAAGATCTTCGGTTCGAATGGTTTTAGTATATAATCATTCATGCCGGCATTGCCTATATCGCCCATCTGGCTGTTTAACAGAGATGCTGTTAATGCTATAATAGGCAATTGTTTAAAGTACGGTTCGGGTTTGTTGCGGATGATCTGGGTAGCTTCTAAGCCGCCCATTTCTGGCATGTGGATATCCATTAATACAACATCGTACTTGTTGGTTTCAACTTTGTTCACTGCCTGAATGCCGTTTTCGGCAAAATCAATGGTAGCGCCCCATTTGGTTAAAATCTTGTTAATCAATAATCTGTTTATCTGATTATCATCTACAACAAGTACATGTATGTTTAATCCTGTTTCCACGTTATCGTTATTACTTTTTTTATTGTTTGTCTTATTAAATGTAACCGTAAACCAAAATGTCGAACCTTTTCCCGGTTCGCTATCAACGTTTATCCGCGAGTCGTGCAGCTCTATTAATCGTTTACTAATCGCCAAGCCTAATCCTGTACCGCCATATTTACGGGTGGTACTGGTATCGGCCTGTTTAAACGATTCAAATATCGTATTAAATTTATCACTTGCTATACCTATTCCTGTATCTGTTACAGAAAACCTCACCCTTACATTTTTTCGGGTCTGATCAATTACCTCAAGTTCAATATTTACACCACCCTTATCTGTAAATTTAACTGCGTTATTGGCTAAGTTAAGCAGTATTTGCCCCAGCCTGATACTATCTCCCATAATTATATCAGGCATGGCCGGATCAATTTGAGCAGTAAGGTATATATT
The DNA here is from genome assembly GCF_028288185.1 of Mucilaginibacter sp. Taxonomy (GTDB): domain Bacteria; phylum Bacteroidota; class Bacteroidia; order Sphingobacteriales; family Sphingobacteriaceae; genus Mucilaginibacter. The sequence goes on along the minus strand of NZ_JAQBOF010000025.1, from coordinate 71,457 downwards.
TTTCTCTTTAGTTTTATATTGTAACGAACCGGTTATGCTTTGCACAGTTTCGCGCAGATTTACTTTCTCTTCTTCCAGCTCAATATTTCCTGTCTCAATTTTAGTAAAATCAAGCACATCATTAATCAGTATCAATAAATTATCTGCCGAAAATTTGAGCACATTCAGATTCTCTCTTTGAGTTTCTAACGGATTACCCTCGAGCAGTAAATGCGACATACCAATTACCGCGTTTAACGGTGTACGTATCTCATGGCTCATAATAGATATAAACATATCTTTGGCCCGGCTCAACTGTAATGCCTCTTCTTTTGCCTGCACAAGCTCCAGTTCAACCTTCTTTTTAGAGCTTATATCAATTACAACCTCGATGTATTTATCGACTTCGCCTTCTTTATTCAGAATAACCGAATTAATTACTGTTACCCAAATAGGTGTACCGTCTTTACGGTAGCCTAGCAGATCAACCTCAAATGATTTTTTATTTTTACTAAGTTCTCTGCCTTTTTCAATAATAGTTATATCCGTAAGTTCGCCTTGTAATATATCGCCCAGGTGCTTGTCTTTAACATCAGCAAAATTAAAACCGGTAATATTTTCGAAAGATTCATTTACCCACTCTATTTCTCCGGCGCTATTATTTATCACCACGCCACTGGTGGTATTACTTGCAACTAATGACAGTAACTTATGCTCGGCCTCCACTTTTTTACGTTCGGTAACATCCAACATGGTTGTTACCTGGCGCTCAACTTCGCCGGCATCATTAAATAACGGGCTGTTTGACATGGCTACCCATACCGGCGTTCTGTCTTTTTTATAAATTAATATTTCAGCGTCGTATGGCTTTTTCTCTTCAACAGCTTTAACCGCGTTTTGAAACACTTCCATATCGGTATCTTTACCGGTTAGGATGGTACCAAACCGTTTACCCTCCATTTCGGTAAGGGTATAGCCAGTGATCCTTTCCATAGCCTCATTCATCCAAATCACCACACCATCGGCATCACGGCTCAACATTCCGCTTGGCGATTTACGGGCAGCGAATGATAGAATTTCAAGATCCTTTTGCGCTGCTTTACGCGCAGTTATATCAGACATTAACCTTATATATTTTTCTACCTCTCCTTCTTCATTTTTAATAACCGAGGTTATCAATGATAACCATACCTCCTGCCCGTCTTTACGGGTTGCGTATACGTGTACCGAGTAGGATTGCTTGGTTTTTATAAAATCATTGTATTCTTCAATAGGATTATAATGGTCTGTTTTGCCTACAAGTACATCCCTAAGCCGCTTATCAGCTACGTCCTGGTGATTAAATCCCGTTATTTTTTCAAACGCATCGTTTGTCCAGATTACATGATCATTAGCATCACTTACCGCTACGCCATTTATCATTTTACTGGCCACCAGCGATAATTGCTCCAACTCTGCCACCAGGTTTTTTTGATAGGTGATATCGCGCCCGCTGGCATACCATTTTTCGCCTTTATAAATACCGCACCAACCTATCCATTTTTCTTTACCATCCAGGCTTATGGTATGGGTTTCAAGGGTAAACGACTCGCCAGTCGTCATTGCTTTTTCAATTAATGGCACAAATTGGTCGCGAGGAGTATTGCCGACCACAAAGCTCCATAATGATTTGCCAATAGCTTGCTGCGGATCATAACCCAAAATGGTCCTTACTGATTTATTGATGAGCTCGATATTTGAATCTTTATCAGCAATAAAATGTATTTCGGGCGAGGTATCAAATAAGTTAAAAAACTCTTTATGAGCTTCGAGCGATTGTTGGAGTTCGCTTTTTTGTTTCCGTAATAAAAGGCGTGACATTACCTCATCAGCAAGCGTACGCAAAGCATCACGCTGCTCGAAAGTAAGCTTACGTGGTACAGTATCAATAACACACAACGATCCTAAACGATTTCCATCGGGATCAATAAGTGGCGCCCCGGCATAGAATCGTAATTGCGTATCGCCGGTAACAAAAGGGTTATCTTTAAAAAGATCGTCCTCTGCAGCGTTATTAACTTCTAAAATATCATCATTAAGGATAGTGTAATTGCAAAATGCGTCAGCGCGCGATGTTTGGGTGGTATCCAAACCAACTATTGATTTAAACCATTGTCTGTCGGTATCAATTAATGATATCACGGCTACGGGCACCTGGCATATATAGGAGGCCAGGCGGGTAATGGCGTCATACTCCTTCTCGGGCAACGTATCCAGTACATTATATGAACTAAGCGCGTTTAAGCGCTTAGTTTCAGTATCAGAAGTGACTGGTTGCTCGTGAATCATTTATTACTTTTATTGCTACTCTTTATACAACGGAAATTTCTCCGTTAACTTATGCACCTTTTTACGAACCCTATCTAAAGAATGTTCATTTTCCGGATCTTTTATTACTTCATCTATCAGGTCCACAATAGCTTCCATTTGTTTCTCTTTCATCCCCCTCGTAGTTACAGCTGCTGTACCTATGCGTATGCCTGAAGTTATAAATGGCGACTTATCATCGTAAGGTACCATATTTTTATTAATAGTTATGTCTGCTTTTACCAAAGCGTTCTCGGCAGCCTTACCTGTTACATTTTTATTTCTCAGATCTATCAATACCAAATGGTTATCTGTACCGCCTGATACTATCTCATATCCTCTGTCTGTAAATGCTTTTGCAATTGCCGCGCCATTTTTCTTAACTTGAAGGATATACTTCATATAGCTGTCAGAAAGTGCTTCGCCAAACGCAATTGCCTTAGCTGCAATAATATGCTCTAATGGGCCGCCTTGTGTACCAGGGAAAACGGCCATATCCAACAAATTCGACATCATTCTTACTTCGCCTTTTGGGGTTTTTAATCCCCATGGGTTTTCAAAATCTTTACCCATCATAATTAAACCACCACGCGGGCCACGTAAAGTTTTGTGGGTAGTAGTACTAACTATATGACAATGCGGCAACGGATCGGTCAACAAGCCTCGGGCTATTAAACCGGCAGGGTGCGAAATATCAGCCAATACCAAAGCGCCAATTTTATCGGCCACTTTACGGATAAAAGCATAATCCCAATCGCGCGAGTAAGCAGATGCGCCGCAGATGATCATCTTTGGTTTTTCTTTTAGCGCTACTTTCTCCAGCTGCTCATAATCAACATAACCTGTTTCTTTTTTAACCCCATAAAAATGCGGCTCATACAATTTACCAGAAAAATTCACCGCCGAGCCATGTGTTAAATGTCCGCCATGCGACAGATCAAATCCCAATATTTTATCGCCGGGTTGTAAACAGGCCAGCATAACTGCCGCGTTTGCCTGCGCCCCGGAGTGTGGTTGTACGTTAACCCACTCGGCATTAAACAATTGCTTGGCACGTTCAATAGCTATGGTTTCTATCTCATCAACTATCTGGCAGCCGCCATAATAGCGTTTGCCCGGTAAGCCTTCGGCATATTTGTTGGTTGCAACAGATCCTGCGGCTTCCATAACTTGCTTGCTTACAAAGTTTTCTGAGGCTATAAGCTCTAATCCTTCTTCCTGGCGCTGTTGTTCTTCATCTAACAGCTTAAATATTAGTTTATCTCTTTTCATTGTGATGTTTAAAATCGCGGCTAAGTTAACAAGATTGGTTGATTAGTTAATTAGAGATTAGTTAATTAGTTGGATATGTGAGTAATTTGGAGTTACTAACATTTGCGGGGCTGTTTTAGTGAAGGAGCATTTTTAGCGGTTGACAATTATGTCACCAATAAGCAGGAAATTATATTATGTATGCTTTTATTTTCTTCCAGAAGTAGAAGTTAACTAGGCAACCTGCGGGTGCCAAAATACTTTAACCTGTTTAACATCTACATTTTTCCTCGCTTTAGCCAGATCATAGTTTTCTTGGGCGTGCAGCCAAAATTCGGGAGTAGTATTAAATCCCTGGCTTAATCGCAATGCCATTTCGGGACTAATACTTTGTTTACCGTTAATAATTGCCGACAAAGTCTTCCTGGTTGTACCTAACCCAATAGCAACCTGTTCAACAGTTAGTTTTTTGCCGGTTTCTTCTTGTAAGCCACTTAGCGTTTCTCTTATTAATTCGCCCGGGTGGGCTGGGTCAAACATATACATTTCTAATCCTCCTGTTAATGATAATCTAAATAATCTACCTCATGCGCATCTTCGGCAATAAATTGAAATATGATCCTGAAGTTTTTGCCCACTTTAACAGCCCAAAAACCTTTAAACTCTCCTGTTAATTGGTGCAAACCATAACCGGGTATATTCATATCACCAATAGATTTGGCCGCCTGCAAACGTGTTAAAATAAGTCTAATTTTACTTATATGCTGCGGTTGCAATTTAGATGCATCACCTTTTTCAAAGTATAGCCGCAGGCCTTTATGACGTATGTTTACAATCATTTAAACAAATGTAACGCGAAACGTGTCAGGTAGCAAATTTATTTTATTTTATCGCTTACTTACTCAACTCAAACCCCCAATCCTTACCCTTGTCTATTGCAGGGACACCTTTAGCCATCCATTCTGGCATTGGGGCCCCTTTTAAAAAGTGGTCAAAAAACTGCTGTTCGCGTATAGAAATGTCTTTACGGTTTTGGCGCTGCACCAGGTTATGGGCCTCGCCATTATACATCAGCAGCCAAACAGGTTTGTTAAGGCGGCGCAGGGCGGTAAACATTTCAATCCCCTGGTAATACGGTACAGCACCATCGGCATCATTGCTCATTATAGCAACCGGCGTATGCACGTTTGGCAAATGGAACAACGGCGAGTTCTCTACATACAGTTCAGGATGTGTCCAAAGGCTGGCCCCTATACGGCTTTGCCCATGCTCATATTGCGACTGGCGGTTATTACCACTCTCCCAACGAATACCGCCGTAAGCCGAGGTCATATTAACAACCGGCGCACCGGCCCAGGCCGCCGCATACATATTAGTGGCGGTAATTAAATAAGCCACCTGGTAACCGCCCCAGCTTTGGCCTTGTATGCCTAAGTGCTTACCATCAACCCATGGGTTTTTCTTTAATGCCTCAACGCCCGAGTTTACATACTCGACTGCTGATTTGCCGGGATGTCCGCTTTCATAACTAATATCAGGCGTAAAAACCAAATAGCCATTACTTACAAAAAATGAGATAGGTAGCCTTGATGGTGTAGGCGCCGGGGCCTGGTAATTGTATAGCGTTTCTGATACCTTTTCATAGAAATAAGATATCATAGGGTACTTTTTCTTCGGATCAAAATTCTCCGGCTTAAATAGTATACCGGTACCCGGGTGGCCGTGTGGTGTTGTCCAATGCACCAGTTCGGCGGTACCCCAGTTGTAATTGGCTTGCTGCGGATTGATGGCGCTAAGGCGTGTTTCTTTTTTTAGATCGGTTGATACATACAAATCCGGCGAATGTTCATAGTTGCCCTTGGTGTAAATATACTCATCAGCATTTTTTGCTTTTTGCAGGGTACTGTAAGCATAAGGCGCCATAATCACTTTCTCAGGATTAGCGGTGCTGTTTAGCGTCTTTTTATAATAACCCCATTGTTTGTTCTTTTCGTTTTGAGTGATTAGCCAAAGCATTTTGTTTGGTGCGAGGGCACGCTCATCAGGGTCGACAATTTTATAGCGGAAGATCAATTTATTTGTACGGCCCACGTTGTTGGTCAAGTTTGTGGCCGCGCCTGTTGCAGGGTTTATCTTCCAGATATCATATCTATCATAAATCAATACACTTTTATCGCCCTGCTCCCAGCCTGCTAAGCCGTATGGCGAGGGATCATCAGGCGTATCATTATCCTCTTCGCCCATTTTGGTTTTAATGAATGCGGTAAGGTTTGTTTTTTTGCCGGTGGCGATGGCATAGCTCTGCCAGTTTTGCATTTTACTATCAAACCACACTACGTAACCACCATCTGGCGAAATGCTGTAACGGGCCTTTAAACGCGGATTGATGAGCTTACGCTCCCCTGTTTGGGTATTGATCAAAAACGCTTGCTCACGCGACCCGCCTTCCCATTGCGACTGTACACGCGCGCCGGTATCTGTTACGCCCAACACATAAATACCTTTATTATTTTCGGGAACACTAACATTCTGAATAGCCTCATCGCCCAACTGTATCATTTTATTATCCGTAGCCGGATGCACAACTGCCAGGTAATTGCGGCGCAGATCGCGCGGCAGGTTATGTAATTGCTGCGACTGTAAATAATCTTCCTTATAGTTCCATATATCCAATTTGGCTACTTCAAAATCAACTATGGTGGTATCAACAGGCTTAGGTATTGGCGCGGTGCCGAAGAATAAGCTGTTACCATCTTTACTAAAGTTGATTCGGCCGCTCTCTGCTACCGCCCATTTAGCCGGCATCCCTGCCGACTGTGGCGCTGCCACTATCTTAGCGCTATCTGCATTGGTATTGTAATAGTAAAGGCTGTAGGGTTTGATTTTTACTTTTTCCGGAGCTTTCTCGGCGGCAAAGGCTAGTTGTTTGCCTGCATCGTCAAATACCAGGTTACGGTAGTTGCCCCGGCCCGTGCTTATTGGTTTGATCTCGTTCTTTTCAATATCATATATAAACACACCTGCTTTTACATTTTTAGCGCCACGCGGGGCTACAACCGAGAACGCCAGTAACGTACCGTTCTTGTTCAACTGGTAATCGTTAACATATTTAAAGGTGCGGGTTTTGCCTGTTGCCATTTGCCTTACGGTAAGCTCGGATGCGGGCAGACTGGCTGTTGCCTTGGCCGTATCAGCTGGTTTTTTGGTGACAGCGGCGCTGCTATCCGCAGGTATTAAATAGGCCAGCACCGGGGCATCTTCGGCAATTTTAAAGGTGCGTACCGCGGGTATCTTTTCTATGCCGTTTTTACCAAGGGCTATTATGCCTAAAGTATCTTTTGGGAATTCGGCAGGTTTTTTCTTTTTGATCTTTAGCTGGCGTACCTCGTGATAAAAAGGTTTGATCATTAATACGGCATATTTCGAGTCGGATGTGAACCTGGCCGTATCTGCACGGGCGATGCTGGTTTTGGTAGTCAGCGCTGCATCGGTTATTACCAGTTCGGCATCGGCAGCTTGTGGTTTTATGGTATAGAGTACCCATTTACCATCGTTGCTGATGCGTTCGCCGGCTATGCTTTGCCAGCCATCGTAAACCGAATGGTCTAACGGTTTTTTATTGATTTTTTGTGCCGATGCGGTTACAACAGCAAAGAGAACAATAGCGGAGATCAGTATTTTTTTCATTATTAGCGTTTGAAGCCTAAATATGGCGAAAATTTATCTCATCAGGCAGTTTAGGGGCGCTTGTCACTAATAAATTACGGATGAGGGGAGTCAAGACACTAACCGTATATCTATCCACCCGTCATTGATACAACTGTTCCGTTCTCTTAGTGGCGGAACAAAATGAAATTAGCGGAACAGTTAGCCCCCCAACCTCACCACCACGTCATTGCGAGGAACGAAGCAATCTCTACACTTGCTAATCAATTACCTGTATGGTGGTATAGGCACAAGTAGCCTTTTCGCACATGTTTACCCGACATACTTGCGCCAGCTTGAGGGCCGCATACTCGCGCCAGATGGGGGTACGCCTGCTTTTGGCTTACGCAGCAAACTTGCGCCAGCATGGGGGATTTAATTAAATAATGTGTAATTTGATGTATTCAATTGTATTTAATGAACGGACAGGTTTACAATAAAGGAGAAATGAAAATTGAAGGTATGCCTACCATTTTATATAAATATAGAATGTGGAAAGAACCTTGTTCGGAACATCAATATCAAAGGCGAGTTTTGACAGAAAATGAAGTATTTCTGGCTTCTCCTAAACAATTCAATGATCCATTTGATTGTTCTCTTCCTTTTAGATACAAAGAAGAAGAGTTAAATCCCGGAAATATTTATTTGAAATTGAGGGAGATAGCAAAACGCAACTGGCCAAATCTCTCTAATGAGCAAATAGAAGAAAAGTGCTTTATAAAACAATCGTCAGGTGTATTTGATAGCGCTGATTATTGGAAGGATTTCTATCCATATTTTGTCGAAAACATTGCTAACGAATATGGAATTTTATCTTTATCAACAAAATGTGATGACTTATTGATGTGGTCTCACTACGCAGATTCCCATAATGGATTCTGTGTTGGATTAGATACTCAATTATTATTTGACACCATTGGGGGAGCTCTCGCCGAGGTTATTTATTCCGATAAATTTCCTGAACTCGGGATGTTTGACGAACCATTAGTTAACACATTACGTTTGCTAAATACAAAATCAATGCATTGGAGCTATGAAAATGAATTTAGGTTGAGAAAAAGCAATTCAGCTAGAACCATACATCGGATTCCGGATGCATGTATAAAAGAAATTATATTAGGTTGTAAAATGAGTAGAGAAATCAAAACAGAGATACACAACATTCACGATGAAAAGTTTTCTCAAGCTAAAATATATGAAGCAGAAATCAATTTAAATGAATTTAACTTAATTTAAATCCCATCCTAAAATTCAAAATCCCTTCTGCGTAGCAAAAGTCTAGCCGGAGTATGTGGGTTATCTCCCCGCTGGCGTAAGTATGTCGGGCGGGATTGCGGTTAAAGGCTACTTGTGCCTACACCAATATACCGGTTGCTGAATATCCGCAGTAGAGATTGCTTCGTTCCTCGCAATGACGCGCGGGGGGATATGGGCAATGACGCATGGAGAGAAAAGCAACCAATTATTACTCCCCACCCCTTGCCGAGATCCAAAAATTATTATACCCCAACCCTATTTGTATATCTATCAGCTCCTGTTGCAGCATCTCCAGTACGGCCAAAAAGTTATATACAAAATGCACCCTGTTCTCTGATTCTTTAGCTATGGCTTTAAAATCCATCATTTTGTTGAGGCGCAGCAGGTCGTCTATGGCTTTCTTCTGTTTTTCGATGGTGTATGGGTATTGCGTTACGGTATGTGTAACCTCTTCGCTGCGGGTGTTGTAGTTGCGCATCAGGCGACTGTAAACCATCATCAGCTTATATAAACTTACATCAGATAGCTCTTCGCCGGGGGTAGCTACACGTTCGGCTTGCTCCAGGTCGTATTGGATATTGCCACGGCGCTCCTGTTTAAGGCGTTCCTCCTCTAACGGGCGAATCTCTTCGCATAGCTCTTTAAACTTTTTGTATTCTATCAGCTTGCGTATCAGTTCTTCTTTGGTGTCTACTTCGCTTTCACCATTTTCGGCATCATGGCGGGGCAGCAGCATTTTGGCTTTTATGCGCATCAGCGTAGCTGCAACAAAAATAAACTCGCTGGCCAGCTCAATATTTAAGCTCACCATTTGATGTATGTAGTTTAAAAAATCATCGGTAATGCGGGCAATAGGGATATCGTGGATCTCCAGCTCATCGCGCTCAATAAAAAACAGCAGCAGGTCAAACGGACCTTCAAACTGGGGTAATTTTATTTCAAAGCTTTCTTGCTCCATATCTACCGGTAAAAATACACCTTATTGATTTTAAACAAATTAAAAAATGCAATATCAAACAAATATTACTGCTAAATGTCCTTATTTTATTAATTAAACTTACTTACTTTGTAAGTTATTATTCGCACACAAATATCAATGCAAGTAAAAGCAGGTGACTTATTAGAAAAAATTTACTATCCGTCTGATTTAAAGAAGCTTAGTGAAAACGAACTTGAACAGGTTTGCCAGGAGCTGCGTCAGTATATTATTGATGTAGTATCGGTAAACGGCGGACATTTTGCCGCCAGTTTGGGTGTTGTTGAGCTAACCGTTGCCTTGCACTATATTTTAAACACGCCTTACGACCAATTGGTATGGGACGTTGGCCACCAGGCTTACGGCCATAAAATATTAACGGGCCGCCGCGAAATGTTTGATACCAATCGTTTATACGGTGGCATCAGTGGGTTCCCAAAACGGTCTGAGAGCGAATATGATACTTTTGGTGTCGGGCACTCATCAACCTCCATATCAGCAGCGCTGGGCATGGCGGTGGCATCGCAATACAAAGGCGAAACCGACAGGCAGCACGTAGCCGTTATTGGCGATGGCTCTATAACCGCGGGTATGGCCTTTGAGGCATTGAACCATGCCGGTATTGAAAACTCAAACCTGCTGGTTATACTTAACGACAACAATATGGCTATTGACCCTAATGTTGGCGCGTTAAAAGATTACTTAACTTCTATAACTACCTCTAAGCCCTATAATCGTTTCAGGGATGATATTGCTGCCGTGCTGGCTAAAATATCGTCAATAGGCCCTGACGCGTATAACATGGTACAAAAAATAGAGAAAAGCATAAAAGGCACCCTGCTTAAACGCAGTAACTTTTTCGAAGCCTTAAAATTCAGGTACTTTGGCCCTATTGACGGGCACGATGTAAAAAACATGGTTAAGGTTCTGCGCGATCTGCGTGACATACCAGGGCCGAAGCTTTTACATTGCATTACCACTAAAGGTAAAGGCTACGCCCTGGCCGAAAAGGACCAAACCAAATGGCACGCCCCCGGCTTATTTGATAAGATAACCGGCGAGATCAAAAAAACAAAACATGACAAGCCGCAACCGCCTAAATACCAGGATGTATTTGGCCATAGCATAATTGAACTGGCCGAAGCCAACTCAAAAATAATGGGTATTACGCCGGCAATGCCATCGGGCTGCTCGCTTAACCTAATGATGAAGGCCATGCCTAACCGCGCGTTTGATGTGGGCATTGCCGAGCAGCATGCGGTAACATTTTCTGCCGGATTGGCTACGCAAGGATTAGTTCCGTTTTGTAACATATACTCCAGCTTTATGCAACGGGCGTATGACCAGGTGATACATGATGTTGCCATACAAAAATTAAACGTGGTGTTTTGCTTAGACCGTGCCGGCATAGCCGGTGCAGACGGCCCAACGCACCACGGCGCTTACGATCTGGCTTATATGCGTTGCATACCCAACATGACGGTATCGGCACCAATGAATGAGGAAGAACTGCGCAATCTGATGTTTACCGCGCAACAGGATAATATGGGCCCGTTTGTAATAAGGTACCCGCGCGGACAAGGTGTTATGGTTGATTGGCAGCGACCTTTTAAAGCCATACCGGTTGGCAAGGGCCGCAAAATTTGCGATGGTGAAGAAGTAGCCTTGTTAACTATAGGCCATATAGGTAATGAAGCCGTAAAAGCTACTGCGGAATTAAATGCCGAAGGCTATTACCCCGCACATTATGATATCCGCTTTGTAAAACCACTGGACGAAGCTCTATTGCACGAAGTATTTAAAAAATACAGCAAAGTAATTACAGTTGAAGATGGTTGTATAGAAGGCGGAATGGGCAGCGCTGTTTTAGAATTTATGGCCGATAATAACTACAAAGCGCAAGTAATACGCCTGGGTATCCCCGACCGTATAATTGAGCATGGCGAGCAACCAGAACTTTGGGCCGAATGTGGTTATGATGCCAAAGGAATTACTACACAAGTTAAAAGCATAGCATTAAAGCAGAATACGCATACGATTGCTAGTTAGAGATTAGTTAATTGGTTATTAGAGATTAGGCCTGGCATGGGTAAATAAAAAAGGGCGATGAAGTTGAAATTCATCGCCCTTTTTATTAATTTGTATATCCAAAAAAAGCTCTAATCTCTCTAAAATTAATGTGTTTTATAGCTAGCTAAATCTGTATATAGTGTACGGAATGAGCTGCGCAGGCCGATAGTTATCATGGTGGTTTTATCAGTGAACTGCGTATTTTTTTCCATCCTATACAAACCGCCTAACTCAATACGTAAATTATATTTAGGGTTAAGCATATAAGCTACCTTGCCTTCAACGTACGCCATCTTAGTGGTTAGGCCCTGCCCGATGTAGTTACCAAGTTGGCTAGCAGGAATACTATAAAGTTGATAAGGATCTTTACCATAGTTAAGGCCATTGATATCTAATCCGTAATAACCATAATCAACCTCACCACTAAAATCAAATCTTTTGTAGCTGTAATTTAGCAAACCAACAATCTCTCTAAAATTAGCCCCAAAAGGGTGTGCCAATGGTTCTTCCTGCTCGGCGTAATTATTTATATCATTATTTTGTTCAGAGTAAGTATATGGTGTAGCACTATTATACTCTACCAAATAATTCAATGCCTTTACTTTAAACAGATTGGCTCCCTTAATACCTAACTGGAAACTGTATTTATTTCTATAACTTCCGTCACCGGAAAAAAAGCTTTTGGACTCAAATTCATCTAAAACAAACTGGCCATAGGTTGTAATGCCGTCTGATATTTTGTATTTACCGGTAAAACCTATTACCGCATTACCCGGCGAACCATTTGAGGCATCAACCGGCCTTAAAAAAATAACAGGGGTAGCGTATGAAAAATCAAATCCACGGTTATTTCCTGTCGAGGGGTCTATTTTAGGCCATACTATGGCATCAAAGAAACCTAACGAAAGCCTGTTGCTAACGTTCCAATCTAAATAATGAAATACGGCCCATTTATTTCTGGGCCCAATTGCAAATTGCGAAGGTCGGTCATTTGGTGCAACCATATAGGCATACATAACCATATACTGTACGTTACCCAAGGTACCTGTAAGCTTTAAAAATGGATAACTGGATGCGAAGTCAGATAGCAACTCAGACCGATAGCCATCGCCTATAAAGGTTTTGTCCTGCCCTGCTGTAATATTTAAATATTTTATGGGCGTATACGATACGATACCTGTTACGTCTGACCAATCTTTGGTGCGTTTCGTTCCAAAAGTACGATCATAAGCCTGGCCCGGCACCACGCCAACCTGATTAATATATGTTGTTAAATATTCTGGGAAAACAGCTTGATTTTCAAACCCGTTTGTGTAGAAATAAAACTTTTTACCAATAGTACCACCTAACTGATAGCCACGTGTATTTAACCAGGTATTTCTGTTTCCGCTAAAATCTTTTCCGATAGTAAGATCAGGCAGGTAATCGCCAAAAAAAGTATACTCTGGTGTTTTTACATCAAATAAATGCTCATTAAACAATTTGCGATGTGCCCAACTATGATGGCCGGCAATGTCAACCCCAACATTCATCAGTGAATCATATCGATGTTGTAAAACACTGTCAATTATATATGATTTTAACGAACTGTGTAACCGCGTTTTTGTTGAGTAAACATCCTCATTAAGTTTTTGATAGAACTGATAAGAATAAGGTTGGTATTGAGCTTGAGCTATACCAACCTTAACAAATAATAAAAGCAATATTAAACTGCTTAATAATTTTTTCATGTAGAAAGATTTTGTAAAAAACGCGTATTATTCAAAATAGTTTAAGGTTTTAAAGCCCCCTTTTTTCAAATAATCATCTTTTTTAACCAGGTGCAAGTCAGATTCCATCATATCCTTAACCAACGCAGCTAAGTCATATTTGGGTTTCCAGCCTAGTTGTGTTTGTGCTTTAGTAGGGTCGCCTATCAATAAATCAACTTCTGTAGGGCGGAAATATTTAGCATCAACTTTAACAACTGTTTGTCCTAGTTTTAAAAGGTCAGCATCTAAACCTAATTGTTGTGCTTTTTGTTTGTCGATATCAATAATTACACCGCGCTCGTTTTCATCCTTGCCGCTAAACTCCAGATCAACACCCAACTCGGCAAATGCCATTTTTATAAAATCTCTTACCGTAGTAGTTACACCTGTAGCAATAACATAATCTTCGGCTTTATCCTGCTGCAGCATTAGCCACATAGCTTCAATATAATCCTTAGCATGGCCCCAATCGCGGCGTGCTGATAAATTACCTACATATAGGCAGGTTTGAAGGCCTAAAGCAATTTTTGAAGCCGCGCGGGTTATTTTACGTGTTACAAAAGTTTCCCCTCGTATAGGGCTCTCATGGTTAAATAATATGCCGTTGCAGGCATACATATCATATGCTTCACGATAGTTCACTATTATCCAATAACCGTATAATTTGGCTACCGCGTAAGGCGAACGCGGGTAAAACGGTGTTGTTTCGCTTTGTGGCACAGCTTGTACCAAACCATACAACTCTGAAGTTGATGCCTGGTAAACGCGTGTCTTTTTAGTTAAGCCTAATAGCCTTACAGCTTCCAGTATACGCAGGGTACCAATACCATCGGCATTTGCAGTATACTCTGGCGTTTCAAAACTTACCTGTACGTGCGACATGGCACCTAAATTATAAATTTCGTCTGGCTGAATTTCTTGTACCAGCCTTATTAAATTGGTTGAATCTGTTAAATCGCCGTAGTGTAATTTAAATTTAACATTAGGCTCATGCGGATCATGATATAAATGATCAATACGATCTGTATTAAATAAAGATGATCTTCTTTTAACACCGTGTACTTCGTATCCTTTTTTCAGTAAAAATTCAGCAAGATACGCACCATCCTGCCCGGTGATACCCGTAATTAAAGCTACTTTCATTATAATTTAATAAGTATGTTACATACACTGCAATATTATCCAAATTAATTGTAAACAAGATAACATCGGTGCTTTAATACGTGTTTTTTTGCAAAAAAGATTGGATTGAATAAAAAACTATATTATATCCCGGCAACAGTATCCTCCAGTTCCTGGTACCATTCTTCGCCATATTTTCTTATTAATGGGTCCTTTAAAAACTCATGTACATGTACTTTAAGTTCATTGCCAAAACTACAGGCAGGGCTGCATATACTCCATCTATCATAATTCAACACGTCAAACTCAGGGTATTTGGTTATGCGGATAGGATATAAATGGCAAGAAATAGGCTTTTTCCAGTTGATAGCACCTTCTTCATAAGCTTTTTCAATGGCGCATTTGGTTATGCCGCCTTCCCATATTACATAAGCGCATTCTTTATTTATATCAACACATGGGGTGGTATAGTCGCCTTCAAAATCGGTTACATAGGTACCAACTTTTTCAATGGTTTTTATCCCCTTTTCGGTCATATAAGGTTTTACCTTCGGATAGATCTCGTCCAGTATATTCAGCTCATCGTGGTTTAATGGAGCGCCCGAGTCGCCCTCTAAGCAGCAAGCACCCTTACATTTACTTAAATTACATACAAAATTTTCTTTTACTACATCTTCATGCACCAAAACGCTGCCAACTTCTATCATTTATTTTATTTGTTTAAAAGAGTCCCTTCCAACCCTCCCCTGAAGGGAGGACTTTTAAAAATTCATAAAGTCTCCCCAACAGGGGGAGATTTAGAGGGGGCTTATTATTTGTTTATCGGATTAAGCAGGAACTTTAGCCCCTTTGCACCTGTAAGCTCCATTGTAACACTACCTACTACTAACTCTACATTAGCCTTTACAGGTATGCGGTTATTATCATCAGTGATCCACAAATATAGTTTACTATTTTTTCTGAATATGCGCCCCGCTATAATTGTCGGATTAAATTTAAGACAATTAAACTTGCCAAAAGTGCTATTTATTACCTCTTTACCCATGTAAGTTACACTTAAAGAGTATATGCCGTCTTCTAAAAAATAAGGGATATCAAATTTATCACCTATTTTAAGTTTGGCGACATCAATACTGCGCGCAAAATAATAAGCCGATACAAAGTCAAATATCTTTCCTTTTGATGGGAATATGCCCTTATTGGCAGTTATCTTTCCGCTTTCATGGTCAAAGGTTACTTTATCGGTATGTCTCCAGCTTCCTTCGCGGCGGTTCTCGGTATATAAATAAGGTTGTAATGTTGTACGGTCAACATAGCTTTCGTACCGGTTGCGTACTTTATAAAAAATATCAAAAGTACCGGCAGTTTTACCATCAGCGACAATATGGTAAATTGGATGCCCGTCTATGTTATCCCCCTCCTCTACCTTTAGGTGCCCTTCGGCACCCGTAAAAAAACCATATTTAAACTTGTAGCTTAACTCTTCGCCAACTTTAAAAACAGGCTCGATAACGTTTCTAGCCTCCTGGCTAAATGCCGGAACCAAGCCTATTGTAAGCAGTATGATGGTAAAAAGGTGTTTCTTCATTCAATACTTATTATAAAAAGCAAACCACTAATCCTTTCTCTTATAAATCGGCACGGTCGAGCATGGTTCGCCAAACATCAGGCTCTTTACTACCGGGCTAAGTTTCTTTCCCAATTCAACATAAGCCGAAACAGGTACATCAATATCACCACAGCCTTTTATAACCAGTCGTTGATCGCGATATTGCTCCACATCAAGTTTTGCTATTTCTTTAACAAACAAAACTGTTTCCAATACCTCTGCATCACCAAACACCACTTCGCGGGCATAGGGGGCCATTTTATTGGCCAGCAATAAATAGGCCCATGCCGGCACAATAGCATCAACAGAGCAGGTAAGAGCCACGTTCTTATCCTGGTATTGCGTCCAGTCATGCTCTTTTACAAATTCCCTAAGGTCTTTTTCGCGTAGCATCAATCCCTGGAACAAGTTGTCTTTAATATCATAGATCACCCTTTCGCCGGGTGCATAAAATTCTGCCGGGTCTAAAGTAACCAAGCCGCTTTGGGCCACTTTATTCACAAAGTTTTCTTGTATCTCCATCGTTATAAAATAAAAAATCCGGGATCGCGTATTATAACGCTATCCCGGATACAAAATTACTTTAAAATATTACTATAACAGCTTAGCTCTGTTATCTTTTACATTGTCCTTATCTTTCAGGGCTTCAAACAGCTGTCCTTGCGCACGCTGTAATAAAGCCTGGCCTATTTGCTCTTTCTCCCTCAATGCATTTGTAAGCGGTGCAGGCACTATAAAATTATTTACAACCAACATATAAACGCCTTGCTGGCCTGCTATTGGTTTTGATATTTTATTAAGCGGCAATCCAAAAGCGGTACCTACAACTTTATATTCTGCTGATGAACCGGGGATTACAGGGTTAGCAAATACAATATTTTGTATAGGTAAAACCTTTGCGCCTGCTTTTTGTGCAATTTGTTCGATAGATGAAGCTCCGCTTGATGCCGCTGTAAACTTATCGCTTAATAATTTAGCTTTTACTTCGATCCTAACCTGAGGCTCAATTTTCTTTTTAACCAAATCAAGCGATAAGGTACCTTTAGGTTTGATCTCTGTTACACAGGCAACAATATATTGGTCGCCTACGGTAAATACCTGGTCTGATATATCATTTTTCGCTGATTTAAATACCCATCTTACCAAATCACGGGCATCATTCAATCCAGGGATGCTTGAAGCAACACCTTGAATATCATCACTCACATTAGTTTTTAACCCTGCTTTTTTTGCTTCCGCATCAAAATTATCCTTGTTTAATGAACCAAGGAATGCCTGTGCTTTGCTATAAGCTGCTGATTGTGTTGTTTGGCTTGCAGATAATGGTTTATCAATAGTAGCAACTTTTACCACTTTAGATGATCCTTTTTGATCCTGGATCTCTACTAAGTGAACACCAAATTGCGAGGTTATTATTTTAATATCGCCTTTTTTGCCGTTGAAAACAGCATTGTCAAAAACAGGCACCATTGCACCACGGCCAAAAGTACCCAGATCGCCGCCTTTAACGCCTGAAGCTTTATCTATAGAGAAGATGGGAGCCAATGAAGCAAATGTACCTTTACCTGACTCGATTAGTTTTTTAAGTGAATCTGCTCTTGCCAGTGCTTTTTCCATACTGCCGGCTTCTGTCGGCGAAATTAATATGTGTCTTGCTTTTACAGAATCAGGGCTCATGCGTGCATCAACCAGTTTGGCCAGTTTATAGCTACCGTTTGACAGGTACGGGCCATAAATAAATCCAGGGTTTTGCTTAAACATTATACTATCCACTGGAGGATCAAGCTGGCCTTTTTTCTGATAATTAAGCGGTGATTTTGTTTCTGAGTTTATTTGTACAAAAAGCGAATCGTTAGTACTTGCAATAAAATCAGGCAGCAATTTGGTTAGTTGCTGTTTTATAGCAGCAGAATCTGCCGAAGAAGGTGCCGCGTTAAAGCTAACATAGCTAATGCTTCTTAACTCTTCCGGATTTTTAAACTCGCTTTTATGTGCATCATAATAGCTGCTGTAATCAGCATCGGTTAATGTAACTTTATTATCAGGTATTGAAGTATAATCTAATACTGTATATTTAAAGTTAACCAATTTGTTTTTTCCTTCGTAGGCATCTTTAGCTTCCAACGCGTTAACATATAAACCATTGGTTACCAAAGCCATGTATTTTTCGGCTTTTTTAGAGTCGATCAAGTCTATTACAAATTGTTTCCACTGTACTTTCCGTTGATCATCATCTCTTAATGTTTTAACGCTGTTAATAGCATTAATTACACCTGAAGGATCAAATTTACCGGTTTGCGGATCTGTAAAAGCCTGCACAACACGCGGGCTTGGGTTACTACCGGTAAGCATTGACTGGGTTTCGTCCCCTTCAACAGCTAAACCCAATTTTTCGACTTCCTTTTTAAAGATCGCTTTGCTTACAAACTGGTTCCAGGTATTGTCCTGTATGTAACTGGTAATTTGTGGTGTTATGCGGCCCTGGCCGGATTGCTGTTTAAACTGAGCCGTATTTTGCTCAACTCCTGCATTAAATTCGTCCAGTGGAATTTTTTCATCACCTACTGAACCTATTATATTATTATCACCTTTAAAAAAAGATCCGCCACTTTTTATTGCTTCTGTTGCAATAAAAGCAAAAAGCGAAAGCCCTATCACACCTGCGACAATTTTACCCATCCGGTCGCGCAAATAACCCATTACAGCCATATATACTTATTCTTGTTTAATTAAATTTAAATCTTAAAAAGAGGGCGCAAGATACAACTTTTAGTAAAATTTTATCATACAATTTTTCATGCTAAAAACAGCCTATTTTCCCGGCATGTCGGTTACATCAAATACACCTGTACCACTATCTATAATGGGGTATTGAAGTTTTTCATCACTCTTAAAGTTTCTTCCATTTATCACATCGCCACTTTTCAAGATAATCTGGACCGGTTTATTTGAATACATGGTTTTCTTAACCTGGTCCCAGATCAACTCGTCAGACTTGAAAGTATCGCCTTTAGAAGTGGTATAAACTACATTTTTATAAAACTCTATTAATTTATCGGCCTCGCGGTACACGGCAGAATCAGCAACTATGTTACCGTCTTGCTGTATGTTCTTATCATAAAAAACAACCTTTACACCTCTAGGCATTATATAGTAGGGTGTTACTTTGGTGTAGCTGTAATGGATCATAATAGGTGTAGTCATTCTACCCTTAACAAAAGCCGAATCGCTGTAAATTACATCAACACCCCTGGTGGTATCAATGGGCAGGTTCACAAAATTTGCCGATATTTCTTTGATTTTTTTTAAATCATTCTCGCAGGCGGTTAAAAGCAGCATGCCAAAAAGCAATGCCGGCAAAAATAAGGCTGATACCTGTTTTAACCGACTATGCATAGCTTAAATTAATCAAATTTATAACGTTGAAACCACTTATCGTTAAGCGTAAACCCTAGATGAAGGTTAATGTAATTTTCTTTTACCAAACCGTTATTTAAAGTTCCGCGCTGCCCAAGTTCGGCTGTGAAGTTAACTTTGTAGAAGCTGGTGTTAGCACCTCTAAGTGGTATACCTAAACCTAATGTAATGGCCTTTGATTTGATATTGGTGCTACCGCCACCGGAAGGGTTTGGCACATTATAATAGGTGTTATCAAGCATTAAACCTAAGCGGTAATCTAAAGTTGCCAGGTAGTTGTGTAATGAATTAATGTAAGGGGTATATTGCCCGCCTATGTTAAAAGTACTGCTATTAGCCATACCTTGGTTTACACCTCCTATACTCAGATCAGACCAATTACCTATACTGTAGTCCATACCAACTAAAAATTTAAGATCCTGCTGATAAGATATGCCAAAATGCTGAATTTTAGGTAATTGTATTTTTGAAGACGCGTTTTGCTGATTAATAACCGAATCTATATTAACGCCCCTGTTTCCGCCGGCATCAAATGTATAGTGGCTGACGATATAGCTGTTTTTTGAATTGATTTGAGATTTGGCCGAACCTGAGTAGCCAAAAACAATGTGCCTTGTTAATGAAAGGTCCCATATATATTGGGCGCCAAAATCATAACTTACACCGCCAACGCTATTATCGCGCTCAACACTTGTATTTAAGTTACCCGGCAATAGCGGCATCTCTATTTGCTGGAAATGTTTCAAATCGCCAAATATATAGCCTACGTTAAAACCAAGCAATAAATTACGCTTAATGGTAAAGCCATAGCCAAGGTAGGCTTTTGTTAAACCACCCTCGCCAGTAAAAATGTTATTAACGGTATTGGTATCAACTGCCGACCCGGTACCAAAACCTTTAGTTGTTTTTGTATAATTATACCCAACCTGGCTGTAAGGAAGCAAGCCAAAACTTAAAGCCGAACCTGTGCTAACCGGTATTGCAAAAGCCAAATGACTTAGCCTAAAGTTTGAATTTTTTTGTGTTGATTGCCCTGTTTGGCTTAAAGAAAGCGAGCTCATTGACAGACCGGCATCAATTGTAGTAAATGATATAGTACCGTACGATGCAGGGTTTAATGGATTAATACTCATGTACCTGTTTATAGTATTAGTACCGGCAGCAATACCGCCCATGGCCTTATTTTGTGGCAATAACATTGGTGTTAAGTCGCCTAACCCATATTGTGAATATGGCGAGCTTGTGTTTGCCGTTGTTTGCGCCTTGGCCTGTAATGCTGTAACTGCAAGTAAAACTATTATAAAGAGCTTAGTATATTTAATCATTATGCTTTTGTGTAGCTGCGTTTAATCCTTTTAGAACCAAATGAGGCTCATTTTTTATATAGGGGGCAAAGATGCTATTTTTTAATAGGGTATCAAAAAAAATACTGTCGCCGCCTGTTAGTATAATATTTAGTTGTTGTTTATTCTTTGCATAGCTTTCTATAAAGCCATTCAATTCAAATTTAATTCCGTTTTGCACACCCGATCTGATGGCCGTTTCTGTATCGTCACCACTATTATTGTCAAAACTTTCGTCCTGTTTAACTATCGGCAGGCCTGCAGTATAATGGTTAAGTGCATTATAACGCATATTTAAACCCGGCGATATACTTCCGCCAAAATAATTTCCTGCGGCATTTATCCAGTCATAAGTTATGCAAGTGCCGCCATCAATTACCAGGTTATCTTTATCTGGGTATAAATAATTAGCGCCTATTACCGCGGCCAGCCTGTCAAGCCCAAGCGTTGTTGGTGTGCGATAATGGTTATGGATACGCGTGGTCATTCCGGCATTAAAATAAATCAATTGTGTTTTTTGCTTTAATCCGGCTTCCCACTCTTCGCTATTTTTTTTTACTGATGATATGATGGCTTTATCAACGCTGTATTGGGTTAAAAAAGTATCCAGTATTGTTTTATCGAGCGCTTTATAATGTTCTGTATAAACTAATTCATCCTGTTCAAATATGGCTGCCTTAGTAAAAGTATTCCCTATATCGATAACCAAATTGGCCATCAGGCTTTAACCATTGATAGTATGGATTCAAAAATTGCAAGCCCATCCTCATTAGCTAACAATGGGTCGGCAGCGCGCTCAGGGTGTGGCATAAAACCAAAAACGTTACGGTTAATGTTAGTTACACCTGCTATGTTTTCTATTGATCCGTTAGGGTTTGCATCGGTAGTAATATTACCAGCCTCATCACAATATCTAAATATCACCTGGTCATTGTCATTGATCGATTTTAGCACATCAGCATCGGCAAAGTAGTTGCCCTCGCCATGTGCTATAGGTATTTTTAATGCGCGTTGCGGATCAATTTGTGCAGTTAATAAGGTATTACCGGTTTGCGGTTTCATGTAAATGTTGCGGCAAATAAATTTGCGGTTATTATTATGCAATAAAGCACCTGGCAATAAACCGGCTTCGGTTAATATCTGGAAACCATTGCATATACCCAATACATATCCGCCGTTATTGGCAAATTGTATTACCTGCTCCATAATAGGCGAGAAACGGGCGATAGCGCCTGAACGCAAATAATCGCCAAATGAGAAGCCACCGGGCAGTATAATAAATTCTGCACCTTGCAGGTCATGATCTTTATGCCATAGGCGAACAACCTGCTGGCCCATTATTTTATCCAGTACATGGATGATATCTTCATCACAATTAGACCCGGGAAATATTACAACTCCAAATTTCATCAGCTTTATGTTTTTAGTGAATACTACAAGCTAATAACAGCCCATAGTAATTTCATGCTACAAATCTAATATAACAGCCGAAATTTGAACGAATGTAAAAGTTAAAAATTGTTAAACTGAAAATAAACTATACTGATGAGCAGTATAAAAAACAAACTTTCGTAAAACCAGCGCATGTTGGCGTATAAAAAATAGTAAGCAAAAAACACACTTACAGGTATAACGCATAGTAAAAAGTGCGTTAAGCTAAACTCGGCCTTTACATAAAATGATAACCCGGCTATTAAAAAAACAATAAATAGTAGCTGGAAGGATTTACGCACCTGTACATAACTCCTGAAAAATATTTGCCTTATCTTTATTATACCTAATATAAATATAATAATTATCGGCACCAGCACCAGGTAGTCATAGTAATCAATTTTAACATGGGTAGGAAACTTAGTGGTAAGTGGCACCCAAATAGAATAAAATATAGCCATGTTATCACTTAAATAATAAGCCACCGCTAAAAAGAAAAATATAGTTGCATAGCCCATTATGCCAATTACCCACTCGCGCCAATAAAAAGGCCTAAAGAGCAAAAGGGCGGCCCAGATGGCTAAAAACAAATAAATAAAAGGCAGGTAGATCAATGACCCAATGGCTACAATCATCCCCAGATCGTAGGTGATGGATTTGGCGTCATCGCCCTTGTAAAGTCCAAATAGTTTGTACAGCATCCATATCAGCAAAAAATTACAGACAAGCGGGGGGCTCAAAACCAAAAATGGGGTAAACAAGCTCGATAATACAATATACATTAACGCCGGCAAAAAGCTTGGTTTGCTTAACAACCCATACTGGTTTACCAGCCTGTTAACCAATAAAGCCTGTATAAATACCAGCATACCTGCCAAAAAAATATCAACCAATGGCTGGAAAGCATATTGATAAGCCCCCGGTACAAACAGGCGGGCAAATGGTTCGAGATAAGTAAATGCTAATTTAGGCGGAGCATTATAAGCATAGCCTATACGCAGCAAAAACAATAAAATGGCCAGCCATAAAATATTAAGCGGGTTATAGTTTCTGAACGCATTTATCATTACTGCAATATTAATAGAAAAAGCGGGGATGGAGAAATAATAGGTTATTTACCAAAATGTTTTTTAGAACGCGTTACCAAGGGATAGGTAACGAACTTTTAAGAGATCACCTTGCATATCGCTGCACCATATCATGCACAATCTGCGCGGTTTCATCGGGGAAATCAACCCAAACCTTGTTATCTTCTTTTATCCATTTTTTTAAATGATCCACAAAACCATCGCCAATAGCCTGTAAAACAGGCACACCCAGGCGTGATGTTGCCAGGGCGTTGCATTGCTGCTCGTACTGCCCTTGCATGGGTATCATCATTAACTTTTTTTGCAGAAACAGCGCTTCGGCAGGCCCTTCAAATCCGCCGCCTGTAAGCAATCCCTCACAACTGGCCAGGCTAATATTAAAACCTTCGTTATTTACCGGTATTACCTGTACGTTACCATCGGTATAAGCAGTTTTTTGGCGCTTGGAGAAAATGTGCCATTGCACATCGGTTTCGTTTAAATATTTGGTAAGTTTTTTATCGTCATAAGCAGGCAAATAAACTGTATAGTGGCCCAGGTTACTGGTTTGCAGGTTACGTATTTCGCTGCGAATAACGGGGGTATGTATAAAATCGGCATAACGCTCAAAATGGAAACCGATATGGTGTGTAGTAGGCGAATAATTTTTAAGTACCCACTCGCCATAGCTCCGCTTTTTGGGGCGAGGAGTGTTTTTTGAAACAAAAGAACATTGGTGACTTAAAGAAACAGATGGTATCTTTTTGAGCTTACATGCCCAGGCGCTTACCGGTTCAAAATCATTAATGATCAGGTCGTATTCTTCTAGCGGCAGGCTATGCATATCGCGCCAAAACCGGCGAAGGTTCATTAGTTTAAAGGTGGCCCATTTATCAACCCCGCCATTGCTGCCAAATACAAAACTAATACCATGAAATTTATATTTTAGCGGCTGCGCTAAGGTTACTTCGGCCTCGGTGCCGCTTACCAGCAGGTCCAGCTCGCCATACTTTTGTAGTAAAGGCACAATCTCCCGCGCGCGGCTAATGTGCCCGTTTCCTGTTCCTTGTATGGCGTATAAGATCTTCATTGTGTAAACGGAGCCAAATTAACAAAGATAACTCATAAGGTTGTGCCCGATATCCATATTTGTTTGTAATTGTATAAATATTAACTTCACCATATAAATTCTAAAACTAATGACCTATTCTGGTAACAGACTATTCAATATAAATAATGCTATCCCTGCAGGTTTTCTATTACTTTTTGGAATAATTGGTAAAGTAACATTACATAATATAATAGACAGTGGATACTGGATAATTATTATCGTCTCGTTTTTTATAGCTGTTATTGATTCTTTTTATTTTGAGATAACAGAAGATGATTTTATTGTAAAGAATTATCTCTTGCCATTCATGAAGATTAGGTATCCTCTAAATGAGATCACCGAAATCCAACTACTAAACTCAAGCTATAGATCGACTGCTAAAGCTAGTTTAAAGGTAATAAGAGACGACAAAATTTCCTTTGGTTTTAAAGGTGCAAGTTTAGGAGTACAAGATTGGCAAAACATGGTGAATGATCTCAGGACTAAAAAAATTAAGGTTGTAGTTCAATCTATAGCACTAATAGATAAAATTGGAATACCAGAGTAACGTTCTACGACGCTTCCTGCTTAAATCTTTCCAACAATAAATTCACATCCATTTTCGCTTCCAGATCCTCGGCATCGGTGATGTCGTCCTCATCAGTATCTTTTTTGAAATCGTTGGGATCATATTTAAAGATCTCCCAATTACCGTTATTGTACTCTAAAGCGGTAAGACTTTCAACCCAATCGCCACTGTTTAGGTATAGCACCTTGCCCGGGTTGTCAGAAGCCGTCATCTCGCGGATCTCGGCGTGGTGGATGTGGCCGCATATTACGTATTGATATTCTTTAGCCACGGCCAGGTCGGCAGCGGTTTGTTCAAACTGATTGATAAATTTTACAGCATCCTTAAACTTGGCTTTTACCTTTTGCGAGAAGCTCATTTTTTCGCGGCCTATCGCGGTCAAAAACCAATTGGTTATACTATTTAATAATATCAGCGTATCATAACCAACAGCGCCCAGTTTAGCCAGCCATTTAGAGTGCTGCATAGTAACATCAAACACATCACCATGAAATATCCAGGCTTTTTTTCCATCGATGTTTAATACAACTTTATTTAATAGTTTGAATGATCCCAGGTCGAAATCGGCAAACTTTCGCAGCATTTCATCGTGGTTGCCGGTTAGGTAATAAACGGGAACACCTTCGGTAACAAATTTTAATATGCGGCGCACTACTTTCATATGCGCCTCAGGCCAGTAAGATTTGCTGAACTGCCATATATCAATAATATCGCCATTCAGAATTAACATTTTGGGTTTAATGCTTTTTAAATATTTAAGCAGTTCTTTGGCATGGCAGCCATAGGTACCCAAATGCACATCAGATATAATAACAATATCAACTTCGCGCTTTGCCATAAAATTTGTGGGATAAAGTTGCGCCCGGTAAATCTATTCGGGTTACAGAAAGTAGAGAAATACTTAAAAAAAATAGCTTCAATGCTACTATCAATATATTAATATAACTTCCTACAAAAATAGGGCCACCATATTACTATATTATTAAGAGCATGTTAATTGTTAATCATAGCTTTTGCGTAGCTACTGCATTGAGTTGTCCATTTGTCGGCACCATCGGGATTTAGGTGTGTATCATCACTAAAATATTGGCACTTGCCCTTAAACTCGTTATTAGTACCATAGTCCAGATATTTAACATTAAGGCCGTTCAAAATTCGCCTAAGCTTTTCTTTGTAAATATTTTTTTGGTTTGCGTTGTAATTATAGATAGGCGTTGTGGTTATTAGCAGCTTTACATTTGCTTTATGTACGGCGCTTATCAGCATCATTAAATATTTAATTTTATTTTGATCAAAACTCGAAGCGTTGGTTGGGCTTTCTATCTTTTCGGTGCCATTAACGCGGCATATATTACCGGCAATGGGTTCATAGCCCTGGTTAGAAATTAATTTTTTGCCGGAAATATTCAACATAATATTGCCCAGGGTTGAATTATATCTATAAAGAAAAGAGTGGCATTTTAAATCTTCATTATAAGGCATTAGTGCTATTGCCGAGTCTATTACCTCATTAATATGATAATATGGTAATAGTATTGATAACCTTTCATAAGCTTCGCTTTTAAATTGCAGTTCGTCATAATCCAGGTTAACGATTATTAACAATGGTTTATGATAGGCTAATATCGATTTTACCAGCGGATAAACATATAGTAAGCTTTGCCCCTGGTTACCAAAATTAAACACAGTATTTAATGTGAGCTTTTTCATTAATGGGGCATCAAAATGTTCGGACGCGTGTGAGTTTCCAAAGATCAAAATATCTTCCTTTGCATTTTTTATAGCGTGTGTTACCTTGTAGTATTTACCTTTTTTTTGCTTATAAAAAATATTTTTTAATCCCAGCCCGGCAACAGCATCAACAGAAATTATAACCGCAGTCATTATAAAAAGCTTAATTAATAATACTTTATAGTTATTGCCCATATAACTAAAATTGGAAGTAAATAAATTGACTGCCATCAAAAACACCAAACTGTAAAATTATTACAACCAACAGGGTATAGTAAGCACAGCGGACTGCAAAGTTATTGGGGACTATTTTATAGAGGGTTGGTTTATACTCATTAATTATTTCAAAAAGCATTAATATGGTAACAACTATAAAAGCATAATAGTAATGGTCATTGCCCTGCATTAAACCGCCATCAAATTTCAATATTTTCATTAAAATATAAATAGCGTTATCAATTGTAGGTGCCCGAAAAAACACCCAGGTTACACATATCAATAAAAATGTAACTAATGTTTTAACAATAGTTTTTAGCCAATGCCCCCTTTTTGATGAAATGTTAAGCATAGATTCAATAACCAGAAGCAAGCCATTAAGAGTACCCCAGATTACAAACGTCCATTTAGCGCCGTGCCATAAACCACTTATAAAAAACACAATAAGTAAATTACCGTAGCGCCTAAAATTACTAACACGATTACCGCCCAATGGTATGTACAAATAATCTCTAAACCATGTGGAGAGCGAAATATGCCAGCGCTGCCAAAATTGCGCCAGGGAAACAGCTAAATAAGGCCGGTTAAAATTCTTCATCAAATCATAACCTAAAACTTTTGCAGCCCCGATGGCAATGTCTGTATAACCAGAAAAATCGCAATATATCTGAAAAGCAAAAAACACTGTCGCCAGGGCTAATGATTTACCCGATTGAAGGGCCGAGTGGTCATAAATATTATCTACAAATAATGCAACCCTGTCTGCAACTACCAGTTTTTTAATAAAGCCAATTAGCATTTGTTGTAAGCCACTACTTATGTTTTCGATATTAAAAGCTTGTTTGGTGTGAAACTGCGGTAGTAACCTTTGCGGGCGTTCTATAGGACCGGCCACCAACTGAGGGTAAAACATTACGTAAAGCGCGTATATGCCAAATTTTCTTTCGGCAGGCTGATTGCCACGATATACTTCAACAGTATAACTCATAGCTTGAAAAGTATGAAACGACAAGCCAATAGGCAGTAATATAGTTAATTGAGGGAATGGCGTTTTATAGTGCCAGTTTTGCAAAACGGCACTAATGTTTTCATTAATAAAATTGTAATATTTAAAAAAGCAAAGAACCCCAATATTAGCAACAAGGCTAACTATTAGTAAAGTTTTTCTTTTAACACCAACATTTTTCTCGATGTACAGCCCGGCAAAATAATCTATAATTATGGTAGCCCCCAAAATCAGGATGTACACTGGTACAAAAGCCATATAAAAATAACAGCTTGCTAATAACAATAATAACCATCTAAATCTATGCGGTAATAGGTAAAATAAGGCGGTAGTTATCAGAAAAAAAAATGCGAACTGGATAGAAGTAAACAGCATCAATAAATAAATATTTGGACGCTGTAAAGTAGGATTTATTATTTAATCGACCTTAAGTAAATGGAGAATAATGGAAAAAAATGTCATTCAAAAACTACCAGCGTTAATAATTGCATGTGGGCTTAATTATATATACCTACACATGCAAATTTAGTAGCGCAATCTTTAATTAGGTAATAAAATAAAAACACCACTCGACGGGGACAAATTCACTGAAAAAATAAATGAGAATATTTAACAACACTTACTCATCGTCCTCTTCCTTATTCGTAGTAAGTTCATATGGACTTAAATAAAATAACCCTACCGACAGCAGGAGTATTATTACAACCATATATGCGTATTCAAAATGCATTTTACAAGGTTTTTACAAAGGTGGTTAATGTATATTATTTTAACATTAAGACTCTGTTAAATGTAAAAGGTTTCATTGGGTATGAAATTTATTTTTTTTAACATTTGCACAATATTGCCTATGAGCAGATTATAGCTGATATAAGGTGACGTTTTCTGGAATATTATTTGCTTGTAACTAAATAGCAAACTTCTTCTTAACCCGCTCCAGCTGTTTTAAATGATGTTTTAAATGGACGAGTATAAACTTATACCATTGCCCGGCATTCATCATACCAAAACGCGAATGTTTAAAACGGCTATGCGCCAATGCACCATTAATATGTGGTGTTATGATATCTATTCTGCTGTGGCATTTTACCAGCAGGTTCCTGGCCTCTTCTTTTGTTAATTTTTTTACGGGAATTTTAGCGCCTTCTTCAGTAGTTTTTACTTTTGGCATATAGCCAAACAGCAACGCAAATCTTCCAATTAGTGTAAGGTCTTTTTTAGTTGGCTCGCAAGTGCCATTCGCACAACGCTCGGCAGCTATGGTTGAGCCTATGGTTGCCTGCAAAATATGTGAATACACTTCGGCAAATGACCAGCCACCACCCGGCGGCGTAACGTCAAACAAATCGTCAGGAATGGTATCTAACTGGTTGCGATAGTTATCAAGCGCGGTATCAATGGCACGGCGCTCTTCGGCTATTTTCATAGCATTAAAGTTAGCTCTTTTAAATCATTTATTTGCACCGGCACCTCATCGGGCTTTGGTGTGTTGAACGGATTAAAATAAATAGCATCCATACCAAAGTTTAAAGCGCCCAGCACATCGGCTTCCAGGCTGTCGCCTATCATCAGGCTTTGGGCCTTAGTTGTTTGGGCCGTATTGATAGCATATTGAAATATAGCCGGATCTGGTTTGTTAACGCCAACCAGTTCTGATATAACAATGTGAGTAAAATATTTACCAATGCCAGTTCCGTTTATTTTAATATCCTGCGACTCTTTAAACCCGTTAGATATTAAATGCAGTGTATATTTTGAACTTAGATATTCCAGCGTTTCATGCGCGTTGGGGAATAGGTTGGTTTTGGTTGGACAGAGTTTTACATACTCATCCTCAAAACCATGCGGAATTACGTCAGGATGTACGCCAAGGTCTAAAAACGTTTGTTTAAAACGCGCTTCGCGCAGGGTCTCTTTGGTGATGTTACCGATATGATATTCGCGCCAAAGCCTGTGGTTATTTTGGGTATAGGTTTCAATAAATACCTCGGCAGAATTTAGCCCGATATCATTTAAGCGATGAATAACATATAACTCTTGCAATGCCTCCTCGGCATTTTTATCAAAATCCCAAATGGTATGGTCAAGGTCGAAGAAGATGTGTTGGTATTTCATCAGGCCAAAGTTAATGTTTTAGCCATTATAGTTTAATAGCGATGGGTTTTAAACCCATCGCTATTAAATTGAAATATCTATCTAAACGAATACGCCAAACTACCCCTTTGCTCATCAGGCGCATGTTTGTCTTTATTAAATTTTATGGCCATTACAGCTTCTTCAACTTTGCGTACAAAGTTTTTATCTTTTACAGTAGTGTGCCTGCGGTCAGCGTGTGCCGAAATTACATTACCTTTTTTATCCATTACAAAATCTATAGCTACTATGCCATTAGCGTGGCCCAAGTGATTTATAGACGGTTGCATGGTTATGCTGCGGCCATCCGGCACCTTTACATATTCTTTTTTGGGTAATTTATCGGCAAATAAATTTAATGAGCCTGCTATTAGCAGCGCTGTTAAACAAGTAGTAATAATCTTTTTCATATGTTGTGAGTTATATTGTACATAACTCATTATCAGCACTATTGTTTATTTAATTTTCCAACACTTTAGGGAACCATTCTTTATAACCTGCTACTTGTTTTTTGGCAGCAGCTGACACCTCTATCTTCCACACATCAAAAAAACGACTCATATTACTGTTAGTGGCTTTGCAGATGGTGGTAAACCAAAGGTCACGTTTATCCTGATCTGTTTTGGAGTATTGGGTTAAAGGTAAATTACGATAAACCGTGTTAGCCGCCTTAATAGCATCCCATCCAAAGGCGTCAATTATCTGGATGTACATGCTTAGCGCCAGGAAGGGGTCGTTACTCCATTTTTCATAAGTGGGATTATCTGCCAGGTAATCTTTTATAACCTTAACTACCTTGGTCATATCCTCCATACCTTCATGATTATAAAGGCCCTTGTGCAACACTTTATCAAAAACGTACATGGTAAATAAATTCACGGTTACCTCTGTAGTCCCGGGGAAATTAAGATCAAAAAACTGGTGGCGATGGCCCAGTTCATGAAACTGGCCCCATAAACCTTTTGATCGCATATACACTTCGTCAAGCATTTGCCGAGAACTTTCTTCGTCAGGCGCAACTATTTTATAAGGCACAGTAAACAACCCTCCATAGGCCACAGATACATCCACAATTATCCTTTCCTGATGTACGCGTTTTCTGGATACTATAGCTAAGTCTGCATCAGCATCCATTACTTCATCCCAAAATTGCATTAGCTTAACCGGATTGTTTAAATAACGAACATAGGACGATGGCACTGTAAACACAATCTTATCGGTAGCCAGTTCGGCCCATGGGGCGGGATTGTTGCGGATGGTTTTGATCCAATCCTGCTCATTGGTTTCGCTCAGTTTAAAGTAAGGCGCTTTTACCGCGCCGCTTACTGTTATTTTTAGTGTTTTTAGTTTACTGGTATCGGCAATACTGATCAATAACAAACCCCCATAAGGCGAGTATATCTCTATTTTTTCTTTATCAAGATCCACCACTTTGGTCATATCAACAGGTACGCGTTTAAACTCGTCAAGATGGGTTACGTTATCATCATGTACGCCAATTTGTGCTTTTAGGTGTTGCTTTATATTGGCTTTGCTTATAGTTACGGTTACCTTTTCACCGGCGGGCACATATAATCCGGTAGTATGCGGGCGAAAATAAACGGACGGCATATCGGGCAGCCCTTGTGTACCCACCATTACCGGGATGGTAACCGTTTGGGTAACACGGGCGGCACCCGCTGGCACCGCGCCCGGAAAATTTTCATAACCCGGCGCTTTTGCTGTTGGGTGTTTGTCAAAGTCCTGTTGTTTGGTATACAGCATATACGCAATTTTTGTAGCTATCTTAAGCTCGGGCGTATTATTAATTACCGGTTTGGCAACTGTAGGCACGGGTAAAACATCAGGCACTTTAAAATATTGCTTAAGGTGTTTAAAAATCGGGGCATCAATACTATTATTTTCACCCACTAGTTCAAGCATCGGGGTTACAAAAGCGTAATCTATAAAATCATCCCTGTCTGATTTTTGTTGTAACAACAACCTGGGCAATATGGTATTAATGTGCATATAATCAGGCACGCTGTCTGTCCTTAATACTTTGTTGTTTGCCGGCTGCTTGGCAAAGGTGTACATACTAAATATACCGGCTTTGGTCAATACCTTGTTTATACTCAGTAATGAAACATCTTCTTTTTTAGTCGAATCTCTCTTATTGCGAATCTCATTATAAGGCGAAGCAAATATCAACGTACCGCCACTACGCACAAAAGTTTCTATACGTTTTTGCCGCAACGGGTTAACTACTTCTTCGGTCAATATTAAAACGTCCGGTTTACTTTTAAAGTCGAAGTCTTTGATGATATAAGCCGATGCCCCGTTGCCGGCTAACAGATCGCGAAGCGCTTTATTGTCGGCTTTAGTTGTAAGGGCAACACTTAGGCTTTTTTTACCATTGCCTGCCCAGGTTAACGTATTGATAAGTAATTGTGCCACGTCCCTATTTTGCAGCATAATGGGTTTGAGATATTCGGGACTGTTCAATGCTAATACTTTGCCTTTATCTACCGTAGACACAATAATAACCGGCATCCATACGTCCGGCGCGCCATCCCATTTGGTGGTAGCAATAATTTCGGGCCGTTCATTTGTTGTATAAAAAAAGGAGATGCACTCGGGCACCGGGGGCATGGGTAAAGTGCCCACATTTTTAAGTAATATGTCTTTTGCGGTTTGCGCCTGTACATGCGAGGCGCCCATCAACAACAATAAAACGCCAATTAATAAGTGATAAGATTTTAAGGCCATTTAGGTAAATGTTTTTTTATTGGATAAAGAAAAGCAATAAAAGTTTAATCGCCTGCATAGCACGGTAAACATTAACTGTTTTTAACAGTCAATTACAAATCCGAAATCCCCTACGCCTTATCCCCAAACGCCAAATCCCCCGCGTCACCCAACCCCGGTACGATGTATGATTTGCTGGTCATTTCTTCATCTACCGCGCAAACCCATATTTTGGCTTTGGGCAGGTTGGCTTGCACATGCGCTATACCTACCGTGCTGGCAATTACGGCGGCAATGTGCAGGTTGGCAATTTTATAGGTAGCCATTAATTCTTTGCAAACATCCACAATACTTTGGCCAGTAGCCAGCATGGTATCGCATAAAATAAAAGTTTTTCCATCTAAATTTGGGGTTGATATATGGTCTATCCGTATCGTAAAATCACCAGAGCGCTTAACCTTGCGGCAAGCGGTAATAAATGCAGATTCCGACTGATCAAAATAATTCATAAACCCCTGGTGAAAAGGTAAACCGGCACGCAATATCGTACCCAACACTGGCGCAGCACCAGGTAAATTAATATTGCAGATACCTAACGGCGTTTGTATTTCTTCGGGCGTATATTTAAATGTCTTACTTATCTCGTACGCCAGTATCTCGCCCAGTTTTTCCTGGTTGTGCCTAAAACGCTGCTTATCCTGCTGTATATTAACATCGCGCATTTCGGCCAAAAAACTGTTGGCAATGGTGTTTGTTTTGTTGAGGATGAAGATCATGCTTTCAAAAGATTAGTGATTGAAGATTAAAGATTAGGCCTGGCGCGTTTGTAATTGTAAATCTAATTAATCATAAATAAAAATAACTAATCTTTAATCTCTAATTAACTAATCTTTCTCTACTGACATAGGGCTGTCATCAACGGCATTAATTTTGTTTTATTAATAGAATGTAAAACTAATGCTCTTGCTAATCAACTAATCTTCAATCTTCAATCACTAATCTTTCAAAAACCGTATTTTTACATCATCAATGGATTTTAACTTAACTTCTCAATATAAACCCACCGGCGACCAGCCCGAAGCCATCCGTCAACTGGTTGAGGGTGTAAACAATGGCGACAACTATCAAACCCTGCTGGGTGTTACCGGCTCGGGTAAAACATTTAGTATTGCCAATGTTATACAACAAACACAAAAGCCTACGCTGGTTTTAAGCCACAACAAAACTTTGGCGGCGCAGTTGTACGGCGAGTTCAAACAGTTTTTTCCGGAGAACTCGGTTAACTACTTTGTTTCGTATTATGATTATTACCAGCCCGAAGCATTTATTCCTACCACCAATACCTATATAGAAAAAGACCTGCAGATAAACGAGGAGATTGAAAAACTGCGTTTGCGTACCACATCGGCATTAATGAGTGGCCGCAGGGATGTTATTGTGGTATCATCCATATCGTGCATTTATGGTATGGGAAACCCGGAGGATTTTGCTAACTCGGTATTTAAATTCGCTGTAGGTACGCGTGTTAGCCGTAATGCTTTTTTGCATAGACTGGTTGAGATCTTATACTCACGCACTACTACCGATTTTAAACGTGGTACATTCAGGGTTAAAGGCGATACGGTTGATATTTTCCCGGCGTATATGGACCACGCCTACCGTATATCTTTTTTTGGCGATGATATTGAAGAACTAAGCACATTTGATATCGGCACCGGCAAAACGGTAGAGAAGATGACGCACATGGTGCTTTATCCCGCTAACTTATATGTTGCCCCCCGCGAACGTTTTACTCAATCTATCTGGGCCATACAGGAAGAACTGGAGACCCGCAAAAAGCAATTTATTGATGACGGCCGTTTCCTGGAAGCCAAGCGTTTGGAAGAAAGGGTTAATTATGATTTGGAGATGATCCGCGAGTTGGGTTATTGCTCGGGTATTGAAAATTATTCGCGCTTTTTTGATGGGCGCGCGCCGGGTGCCAGGCCGTTCTGTTTGCTGGATTATTTCCCTGATGATTATTTAATGGTGATTGATGAAAGCCACGTTACCGTACCGCAGATCCGGGCAATGTATGGTGGTGACCGTTCGCGTAAGATCTCATTGGTCGATTATGGTTTCCGTCTGCCGGCAGCTATGGATAACCGCCCGCTAAACTTCCAGGAGTTTGAGCGGTTGGCACCCCAAACTATTTATGTAAGCGCCACCCCTGCCGATTTTGAATTAGAAAAATCGGGCGGTGTGGTTGTGGAACAGGTAATACGCCCTACAGGTTTATTAGACCCTATTATTGAAGTGCGACCGGTTATTAACCAGGTGGATGACTTGCTGGATGAAGTAGATAAAATTGTAAAACTAGGCGACCGTGTACTGGTAACCACGCTAACCAAACGCATGGCCGAAGAACTGGCCAAATACATGGATAGATTAGGCATTAAATGCCGCTACATACACTCGGAAGTTAAGACCCTGCAACGGGTAGAGATACTTCGCGATTTGCGTTTAGGCGTGTTTGATGTGCTGATTGGTATTAACTTATTACGTGAGGGACTGGATTTGCCCGAGGTATCCTTAGTAGCTATTTTGGATGCTGATAAGGAGGGCTTTTTACGCAGTGAGCGATCATTGATACAAACCATAGGCCGTGCCGCGCGTAATGACCGTGGCCGGGTAATTATGTATGCTGATAAAATTACCGACTCGATGGCCATTACCATGAGCGAAACCACCCGCCGCCGCGAATTGCAGATAGCTTATAACACCGAGCATGGCATAACACCGCTAACCGTTGGTAAAACCCGTGCCGAAATTATTGAGCAAACATCGGTGATGGATTTTCAGGGAGGGGTGCAGAAAGCTTATGTGGAGCAGGATATGATCAGTATGGCTGCCGACCCAATTGTTCAATACATGTCAAAACCTGACCTGAAGAAATCAATAGAAAACACCAAGAAAGATATGCTTGCCGCTGCCAAAGACATGAATTTTTTATTGGCCGCCAAGCTGCGCGATGAAATGTTTGCTTTGGAGAAAATGATGGAGGAGAAGTTTTAGTTAATTGATTGCACTGCACCATGGTGCAGGTGGTGGTGCAGCAGGAAATGACACTCGGCAAACAAAACAACAGTAACAAATGGCAACAGCCATCCGTCCAAAATAAAACGGAAAAATCATAAGCAAACAATTTTGCCGTTATAATATTATATTTGTACGCTAATTATTAAGAAATACACAAATGGAAGAATTAATCCGTTTTCTCTTTATTGCCATAGGGATATTATATATAGTAAGGGCAATTATACGCTGGGCATTGCCAATGCTTTTTCAAAGTGTGGTAAACAAAGCGCAGCAACATCAGCAGCAACAAACAAATTATAAAAGCACCCAACAACAGCCAACCGGCCGCATAAAAGTTGATTATGTGCCCGAAGACCGAAAAAAAGGCAAATTCCCTGATAGCGAAGGCGAGTTTGTAGATTACGAAGAAGTAAAATAATTTTAAATGGTATCTGACGATATATTTAAACGCAGGCGTAACCATAACAATACGCCCAAGTATGCTTTACTTATTATTACCAACTACGTAGTTTGCTGCACCCTTTTTACGTTGGATGCCAAACTAAACTGGTTTTTCGGCCTAACCATTATCCTGCTGGGGGTGTACAACTACTTCAACATCCGCAGAAATATTGAAGAATTTACTAAGCCAGTTATTATTGCTTACGCAATTAGTCTGGTAGGCCTTGTACTGCTATACTTTATAGCGCATAACCAGCTTTAATAAATCCTTTCAAACATATAATTCCTATTGTCGGGCAATTTTCTATTTTTGAACATTAATTAATATCCATTTTAAAAAACTTAGATGAATAACTGGTTTAAGCGCAATGGCATTCACTTCGCCATTACAGGAATTTTTTTAGTGATCTGCTTCTTATACTTTACCCCTGCTTTCCAGGGTAAAACTTTAGGGCAGGCCGATGTTACCGGGGCTCAATCCTCGGCTGCTGAAATTGACGCTTATAAAGCAAAAGACACCACCATATTGTGGACCAATCAAATATTTGGAGGGATGCCCGCTTTCCAGCTTTGGGCTCCGTATAAAGCTAATATTACTACACATGTTATCCATGCGCTAAAAGCGGTGTTCCCAAACCCTATTGATACGGTATTGATATTTTTATTGGGTACATACTTCCTGTTCATAGTATTAAAATTGAATCCGTGGTTATCGGCAGCGGGTGCCATTGCATTTACCTTTTCATCCTACAATATCATTTTGCTGGTGGCGGGGCACTCCAACCAGGCTTATGCAATAGCGTTTTTTGCGCCTATATTGGCCAGTATAATATTAACGCTGCGCGGAAAATACATATTGGGCGGCGCGCTTACGGCGCTTTTCCTCACCATGGAGATCCGTGCCAATCACATACAAATGACTTATTATTTAATGCTGGCTATATTAATTTTAGCAGGCATTGAATTATATCACGCCATAAAATCAAAAACAACCGGCCCGTATTTTAAATCATTAGCTTATTTAGGCGGTGCTTTGTTGTTGGCTGTAACGGTAAACGCGTCTATACTTTGGAGCACTTATGATTATGGTAAAGAAACTATAAGGGGGCAATCAAACTTAACGCAGCATACAACCGAGCCAAGCAGCGGCCTGGCTAAAGATTATGCTTATAGCTACAGCCAAAGCGTTGGCGAGTGCTTTACGTTTTTAGTACCTAACGCATACGGCGGTGGCAGCTCTACCGAGGTCTTAGACGAAAATTCTGAAACTGTAAAAGTATTTACTGCACGCAGCGTTCCTGCGGACCAGGCTATAAGAATGGCTAACCAAATCGGCGGATTCCCCGGCATGGGTACTTATTGGGGTACTAAACCTAATACCAGCGGACCGTTTTACTTTGGCGCTGCCATTTGTTTCCTGTTTATATTTGGATTGTTGGTTGTTAAAAACCGCGTAAAATGGTGGTTGCTGGCAACTGTGGTTTTAACAATGCTGCTTTCTTTCGGCGGTAACTGGCCTTATGTATCCGATCTGTTTTTCAACTACTTCCCGCTCTATAATAAATTCCGGACGGTAGAATCTGTACTGGCGGTCGCGGCCCTTTGTTTCCCGATACTGGCATTTTTAGCTATTAAGGAAGTTTTGGAAGCAGTTGATAGTAAAGAGGTTTTCAAAAAGCTAAAGATAGCCTTGTATATTACCGGCGGTTTATTATTAGTGCTGATAGCCCTGCCCGAAGTTTTATTAAGCTTTAGATCAGCAGAGCAGGCAAACGGCGTGCAGGCACTTGCACAAGCCCTGCAAAATGACACTGCTGTAGCCACCGCGGTATCAAACGCTATTGTTAAAGACAGGATGGCTCTTGAGCGCGCAGATGCTATACGCTCATTAATATTTGTAGTGATTGCGTTTGGTTTATTATGGGCATTTATTAAACATAAAATTAACGCCACTATATTATCGGTTGGCTTTTTAGCCTTGATTTTGGTTGATGTTTGGCAAATAGATAAACGTTATTTAAAAGACGAAAACTTTACCGAAAAACAAGAATCGAACAAACCACAGCCACGCGTGGTAGATCAATTTATAGCCCGGGATACCGACCCTGATTTCAGGGTGTTTGATACTACAGTATCGCAAACCTATGATTTGGTTAACCCGTTTTTCCATAAATCATTCAGCGGCTATTCGGCAGCACGCTTAAAGCGTTACCAGGAAATACTGGATAGCCAGTTTGCTAAAAGTGTTAATCATGATGTTTTGGATATGATGAATGTTAAATACATTATTACCCAGGATCAAAAAACACAGAATTTTGGCATGCAAAACAATGCAACCGCTTGCGGGCATGCATGGTTTGTGCATAGCATAAAATATGCTAAAAATGCCGATGAAGAAATGCAGGCTATAAGCAGCTTTTCGCCTAAGGACGAAGCTATTATCGATCAAAAATATAAAAGCTTAATTGATGAGAAATCGGCATTTGTTGATACAAACGCTACCATCAAACTGGTAAACTACAACCCGGATCACATGGTTTATCAAAGCAGCTCAACCTCATTGCAAATTGCCGTATTCTCTGAGGTTTATTACGACAAGGGCTGGACCATGAAGTTAGATGGGGTACAAACCCCTTACTTCCGTGCTGACTATATTTTACGCGCCGCACAAATACCGGTAGGCAATCATAAAATAGAATTTATATTTCACCCTGCTTCATACTATGCAGGCGAAAATATCTCATTAGCAGGATCTGTATTGCTGGTACTAGCGTTGGGCTTTGCAGGATATTCTGAGAATAAGAAAAAGCCGACAGGAAAGAAGGCGTAATTATTACAGCCTTACAAAGTTTTTAAAACTTCGTAAGGCTTGCTCACATAAAAAGGGGTGCTGAATTTCATTCAGCACCCCTTTTTATTACCCAATTGTCATTGCGAGCGAGGAACGAGCGCGGCAATCGCAAGGATGCAATGCGGATAATAGTTCGCGATTGCCACGCTACGCTCGCAATGACAAATTGTTATCGGTCAATCGTTCGTCCTCCTATTCCTCAACCAATACCATCCCAACTTAAATGCGATAATGCCGTGGTTAAATAGCGTTGGCAACAAACCATAATGCTTTTTCATAATATCAAAGCGCTCGGCCAGGCTTTGGCGGTGTTTAAGTTTCGACATTCCGCCTACCTGATATTTAGCAACGTATTGGTTTACGTTTACAATGGTTTTAGCTTTTTTAGCTGCGCGTAATATCCAGTCGATATCGGCGCTTAATTGGTATTGCGGGTCATATGGCTCAACCAATGCGCGTTTAATGTAAATAGCCTGGTGGCTTACGCTCATGCCATATTTAAAACTTTTCCACGTAAAATTGGCCGGGGCTTTATGGCGACGCTGGCCCAAACTTTTGCTTGATGCATCAATCATTTCTGTTTCGCCGTAATAGATATCTGCATTGGGGGCAGTAGCAAACACATTCGCTATAGTATCAGCCGAGTAGATCTCGTCTGCCGAGTTCATGAACAACACGTAATCACCTGTTGCCAAAATAAGCCCCTTGTTCATGGCATCATAGATCCCGTTATCTTTTTCGCTGATGAATTTAGTGAGCCGGTCTTTATATTTTTCAATTATCGGTACTGTACCATCGGTTGATCCGCCATCTATAACAATGTACTCAATCCCCTTATAAGTTTGGTTCAATACCGAAAGCAGTGTGCGCTCAATATCAGCCACGTTATTATAAACAACGGTTATTACAGATAATATGGGCTGGCCTGCTCTCATTGTTTTATAATGGATTGATACAGGTTAATATATTGTTGGGCCACTTTTTCGTTGGTATAATTATCAAGCACCTTTTGGCGGGCGTTTCCTGACAGCTTAGCATCACCATTCAATACCTCTTGTAATCCTTTAGCCATATCCCCGGCAGATTTAAATTGAGCTAAATAACCATTCTGCTGATGGTCTACCATTTCGGGTATACCGCCTGTATTAAAAGCAACCACGGGCGTGCCGCAAGCCAAAGCTTCCATAACGGTATTGGGCAGGTTATCTTCTAATGATGATGTTATAAACAAATCGGCCATACTATAAACGTCAGCCAGCTCTTCTTGCGAGCTAATGAGATTTAACTCATGCACCTTAAACGGCAATTGTGTTACATCAAAATGTTTGTTCTTACCAAATATTACTATTTCTATTTTTTCGCTTTGCGGATAATTGGCTTTTAAAATATTCAGGGCATCCACCAGGTAAGTAATGCCTTTGCGCTTATCGTTAATATTAGCCGCGCCGAAAAGGATAATTTTGGCATCGGCATCAATTCCTCTTTTTTCTCTTGCCGCCGCTTTATCCTTCGGCGAAAAAATATCTATATCTATAGGATTTGGAATAGCCTCTATCCTGAAATCTTTTATCAATGAACTCTGCTTAGCAACCCCGGCCAGCCATTGGCTGCAGGTTACAAAGGTTATATTTTTAGCATCCTTAAACAGCGCGGCTTTGCGCAGCCAGCCGATATGCGAAATATCATTTTCATCGGCATCCCGCAAAAAAGGGCAATTGCCACATTCGCGCATAAAATTATCGCAGATGCCCGAGTAATGGCAACCACCAGTAAAGGCCCACATATCATGCAGCGTCCAAACAATAGGTTTGCCGGTATCAACCAGTTCTTTCAAGTCGGTAATGGATAGGAAGCCGGAGTTTGTCCAGTGCAGGTGTAAAATATCCGCACCGGTAACTAAAAAATTATTTTTGATGCTTGTACCCGAATTGGCTGGCGAGAATGCAAACCGTACCGATTTATCCTTTTCATGAAATAATATAAAGGGGATACGCTCACGTAAGAAATTAATTTGCGCTTTTAACCTCGTAACAAAGCTAGTGGCAATACCCTGAACATTATCGTCAATAGTTTTTTTATCTTGTACCAGTAATGCCGCGTCAGTCTTTTGCCCAACCAGCGCCTTTAACAGGCGCATACAAGCGGCAGGTGCACCCCCCCCGGCATCGGATGTATTGATGAGCGTTACTTTCATTGTCACAAGTATACTAATAAAGCAGAAAGCTAAAAGACTAAAGCAGAAAGCTTTTTTCAATTGCTTTGTACTTTAGTTTGCTTTGGTCTTTCTGCTTTTAGCTTTCTGCTATTATTACGCCGAAAAATTTTACTTTTGATTATTCAATAAACAAACACCCAAAGCAGTTAACCCGCATGAGCTATTTATTTCAGGATTGGCAATCAAACCATAGAAATTTGAAGGGACAGCTTGTTATGTTTTTGTTCAGGCTGGTAATGTTAATTAACCGGTCTATGATAACCAAGGTGATATTTTTTCCATACCTGATGTTTTATCGTTACCTGGTAGAGTGGGTTTGGGGTATTGAAATTCCGCGTAAAACTACTATTGGCAGGGGGTTATCTTTATTTCATGGACAGGCATTGGTAATAAACCTGGGCGTTGTTATTGGCGATAACTGCACTTTACGAAACAGCACCACCATCGGCCACAAAAAACAAGCCGACGGCACCTTTGGCCGTGCGCCGCGCATTGGCAACAATGTTGATATTGGCGCCAACGTTGTTATAATTGGCGATGTCGAAATTGGCGATAACGTAGTTATAGGCGCAGGATCTGTAGTTACCAAAAGCATACCAGCCAATAGCGTGGTGGTGGGTAACCCGGCAAGGGTATTGGACAAGAAGGACACCGCGGAGAATTTATAATAGGCTGACAGCATACATGGATAATAATTTAACAGATCGTTCTTTTTGGAAAGCATTTTGGGAATCAAGACTGGGGTTGATTTTTAGTATTAAGCGTGATTATATTTTTGGCGATATCCTTGGCAAACTTAAAGCCGATAAAGGCTACCAAACAGCGATAGAGTTGGGCGGGTTCCCTGGATATTATGCCATCTACCTTAAAAAATATGAGAACATGGATACCACCCTGTTCGACTATTTTATTCACCAGGGATTGATAAACGAATTGCTGAAGAAGAACGGTTTAAAAGACGGTGATGTTAAAATTATTGAAGCCGACCTGTTTACCTATCAACCTGCCGAGCAGTATGATATGGTATTATCCTTCGGCTTAATAGAGCATTTTAAAGATACCAAAGCCATTATAGCAACCCACCTGCCATTCTTAAAAACCGGCGGAACACTGTTTATAACCCTGCCTAATTTTAAAAGCATAAACGGCTGGATACAGCGCAAGTTCGACCTGGAAAATTATAACAAACACTACATTGAATGTATGGACCCCGCCCTGCTTGCCGACTGCTGTAAGCAGTTAGGATTAACCGAGGTAGAATCATACTACTACGGCAAGTTTTCTATGTGGTTAGAGAATAAGGGTACGCAATCTGCTTTAGCCAAGGCGTTTGTTAAGGGATTATGGTTTGCAGGGAAAGTTATTACCAAAATAGCACCGTTTGAGAGCAAGGCCCTGTCGCCGTATATTGTGGTGAAGGCGATGAAAAACTAATTAAAAGGGGTGTCATGCTGAGGCACTCGAAGCATATGTGCAAAAGCCTTTACGCTCACCCTTCGAGTGCCTCAGGGTGACACTTTCGCGCTATTTCTTAACAGCCGACTTTACCCGCCACTGCTTAAAGAACCGCATCCCCCTTTGCAGCAAAGTACCCTTGCGATTTTTCAGGAAACGTTTAATAGCATTATGTGCCTGCTCATTTTCTTTTAGGTCGACAGGGAAATCCTTGATGGGGTTTTTAGAGATATTAACACCATACATGTTTTCGATATTTGAGTGTACGCCCGTACCGTCATGCCCAATGTTATGCACCAGCGAGCGCGAGGGATTAAGCGTAAGCCCTCCTTTTAGAAATATGGACGCGTACCACCTTATAGCCCACGAGTTGTTTCTGCCCGCTTTAAACTCTTCCATCTGTTTCCAGAAGTTCATGGTGTAGCCTATCGAGAAATCGTATTTTTGTTCTACGTTAAATTGGGCCATCAGTTTATCAATATCCGGCTCAAAATCGCGCCAGGCGCGTGCCCATGTTGCCCAACCCCAACTTGTAGCAATACGGTGGAAAAAAGCATCGGGCAGGGTTTTATCATCCAGGTCATACATATAAGCGCCGATATGCATTACCGCGTCATCATCATGATATTTGGTTAATCCCTCGTTAAAATACTCGAGCGTATATGGCGATGAGATCATGTCATCCTCAAACACAATGATCTTTCCAAACTCGCTCACCAATTGGCTCACCCCAATAATTATAGAATTGGCCAGCCCCAGGTTTTCCTTTCGGGTTATTACCTTAACCGATTTAAAACCGGTAACCTCATTAGCTAATGCCCTTACCTCATCAACCTTGTCTTTATCGGCTTCGGTTTTTGGGCCATCAGAAAATATAAACAAACGCGACTCATCAGCCAGCAAATTCTTTTGCAAATAAGCCAGTGTACGGCGGGTATGCTCGGGCCGGTTATATACAAATAGCGCTATAGGGGCAAGGTTCTGCATTTAAAACACTTTAGGTTGTTCAACGGCTTTTTTGCATAAAACCGTATAGTAATTGGCAAATTTTTCTTCTGTCTTTTTACCAAAGATAGCAGCAGCCAATTTTTTAACATTATGCTCCAAATCAATTTTAAGCGAGCTTAAAAAGTTCTTTGTTTTTTTTAGTGTTATATAAGTATAAAACTTGGTTACTTCGGGTGCGATGGTATCGGTCAGGTCTGTTACGACTTCAAATCCCTCTGTCAGCAATAAATAGCGTAGTGATGTTGGCGTATAAACATTGATATGCCCGTAAGCCAAAAAATGCTTAATGCGGGTATCAACCCCGGTGCGGTAATCGCGCGGAACTTCAATAACCACCATTTTTGCGACACGTTTTAATTCGCGTAATAACAGGCGCTCATGCTCCACATGTTCTAAAACATGGGTAAGAATGATGAGGTCCATACTGTCATCTTCAAACGGCAGATGATAACCATCAAACTCCTGTACAGACTTTATGCTGGGGATGTTTCTTTCCTTAATGCGCTCTACCCCACTGGCCGATAGCTCGACCGCGTGCAGCTCGGGCGCGAAGTTTTTTTCGGACAATAGTTTTAGTATCACACCATCTCCTGCGCCAACTTCTAGTACTTTGTTAAAAGTATAGCCTTTACAAACGGTTAAAATATGCTCAACCTTATATTTGGCA
This sequence comes from Mucilaginibacter sp., assembly GCF_028288185.1. Taxonomy (GTDB): domain Bacteria; phylum Bacteroidota; class Bacteroidia; order Sphingobacteriales; family Sphingobacteriaceae; genus Mucilaginibacter. Next base: position 26,926 of record NZ_JAQBOF010000025.1, on the reverse strand, counting down.
CCCAACATGCGCCAGGTTTCATCATTATTTTCATAATAATTATCGTACGCCGTTTTAAGGTTTTCGCTGCTGTTAACTTCCTGCATTTTTATATTTTATTCAATTTCAATTATCAATCTAATTTACCGAAAAACTTTTTTCAGCATGGCATCGGCCTTCTCATTAATATCGGTAGATATTTTAAAGTAATAGGCCAATAAACCATAAACCAGCGTAGTAACCCCGCTACGTACTACAATATCCAAAAAAACATTGGGCATTCGCCAAAAATATTGGCCCGTTGCCCAGCCTATCAGCGCGATACCAATTACTAATATATGCTTGTAATTAAACGGCTGCATTTTAAACCGGTATTTTATATATAACCAGGTGGCAAAATTTAAACCTATGGTGGTTAATAAATAGGATATAGCCGCGCCCATGCCCTGGTATTTTGGTATGAGTATATAATTTAGACTGACACAAAATATAACCGCCGCTATAACAAACCCGGTAACCAGGCGGTATTTATGCGATGTAGTCATGATATAAGTATTTAGCCCGCCGGTAATATCAACTAAAAACCCTAAGCCTATCACTATAAACAGGTTAAAATATTTAGGGTCGGTGTATTCTTTATTCCGGGCAATGGCATATAGGTTTTCGCGATTTACAATAATACCGATAAACAGCAAACAGCCTATTACCATCTGGATAATAGATGTTTTATAATAAACCTCGATAATGTTGTCGCGATTGTTTGATTTCCAGGCATCGGCAACAATAGCATAGGTGGTTCTGCTTAGGGCCTGGGCCGGCACACTTATCACTATGGCTATATTAAAATACCAGCTATACACACCTTGTACACCATCGCCAACCATGGCGCTTAGCATTAACGTATCAACCTTTTGCAGCAGCACATATATGGCGCTTGATATTACCGTGAATAAACCAAAGTTTAAAACCTCGCGTTTTTTAATGGTTTTAAATCCAAAATCATTAAGCCGATAAGAGAAGTTGCCGGTATAAACTATGCTTATAAATAGCAGCAATGATATTAAGCCATTGCAACCTATGTACAGAAATATAAAATCTTCAAAGTTTATCCATTTAGCCGCTATCATCAACAGGAAACCTGTAGTCAGCAATCGCAGCAATACATTTTGCAGGAAGTTTGAATAGATAGTTTGATATACTATCCGCCCCGTCATCTCCAAATAATTGAAGGATAATACAAAAAAGGATAAAGGTATCAGGTAATAATAGTACTCTGCAAACAAGGGCGACTTTTGCGCATACTGCGCTAGTATTACCGGTTTAAATACAACATAAACTAATGTTGCCACAATAAAACCGGCCAGCGCCAACCCCGCCGCCCAATGCATAAATCCATTATGTTTACGGTCATCCGTACGGTAAAAGGGGAAGTATTTAGCCAGTATGCTGGGCACACCTAGTGAAGCAACCAGCGAGTAAAGTACCGATACGCTAACTATCAGCGTATAAAAACCGTATTGGGCCGGGTTAACAAAAAAAGGAAAAAGCAAAACCGTATTTATATACGCTATTACCATACCGCCGTATGATACCATCGTATTTTTATAGGCCTGCGCTTTTACTATCCCCATTTATTTACGCTTAATATTTTATGCCGATACGACCGGTATAGTCAATACGGTTTAGCAATAATGGTAATTTTTGGGCTTCTATATATTCGTCGACCGCTTTGCGGGCACCTTCCCAATGGCCGTAGTCGTCAATAATGATAACACCACCCGGTACCAATAGCGGGTATAAGTGTTTTAGCTCATGCGCGGTTGATTCATAAAAATCGGTGTCTAACCTTAATAAAGCTATTTTACCCGGCAGGGTTTGGGGGATGCTATCTTCAACCTTGCCTTTTATAAAATGAACTTTTGCTGCCGGGTAATTAAGACTGCCCACATTCTTCTGCACTTCCTCAATAGTAGAGTAACACCAAACCGATGTCGGGTCGTCCCTGTCGGTAGTCGTCATCAGCTCATCAGCCGTAGTGCCGGTAAATACTTTATCCGCCTCGGTAGGTTCAGACATACCCTCGTAGGTATCATACAAATATATTTCGCGGCTTTTGTCGCCGGCTTTCATCAGGGTATCAATAGCGGCCATGGTACTGCCGCCTCGCCATACACCACACTCTACAAAATCGCCTTCGATTTTATTGTCGACCAGGTAGTTTACCGCGTTGCATAATGATGCAATACGCTCGGGCGTAGTCATAGTATACGGTTTTACCTTTTTGTAGGTAGCAACTGTTTCTTTATCAAAATCGGCGGGCAGGCCATCAACTATTAACCGTTCGTCTGGTTTTACTATATCGTAACCAAAGTTCTTTACTAACGACCGTAATGTTTTTTTAAGCATGTTTATGGTTTGCTATAGCTTGTTTTAAAAGCTTTGTTATAGTTTTTATCCTGTTTCTAATATCGTAATTTTCGCGAATGTAAGTTGCTTCTTTAGCCCCAAGCGATACGGCCAGTTCTACATCCCCGGCTATTTTCATCATATAACCAGCCATTCCCTCAATATCATGTTCGGGCACCAAATATCCGGTTTCTCCGTTAATTATCGCTTCTTTTATTCCGGCATGCAAGGTACTTATTATGGCCAGGCCTGATGAGCCTGCCTCGAGTATAGTAACCGGGGTACCCTCTTTATCGCCGTTAGCCGCTGTAACCGAATGCTGTACAAAACAACGTGTTTTTGCAAACAAATTTTTTATTTGTGCCGTGTTTAAAACGCCCGATAAAGTAACGCTTTTTTCTACTTTTAATTGGTGGATCAACGCTTTTGTCTCGTCAAACAATGGCCCCTGCCCTACCATATTTAAAGTAGCATCCGGGAATTTATCCAGCACCAACTTAAACGCTTTTACTACCGATGTTGGCGATTTCTTCTCTACAAATCTGCCTATAGCTAAAAATGTACGGCCCGTTTTAGAAATATCCAGTTGGGGGAAAGCATCCGGGTCAACACCGCACGAGGCATTGGTTATTTTATCATCAGGTGCGCCTAACTCTATCAGCGCTTCAGCCATATCGCCTGATACCGCAATTAAGGCGCTGGCATAGTTAAATGACCGTTTATACAGATCCAAATATTGAATGATAGTTGCCCGGTGATGCACATCGGCGCCATGATAATGTATCACCAGCGGTACGTTTGCCATTTGGCAGGCCTCTGTTACCAATGCGCCAACCATGCCGTACTCGGCAAATACTACGTCAATTTTTTCTTTGGATAGATATTTTGCCAGGGCATGTGTACGCACCTTTATATCCAGTTTGTTAAATATTTTTTTCTGGATGAGATAGCTCAATAAACCAACCGGCGATTTGATGAGATACTTACCCTCGTGGTCATAAACCGGGAACACACCGCCATACAGCACTTTTTTATTGCCGGGCAAGCGCTCAATATGTTCCCGCACAAAGGTTTCTGAAAAGGAATCTTTATTGGGTTTAATGATGCAGAGGTTAAATTGCTCCATTAATTACTTTAGCGGTTTTTGAGCCAATACAACATATAAAGAGGCATCCCTGTCGCGCTGTGGCTGCGAGTTTATTTTATTAAAAAGAATAATTTTAAGCTGCATAATAAACGCGAACGGCGGCCTTAAAAATTTAGGCAGTTTGTTTATGATCGAATCCTGCAACAATTGCAATCCGCTGGCGGCCAAACCCATTATCCCGAAGAATGAGGTAACTATAAAGGTTTCGTCCTCTACGGTTTTACGCAGGCCGGCGCTTGTCCACCGCCAATAATCATTAGGCGTTGGGTGATAATACCAATAACCATGCGTGGTTAGTATGATAGAACCGCCGGGTTTTAATATCCGCAGCGCTTCCTGTAAATACCCTGATGGTGTATCCACATGTTCCAATACCTGGTTGGAAAGAATGATATCGCAATAATTATCAGGCAAGGTGGTTTTGCTGTCAAAACCGATATGATGATCAGCCTTGGGGTTCATTTCCAGGTCGACACCCAAATAAGTACCCACATGCGGTTCAATAACACTGCGGTAAGGCATATCGCCACAACCAAAATCAACCAGCAGCAAATCTTTATTATTGGCCGTTAGCTCTTCTATTTTTTTGATGGTTGCATCCCTTAACTGGGTAAGGTGTACATATCTGGGGTGGAATATATTGGGGTTTAACCGGTCATTACCTTTCATCCGGCTAATTTAAGGCTTTTATGCAGGTTATTAAAATAACTTGGTTATTGACGGTTTATTATTAAGCCAGGTATTACTTATGCTTAAAAAAGTGCTGTAAAAAATTCTGCTTAATAACAGTATCTTTTCGCCATATAACAAGCGAGTCGGCCGTTAATTTCTGCACTTCGTAAGATCTTTCATCCGTCTTATTTTTATCCAGCACAAGCAGGCAGCCGGGTTGGGCAATTCCCCAGGTACCGGTTGCCGGTGGTGGGGCGGGCACGCCATTAAATGCGCCTAAAATAAGATTATAGCTGGCATCGGCATTTAATTTAAAATAGCCAGGCTGTTTTGAGCGCATTGCTTTAAAAACAGTATCAGTACTATATGGAGCCCTCAGCGTAAAAGCATTATCCCATCTAAACTCTAAACTGGCTAAACTGGGGCATTTAAATGCCGCGTAACGTTGTGTAACAGATGTAAGGCCAGAGGTTTGTCGCAGTGTTAATGAATCATCAGACAAAGTAATAACTAAAAACCGGCGTTCTTTAGCGGTGTTTGGATTAAGCACAAAATCACAGGTTTTATTGATGTTCCATTTGCCGTTTACTGGCGCGTCATCACTAAACAAATTATAGGTAAAATCGCTGTTGATCTGGAAAAAACCATTGGGATGGATAACGGTACGGCTTTTAACGGCACCGTTTGTTTCAAAAACGTCAGTCTGGGTGGTTAATATCGCCCAGCGTTTCATATAGTCAATAGATGAGTCGTGCAGGCAAATATTGGTTGACTTTACCTCTTTCTTACAAGCGTTTATATACAACGCAGTCAGTAATACAAAACAAATATAGAGATACCTTTTCATCATACTATTAACCGTAAATATACTGGTAATACCTAAACAAAAAAAGAGCCACAATATTGCGGCTCTTTTAATAACAATTAGCTTATTAAGCTATTATGACTGAAACTTCTTAGCGTTTATTCTACGCTCGTTTTCATTCAAATATATTTTACGCATACGGATGCTTTGAGGAGTAACCTCAATGTATTCATCAGCCTGTATATATTCCATTGACTCTTCTAATGAGAATTTAATGGCAGGCGCGATACGTACGTTGGTATCACTACCAGATGCACGCATGTTGGTTAATTGCTTGCCTTTAGTTAAGTTAATAACCAAATCGTTATCGCGGATATGCTCGCCTAAAACCTGACCCTCATAAACATCAACTCCCGGATCTATATGGAAACGACCACGATCCTGCAATTTATCAATTGCGAAAGCGGTAGTTTTACCTGTATCCATTGATACCAATACACCGTTTGAGCGGCCCGGGATAACACCCTTCCATGGCTCGTAAGCTTTAAAGCGGTGAGCCATGATAGCCTCGCCACCGGTAGCGGTTAATACGTTGTTACGTAAACCAATAATGCCACGTGCAGGGATATCAAACTCTAAATGTTGTAGATCGCCTTTTGGCTCCATTACTAACAGGTCGCCTTTACGTTGGGTTACCAACTCAATAACTTTACCTGCAACATCGCCCGGTACGTCTACGATCAGTGTTTCTACCGGTTCGCATTTTACACCGTCAATTTCTTTAACAATTACTTGTGGCTGGCCCACTTGTAACTCATATCCTTCGCGACGCATGGTCTCGATCAATACAGATAAGTGAAGAATACCACGGCCATAAACCAGGTATGAATCCGGCGACTCGGTTTCAACAACCTTTAGTGCCAGGTTTTTCTCCATCTCTTTGTACAAACGATCACGTAAGTGGCGTGAGGTTACAAATTTACCTTCTTTACCAAAAAATGGTGAAGTGTTGATAGTGAACAACATGTTCATGGTAGTCTCGTCAATATGGATAACTTCCAATTGCTCCGGTTTATCAAAATCAGCAATAGTATCGCCAATATCAAAACCGTCAATACCTAACACCGCGCAAATATCGCCGGCGCTAACTTCGTTAGCTTTAACCTTACCTAAGCCTTCAAAAGTATATAGTTCTTTTATTCTTGTTTTTTGGATAGTACCATCGCGTTTTACCAATGATACGGGCATGTTTTCTTTAATAACACCACGTGCAACACGGCCAATAGCAATACGACCAACGAACGAAGAATAATCTAATGACGTGATCTGCATTTGCAAAGTACCCTCGCTAATTGGCGGTGGTTGGATGTTTGCCAAAATAGCGTCCATCAACGGGAATATATCTTCAGTAGGTTTTTTCCAGTCGGTACTCATCCATCCTTGTTTTGACGAACCGTAAATTACCGGGAAATCCAACTGATCTTCTGTAGCCTCAAGGTTAAAGAACAACTCGAAAATTTGCTCATAAACTTCTTCGGGGCGGCAGTTTACTTTATCAACCTTGTTTACAACCACAATAGGTTTTAAGCCTAAGGCCAAAGCTTTTTGTGTTACAAAACGGGTTTGGGGCATAGCTCCTTCAAAAGCATCGCAAAGTATTAAAACACCATCGGCCATTTTTAATACACGCTCAACCTCGCCGCCAAAGTCGGCGTGACCAGGTGTGTCAATGATGTTGATCTTAACATCTTTATACATTACCGAAACGTTTTTTGATACGATGGTGATACCACGCTCACGTTCCAGGTCATTATTATCCAATATCAGTTCACCAGTTTCCTGGCCTTCACGGAAGATTGCACAACTGTGCAGAATTTTATCAACCAAAGTAGTCTTGCCGTGGTCAACGTGTGCGATGATCGCAATGTTTCTTATTTTTTGCATGAAATGCCTTTAAAATTTGGCGCAAAGGTAAGGTTAATATATGGATTTTTAAAAAGATAAAGGGATTAAGTGAGAAGATAATGTAAATTTAACTACCAGATTACATTTATTGGGATAGGCTATTTATCTTTTGCATCAAGCAACATAGTGTCATATATGTTCCCATAACTCTAATTTAGACATTATACTTGCTTTATCAAAACCTTTAACTACAGCCCAAGACTATGTTTAACATTACCAATCCCCACAACATTTCAAAGTAAAAAAACACAAGTTCAGTATCAGGCGTTACTTAATATACGTTTCTTAATAAAATGTATTAATTTTGTGACCATGAATATACAGGCAATAGTAATCTTGATCATATTTGCGGCGGCTGTATTTTACATCGGCAGGCTGATGTATAGAAATTTATTTGCTAAAAAAGGCTGTGGCGAGAACTGCAAATGCGGCGTTGATTTTTCAAACATCGACACTGATAAAAACTTTAAATAGTACCAACCTAAATACATTCTACTTAAATCTTTAGTAATAATCTTTAGTAATTAATGGCCGACAAGCAGGTTTTTCAAGCTGATACCCCAGGTAGATGGAACCGTTTTAAATGGCTTAGCCGTATACTATTAATTGTTTTGATCTGTAGCGTGGCAGGCTCGGTAATTACCATTACTTCGCAGCAATATCCTAGTTTACCCAACTTAAATCCGACACCAAAAAAACTTACTAAAGAAGAGCTTGAACAGCTAAAGGCTTCTAAGCAATTTAAAAATTTTAAAATAGATAAAGACCAAATACAAAAGCTGGAACGCACCCGCAGTTTGTATCGCATAAAACACCCTAATAATAAAGATCGTATCAATGCCGGCTTTTACCGCGCATGGGAAGCCCAGGCTTACAACTCGCTGGTTGAACATATCGCCCGGCTGGATATGATAGTAAGCGAAGGCTTTATTATTAAACCCAACGCCGATACCATACAAGCCAGGATTGATACCGGCCTTGTTAATCTAAACAAAAAATACAAAAAGCCGGTACTGGTTACTTTAAGCAACTATGTTAATTACAACAATGCTACCGGCGATTTTGACACCAAGGATATTGAGCGCATTATTAAAAGTAAAAAGCTGCGTACCACTTTTATAAATAGCATTGTTAATCAGCTAAATAAGTATAAGTTTCAAGGCGTTAACCTTGATTTCGACAACATAAAAAACCGCAACGAGCTCAACTATATTACGTTTGAGCAGGAGCTATATAACACGCTTCATCCCATAGGCTTTTTGGTAACACAAAATGTTATTCCGGATGATGAACAATTTGACCTGGAGCGCCTTCAGCATATTAACGACTTCCTATTTGTTATGGCCATTAACCAGCATACAGAGGATAGTAACGCGGGCGACATATCAAACCAGCACTGGGTAGAACAGATATTGGACGAAGTATGTTCGCGCATACCCAGCGAGAAAGTTATTTTAACCGTATTTGGCGGCGGGGTTGATTGGCCAGAGAATAGCGTAGGTAAACCCATTGGCTACCAAACCGCCATTAGTACCGCGCACGAAAAAAAGAGTAAAATAATATATGACCCGGTATCAGCCAACCTTCATTACAATTATGATGGGCAGGACGGATTAAACCACACCGTTGTTTTTACAGATGCTGCCACAAATTTCAACATTATCCGCATGGCGGATGATTGGGATACTGGCGGTGTCGCGCTATGGCGGCTTGGTGGTGAGGACCCACGTATGTGGAGCTTCTTCCAGAAAAACCTGGCTATTGATTCTTTAAGGAAAACAGGCGTTGATGTTAAGCGCTTAACATACGTGGGTTTAAATAACAAGATAAACTACGAAGGCGATGGCGAGGTGCTTGACCTGATAACCACACCTGTTAGAGGCCAGATAGATGTTAAGCTGGATACGGTTAATTACGTTATTACTAATCAGAATTATATAAAACTGCCTACCAAATATGTTATCCGCAAATATGGTTACAAACCGGGCAAAATAGTTTTAACATTTGATGACGGACCCGACCCGGACTTTACCCCAAGGATACTGGATATTTTAAAACGCGAAAAAGTTCCGGCGACATTTTTCGTCGTAGGATCAATGGGCGAAAAAAACATGCAGATTCTTCGCCGTGAGTATGAAGAAGGTTTTGAAATTGGCAATCATACGTTCTTCCACCCTGATATATCAACCGTAAGTATTGAGCGTGTAAACCTGGAGTTAAATGCTACCCGTAAGTTGATAGAATCTGTTACCGGCCATAGCACTATTCTGTTTCGCCCGCCTTTTAATGCCGATGCCGAACCGCAAACTCTTGCAGAGGTTATACCTGTGGCCGAAAGTCGCAAACAAAACTATATCAACATAGGCGAATCTATAGACCCGTGGGATTGGCAGCCGGGCGTTACCAAAGACAGTATTGTTGCCCGTACCATAAGGCAGGCCAACAACGGATCGATGTTATTATTGCATGATGCCGGCGGCGATACCCGCGAGGAAACCGTAAAGGCCTTGCCCGAAATTATACATTTCTTTAAAACCCATGGCTACCAGTTTACTACCATTGCCGATATTTTAGATAAAACAAAAGACGACCTGATGCCCCGGGTAAAACACGAGGGTGGCATTATGGGCTCTTTGTATGATGTATTTGTGGTTAGTTATTTTTATGGCAACTGGTTCTTACTATACCTGTTCCTGTCGGCTATTTTCCTGGCTATTGGCCGTATTGTATTAATAGGGATCTTAGCGCTAAGGCAATATACCGAAGGCAAAAGCTTTGCCAAATACCGTATAAGGGTCGAGAAAAAGAAACTACAGCCCGTAAGTATAATTGTGCCTGCCTATAACGAAGAGGTTACCGTAATAAAAACCATTCAAAGTTTATTAAAGACAGAGTACCGGCATTTCGAGATCATATTTGTTGATGATGGGTCGAAAGACAAAACTTATGATATGGTTTATGCCGCCTATGGCGATAACCCTCGGGTAATGGTTTTAACCAAACCTAATGGCGGTAAAGCATCGGCCTTAAACTTTGGTATAACCCATGCAAGCCATGATTTTGTAGTTTGTATTGATGCCGATACCCAGTTAAAAGATGATGCCATTTATCATTTAATGACCTATTTTACTGATGACGAAATTGGCGCGGTAGCTGGCACGGTTAAAGTTGGTAATGATACCAACATCATCACCACGTGGCAATCAATAGAATATATCACCTCCCAAAATATGGACAGGCGCGCGTTCGACCTGATCAATAGTATAACCGTAGTACCCGGTGCAATCGGAGCGTTCCGCAAATCGGCGGTGTTCCAGGCCGGTGGCTTTACTACCGATACATTGGCCGAGGATTGCGACTTAACTATGCGGATCCTTAAAAAAGGCTACATCATAAAAAATTGCGCCGAGGCCATAGCCTATACAGAAGCCCCCGAAACATTGAACGCGTTGCTTAAACAACGTTTCCGCTGGAGTTTTGGCGTTATACAAAGTTTCTGGAAAAACCGCAGCGCGCTGTTCAACAAAAAATATAAATTCTTTGGGATGGTGGGTATGCCTAATATCCTGATATTCCAGATCATATTGCCGCTGTTCTCGCCATTGGCCGACTTGTTTATGATCATTGGCCTGTTTGGCGATAAGCCGGGCAAGATCATTACCTATTATGTCATCTTCGTGCTGGTAGATTTCATTGTAGGCATCCTGGCTTTCTGGATGGAAAAGGAAGATTACAAGAAACTGGTGTACATCATTCCGCAGCGTTTTATATGGCGCCAGCTAATGTATTACATCCTGTTTAAAGCCTTACGCAAAGCCATGAAAGGCGAACTAAACGCCTGGGGTGTCTTGAAGCGTACAGGGAATGTTACGGAGCGGGTGAAGAGGTAGTTAACTAGTTTGCAGTGTTGGTTTGCAGTAGGCTTAAAAACTTTAGTCCGGATTTATAATCCCAACTAACAGCGATAAAAGATTTGCAACAGAGGCGTAGCCTTGACCAATGTTGCAACAACGGATTTCAATCCGTTGTATTACCATAAGAAAAAGTAAAAGTACCGTAGGTACGACCCCATATTATATGCGCCGTGCCTACGGCACTCATTTTTAGACTTTATGTATTCAACGGGTTAAAACCCGCTGCTATAAAGTGAATCGAGCCGATAGCTCTTGTTTTAGCAATGTCGTTATATTGGGTGTTATTGTTATACTGTTAAATTGCTCTCTGCACCAAATGCATGATCTATAATAATCTTCCAACCGCCATCGGGTTGCTCAACCATTACTTCAATGCCTTTGGCGCTTATTTTCACTTCGTCGCCATCGGTAATGCTCCATTCAGACCGGCCTATGGCAATGCTGCCGGTTTGCAGGCAATAAACCGTTTTAATTTCCATAGTGCCTTTAATGGATAGAATAGCTTTTACAGCTTCTTCAAATTTTTCTTTGCCTGATACGGGCTTGCCGGGTTCGGGCACAATAATACCGTTAACATCATACATACTCATTACGGTGGCTACGTTGCCTGTATTAAAGGCGGCAGCAAGTGTGCTGTGAGCGTCTTCCGCTCTTTTTGGTAAGTTCATTTTTTATTTTTTTTGGTGAATGGTGTTGTTAAATAATTGATGAGAAGTTGCCATCAGCTATAATGGCCTTTGCCAATTTACCGGCGTGAGTGTATACACTATTAAAAAGAAATGGGCCAATGCTTATTCTTTTTACCCCTAATAATTTTAACGCGTCAAAATCAGGCAAAGTCGGCATACACATAACATTAACCGGCAGTTTGGTGGCTTTTACAACCGTTTCAATATCACTACGTTCAGTAATGCAGGGCACAAATATTCCGTCAACACCCAGGTTTTCGTAATTTTTTATGCGGGTAAGGGTTTCGGTAAGCGCAGTTGGCATGCCCAACAAAAATCCATCGGTACGGATGTTTAGAAACAGCTGTAAGTTATTCCGGCTAATGTGGTTGGTTATGGCTTCCAACGTTTTTTGAAACGCGGCTACCGGCTGTAATTGTCGGGTAGTGCCTGCTATGGTATCTTCTAAATTTATGCCAACTACACCTGCATCATGCAGTTTGTTAATGTTGTCAATAATGCGATCAACATTGCGGCTGTAGCCGCCTTCCATATCAACCGAAAAAGGAATATTTACGACCTCAACAACCTTTTTAGCCAGTTGGAGCAGTATTTCAAAGGGCAGGTTTTCGCCATCATCATACCCCATAGCGTTTGATAGGGCCTGGCTTGACACACCAATTGCCGGGTAATTATTAGCCTCTAATACTTTGGCGCTGTTTACATCCCAGATATTCCCTAGTATAAAAGGCGTTTCATTATGATGCAGCTGATAAAATGTTTGATAAGAGTTCATATTTTGTTATTTTTTATAATAACAAAAGTAGGCGGGCACTAAGCACTAAAATTGTACAGAGCGGAACAGTATTAACTTATTGCTGCAAAAGCTGGTTAACAGGCGTAATGCTTTCTGCATAAGCCGATGGAGTGACACCGGTAAATAATTTAAAATCCCTGATAAAATGAGATTGATCAAAATAACCGGAATGGTACGCAATAGTGGTTAAAGGCTGCTCGTTTTTAGCAACCAGGTTTAAACTGAACTGGAAACGGTTTATTTTATTAAATGATGTGGGCGATAAGCCGGTATGCTGATAAATTAGTTTATGAAGATACCTGGAAGTTATGCCATGTTTTGAAGCGATATGGCCAAAGTTATTATCCGGCGAAACGTTTTTTATACTTGCCAGTATATGAGCCACTTTATTAATTTGGAAAGACCTTCTTTCGTTAGCTGATAATTTTTGCCATAGGAAGTTTTCTATCAGCGCTATTTTATCTTCGTCAGTCTTTGCCTCAAAAAGCTGGTTGTGCAAAGTTTGTATACAACTGCCAATAACCGCAGACAAGTCAATAATCTGGTCATTAAACACGTTAATACTATCATTAAAAAAGTAGGCTGCCGAGTGGGTGAAAAATTTAACGCCCAGCATAGTGTGCCTGCCTTTAGATTTTATGGACAAGGGCTTGGTTATTTGTCCCCACAGCTCTATTGGCGGGGTTTTTAAGAATTGATTATTTACAGCCGACTCCCATGTACCCTCGCCTAAATTAAAGATCATTTCCATATCACCGCTGGGGAACACCGTATCTTCAAACTCAATATTCAGATCAGATTTAAAAATATAATAATGCTTAACGTAGGGCTTTAAAATGTCGGACGGCGAGAACTTTCTAAATTCCATATTGTGAAGTTACGGTTATTAATCTTTTATAAAAACTTGCGTGCAAGATTAGTTAAGTTTTGGGATATTAAATTGCACAAACCGGAACAGTTATAGGATTAAGAGGATTATAATTTCACCTGTATGATCGCTAAGATGCGTAACCCAATATCATTATTGTAGCAACGGATTTTAATCCGTTGTACTGAAAGAAAAGAAAAATAAGAACCGTAAATAAGTGTCATGCCTACAACATTCATTTTCTAAAATTTACATATCCAACGGATTAAAACCCGTTGCTACAAAATGTGCCGGGCCGATGGCGTAATTATATCTGGCTGGCAAGAGCGCAAAGGCTACTTGTGCTTCAAACGGTTTATTGCGTTTATGTAGCGTGAAAACGCGTGAAATTGTAGTTATAGGTGTATTAAGAGCGCCAATTGGAAAGCGTATAAAATCATCCAACATGCGGTCCATAGAACTCCTTTGGAGAGGGTTACAACTAAATCTGACAACTTATGGTGACATTCTTTTGTCACTAAACAGTTGTACCAAAACTTACTTAAAAGTCATGAAAAGTGTACCAAACTGAATAATGAAATCGAAGTCAAAAAAATAATCGCTTAGCCTGCAACCATTTGCAAAAACAGGTGTACCAAACCGTATCATCGGGACACCTTCAATGTGGAACACGCAGATAGTGATTAGAGTAAGAGATTGGTGATTAGTTAACTATTAATAGATCCCGCGGACAGGCCTAATCTTTAATCTTCAACTATTAATCTTTCTCAATAAGGCAAACCGCGTAAGCAACAACGCCTTCTTCGCGGCCTATAAAACCCAGTTGCTCGTTAGTAGTAGCTTTTATGGAGATATCATCCTCGCTGATACCGGCGGCACCGGCTATATGAGTTTTCATAGCGGGGATATGCGGGTTGATCTTGGGTGCTTCCAGGCATACCATAGCGTCAATATTCCCAATCTCCCAGCCTTTTTCGCGGAGCAATACCATTACATGTTGTAACAGTTTTAAGCTACTTATGCCTTTCCAACGGTCATCGGTGTTTGAGAAGTGGAAACCTATATCACGCAGATTAGCTGCACCCAGCAGGGCATCGCAAATGGCATGTAGTAAAACATCGGCATCAGAGTGGCCGAAGGCACCTGCATGATGCTCCAGGTTCACTCCGCCTAAAACAAATGGATGTTGTTCTTTTAGTTGATGTACATCAAAGCCAAAGCCTACTCTTACCTTACTCATATTACTTTCTGGCCCCGAAGTTTACTGATAGCGAAAACCTTAACGTATTAGCCAATGGGCTGCTTTGCTGGCTGGCTGCCAGGTATGAAAAATCGAATTTATAAATATCGTATTTAAGGCCCAGTCCTAAGGTTATATATTGCCTGCCGCCTTTAGCCGCGTTTTCATAAAAATAACCGCCGCGTATAGCAAACTGCTGATCATACACATATTCAATACCCGGCGAGAAGGAAATCTCTTTTATCTCCTCACTAAAACCTCCTGGCGCATCGCTAAATGATCCAAATATACCTGCCGGAACAGATATATCATCATCATGCCCTGAAATAATATTACCGTTTGCATCTCTTATCGGTGGGGTTGGCACCAACAGCTTATTAATATCAAACGCGAAGGTTACCTGGTTAAAGGCATCAATATTTAAAGTATTAGCTATACCCAATTTTAAATTGGTGGGTAAAAAGTATGCCGGCCCAACATCAGAATAACTAACTTTCGAGCCTATGTTTGAAATGTCCAATCCGTAGCTAAAAGTTGCATCCTTACCAAACTGCTGGTAAGTGTTGGTATGATACATGGATACATCGGCAGCTACCGCGTTGCCTGCTTTAGTTTGCTGGCTTGAGCCGGATGCAAATGATTGATTAGATAAGTTGGAATGAATATAACGCATGGTTAAACCCAATGAAAAATTATTACCAAACTTACGGGCGAACGACACGTCAAACGAAAACTCGCTGGGACGATAAGTGCCCTGGTCGTTTTGGTTGGCATCAACCAATTGAATGGAACCCAAATTGAAATATCTTAACGAAGCACCTATTGTATTTCTGCTATCAAGCTTATGCGCAAAACTTACATAAGATAAACTAACATCGGGTACCAAATGGCGCAGCCACGGGCTGTATGATAAGGATATGCTGTTAGCAGCACTATCTA
Source organism: Mucilaginibacter sp. (assembly GCF_028288185.1). Taxonomy (GTDB): domain Bacteria; phylum Bacteroidota; class Bacteroidia; order Sphingobacteriales; family Sphingobacteriaceae; genus Mucilaginibacter. The sequence continues at coordinate 11,506 of NZ_JAQBOF010000025.1, read as the reverse complement.
AGAAAGCAAGTTTTGACGGGTTCCAGTAATTTGCATTAACATCAGGCGACAAAGCAACGCCCGCATCGCCCATAGCGCCTGATCGTGAGTCGGGCGATATATTTAAAAAAGGCACTGCTGTAGGTATGGAGTTTGAACCGCTTCCGTTAGTACTTGTTCCGGTTTGGGCAACTGCAAATAAAGGTAATAGTAGTATGATAGATATAAAAGAGGTCTTACTATAAGAAAACTTCATTGTTAGTCTTTTTGTTTAATTGGCTAAATATAGGCTAATTATGTGTTTGGGTAATAAGCTGGCATAAGTTTTTTATTTTAAAAATTGCCTGGCGATGCAACACTATCACTACTTTCTTCGTTAAAAGGATAAAACAGGCGTAATTGTTTAACTAACGCCAAATTTAGTTTAGTATTTTATTTAAAATATTTTATAAATTTACCCTATATATAATTGTAAAAATATGAAAATACTTTTTACTAACACTGTTATAGTGCTGGTGATTGCAACGTTGTTTAGTAGCTGTTCTAAAAAGTCGTCTAAATCGCAAAAAACAGGAATACCTTATAATGATAAAAATTATGGTTATTCTAAATTTAGGCAAACCCACCCATCTCCGGGCCCGGGCTTAGTTGCTATTGAAGGCGGAACTTTTGTTTTAGGTGGCAGTGCCGATCAGGACATTAATTTCGAGTACAATAATGTGCGTAAACGTGTAACTATCCCTGCCTTTTATATGGATGAAACCGAGGTTTCTAATCAGGACTGGTTGGATTACCTGCACTGGATAAGCGCGACTTTCCCTACAGATCATGAGTTGTATTATAATGCATTGCCCGATACTTTAGTATGGCGCAGGCCTTTATCATACAATGAGCCGTATGTAAATAACTATTTACGTCACCCTGCTTTTCAGGACTATCCTGTAGTGGGTGTTACCTGGGACCAGGCGCAGGATTATTGCCAATGGCGTACAGATCGTACCAATGAGCTTATTTTACAACAACAAGGTAAAATACTTAACCCTTATATTAAAAAGAACACTGCAGCGGCAGCAGCCCAGAAAATCCCTTTTAATACAGATATGTATTTAAATAACCAATTTAGAGGCGCGGGTATTGACGGCAAAAAAATGACTGCTGATTTAAATGGCAAACCGGTTGCCGGTGCTAAAAAAGCGGTTAGGCCTGTAATTGTTGAAGATGGTATTTTAAAGCCAGCCTACCGTTTACCTACAGAGGCCGAGTGGGAATATGCTGCTTTAGCTTACGCAGGCAATACCCAGTTTGAAAATATTACCGATGGTAAAATATATCCTTGGAATGGTTTAGGCGTACGTTCTGCTAAAAAAGATACCCGTGGCTTAATAATGGCTAACTTTAAACGTGGCCAGGGTGATAATGGCGGTGTTGGTGGTTATTTAAATGATAAAGCTTTTATTACAGCACCTATCAGATCATACGTTCCAAACGATTTTGGTTTATATAATATGGCCGGTAACGTTAATGAGTGGGTACAAGATACTTATCGCCAAATGACGTTTGAGGATGTGGATGATTTTAACCCGTTCCGTGGTAATGAGTTTACTGACAAACGTTTGGCCGACCCGGCAACAGGTAAATATGCTAAAGACAAATACGGTCGCCCTATAAAAGATCCTGCAAAAGCAGCTAAAAAGATGACTTATGCCGAACTGATTGCTTCGCAAAAAGCAAGCGTAGCTACTGCTTCGAAAGATCCGCTAGCAGGCAAGCCATACAATGCTGATGCAAGGGGATTTGTAGATACAGTTAATACCAGCTTATATGGTACAACTACATTGGTGAGTAATCATTCAAAAGTGTACAAAGGCGGTTCATGGAATGATATGGCCTATTGGTTAAATCCGGCCACCCGTCGTTTTATGAACGAAGATGATGCCAGTGCTGAAGTTGGTTTCCGTTGCGCAATGGATTTGGTTGGCGCTCCTGAAATACACCCTAGTGGCAAACCACACTTTAGTGTTAAGAAGGTAAAATAAGCCCCCTCTAATCTCTCCCGGTAAGGGAGACTTGAAGAATGGGCATAAAAAAAAGAGCGGCTTGAAATTCAGACCGCTCTTTTTTTATGCAAACTGCAGTAATACCTGCCCCTTTTCTACTTTATCGCCCGGCTTTATTTTAATCGATTTAATTATGGTATCAACCGGAGATTTGATAATGTTTTCCATCTTCATGGCCTCCAAAACAAACAGGTTATCGCCTTTCTGTACCGTGGCTCCTTCTTGGGCAAAAACTTTTAATACCATGCCGGGCATGGGTGCTTTAAGCTCACTTATTTTGGCGTTAGTTAAACCACTAAGACCCATTTTTTCTAACAGTACATCAAATTGATCTTTAGCTGTAATGTTGTAGATATTATTATTAACCCTGATCCGGGCAGTTTTTAATGATTTATTAAAGTCTATAACCTCAACGTTGTATGATCGCAACTGTTCAATAATATGCCAGGTTGATGGGCTTAGCTGTTTAATATCAGCTTGTGTTTTTTTATTATTGATCAATAATTCATCGCCATTTTTATCAACCGCGTAATCATATTGCCCATTTACTTTTAGCTGGTACATGATAGTTATTGCGTTAGTACGAATTGAATAAGGTTAGCACCCATTTTTAGCGCCTTTAAGCGATTTTCCTGGGTATCACCAGCGTAGGTTCCATAATCTTCCCAGCCGTTGCCCAGATCGCACTCATAAGTGTAAAAACAAACCAGCCTGCCTTTATATATCAACCCAAAGCCTTGCGGACGTTTGCCGTCATGCTCATGTATTTTAGGCAAGCCGTTAGGAAACGGATATTTTTGGTGATAGATAGGATAATTAGTCGGCAGCTCCACAAAATCAAGCTCGGGGAAAACCTTTTTCATTTGCGGGCGGATAAATTTATCCAATCCATAATTATCATCAATATGCAGGAAACCGCCACCGGTTAAATACTTTCTTAAATTGGCCGCATCCTGATCAGAGAAGATAACGTTACCATGCCCCGTCATAAAAATAAACGGGTAGTTAAATAACTGCGCGCTGCCCGGCTCAACTATATCGTCATCAGCCTGAAAATTAGTTTTTAAATTTTCGTTGCAAAACTTTATCAGGTTGGGTAAAGCGGTTCTGTCGCCATACCAATCGCCGCCGCCGGCATATTTAAGCTTGGCCATTTTATAGGTTGGCGTGTTAAAGCTGCTAATTATTAGTAGCAATATACAAGCACAAACGGCAGCAATTATCTTCTTCATTTATCGGTTTAAAAAATTCACCTCAAAACAGGCTTCTAACGCGGCGGTTTCTGTACGCAGCCTGCTATCACCTAAAGTTATGGCTTTATATCCGCTTTGCAAAGCGGCATCAATTTCGGCAGGCGAAAAATCACCTTCGGGGCCTATCAATATTAAATATTTGCCTTGCTTTTCTATCTCAGCACTAAGGCTTGTCTTTTCACTGTCCTCGCAATGCGCGATAAATTTTTGTCCGTCAAAAGGCTGTGCTAAAAACTTATTGAACGTTACAGCCTCGTTTAAAACCGGGTGGAACGCCTTTAACGATTGCTTAATAGCTGCCGTTATAATCTTATTTAGCCGCTCGGTTTTTGCTTCTTTACGTTCAGATCGCTGGCAGATGATCAATGATATTTCGTCAATACCTATCTCGGTAGCTTTCTCCAAAAACCACTCCAACCTATCCAGGTTTTTTGTTGGGGCTATGGCGATATGTAAGTAATGGTCGCGCTTATTATAACTGGTAATTACATTGGTAATTTGCAGGATAGTACGCTTTGGGTGCGCGTCTTTAATTTGCGCAGTGTATAGCCCTCCTTTGCCGTCAATCAATTGTACTTCCGAGCCAACCTCCAAACGCAAAACGCGTACGGCATGCTTGCTCTCTTCTTCGTTAAGAAAGTATTGAGGATGTGCAGGGGCAATATCAGGTGTATAAAAAAGATGCATTGGCAGGCAGATTAGTGTAAATCTACTGTATCTTCTTCATTTAGCAATAGTTCCAACTTAACCGATTCAATATTCTGGTCGGATTTTTTTAGTACGGTGATGTTATAGCCGTTTGATTCTTTCTGCTCGCCAACATCAGGTATTTTACCAAATATATGGCCCAGCCAGCCGGATACAGTATCAAAGTCGCCATCCTCGGGCAAGTCATGCGGCAAGTGGCCGTTTACATCATATATCGGTGCCAGGGCATTCACTATAAATTCGCGATCATTTACTGCTTCTACAATTGGCTTCTCCTCATCGTATTCATCCTGTATCTCGCCCACCAGTTCTTCAACAATATCTTCCAGGGTAACCATACCCGCGGTGCCGCCAAACTCATCAGACACGATGGCTATCTGTATGCGCTTTTGCTGTAGCTCGGCCATTAGGTCGTTTATCTTTTTGGTTTCGGGGATAAAGTATGGCTTGCGGATAATGTTTTTTAGCACGATCTCTTCATCACGGGCCAGTAGCGGCAAAACATCTTTAGCATGTACTATACCAACTATCTTATCAATAACCTCATCATAAACCGGTATACGCGAATAACCTTCTGTTATCAAAACTTCCAATAATTCCTCCTTGGTAGCATTAACTTCAATACCCGATATTTTAGTGCGGGGGACCATGATGTTTTTAACCACGCGTTCGTTAAAATCAAACACGTTTTGGATCAGTTCATGCTCGGTCGAATCTAGTGCACCGGTTTCCTTGCCTTGTTCCAAAAGATATTGTAACTCTTCCGAACTATGGTGCGTTTCGCCTTGTACAGCGTTAATGCCTAATAGTTTTAAAATAAAGTTAGCAAAGTTGTTAAGCAACCAGATTATAGGCTTAAACATCACAAAGAATATACGCAACGGTGCAGATATTGCCAATGCAGTACGCACGGAACTTTGTATGGCCAGCCTTTTAGGTGCCAATTCCCCAAAAACGATGCTAAGTACTGTAATCACAATAAACGCAAATACATGGCTTGTATTAATAATCAGGACAGACTTTATCTCTACGCCAAACATTTTAAACATGTTCAGCATCACACGGGTAAATACGTCTTCACCAACTACACCCAAGCCCAGCGATGCTATAGTTATGCCTAATTGTGTTGCAGCCAGGTAACCCGACAGATTAGCCATTATACTACGGGTAAGCCGTGCTACGCGACTACCTGTTTTTACTTTTAATTCAATTTGCGAACTACGAACGCGGACCAACGCAAATTCTGCGGCCACAAAAAAACCGTTCAGGAAAACCAGGAATATGGTTAATACAATATAATATCCGTTTACGTAGAGGTCAGGCGCCATCAATTAATTATTGGTAAACAGGAAAAGTAGACTTATATAGTTCTAAACTTTCATTAATAACTTTGTAGGCGTATTTCTTACCCAACATATGCTCAATAGTTACCTTTTTATCTTCCAAAGCTTTATAGTCTTTAAAGAAACGTACTATCTCTTTCATGGCATGTGGCGGCAGCTCTTGTAAATCGTTAATATAGTTTATAGACATATCATTTTTTGCTACCGCGATAATTTTATCATCCTGCTCGCCATTATCAACCATGTGCATTACGCCAACTATTTTGGCTTCAATGATGGACATCGGGAACACATCGATAGAACATAATACTAATATATCCAGCGGATCTTTATCATCGCAATAAGTTTGCGGGATAAAGCCATAATTAGCGGGGTACATTACTGATGAAAACAATACACGATCAAGTTTTAACAAGCCCGAATCTTTATCAATTTCATATTTAGCTTTTGATCCCTTAGGTATCTCAATTACCGCATTTACAAATTCAGGAATGTTATCGCCCGGCGAAACCTGGTGCCATGGATGTTGTGTACTCATTTATTTTATTATAATTTATTATTCGCTTTTTACTAATCGCTTTTTTAAGAAAGCAATAATAAGCGGAATTGTTGTAACTATTATTAATCCTAATACTACGTATTCCAGATAATCTTTTAATTGTGGGTACTTTCTACCCAAAAAATAACCGGATAAGATAAATGTGTTTACCCACATTATGCTACCTGCTAAGTTATATAAGGTAAACTTTTTAAAGTCTACTTTAACCACGCCTGCAAAGATAGGCGCAAAAGTTCTTATTATCGGGAAAAATCTGCCTAAAACTAATGCCATGCCGCCGTGCTTGGCATAAAACTCCTCGGCTATTATTATGTAGCGCTTTTTAAAGAACAATGAATCGTTTTTGTTGAACAGTATTGGCCCCGTTCGGTAACCAAACCAATAGCCTGTGTAATTGCCTAAGATACCTGCCAAAATTACGGATAACAGCAATGTACCCAATGATACATCGATCATCCCTGATGAGCATAGCAGACCGGCCATGAATAATAAATAATCACCCGGTAAAAAAAAACCGAAAAACAGACCTGTTTCAGCAAAAACTACAATAAGCAGGAAGTAAAACCCTCCCTTACTTAAAATGGATTGAGCGTCTGTTAAATTTTGCAGGTGTTCCCAAAAATTTTCCATTCACTATATTTGTAAAACTACAAATATTAAATCATTTTTTGGGATTTTGATTGCTCATTAAATGAGTCCGCTAATCAATTGCGGGTACACACCTATTACAATTGTTGCCAGTGCTGTAAAGCCTAACACAAAAACATAATAAGGCGAAACCACGATCTGCTCGCGCTCTGTACCGCGGAAGTACATGGCAACAATAACCCTGAAATAATAGAAAATACTGATGATAGCGTTAATAACCGCTACAATAGCTAACGCGATATGCATTTTGCCCAATACCATATTAAAGGCGAAAAACTTACCTATAAAGCCGGCTGTAAGCGGTATGCCTGCTAATGATAACATGGCTATGGTTAATACCAACGCCAGGAACGGGTTCTTTTTACCTAGTCCGTTAAAGCTGTCAAAGCTATCGCTTCCTGTTTCTTGTTGTACAAGTATTAACGCGCCAAAGGCTGTAATTGTGGCTATAGAATAAGCGGTGCCATATACAAATATGGTATTTGTTGAGCTTGCACCTAATGCTAAAATTGCAAACAATAAATAACCTGCATGCGATACACTTGAATAAGCCAGCATCCGCTTAAAGGTTTGCTGATATAGCGCGGTTATGTTACCTATAAATAATGTTATAATAGCTATAACAATTAACGCGGGCGCCCATATATTAGATAACACCGGAAAACACGTAGAAAACAGGCGTAAAAAGGCAGCAAAGCTGGCAATTTTAGACACTGTAGACATAAAGGCCGTTATTAATGACGGCGAACCTTCATACACATCCGGTACCCAGAAATGGAACGGAGCTACCCCTACTTTAAAGCATAGGCCAACAATAACTAATACTATACCGGCACATAACATAGGGGCAACAACCGCATGATCTAATACCCATGTTTGAATAGCTTCCAAGCCAAATGAACCTGTTGAGCCATATATTAAAGTAACGCCGAATAATAAAAAGCCGGTTGAAAAAGCACCCATTAAGAAGTATTTCAATGCTGCTTCGTTTGATGCAAAATCGTTCTTCTTAATACCTGCCAGTATATACAAGCTTACCGACATTATTTCTATGCCGATAAATAACATGGTTAAATTATAGTAAGAAACCATTACAATCATCCCCACCAGGGAGAATAAAATAATAGCATAATACTCGGCTACATGGTTGCTTATCTTTTCAAAATAATCTTTAGCAAGCAGTAGTATTAACAGGGTTGATATAATGGCAACTGATGAAAAAATAACAGAAAAATTATTAAATAATATCATTCCATGATATTCTGGTACAGCGCCGGTGTTCCATTGCGCTATTGCTAAACCTAATGCAGCAAGTAAACCAACAACGGTTACCGGCAACAACGCTTTTTGCATTTTATATAAACCTAAATACAAAAGCACTATAGGTAAAACAGATATAACTATTATAGTATTCATAATTAAAACTTAACTGGGAATCTTACACTGTGTACCAAATTTTCGACAGCGGCTGATGATATGTGTAATATTGGCTGCGGATATATACCCAGGCCAATTATTAACACACAGATAATACCTAATACTAATTTTTCTGAGCCATGAATATCTGTAAACGTAGCAGTTAATTCATTAGTGGTGCCCTGCATTACATTTTTATACATACGCAACATATATACCGCGCCAAAAATAATGGTTAGGCCGGCAACCGCGGCTACCCAAATGCTATATTGATAAACACTGTTTAATAATAAAAACTCGCCTATAAAACCATTAGTTAATGGCAACGCCACCGTACCCAACACAATAATTAAAAAAGCAATAGAAAAATGCGGAGCAACTTTAGCTATACCACCCAGCTGGTTAATATTTCGCGTACCTAAACGAGTGCTGATGATATCCCATATAAAGAACATACCCACCACGTTAATACCGTGACTAAGCATTTGTATCATGGCACCTTGTACACCTTGTACGTTCCAAACAAATATACCTGCGGCAATAAGGCCAACGTGTGCTATGGATGAATAAGCAACCAAACGCTTACCATCAGTTTGCGTAAACGCAATGATCGAGCCGTAAACAATACTGATTACCGCCATTATAATAATTACCGTTTGCCAGGTTAAAAAGCCTGCCGGTGCAATAGGTATCAACCACCTTATAGCGCCGTAAATACCCATTTTAAGCATTATGCCCGATAGCATCATGGTACCTGCGCTTGGTGCTTCGGTATAAGTATCGGGCTGCCACGTATGGAACGGGAACAACGGCATTTTTATAGCAAACGCCAGGAAGAAGGCCCAGAATACCAAACCTGAATGGCCTGTAGTAAGCTGACTGCTGGCATAAAACTCGGTTATGCTATAGTTTTGCCCAGGCGATTGCATATACATATATATAATGCCCAGCAACATAAATAACGAACCGGCAAACGTATAAATGAAAAATTTAATGGTGATACGGATTCTGTTTTCGCCGCCCCAAAGTGAGCAGATAAAATAGATAGGTATTAATGCGGCTTCCCAACCTACGTAGAATAAAAACCCATCTAAAGCGGTAAATACAACCAGCATACCTGCCTGCATAAATAATATCAAGGCGTAAAAAGCATTGGCATTTTTATACTGGTGTTTGTAGGTGGTTAAAATTATAAGCGGAACAAGCACCGTAGTAAGCAATACCATGATCATGCTGATCCCATCAATACCTGCGCTAAAGTAAATACCCAGTTTTACTATCCATGGTACATCAACAGCAAATTGTGTGCTAGCATCGGGTACAAAATTAGCCAGGAATATACCGGCAATTGCCAGTTCGACAACAGAGAAAAATAATGCCGCGTGTTTAGCCGTTTCGTTCTTAAAGAAGAGAACAGCAAGCGCCGCAATAACCGGCAAAAATATTAATATACTAACCGTCATTTTATATGGTAAACAATTTTAAACTATACAGTAATATGGCAATGATACCAGCCACCATCATAAATATGTAGAAACCTACATTACCCGTTTGTAGTAAACGCAAAGCCTTGCTTGATTCCAATGTACCTTTACCAATGTCATTCACCAATCCGTCAATGCCTAAACGCTCTACAACGTTGTAGAAGAACCCTGATATAGCATCAAGCGGCCTGCGGATCAGGAAATCATAGATCTCATCAACATAAAATTTATGGTAAGATAAGTTTGCTAATAGTGAACGCTCTTCGGTATCTTCAACAGGTACATGCGCGTTTTTAACGTATTTTACATAAGCGTAAACCATGGCAATTAAAGCGCCGCCAACAGACAGGCCCATCAATAACCATTCTGTACTGGCAGCTAATTCATGCTCACCTAATATTTTGTGTGATGCTTCAAAAATCGGGGCAAGGTATGCGCCCAACTCATGATGGCCGCCCATTACTGCCGGTACGCCTATCATACCACCAACGGCTGATAATATAGCCAGTACGATCAATGGAATGGTCATGCTTGGCGGCGACTCATGCAGATGATGTTCCTGCTCATGCGTCCCGCGGAATTTACCCCAAAACGTTAGGTACATCATCCGGAACATATAGAATGAGGTTAACATAGCGGTGATAACACCTACTACATAAAATGTGGTGCTACGGGCATAGGCCGCGGCCAAAATTTCGTCTTTCGAAAAGAAACCAGAGAATGGCGGTATGCCTGCAATAGCAATAGTACCAACCAACATGGTAACGAACGTAATTTTTATCTTACCTGATAATCCGCCCATTTTACGCATATCCTGCTCGCCACCCATGGCGTGAATTACAGAACCTGCACCCAGGAATAATAACGCTTTAAAGAAAGCGTGAGTTAATACGTGGAAAAAAGCACCCGTATAAGCACCAACACCTAAACCCAAAAACATATAGCCTAACTGCGATACAGTTGAATAAGCTAATACCTTTTTAATATCTGTTTGTGTTAAGGCTATCAATGCCGCAAATGCCGCTGTCGCTAATCCGATGATGGCAATAACCTCCATTGTTTCAGGAGCCATTGTAAAGAGGATGTTTGAGCGGGCTATCATATAAACACCAGCAGTAACCATGGTTGCAGCATGTATTAAGGCTGATACCGGGGTTGGGCCGGCCATCGCGTCAGGCAGCCAGGTAAATAATGGCAACTGTGCCGATTTACCAACCGCACCTACAAATAATAATAAAGTGATGAGTACAAATGGTGCATCATGTACATAAGCCGCTCTTTTAAATACCTCAGCGTATGCTATGCTATCAAACGTATGGAATATTACAAATATGCCTATCAGGAAACCTAAGTCGCCAATACGATTCATGATAAATGCTTTCTTTGCGGCTTCAGCATAGTTTGGATTAGTGTACCAAAAGCCGATCAGCAGGTAAGAGCAAAGCCCCACACCTTCCCAACCTATAAACATTACCAGATAGTTTGAACCTAATACCAACAATAGCATAAAGAAAACAAACAGGTTTAAGTAAGCGAAGAACTTACCAAAGCCGTCATCATCATGCATATAACCTACAGAATACAGGTGAATTAAAAACCCTACTCCCGTTATGATCAACAGCATTATAGAACTTAACTGATCTACCAGGAAAGCCAAATTAACTTTCAATGCACCAACAGAGAACCAGGTAAACAAATCAACATTTATTGGTTGTCCGGTAGATTTGATCTGGAAGAAAGCAGCAACGCTTAACCCAAATGAAATTAAAACCAACAAGCTGCCAATAAAGCCTATAACGCCTTTTGACAAAGTATTGCGGCCAAGGCCGTTAATAACGAAACCGGCTAACGGTAATAAAGGAATAAGCCAGATGTATTTATCCATGTTGTTATATTGTTCGTTTGACGTTGTACGTATTACGTTTTTCTTTATTATTATATTAATTCAAATCCGAAATTAAGCTACCATTTTATCCTGTTCAACACATTAATATCTATCGAATTTGTGTTGCGGTATATCTTTACAATTATTGCCAGGCCTACGGCTACTTCTGCTGCG
>NZ_JAQBOF010000018.1 GCF_028288185.1 Mucilaginibacter sp. | reverse complement strand
GCTTACGTAACCGTTACCAGGCTAAAACCACCAGAAACGCAATTAAGAGATTAAGAGGCACAACTACAAAGGTTGATGCAGCTCCTTTATTATCAAAAGTGATCTCTATGCTTGACCGTTTAGCTAAGAAAAACGTTATCCACAAAAACAAAGCTTCAAACAATAAATCGAAGCTAACTAAATTTGTAAACGCGTTAAGCTAATTAGCTAACCAAGATATTTATATATTGAAAAGGCGATGAGTGTGAACTCATCGCCTTTTTTTTTGACTAGGATTTTTAGGGTGGAGAGATTTTATAATTAAATTAGGGAGATCGTCATGTTTTCATTAATAGATCTAGATAACTATATTTAAACCACTATTATCATCCTACAATGTTTTAATCCTAAGAATCCTAGTGAACTACGATAACAAAATCAGTATAAAATCATGGGCCGAAGAGGACCGGCCGCGCGAGAAGCTAAGCACGCAGGGCCGCCGCGCTTTGACAGATGCGGAACTAATTGCGATACTGATAGGCTCGGGCAGCCGAACCGAATCGGCAGTTGAGCTGAGCAAACGTATTTTGCACCATTACGGCAATGATTTGAATAATTTGGGCAAGGCAAATATTGCCGAGCTCTCCCGCTTTAAAGGTATCGGCGAAGCTAAAGCAATTTCTATCATAGCCGCGCTGGAGGTTGGCCGCCGCCGCAATGAAACCGAAACTAAAACCCCCGAAATTGTAAAAGGAAGCAAAGACGCTTATAATGTATTGCGTAAAACCTTTATGGATCTTAGCCATGAAGAGTTTTGGCTATTGCTGCTGCACCAAAGCGGAAAAGTTATAGCCAAAGAGTTAATAAGCAAAGGCGGATTAACCGGCACCGTAGCCGATCCGAAGATAATTTTTAATATCGCGCTGCAACATAACGCGGTATCTATTGTGATGGCGCATAACCATCCGTCGGGCAATTTAAAGCCGAGCCAGCTGGATACCGACCTTACCAAAAAAATAGCCAACGCCGGCCGCATGCTGGATATCAATGTGCTCGACCATATCATTGTGACTAATGACGGGTTTTATAGTTTTGCAGATGATGGAGTGATTTAGATATCGGATTTCGGATGTTCGATTTCGGATTTGGTAAGTTTGATAAAAATACACTTCAATTACAATTAAATCGAAAACCATCGATATATTTGCATCATGATTTTAGATCATAAAAAAGTAGAAAGAATTTCTAAAGCGCTGGGCGATCCATACCGTTTAAAAATAATGGATATGGTAAAAACGCAATGCCAGCAAAATGATTGGATGCAATGTGCTTGTATTGGAAGTAACATTGAGTTGGCACAGTCTACCATTTCGCACCATATTAGTCAGTTGGTTGACGCTGAGTTATTAATTGCCGATAAAGATGGGCGTAACGCTAAATACCAAGTTAACAAGGAAGTGCTTTCTGCCTACGTTAATTTTTTAAATCAATTAAAGGGGTAAAAAAATTTAACTTATTTATCGATATTTTTAAATAAATCGATAAATAATTAGTTAGGTGACAAGAAGAAAGAAATACCATAATTAAATATATCGAAAAATTCAAATAAATCAATAAATAACAAAGCAACAATGAAAAAATTAGAAAATAAAGTAACTGTAGTTACAGGTGGTAACAGCGGTATTGGGTTAGCAACTGCAAAGTTATATGCAGCACAAGGCGCAAAAGTTACCATAACTGGCCGTAACCAAACCACATTAGATGCGGCAGTTGCCGAAATAGGCCATGGTGCAATAGGTTTAGTAAGCGATGTATCTGACCTTAAAAACATAACTGGTGTGTACGAAAAAGTAACCGAAATTTTTGGCAAAATTGATGTATTGGTGGTTAACGCCGGTGTATTTGTAGCCGCCCCATTAGCCGACTACACCGAAGAAATGTTTGACCAAACCAGCGACATCAACTTTAAAGGCGCGTTCTTCTCGGTGCAAAAAGCTTTGCCTTTTTTAAATGATGGGGCATCGATCATCATCACCTCTTCAGCAGTGAGTGGTAAAGCTATGGCAACAGCTTCGGCTTATGCGGCTACTAAAGCAGCGGTAACTTCGTTAGCAAGAGGTTTCTCTGCCGAATTAGCAGATAGGAAGATCAGAGTTAACGTGCTTTCTCCCGGCCCAATTGAGACGCCGATTTTTGGCCGTAACGGAATGACAGCAGAAGAAGTTGACGGTATGAAAGCTTATATGGCAGACATTACACCGGCAAAACGTTTGGGTAATGTTGAAGAAATAGCCGAAGGCTTTTTATACCTGGCATCTGACGACTCAAAATATATGATCGGTGGGGACCTGGTGCTTGATGGTGGTTTCAGCAGGTTTTAATTAAGAATTTTGGTTTTAAATGATAGGGGTGGGCGGAGTGATCTGGCCATCCTTTTTTTATTTGTAAAACAACCACATACTTAATAACGTTCTATAACAAAACAAACAATCATGATAACTCCAGACAACCGCGTCCCACAAGACGACCAGCAAGACGAAGATAAAGATGATCAAATGAGCCAGCAAGATATCCACTCGAACGGCTTTGATGAAAAAGCTGAATACGAAGCCGGTGACGAAACCGCCGATACTGACGCATTAGATCGGGCCTATGACGCCGCCGAGCCATCGTACACCCTGAATTTAGATGGCGATGATAAGACGGATGATGACGAATAAATTTTGGTAAGGTATTTAAACAAAATTAAGGGGTTTACAAATAGTCTTTTTAAGGCTGCTTGTAAACCCCTTAATGTTGACTGAATTATTTTAAGGCGTTTGCACAATAATTATAGCCTATAAATAGTATTATTGTAATACCATTTCTTTACAACCAATTAAGCAATGGTACTACCTTATAATAGCCTATATTATGAAAACCTTATCTACCATTACTTTTTTATTAACCGTGGCTGTTGTATGCTTTGGCCAAACATCAAAAGATACTTTAAGATTTAGTGCCCCCAAAACAAAATTGTCCCAAAAAACAGCCAGTATCACTTTCCACATGGAGCGATTTTTCGGCACTGGCCCTGAGGGCAACGTGTCAACTATGCAAGGCACATTGGCGCAGTTAAGAAAATATGATGATGCTAAGGCTTTTACGGTAATGAAAAATGTACCAACCAATTTAAAAGACATGCAAGAATACTTTCATATTCTTGACCTTCCGCAATTTGTTTTTCAGAGTTATGTAGCCGGTTTCTACTCCAAAGAATATATGGAGAAGCGTTTAACAGGCAATAAGTTTGAACTTAAAGACACGGTAAGATTATCAAGACAGCCCTTGAAATGTTATGTTTCGGCTGTATCAGGCATGCACGACAACCAGCCTGTTTACATGATAGATGTTGATAACGATGGCGACTTTGCGAATGACCAACTAAGGCCCGCGCTTAAAGGCACAACCGACGAAGATTTAAAGATAAAAGGGGCAGTAGCTGTAACAATAAATTATTTAGGTAATGATAACCAAATAAAAGATGATAAAAGGCTGGTATTTATGAGCCTGCCAAGTTACGGTAGTGGTACAGAAATGAGTTTTTCCTTCCCTGAGTTTAACTACTTGCGTTTTATATATAAAGGCAAGCCGTATATGGTAGCCACAACCAATTACAGCAAGTCTGCAGTAATGATTGTGCCGGATCGCCCATATTTTGACCGTATAGCAAAGTTAAATTCTGTAAAGATTGGTCAGTATGCCAAGATCGGGGATGACGAGTTTATTGTATCCAACATCATGAATAATGGTAACGACCTGGTATTAACGGGAGTAGATATTAGTGGCTTTGGGGATAAAAAAGGAGTAAAGGTATTATCGGGCAAAGACCCGGCAAACAAGGGAACCAACAAAGTATCAAGGCAATTGGGATATAAAGCGCCTGTTGTGGCCGGTATTAATATTAACCCGAATATCAAATTACAGGGGATTGTAAACACAGCCAGCCTGAAAGGTAAATACGTATTTATTGATATTTGGGGTACGTTTTGCGGGCCCTGCATTGCCGAGTTCCCGAAGATCAAAGAGGTATATTCAACATTCAGTCGTAAAAACCTGGAAATCATCGGTATTGTCGATGATCGTCAGCCCGGTACCACTCAACAAATACTTAAACAACAATTATTGCCGTGGCCAAATATTCAAATGGATGCCAAAACATCACAAACGGCCGGATATAAAGACATCAATTCGTATCCCACAACTTATTTGCTTGACCCCCAGGGTAAGATCATTGATATAGATCTTAGGGGCGAGGACTTGATGAATAAATTAAAAACTTTGATTGGGAAGTAAAAACCGGGGCAAACGCAAACCTTTTACCTTCCGTCTTTCGGACTTCCCGACTAAATCCTATCTTTGCCGATTATCGTTTCGTTGTAATGAAGATATCCTATAATTGGCTCAAAGAATTTATTAAGACAGATAAAACTCCCGAACAAATTTCGACCATATTAACCGGTACCGGTTTAGAGGTTGAAAGCGTGGAGAAAGTACAGGCTATTCCCGGTGGATTAGAGGGTTTGGTAATTGGTTACGTTAAAGAAACCGCCCAGCACCCCAATGCCGACAGGTTAAAAGTTACCAAAGTTGATGTTGGCACTGGCGAAGATCTGCAGATTGTTTGCGGTGCTATTAATGTCGCCGCAGGGCAAAAAGTAGTAGTGGCAACTGTAGGTACAACCGTACACCCGGTTACCGGCGAGCCGTTCCTGATCAAAGAATCAAAAATACGTGGCGAAGTATCACTTGGTATGATATGCGCTGAGGACGAGATAGGCCTGGGTACAGACCATGCCGGTATAATGGTTTTGGCTGATGATGCCGTAGTTGGCAGCCTGGCTAAAAACTATTTTAAGCTGAACGATGATTATATGTACGAGATTGGCTTAACTCCCAATCGTGCAGACGCGGTATCGCACTTAGGTACTGCCCGTGATATTGCCGCTTTCCTTAAAATCGGTATTGTCAAACCTAATGTTTCGACATTTAAGGTGGATAATACAGACCGTGTTATTGAGGTTGTGGTAGAGAATGAAGGGGCTAGTCCGCGCTATGCCGGTTTAACTATTTCTGGTATCGAGGTTAAAGAATCACCGCAATGGTTAAAAGAGCGTTTGGCGGTTATCGGTGTGCGTTCTATCAATAACGTGGTCGATGCTACCAATTATGTATTGCATGACTTAGGCCAACCGCTACATGCATTTGATGCAGACGCGATAAAAGGCAATAAAGTAATTGTAAAGAATGTTGCAGAGGGTACCCTGTTTAAAACGCTGGACGATGTTGAACGCAAATTATCTGCCGATGATCTGATGATATGTAATGCCGAAGCGCCGATGTGCATAGCCGGTGTATTTGGCGGTGCCGAATCGGGTGTTAAAGCAACTACTACAAGCATTTTCCTGGAGAGTGCATATTTTAACGCGGTGTCGGTACGTAAAACGGCTAAAAGGCATGGGTTAAAAACTGATGCTTCGTTTAGGTTCGAGCGTGGTACAGATCCGGACATGGTGATCTTCGCGCTAAAGCGTGCTGCTTTATTAATTAAAGAAGTTGCAGGTGGTACTATATCATCAAATATTATCGACTTATACCCTAACCCGGTTGCGCCATTTGATGTGGACCTGAGTTACAGCAATGTGCATCGTTTAATAGGTCAGGTTATTCCACACGAAGAGATTAAAGCGATCATTACCGCTTTGGATATTCAGATCGTTAGTGAATCAGCCGAAGGCTTAATTTTAAAAGTGCCGCCTTACCGTGTTGATGTAACCCGTGATGTGGACGTGATAGAAGAGATCCTGCGCATTTACGGCTATAATAACATCTATATACCAACGCAGGTTCGTGCATCGTTGAGCGCATCGCCAAGGCCCGAGAAAGACACGGTACAAAATCTGTTGAGTGACCTGTTAACCGCCAATGGTTTTAATGAGATCATGTCTAACTCGTTAACCAAATCGGCATATTCAAGCGACCTGGAATCAGCAGTAAAAATATTGAACCCGCTCAGCTCTGATCTGGATGTAATGCGCCAAACTATGTTGTACTCGGGTTTAGAGGCTATCGCTTACAACCAAAACCGCCAGAACGCTGACATTAAATTTTACGAGTTTGGTAAAATATATAGTGTTAAAGACGATAAATATAACGAGAGCCAGCGCTTCGCTATTTTTATGAGTGGTGCAACAGCATCGGTGCAATGGAACCAAAAGGCTACGGCGGCAACATTTTATAATTTAAAGGCTATTGTTGACGGCATCCTGCAAAAACTAAACATTAATGATGTTGTAGTTGAAGACTGCACCTGCAAAAAAATGGCCTACGGACTAAACTATAATCGTAACAATAAAACGCTGGTAAAATTTGGCGCGGTAGCAAAAGATGCTTTGAAAAAAGCTGATGTAGATAAAGAAGTTTTTTATGCTGATTTCAGTTTTGACCAGCTGATGAACATCGTTAAAAAGAACAAGATAGTTTACCAGGACATTTCTAAGTTCCCGGCAGTAAAACGCGATTTGTCTATGCTGATTGATAAAGGTGTATCGTTTGGTCAGTTAAAACAAATTGCACAACGCACCGAGCGCAAGCTGTTAAAAGATATTAATGTATTTGATGTGTACGAAGGCGACAAGCTTCCGGCAGGGAAAAAATCATACGCGCTAAGCTTTATTTTGCAAGACGCAGAAAAAACTTTAACCGACAAAGCGATTGATGCCATCATGCAAA
This sequence comes from Mucilaginibacter sp., assembly GCF_028288185.1. GTDB lineage: Bacteria > Bacteroidota > Bacteroidia > Sphingobacteriales > Sphingobacteriaceae > Mucilaginibacter. The sequence continues at coordinate 21,568 of NZ_JAQBOF010000018.1, read as the reverse complement.
AATTAATTTATAACTTAGAGAAGGAAGCGGGAGCGGAGATAAGGAAGTAGTGATTAGAGGTTAGGTGATTAGAGATTAGTTAACTATCCAACAATTAAAAACATTCACTCATTCGCTCAAACACTCATTCACTCATTAAAAAAATGTCAACAACAGCAACACAGTTAAATAAAGTTATAGATAAGACTCAACGCCTTATCGAGCTTTGTGCTGCGTTGCAAGAGGAGAACGATCTGCTTAAATTGGAGAATGATACGCTTACTGCTGCCTTAAATGCCAGTAGAAATAAGACAAAAGAATTGGACGAAAAGATGCGCGCAGTGAAGCTGGCGAAATCTTTTTCAGAAACAAATGAAAAAAGTGTTGATATTAAACAAAAAATTAACGAATTTGTGCAAGAAATAGATAAGTGCATTGTATTACTGAAAAAGTAGTACATAAAGTGAACAAGCTCAAATGGGAGAAATCTCAATAAAAATAAATATTGCTGACCGAGTTTACCCTTTAAAGGTGAACATGGAAGAGGAAGAAATAATACGTAGGGCAGCTAAGTTGATAAACGACCGCATAAAAGAATATCAAGAAAATTATGCGGTTAGGGATAAACAAGATCTGCTTGCAATGAGTGTGCTGCATTATGCAACATCATCATTAAAAGCCGAGAAGAAAGTTACTGTTGATGATTCAGAAGTAGCAGATAAGGTTTATCAGTTAGATAATTTGCTGACTGAATTTTTTTCAAAGTCGTAATAAACGTTCTTTACATATAATAACAGAGCCAATTAAGATTTAACCGCGGTTAAATTTTATGTTTCACTATTAAAAACTTAACACTTCAATATCCTACGGATCAAGGAGGCGTGCGTTACTCATTCCAGTTTAACTGTAACCCATGATTCTAAAATATCTGTAACGAAGTTTTTAAAATACATGATACATAAAGTTTAGTCGCGGTTTTTTTATTTATATACTATACAAACAATAAACCTTTTAAAAAATGAATGCATTATTATACATTATAATTGGGTTGCTGGCAGGCATACCCACAGGGATCGTCGCAGGGCGTTTCCTGCTCCGTAAGCTGTTTAAAGACCAGGAGATATCAGCACAAAACAAAGTAAAGAAAATACTTAAAGATGCCGAGAACGATGCCGAAATACTAAGAAAGAACAAATTGCTGGAAGCTAAAGAGCGCTTTTTACAAATGAAAGCCGAGCATGAGCAAGAGATCAACGCTAAAAACAATGAGATAAACCAACGCACTAACGAGGTTAAACAAAAGGAGCAATCTTACAACTCGCGTTTAGAAAACATTACCCGTAAAGAAACTGAGTTAGATAACGCTAAGAAAAACGTTGAGCGTCAATCAGACATTTTAGTTAAAAAACAGGAAGATGTTGATGCATTGAAAAACCAGCATGTGGAGCAACTGGAAAGCATTGCAGGCTTATCTGCCGAGGATGCCAAGAACCAATTGATAGACAACCTGCGCGAAGATGCCCGTGCAAAAGCCATGGCCCAAATAAAAGATATTGTTGACGAAGCTAAGCTAACAGCTACTAAAGAGGCTAAGAAAATTGTTATCCAAACTATCCAGCGTACCGCTACCGAGAGTGCTATTGAGAACACCGTTTCTATTTTCAATATTGAGAATGACGAGATCAAGGGCCGTATCATTGGTCGCGAGGGCCGTAACATCCGTGCGCTGGAAGCAGCTACCGGTATTGAGATCATCGTTGATGATACCCCGGAAGCGATCATCCTTTCAGGCTTTGACCCGGTACGCCGCGAGATTGCCCGTTTGGCTATGCACCGTTTAGTAACTGATGGCCGGATACACCCCGCGCGTATTGAAGAAATCGTAGCTAAAACCAAAAAACAGATTGAAGAAGAGATTGTAGAGATAGGCGAGCGCACCGTGATCGACTTAGGCATTACCGGTTTACACCCCGAATTGATACGTATGGTTGGCCGTATGCGCTACCGTTCGTCATACGGACAAAATCTGCTGCAACACTCGCGCGAGGTAGCTAACTTCTGCGCCACTATGGCTGCCGAATTAGGTCTGAATGTTAAGTTAGCTAAACGTGCAGGCTTACTGCATGATATTGGTAAAGTACCTGATGATAACCCCGAACTGCCTCACGCTATTTTGGGTATGCAATTAGCCGAAAAATATAAGGAGCATCCTGAGGTTTGTAACGCCATTGGCGCTCACCATGACGAGGTTGAAATGACCTCCATGCTATCACCGATAATACAGGTTTGTGATGCTATATCAGGCGCGCGCCCCGGTGCACGCCGTGAAGTGGTTGAAAGCTACATCAAACGTTTAAAAGAACTGGAAGAACTGGCGATGTCATACCCTGGTGTCGAAAAAACATTCGCTATACAAGCCGGTCGCGAACTGCGTGTTGTGGTTGAAAGTGAAAAGATAAGTGATGCTGAATCGGAAATATTGGCTGCTGATATATCAAACCGAATACAAACAGAAATGACTTATCCGGGCCAGATCAAAGTTACTGTTATCAGGGAAACCCGCGCGGTAGCGTTTGCTAAGTAATACCCAACTTGTCATTGCGAGGGACGAAGCAATCGCACGCTGCAAAGTTCGCGATTGCCACGCTACGCTCGCAATGACATAGTTTAATTTTTATTGCTTATCAGGCATGAAAAATCAAAAAATCGAAAAACGCCCTATCGATGTTATAATTGATCAATACGCCAGCTTCCACCAAAAGCCGGCAAACCGATTAATTAACTACCTCTGCATTCCATTGATAGTATTTAGCGTGGTGGGGTTTGTATGGTCGTTACCATTCCCGCAGCTTAAGTTTTTGGGTGTATATAATACCTATTTAAATTGGGGATCATTCTTGATCGCGTTTAGTGTTTACTATTATATGCGGTTATCGCCGATACTTTCCTATATCATACTGTTGTTATTGTTTGCACTGGTCTACATAGTAATACAGTTACAGCTAGCAGAAAAATCGGGCGGGTTTGTATTGCCGCAAGTTTGCGTGTTTATATTCATCATGGCTAATATTGCCCAGTTTATAGGCTATCGCATAGAGGGCCGCAAACCCACCTTCTCCGATGAATTTAAATTTATGCTGATAGCGCCATTGTGGTTATTGAGTTTGGTGTTGAAGAAGTTTGGGGTTAAATACTAAAAAAAAGGGCTGTCACCCTGAGGTACTCGAAGGGTGAGCGTAGAGGCCCGCCCGCATGCTTCGAGAGCCTCAGCATGACACCTTGCCTTTACAAATTCTTCCCCAACTTTTCCAACATATCCTGCGGCACATTCTCCAGATCCAGTACCAGGAACCCATCCAACGAATCAGAAAACTTAGGATCAATATTAAAGCTGATGATCTTGGCATTAAGCGCGATGTACTGTCGTAGCAGCACCGGCACCTTCATGTTATGTGTTTCTACCTGTGATATCAAATGGTCCAGGCTTTTAAAAGTATCTTCGCCTTCCATTAATATCTCGGCATCAATACTTGAAAAATCAACCTTGAACTTTTTACGAGGCTTAACATACTGCGCCATCTCATGATCAAAATGATTACGATTGATGTAATCTACTATCAATGATTTAGAGAATTTAGAAAAAGTATTGCTGATGCTCACCGGCCCTAACAGGTATTGATAACGCGGGTTATCCATTAAATACTTTAATATCCCTTTCCACAATAAAAACAGAGGCAAGGGTTTTAGCTGGTACTCCTTACGGATCCATGAGCGGCCAAGCTCCAGGCTTTTGCGTAGTACAGGTGTAAACTGTTCTTTTATTTTAAATAGTTCGGCAATGTAAAAACCATCCTTACCCAGACTATAAAATATCTCATCGCCCAAACCAATGCGGTAAGCGCCTACAACCATTTTAGCCTCCGTATCCCAAATAAATAAGTGATGATAATAAATATCATACTCATCCAGGTCGGTAGCCATGTTGGTACCCTCGCCAATCTCGCGGAAAGTCACTTCGCGTAAACGCCCTATCTCGCGTATCGTGTAGGGGATAACCGATGTCGGTACAATAAATACCTCGTAGTTTTTCTCTGTCCAAACGGTGTAGTTATCGCGCAGGGTTGCAACCTCTTTTTCAAGTACAGCAGGGTCAATAGCCTTAACTATCTCCTGTTGTTTTTTTTTTATTTTGAAAAGATTACGCGGGTTAAATATCTTTTTCTCTTCTTCCAGTCCGGCGCCTAAAGCATAGGTTTTAGCTCTTAAATAATTAAGCAGCCGTGCGCTGTCTTTATAATCGGGGATGTCCATCACCTGTATAGGCTTGCCAATACGCAGGCGAATGGTTTGTCCCTGTTTATTAAACAACTCGGACGGTAATTTGGCCGTGCGTAGGGTAGGGTGGATCAAACTCAATAAATTAAACAACAGCCCATTGTTGCCATGGAAGTAAATAGGTACCACCGGCACTTTAGCTTTAGCTATGATCTTGCCCACAACCGGGTGCCATAATCTGTCGGTAACTTCTTGTTTATCCAGCTTAAAGGTTGATACCTCACCTGCGGGGAATATCCCTATCGGTGTGCCGGTAGCAAGCAGTTCCAGCGTGTTTTTTAACCCGCTTATGCTTGATGAATGTTCAATATTTTCGAACGGATTTACAGCGATGAAAAAGTCGCTGAGATTGGGTATCTTTTTGAGCAGGAAGTTGGCCATCAGTTTAGCATCGGAGCGGGCCATTAGCAGCATCTTTAAAAGTACCAAGCCCTCAATGCCGCCATACGGGTGATTGGCAATGGCGATAAAACTTCCGTTGGCGGGTATATTTCTTAATTCTTTTTCGTCAAATTCAATCTCGACACCGCAGCCTTTTAATATGGCATCAATAAAATCAATGCCTTGTTTGGGTTGTGCCTGGGCAAACAGATCATTAACCTGGTTTATCTTCATCAGTTCCATCAGGAAGGAAGCAAGCCCCGGGAGTTTTAACTTATCTAGTTTGGTGGCCTTGGCAAACTCTTCGGTGGTTATAATTTTCATTTAGCGGTAGCGATTATAAATCGTTCTAAATTTATTACTTTAATGCCGTATTTAAACCAAGCAATGAAGTCACGTGTAAAAAATTACCTTTCCATCACAAAAAAAGAGTGGAACGGAATGGTAATACTGCTTTTAATTATAGCAATAATTTTTGCCGCGCCTTACGTATACCAGCAATTTCATACAAATAAGGTTATTGACTTTAAAGATTTTAATAAAGATGCGGTCCTGCTTAATCAGGCCAAAGGCGGCGATGTTTCAGGTTATAATGATAACGGCGCACCACTATCAGACGAAAAAGTAGCCAAACCCACCCTGTTTGTTTTCAATCCCAACAACCTCCCCGCCGAGCAATGGAAACAACTGGGCATGAGCGAGCGCCAGATCAGCATAATAAAACATTACGAAGCAAAAGGCGGCCATTTTAATAAGAAGGAAGATGTAGAGAAGATTTACGGTATTACTGCTGATGATTATAAACGAATAGTGCCGTATATTAATATCCCCGATGAAGGCTATACAGCTAACAAACTGACAGTCGGCGAAGTTGTTGATCTAAACACTGCCGACTCTACCAAACTCACCCGTATACATGGCATCGGCCCGGCTTTCGCTGCGCGGATAGTAGAGTACCGCAAAAGATTAGGAGGGTTTTTAAATAAAGAACAACTAAAAGAAGTTTATGGAATTGACAGTATCAAGTACGCCGAAATACAGAACCAGGTAAACATCAACACAATTCACATCAGCAAAATAAATATAAACGCGGTTGATTTTGAGGGACTGCGCAAGTTTCCGTATCTAACCAATAAACAAACCAACGCGGTTATCCAATATCGCTTACAACATGGCAATTATCAGTCAATAAATGATATGAAGAATATAGCTATAGTTGATGGGATAATTTTGCGTAAAATTGAACCATATTTAAGTTTTAAATGATAGAACAACAAATCAAATCAGCCGTACGTGATATACCCGATTTCCCGAAGCCGGGCATTGTATTTAAAGATATTACCACCATATTAAAAGATCCTATATTATGCGATGGGATTGTTAATGCGTTTGTTGACAAATTGCAAGGCATACGCATTGATGCCATAGCAGGGGTAGAGAGCCGCGGATTTTTATTTGGGTTGACATTGGCTACCAGAATGGGTGTGCCATTTATACCGGTGCGCAAGGCGGGTAAATTGCCTTATACTATCCGCCAAAAAAAATACGACCTGGAGTATGGCACCGCCACTATCGAGATGCATACCGATGCCTTTGAACCCGGCGCGCATATTTTATTGCATGACGACTTGCTGGCTACCGGCGGTACTGTAACCGCGGCCAGCGACCTGATACAAGAAATGGGCGGCGTGGTCTGCGGTTTCTCTTTTGTGGTAGGATTGGGCTTTTTAAAAGGTAAAGAACGTATAATGCCGATAAGTGATAAGATAATTGTGCTGGCAGAGTATTAATGCGCCGGCACTGCACCATGGCGCAGGTGGTGCAGTAATAAGCGTAAAAGAATTACCATACTAAAGCGATGTATATGATGAGATCAGTATCAGTTATTTTATTACTTATGCTTTCGGCATATATCACTAATGCCCAAAAATATGTGCCCAGCACCACTACGTTAAATAATAAAGTAATGTTTGGCTACCAGGGCTGGCACGCCACGCCCAATGACGGATCTAACAACCACGTATGGCGGCATTATTTTGGCGCACGTACACCTGATGCCGCGAATGCTGATTTTGACCCATGGCCGGATATGCGCGAGTATCCCAACGAAGTGCAGGAAGCTACCAATATGAAATATCCGGACGGCTCACCGGCAAAGCTGTACTCTGCTTATAAATATGGCGCTGTCGATCTGCATTTTAAATGGATGATGGAGCATGATCTGGACGGTGTTTTCGAGCAGCGTTTTGTTACTGATATTAAATCACGTGGCGGCGCGAGGCACTTTAACCAGGTGGTGCGCAATGTTAAACAAGCCAGCGAAAAATACAAGCGGGTGTATTGTATCATGTATGATATATCGGGTGCGGGCCCTAACTGGAAACGCGATCTGATCAACGATTGGAAGTTTTTGGTAGATTCGTTAGAGGTAACCAAAGGCAAATCCTACCTGCATCATAATGGCAGACCTCTGTTGTCAATATGGGGATTGGGTTTTGACCATACTAAGCCATTTGCCCCGATAGAGCAGGCCGATTCCATACTGGATTGGTTCCACCACGTTGCCGAGAAAAAATACCAGGCCACTATTATGGGTGGTATTAACGACACCTGGCTTACGCACAGCGATGAGTGGAAAGCGGTATACAATAAAATGGATATCATAAGCCCCTGGGCGGTTGGTCGTTTTGGCGATGACCGGGGTGCCGATAAATTCCGCGACCGTACCGTAGTGCCCGATAAAGCCTATTGCGATGCACATAAAATTGATTACCTGCCGGTTATTTTTCCCGGGTTCTCCTGGTATAATTTACGTCATGGTAAAAGTCCGTTTAACCAAATACCACGCAGGGGCGGAGCGTTTTACTGGCATCAATCATACAACGTAATTAACGCCGGAGTAAATATGGTGTATATAGCCATGTATGATGAAATTGATGAAGGCACCGCCATGTACAAAGTGGCTCCAACCGCGGCAGAAAAACCGGCAAATGAAAAGTTTTTATCGTTAGACCAAGATGGGATAGCACTGCCATCTGATTGGTATTTGCAGTTAGCGCAGGCGACAAGTAATATTTTGAGAGGTAAGGTGAAGAATAGTGTGGAGTTGCCTGCTGGGTTGAAGTAATAATAGAAATCCGCTACTAGAATATTGGCCGAGGCTATGCCTCTAATAAAAAAGTCCGGATTATAAATCCGGACTAATAAATTGGTTTGATATATTATAAACGAGCAAGTAATTGTTAACGATAGTCGTATATATTATTTACCATTGATACGCCGCAGGTGGTCTGAAACGCATTAAGTACTTGCGTATCTGAAGTTCGTGTACCCCAGGTGTTCCACATTAACCCTTGCGAGTTGCGGATAGACCAGGCTTGCGAACCGTTAAAATCCAACCAAGCCCCGTAAGTGCTTACCGTACCGGTATGGAATACAAACTGGCAAGCCCAGCGGGCAAAAATGCTTTTCATCCCCTGGGTATCGGCATTGCCGTTCTCGTCTTTCAGTATTCCGCCTGATGTAATACATAAGCTGGATTTTGCATAGTTCATAGCATTACTGCCCATCCCTAAATAATCAACTGTAGGATAGTCAGCTCTCAACAAATCGCAAGCACCGATGAAAGTTCCTTGTGTGTATGAAAGCGCACCTTCAGTTATTGTTCCGTTTGGAATGATGGCCCCTTTTACCTCGCCGGTTGATGCCGTATATAATCGGCTCACTATCCAGTCCATTATCAGTTTGGCTTTTGTTTTATAGGTGGCATCGCCGGTAGCCTGGTACAGCAGCATGGCACAAATAACAGCTGGCGCATTTACACAGGTGTTTTTGGATGTTTTATCCGTTGTCCACCATAAGCCTCCACCTAAAACCGTGGTGTCCCAGGCGCGGCTATACATCATGTCAAAATTGTTTTTAGCCATAGTAAGCATACCACCGTCATTAGTGATCTTGTAGGCCCGGACGCACATCAGCGATCCCCAAACTATGTCATCATTAAACTTATTACTGGTCCAGAGCAAGCCGTAGCCATCCCTTACACCATTGTACAAGTAGGAGATCTTGTTCTTCAGATCTGTACTTGGGTTAATGTTATAAGCATCTATTAGCATTTCAATTGCTTCTTGTTGTGTCCAGAAATCCATCCGGCCGGTATGGCTATCATCCTTCCAGTAATATGCCTTAAACGATGGCCCGTAAGTGCCATATTGATTATAAAAGTGATTGTTGTAAACCTGTATGGCCAGTAATGCATCGCTTTTGGCGGGCAGTGGCGGACTGGATAAATTAACACCCGTTACTGTGGTAACTATGGCCGCGTTACTAGCCGACTGCTCTTTTTTACAGCCTGCAAAAATAATACTTACACCTAATGCTAAAATAGCTAATAGCTGTTTGCTGCGCTTTAAATAATTGTTGTTGATCTTTCTTCTCATAATTTAAAAATTGAATTGTTTTATAGTGATTTACTTGCTCGTTCAGTTTAGCGAATGGAAAAAGATGACAGTAATAGACATTAATTACTTTACTATAAAAGGTAGACAGGTTTATAAGAATTGGTCTTAGGCTGAATTGGAATCAGGTATTGTACGCAACAAGCCGGAGATAGGTTATGTTTTATATTATAATTAAAAGATTAAATGTGTTGTGCTGATTAATGAAAAATAAGTATTATTTAATATTATAGCATTAGTTAATATTTGGATTTTATAAGTCATATACTTAATTTGCAATACAATACCTACCAATTATCAACCTTATGAAAACCAAAATTATACTCTTAGCATCATTATTATTATGCATTATGTTTGGCGCCTGTAAAAAGAAAGACGCTACACCGAAGCAACAAATTAAACTGATATCAAAAGTTACAGCAGTAGGCGGCCTCAATGGTGACCAAACCACTGTAACATCTTTTAGTTATGACAGCAAAAACAGGTTGATTCAAAGAGGGGGCTATTACTATACCTATAGTGGTGACGATTTGGTAAGTATTAGCTATGGGCAAGGTACTAATGCAAGCCTTGTTTATACATTTACCTATAACAATGGCGTGCCGGTTAGCATGCACATTAAAACAGGACCTATTGATGAAAGTTATACCTACACGGTTATAGATGGCCGCGTAACCAAACGTACCGGCAGCGACAGCTACAGCTTTGTGTATACTTATTCAGGAGATAATTTGGCTTCATCGAAAATAGTTACTTTTGTGAACGCAACTAATTATGATTACGGTTTAGACAAAAATCCATATTATAATCCTACCGCTAAATATATGTTGCTGAACTCAAACGACCAGGAGAACGATTACATGAGTAAGAACGTGGTTATACAAAGCTATTACCAGCAATATCCGTTTCTGGGTTCGCAATATAATTATGTACCTGGTGTTGACGGGTACCCAAAATCGGTTGTTGTTAAAACAAATCCGCCTAATGATCCTAATTCGTTTATTTATAAAACTTTGACCTTTGAATATGTGATGAGAGATGTTGCTCAATAAGCACGTAAACATCATTGTATCGTGTTCCATTATCCGCAAAAAAAAGTTTTAATATTAAGTTACATCAATAAACAGGTTTAAATGAACTAAACCTACTATCTGTACCGTATACCCATTTGGTCCCTTTTTACGGTGCCCCAAAGTGAAACTAATCTGTAATTTTTGGCGTTACTTTGTTGTAAATCAAATAAAAAATAATGGATTCTTTGCTAACAGACGTATCAGCCGGATACAGTTTTTCTTCTAACAATAACCAGGTAATGGTGGGCCAGATGGCACGCGATTTTGCCGAAAAAAATATACGCCCCTACGTAATGGAGTGGGACGAAGCACAAATTTTCCCGGTAGAATTGTTTAAAAAACTAGGTGAGCTGGGTATGATGGGCGTTTTAGTGCCCGAAGAATATGGCGGCTCGGGTTTTGGCTATTTTGAGTACGTTACCGTAATTGTAGAGATTGCTAAAGTATGCGGATCGATAGGTTTATCGGTTGCCGCGCATAACTCGCTTTGTACCGGCCATATATTGGCTTTTGGTACCGAGGAGCAAAAACATAAATGGCTGCCTAAACTGGCAAGCGCCGAGTGGATAGGTGCCTGGGGATTAACAGAAGCCAATACCGGATCGGATGCGATGGGGATGGAAACAACCGCTGTATTAGATGGCGATCATTATATTGTAAACGGATCAAAAAACTGGATCACCCACGGTAAATCCGGCGATGTTGCAGTAGTAATGGTACGTACCGGCGCCAAAGGCGATTCGAACGGCATATCGGCCATCGTAATAGAAAAAGGAACCCCCGGTTTTACACACGGAAAAAAAGAAAATAAATTGGGCATGCGCGCTTCAGAAACTACCGAGCTGGTGTTTGACAACTGTCGTGTACCAAAAGAAAACATACTGGGACAAGAGGGTGAGGGCTTTAAGCAAGCCATGAAAGTGCTCGACGGGGGCCGCATATCTATCGCGGCCCTGTCGCTGGGTATTGCCAAAGGCGCTTTCGAGGCTGCAGTTACTTATGCCAAACAGCGCCGCCAGTTTGGGCAGGCTATCGCAAATTTCCAGGGCATCCAATTTAAACTGGCCGATATGGCAACCGAAATTGAAGCTGCTGAACTATTGATCATGCAAGCCGCGGATCTGAAGAACCGCCACCAGCCGGTAACCAAACAATCGGCTATGGCAAAATATTTCGCGTCAGAAGTAGCGGTAAAATGCGCCACAGAAGCCGTACAAATATTTGGTGGATATGGTTATACAAAAGATTTCCCGGTAGAAAAATATTATCGTGACGCTAAGTTGTGTACGATAGGAGAAGGTACTTCTGAGATACAGAAGATCGTTATCAGTAGGGAGATATTGAGGTAGTGTCACACTGTTTGAAATGACATTTAATTTAAACCATCGTCCTAAAAGTTAAATTAACCCGCGGCGCGGTTATCTTTTTTGATTTAGGCAAACTATGCAGCCAGTTGGTTTGTGTAGCGCCTTTCATAACCAGCAAACTGCCATTCTCTAATATCAGCGAAACCGGGTCTTTGCTAACACGATGTTTAAGCGCGAATTTGCGTTCGGCACCAAAACTTAATGAGGCTATAGACGTGTTTTTTCCCAATGATTTTTCATCATCACTATGCCAGGCCATACCTTCATCGCCGGTATGGTACAGGTTAAGCAGGCAGGAATTATATTGTTGGCCGGTTAGTTCCTCAACCATTGCTTTTAGTTGCAATAATTCTTTTGTCCAGGTTAAGGCTTGTTTGGTGGTGTTAGAGTAAGTATAGCTATAACCATCATCGCCATACCAGGCTACCTTACGTTTAGTGATGATATGCCGGCCAAATATAATGGCTTCATCATTTTTCCATTGAATAGTATCCAGTAGAGTATTTAAGTATTGATTGGCTTTGTCTGTATTCATTACGCTACCGTAATAGTTAACCTCGCCATCATAGGGTAATAAGTTATTTAATGCCATTGTTTAATTTCCATAGTTTAAATTGTTCACGCATGCAGTGGCCGCATGGGCGGTACCCATTATGCAATGCTTCCTGCTCGTCTTTAAAAAACACCTGATTCACAGGTTTTATTCGCTTACCCGGTTTGCAGATAATCGTCCCATAGATCTTCCCCTTAGCATAACCGCCCAGTGTTATTTCGCCTTTGGCGATGAGTGATTGTAATATTCTAAGCCGGGCAAAAGTTGTAGGGCCTAAATCAGTGTGATTTATCATAATTAATTTGTTTAGCCCTCTTTATCGCTTGCGAAAGAGAGGGCCGGCCAGCGTAGCGTAGTCGGGTGAGTCGCCGCTTGCAATCAACGTGCGCCGTTGACTCACCCGGTCATTGCTTCGCTTGACCACCCTCTCTTCGCCTTCGGCAGAAAGAGGGTTTGTTTTTGCCTTTATATTTGCAATTAGCTAATATTCAAATTCATAATCCATATTCACTCATAAAAAAACAGACGAATAAGTTGTTGCACATTTTTGTTTCACTGGTTTTTTATAAAATGCTTATTATAAATTAGTTAATCAGAAACCTTGTTTCATCTGTTTCACATTTCGTGAAACAAAACAAAAAGAGCTACACCTCTGCAAACGCCTTCGATGCTTCCCAACCAATCATCGCGTTTTTGCGCTGACTGCCCCAATGGTACTGCCCGGTTTCGCCGGTTGATTTTATTACCCGATGGCAAGGGATCAGGAAAGCTACCGGGTTATCAGCCACTGCCGAACCAACCGCGCGGCTGGCATTGGGGTTTTGCAAATTACCCGCCAGGCCCGAGTAGGTGATTAGACCACCCATAGGTACTTTTAATAATGTTTCCCAAACTTTTAATTGGAAGGGCGTTCCTTTTAGGTGCAATTTAATATCGCTTAGTTTGCTCCAATCCTGCGTGAAAATGTAGATAGCGTTTTGCTGTATGATATCTAGAAACAGGTTGTAGGTAGCATTGGGGAATTTCTTTTGTAATTCGGCAAATGCTTCATCGTTATCTCCATCGGCGAAAGCCATATAGCAAACACCCTTGTTGGTTGATGCTACTATGATAGTACCGAAAGGGCTTTCGGCAAAACTGTAGTTAATGTTTAACTGCTCGCCGCCGTTTTTGTATTCGCCGGGTGTCATGCCTTCAACTTTTATAAAAAGGTCGTGCAGTCGGCCAGTGCCTGACAGGCCGGTCTCGAAAGCGGTATCAAATAAGGATACTTGTTTATCTTTTAAAATATATTTGGCGTGTTCAATACTCAGGTATTGTAAAAACTGTTTAGGTGTTACGCCGGCCCAGTCTTTAAACATGCGCTGGAAATGAAAGGGGCTTAGGTGTACATACTCTGCCACTTCTTCTAATGTAGGCTGGCGTTTATAGTTTAGCCGTAAAAACTCTATGGCTTCGGCTATTCTGTTATAATCAATTTCGTTCTGCGTTTCCATGATCGTTATCATTTAATGATACAAATGTACCGGCTTGCAGAACGGTACGAAACCCGATTCTTGCGGAGTTTACAGCGCTAGCTTATTATCAATAGGTATAGTAAACCAAAAGTTACTGCCGCTGCCTACATTACTATCGACCCCAATTTTACCATTATGACGGGAAATAATCTCTGAGCTTATGTATAAACCCAACCCTAAGCCCGAAAACTGGTGCCCAAAAGCATCAACCCTATAATAGCGATCAAATAAATGCGGTAGTTTTTGCGGGTTAATGCCTATGCCAAAATCGCGCACACACACGGTGGCCTGCTCATTATCATGGTTAACCGTTATCTCTACCCGTTTTGATAGCGGCGAGTATTTTATGGCATTACCTATCAGGTTTATCATTACCTGGTCTATCCGGCGGTAATCAGCATAAACCATTAGTTCGTCATCGCCTAAAAAAACAAATTCATAGTTGTTTATCGGGTTTATATGGTCGCAGCAATCTCTTATCAATTCAACCAGGTCAAAACGGTTGATGTTAAGTGCCAGTTGCCCCTGTTGTATTTTGGTAACGTTCAATAAGTCGTCAAGCAGGTGTATCAACTTATTTAAATTGTTACTGGCCTTGTTTACAAACATTGGTACTTTATCAGATGCCGGATCTGTTTTAACCAATTTCTGCAATATCTGCATGGACGCGCTCAACGAGGTAATAGGCGTTTTTAATTCGTGACTAGCAACGCTTATAAATTCATCCTTACGCACCTGTACCTGGTATTTTTCGGTTACGTCCTGCAATATGCCGCTAAACTGGTAAACGTTTCCTTCCGCATCAAACAAAGCACTGCCGGTGGCCTCAACAATGCGCTTTGTTTGGTCCTTTAGGCTTTGTATAGTGTATGTAATATTATAATTCCCGTCTGATCCTTTTGCCATTGCTTTCTGGATGGCTTCGATAACTCTGCCCTTATCCTCATCAACCATTGCTGCAATGGCATGTTCAAGCGCTATTTCTTCATCGCATGGTAATCCAAACCACTCCTTCAGCCTATCATTACCTATAAATTTATTGGTAACCGGGTCAAGGTCCCAGGTACCCAGATCAGCAGTTTCAATGGCAAATTCCAACTCGTTCTTAGCGGCTTGTATGTTGTTGTATGATTGTACCTGCTCCGTAGTTTCATTACAGATCACCAAAACACCACCGGGATTACCGGTTTCGTCCAATACCTTGCTGTAGCTAAAGGTCCAATAAACGTCTTCTAGTTTGTTGTTGCGGTAAATAGGTATGAGTTGGTTTTCGCTCCAGGTTGATTCGCCGCCTTTAAGTACATTATCTATTAAGGGCTTAATTACGGGCCATGTTTCGGGCCAGCAATCCGCGCCGCGTTGGCCCAGTGCTTTTGGGTGCTTGCCATTTTGTCCTAAGCTGGGGCGATAAGAATCATTATAAAACTGTATCAACTCTGGCCCCCACCATAAAAACATAGGGAAGGGTGAGTTTAATATAATGCTAATGGTAGTTAATAAACTTTGCGACCAGCCTTCCGGGTCGCCCAATACGGTTTTGCTCCAGTCAAAATCGCGGATAAGTTGCCCCATTTCGCCGCCGCTTTGTAAGTAATGGCTGTATGTTGTTTGTAAGGGGGTGTTTGTAATCATGTATAGTATACTTGCAATTAGGCGGTTAAATATAGATAGATTAAACAGAAATACAATTCAAATGTTTTACGCTGTAATAACATTCAGTGCTTAAATTTTATTAATTTTGTTTAAAAGCAAAGTGTATGGATACCTTAACAATAAGGCAAAAATTATATGAATATATTAAAGTTGCCGATGACGACAAAGTTGAAGCTATATATACCATTATTAAAGATGATGTAAACATACCTTATGAGTGGTGGAATGATGATGAATTGGTTGCTGAATTGGACCGCCGTTCGGCGGATCTGAAAAGTGGGAAGGATAAAGGTTTTACTTGGGAGGAAGTGAAAGCACGATTATTAAGCCGATCTAAATAGCGTGAAAAATGCTATCATATTTTCATCGTTCGCTTCGAAAGAAATCGATGAATCATTTAATTGGTATGAAAGCCGCTCAATGGGTTTAGGGGATAGATTTGTTGATGTTGTAGATAAAGCATTTGCTGTTCTTTCAAAAAATCCGATAGCATTTCCAAAAAAGAAACATAATTATAGGGATATGGTAATTGATACTTTTCCTTATATTATTGTGTATGAATATGATCATATAGAAAGTTCAATATATATCTTGCATGTTTTCCATACAAGTCGTAATCCAAAACATAAATACAAACGAAAGTAATTTATGGACAGGAACGAATTGATATTAATATTGCATTAATCAAAAAACCTATTTGTAAATCAAAACATTGTGCGTACATTTGCCGTCCCTGAAAGGAGGTATTTTGGAATTATGATCATAATCAACGTTAAAGAAGGCGAATCATTAGACAAAGCATTAAAACGCTTTAAGAAGAAATTTGAAAAAACTGGTGTATTGCGCGAGCTTCGCAGCCGTCAGGCATTCGAGAAAAAATCGGTAAGCCGTCGTCACGAAATCAAACATGCCATCTACAAACAAAACATGAACCTTGAACCAACTGTTTAATTCTTTGTAAAAAGAAATTTCAGTTTTCTTGTAAACATATATAAAACTATTTGTACATTCATTCTATCGGATGCACAAGTAGTTTTTATGTTTTTAGACCGGTTTATACATTATATTAAATTCGAAAAACGGTACTCTCCGCATACGGTATCTGCTTATCAGTCAGACCTTGATCAGTTTATTGGTTTCCTGAACCATCCAGATCAAACCATAACACACCCGCAACAAATTACCCACTATCAGATACGTAACTGGATGGTTGAGCTGATGAACCAGCAGCTAACCGCGCGTTCCATCAATCGTAAAATTGCTACGCTACGCAAATACTTTAAATTTTTGGTGCAAGATGGGATATTAACTATTAACCCGGCATCAAAAATAAACACACCCAAAATTCCGAAACATCTGCCTGTTGTTGTTGAAGACGCACGCCTTATCCAGATGCTGGATAATGGCAAAGTGTTTACCGACGACTTTAAAGGCACACGCGATAAACTGATCATTGAAATGCTGTTTGGCACCGGCATGCGCCTGGCCGAATTATTAGGAATAAAAGACAGCGATATTAATACTTACGAGGATACAGTTAAGGTTTTAGGCAAGCGAAACAAGGAACGCATCATACCGCTTAACCGAGAATTGAGCTTATTGCTATTGAGATACAACGAGTTAAAGAAAAGTGAAAATTTTAGTAACAATTCATTAACATTGATCGTTACAGATAAAGGGGCAAATGCATATCCAAAGCTAATTTATCTAACAGTGCATAAATATCTATCTAACATATCAACCCAAAATAAAAAGAGCCCCCACGTGTTGAGGCACACCTTTGCAACCAGCCTGCTCAATGCGGGAGCTGATTTAAATGCGATAAAAGAATTACTGGGCCATGCCAACTTAAGCGCTACTCAAATTTATACGCATAACTCTGTCGAGAGACTAAAATCTATTTATAAACTCGCCCATCCAAAGGCATAAAAAGGAGGAACCATGAAAATTACAGTGCAATCAATTCATTTTACTGCAGACAAAGGATTATTAGAATTTATACAGAAGAAAGCCGACAAGCTGGATACCTTTTATGACAACATTATAAATGGCGAAGTTTATTTAAAGCTGGAAAACGTAGAAGACGAAGCAAATAAAATAGCCGAAATAAAACTGCAGTTGCCGGGCAACCTGATTTTTGCGAAAGAACAATGTAAAACTTTTGAAGAGGCGACAGACCTTGCAATTGAGAGCCTTCGTAAGCAAATTGGGAAGCATAAAAAGCGGAAAGAGATTGCCGCTCAAGAGGTTAAAAAGGCCGTACTGGCATCAACCGAAGAGGAATTTTAACAATAAATAACCCCTTATATTTTATTAAGATCGACAGCTTGAAAGGCTGTCGATTTTTTTTTTGATAAGATTGTATCTTTTATAATGAAAACGTTTGCTGTTAATATAGAAGAAAAGAAAACTGGAAAAGGCTAGTAAGGCTATATTGGATGCAATGAGTTTAAATTACATTGTGAATGAAGGCACTATGCAATTTATAATCGTTTAAGAAAGTCAGTCGCAGAAATAAAGCTATTAAAGAAGGTAAAATTCAACTTCAGGATGCTAAGGAGTTCTTAAAAGAACTTTAGAATTGTATTTTTTGGATGCTTTAAAATCCCTTTCTCGCTGTAAATCAACCTGAAAAATCACTCAAAATTAGCCTCCAAAAAGTCATTGAGTTTTTTTTGATAAAAAATTTTGTACAGCGTTATTTATTTGTAAATTTGCAATCCCTTTCGGAGAGGTGTGTAACGCGCTTCTTCAACAAAAGAGGATGGTTCTTTAAAATAAAAAATATTACACCTTATAAATAGCCGGCGATTTTTGCAGGTTAGTCTTGAACGATCTGTATTGATCAGCAGCTTATCAGGTATATATTAGCCTCCTTAGCTCAGCTGGTAGAGCGACTGACTTGTAATCAGTAGGTCATTGGTTCGATCCCGATAGGAGGCTCAGTTTTTTATTGAGTGAATGAGTGAATTTTAGAATGAGTGAATGTTAAAGTTCTTTATTCAGTAAGTCACTAATTAAAACATTCAATAATCAACAAATGGGGGGATACCAGAGCGGTCAAATGGGACGGACTGTAAATCCGTTGCTTCGGCTACGAAGGTTCGAATCCTTCTCCCCCCACAAAAGGGAGTAAGCAGTTTGCGGTAAACAGCTTGCAGTTATTAACTGCTGACTGAAAACTGTAAACTGCAAACTTATTTAAAGCGGAAGTAGCTCAGTTGGTAGAGCGATAGCCTTCCAAGCTATAGGTCGCGAGTTCGAACCTCGTCTTCCGCTCTTGGAGGCTCATTAGTTAATACAACCAATGAGCTAACAAATAAGCCGACGTAGCTCAGGGGTAGAGCACTTCCTTGGTAAGGAAGAGGTCATGGGTTCAAATCCCATTGTTGGCTCAACTTTATAGTATATAGTAATAATAGTTTAAATATAAATTAACCAAACATAATAAATCATGGCAAAAGAAAAGTTTGACCGTAGTAAGCCGCACTTAAACATCGGTACTATCGGTCACGTTGACCACGGCAAAACAACCCTTACCGCGGCTATTACTAAAGTATTATCTGACGCAGGTTTCTCAGAAGCTCGTTCATTCGAATCTATTGACTCTGCTCCAGAAGAAAAAGAGCGTGGTATTACCATCAACACTGCTCACGTTGAGTACTCAACTAAAAACCGTCACTATGCACACGTTGACTGTCCAGGTCACGCGGATTATGTGAAAAACATGGTTACAGGTGCTGCTCAAATGGACGGTGCAATTATAGTTGTTGCTGCAACTGACGGCCCAATGCCTCAAACTCGCGAGCACATTCTTTTAGCCCGCCAGGTAGGTGTACCTTCATTGGTTGTGTTTATGAACAAAGTTGACATGGTTGACGATCCGGAATTGTTAGAATTAGTAGAGATGGAAATCCGTGAGCTACTTTCATTCTATGATTTCCCTGGTGATGATATCCCTGTTATCCAAGGTTCTGCTTTGGGTGGCTTAAATGCTGATCCGAAATGGGTTGGAAAAATTATGGAATTAATGGATGCAGTTGATGCTTACATTCCAATTCCTCCTCGTTTAACTGAGCTCCCTTTCTTGATGCCTGTTGAGGACGTATTCTCGATCACTGGTCGTGGTACTGTTGCAACCGGCCGTATCGAGCGTGGTGTAATTAACTCAGGCGAGCAAGTAGACATCTTAGGTATGGGTGCAGAGAACTTAAAATCAACCGTAACAGGTGTTGAGATGTTCCGCAAGATCCTTGACCGTGGCGAAGCTGGTGACAACGTAGGTTTATTGTTACGTGGTATTGAAAAAACTGATATCCGTCGTGGTATGGTTATTTGCAAACCAGGTTCAGTAACTCCACACACTGACTTTAAAGCAGAAGTTTACGTATTATCAAAAGCAGAAGGTGGCCGTCACACGCCATTCTTTAACAAATACCGTCCGCAATTCTATTTCCGTACAACAGACGTTACAGGTGAAATAACCTTAGCTGAAGGTGTAGAAATGGTTATGCCTGGTGATAACGTTACCATCAATGTAAAATTGATCAACGCTATCGCAATGGAAAAAGGCTTACGTTTCGCTATCCGTGAAGGTGGCAGAACTGTAGGTGCTGGCCAGGTAACAGAGATTGTAAAATAATTTCATCCACCTTTGGTGGAGCATAACGGTTAATTTTTATGTAAAGTACCAGGACTTTTTGTCTTGGTACTTTATCAATATTATAAAGTTCCTTCGGGGATTAAGGGTTTACACGGGAATAGTTCAACGGTAGAATAGAGGTCTCCAAAACCTTTGATCAGGGTTCGAATCCTTGTTCCCGTGCATTATAGCAAATAACTAAGAATGGCTAACGTATCTCAATATATTAAAGAGTCTTACATAGAGTTGACCCAGAAAGTAACCTGGCCAACCTGGCGCGAACTACAAAGCAGCGCGGTTTTAGTATTAGTAGCGGCAGTAATAATTGCCATGCTGATATTTGGCATGGATCAGATCATTGGCATTCTGCTTAATAAGTTTTATAGTTCACTAGCTTAATATATATAAGGATGAGTGATCAATTAAAATGGTACGTTGTACGTGCAATAAGTGGTAAGGAAAAGAAAGTAAAACAATACGTTGATGCTGAAATTGCACGCTTAGGCATTACACATTTGGTACCGCAGGTATTAATACCTACCGAGAAATATTACCAGATGCGCGATGGAAAAAAGATAGCTAAAGAGCGTAACTATTTTCCGGGATATGTATTAATGGAAGCTGTATTAGATGGCGAGTTAGAGCATATTATAAAAAATGTGAACAGCGTTATTGGTTTCCTGGGCGATAAACAAGGCAATGCTATCCCATTGCGCCAGGCAGAAGTTAACCGTATTTTAGGTAAGGTTGATGAAATGAGCGCGCAAGGCGAAACCATGAATGTTCCATATTACGTTGGCGAAAACGTTAAAGTAATGGATGGACCTTTCAACGGCTTTAGCGGTGTGATTGAAGAGGTTAACGAAGAGAAAAAGAAATTGAAAGTTATGGTAAAGATATTTGGCCGCCGTACGCCGCTTGAATTGAATTACATGCAAGTAGAGAAAGAATAATAGTATCTAGTAGCAAGTATCAGGAAGAATATTTGGTGCGATTTTGATATTGAAGATAATGGTTAATAGCCGGAAAGTAAAAAGTCTAGATACTTGATACTAACTACTTAATACCAGACTAACAAATGTTACATAGCTTCCACTTTATAACATTGAATAATTAAATAAAAAAGCAAAATGGCAAAAGAAGTCGGTGCAATGGTTAAGCTGCAAGTAAAGGGCGGTGCTGCAAACCCATCACCTCCAATCGGACCTGCATTAGGTGCAAAAGGGGTGAACATAATGGAGTTTTGCAAACAGTTCAACGCACGTACCCAGGACAAACCTGGTAAAGTGTTACCTGTGCTTATTACTGTTTACGTTGACAAATCTTTCGATTTTATCATTAAAACACCTCCTGTAGCTATCCAGTTAATGGAAGTATCAGGTTTAAAAGGCGGTTCGGCCGAGCCAAACCGTAAAAAAGTTGCCAGTGTAAACTGGGATCAGGTGGAGCAAATTGCTAAAGATAAAATGGTTGATTTAAATGCATTTACAGTAGAATCAGCCATGAAAATGGTAGCAGGTACTGCCCGCAGTATGGGGATAACCGTATCAGGTACGGCACCCTGGAATTAATTAAATTTATACAAATCAGTTTAAGACAGTGGCTAGATTA
>NZ_JAQBOF010000019.1 GCF_028288185.1 Mucilaginibacter sp. | reverse complement strand
TAAAGGAAGGAAACTGCTTTTTTTCTACTGATTGCTCTTCAACAAATTTTACTAAATCCATGATTTTTAGCTCTTAAAGCGATTTTTAGCCCGTAAAAATCGGATTGCAATTATAGGGATTTTTTTTAATATATAAAAGTGTATTTTAAAAATTTCCACATTTTGTTTTTTACTAACAAAATGGCGGTAGTTTAAAGTTGATTTTGTTGATTGAGTAAGTGGTTTGTAAACATAAATTAACTTAACCAACTCCATCAACCTAATCTAACTCAATCCAACTACGCTCAACTTACTCCAACAAATCAGGCCGGCGTGTTTTGGTGCGTTCTAAAGCCTGCTCAAAGCGCCATTTTTCAATTTCGGGGGTATTGCCGCTCAATAGTATATCGGGCACCTTGTGGCCGTTCCAGTCGGCTGGGCGGGTATATACAGGGGCATCCAGCATATCATCCTGAAACGAGTCGCTAAGGGCCGATGTTTCGTCGCTCAGCACACCGGGAATCAACCGTACCACGGCATCAACCAATACGGCTGCAGGCAGCTCGCCACCTGATAGCACATAATCGCCGATAGAAATTTCGCGGGTTACATAAATATCGCGGATGCGCTGGTCAATCCCCTTATAATGTCCGCATAAAATAATAACATTTCCTTTTATTGAAAGCTGGTTGGCTATGGCCTGGTTTAAGCGCTCGCCATCAGGTGACATGAATATCACCTCGTCATATTCCCTTTCGGCCTTTAGCTTTTCAATGCAGGCCGCAAAGGGTGGTATCGTCATCACCATGCCGCTGCCTCCGCCGTACGGATAATCGTCAACACTTTTTTGCTTGCTGGTAGAGTAATCGCGCAGGTTATGCACATGAATTTCGGCAATACCCTTTTTTTGTGCACGCTGTAAAATAGAATGTGCAAACGGACTTACCAACAGATCGGGCAAAACAGAAATGATATCAAAACGCATGCTGCAAAGATAGTAAATTGATGTGCAGATATGCGGATTTCGGATATGCAGATTGGAGATGTGCAGATTAACTGTAACTTTTCGCAGTCGCCCGGCTCTGGCTGAATAACATGTATTTCGCGACATCCCGTCGCCGTAAAAACTTATGTATTATCACTCGCAGGCCAGAGATCTGATGATAGCTATCACCCGGCATGAACCCACAAATGAAATTGGAATAGGAGACGCATGTGATGCGTCTCTACAGAGGCTTTTTTGTAGAGACACATTACATGTGTCTCCCTTACTCCAGCCGCGCGATGGCGAGGTAGAAGATATTAGTTAACTATAGCTTCTTTTCAATTATCCACCGGTGACCAAAGGGATCTGTTAATTCGCCCTGGCGGTAGTTGTATTCAAAATCGGTAACGGGCACTACTTCAACGGCACCGGCAGCAATGGCCCTGTTAAAAACAGCGTGTACATCATCAACCATCAGTCCGACACTAACCGTGCGGCCACCGGCATTGGCGGGTGTTATGGTGCCGCTAAATCGCGTTATTTCATGAATATGGAACATAGCGCCATCTATTACAAGTTCGGCTACGTGGATGCTTCCATCATCGTTCCGCAGGCAAAAGTTTTCGGTAGCGTTAAAAGCCTTTTTATAAAAATCAATATTGGTAACACCATTATCAATGGCCAGCATTGGTGCAAAGGATGTTTTTGTTTTCATTATTGGCTTATTTAGTCTTCTTCCTCTAATATAAACACTTCTTCAACGGATTTGCCAAATATGCGGGCAATTTTACTTTTAACTTCCGTTAACGCAAAATGCCTGTGAGGACACAGGCATTGGTTAAAAAAAACAAGCTTGTCATTCTGAGCGCAGCGAAGGATCTATTATGCGGCATACATATGTTTGCGAATAGATCCTTCGCTGCGCTCAGGATGACAAAAGGAAATTACTCAGACAAATAAACATCCAGCAACCCCTCGGGTAGGGCTATATAGACCTCCCCTGCTTCTACATCGATACCTTTAATGATATCTACATTAAGCGGGAAAAGCACTTCCTTATTTTGGTATTGAACGGTAGCTATCAGTTGCTGCGGGTATTCCTGCACCTCCAGTATTTCGCCCAGTTCGCCGTGGGTTTCGTCAATAGCTATAAAACCTTTAACATCGTTCAGGGTAAACTCACTCTTTTTCTTTTTGGGCTTTAGTTTATTGGGCAGGTAGATGTCTTTTTTTACCAGCAGGGCTGCTTTTTCAATGGTATCTACATCCTCTAAGTATAAATAGGCATTGCTTTTTTGCAGGTATTTGACAGAAGCCACAAAATAGGGGATCATTTTGCCTGCCATATCAATAAAAACGGCATCAAACTTTATAGCGTCCAGGCCATCAAAATCAACATATATCTGCATTTCGCCTTTCAAACCTTTGGTTTTCAATATGCTGCCTATCCTGAAACAATCTTCGGTCTTCATAAAAAAATGGAATTAAAAAATAATGGCGAAGAACCTATATACAGGTTGCTTCGCCATTACGTAAGTCTTAATAATAAAATTATTCTGCGCTTTCAGCAGCATCAGCTTCAGCAGCCGGAGTTTCAGCAACTTCGCCTTCAGTTGTAGCTTCAACTTCTTCTTCAGCAACTTCTTCTGCCACAGGAGCATTTTTAGCAGCAATAGCAGCAGCTTTATCTTCTTTCTTTTTAGCTTCAGCGATCAAAGCCAATTTGCGGGCTTCGTCTTTTGCAGAAACTAAACTTGTTTTTTTACCGGTGATTTTACCGTCTTTTTGCTCAGTCCATTCAGCAAATTTTGCTGCAGCCTGCTCTTCGGTTAAAGCGCCTTTTTTAACACCACCTTCTAAGTGTTTTTTGTACAGCACACCTTTGTATGAAAGGATAGCACGACAAGTATCTGTTGGCTGGGCACCAGTGTTAACCCAAGCTAAAGTTTTGTCGAAATTGATGTCGATAGTTGCAGGGTTGGTGTTTGGGTTGTATGAACCTAAACGCTCAATAAAACGACCGTCGCGTGGAGCGCGGGCATCTGCTACTACGATGTAGTAAAAAGGTTTGCCTTTTTTACCGTGTCTTTGCAGTCTGATCTTAGTTGCCATTTCTTATTTTTATGTATTCAACATGTCCCCGGAGTTCTTTCTGCGGGGATGCAAAGGTATAAATTATTTGTAATAATTTAAAACCCTTGTAATTAATTATTTATTAAAGCATTACGGGCTATGCTTTAATTGAAAAAAATTGCAAATTCACCGACATGAGCATCAACAGAAAATTACGTATAGCTATTGATATGGACGAGGTACTGGCCGATACCATTGCCAAATTTATTGACCTGTATGAGGTAAGGCACCAAACCAAAATATCCCTGGACGATATGCATGGCAAGGAGTTTAACCAGATATTACCACCCCATTTAAGCAGCTCATTAAGACAATATATTAATGAGAAAGGCTTTTTCCGCGATTTGCCGGTTATGCCTGGCAGCCAGGAAGTGGTAAAGGCCCTGTGCGAAAAATATGATGTATATATTGCATCGGCCGCAATGGAATTTAGAAACTCGCTGGAGGATAAACTGGAATGGCTTAATGAGCATTTCCCGTTCATCTCCTGGACAAATATTATTTTTTGCGGGCATAAGATACTGGATGTGGATATTATGATTGACGACCGTATAAAAAACTTTGTAACCTTTAATGGCCGTAAACTGCTATACACCTCGCCACACAACCTGTTAATCAATGATTTTGAGCGGGTTAACAACTGGAATGATGTAGCAGCTAAATTATTACATTAACAATATAAATGCACTTTAAAATAAATACATTATATTTATAGAGATGCCCCTATCCTTATTTTCAAGGTATGTTCAGCCATACAACTATTGATCTGATTGATTGTGTACTTGCTTACGATATTAATAAGCAAAAATATCTGTTTATTGGCCCCGGGATTTTCCAGGTTTTGGGTATAACCGCCAAACAACTGCATCAAAACCATAACCTGTGGGATGAGCTGATCAATAAAACCTATCTCCCTTGCATAAAAGAGCACATTAAAAACCTTACCCCAAACAACTCCATTGAGTTAAACTACCTGATTAATACACCGCAACATACCACTAAAAACATCCATGATAAAAAGAGTCTTATTATTGATGATGTTACCGGGCACCGGGTTTTATTGAGTGTTATCAGGGAGCAGCCCCTTCTGAAAGGCCATTCAGCAGATACCATCGAAAAATTGCATCAGCAAGAAGATGCCGGGCTTAGCAAACAGCTTTTAAACTCGCTTATTGATTCGCAAACCAACTTCTTAATCCGGATAGACATTGACGGAAATTATAGCTTCATCAACCGCCAGTATCTTAAAGTATTTGGGTACAAGGCAAAAGAACTATTGGGCAAACATTTTTCAAAAACCACCCTCCCGGAGGAAGCCCATCTGTGCGAAGGCGTGTTTATTAAATGCCTGAACAACCCCGGCAAGGTTATCCCGCTGTTGCATAAAAAACCCGATATACATGGTAATTTGCATGATACCGAATGGGAGTTTATATCAATAGTTAATGAAAACGGCGAGGTTTGTGAGATACAGGGCGTTGGTCAGGATATAACTGACAAAATTAAAATTGAAGCCGAAATAAAAAGTACCGCCCAAAAGCTTGATTCCTTTATTGAAAGTATAACCGATTCCTTTTTTATTTTAGATAATAAGTGGCGGTTTGTAAGGGTAAATACAGCCTTTGAAAAAGTATCCGAAAAAAACCGCGATGAGCTACTTGGCCAGGTAATATGGAAGGTATTTCCTTCGCTTATGGATACCGGTTTTGGTCGTGCTTACTATGATGCTAAAGCAAAACAGGAAAGCATTAAGCTCATGGAATATTTTGCTCCCTTAAATAAATGGTTCCGTACAACCGTTTACCCATCTGCCGAAGGCATAACCGTATTTGCTAAAAATGTAACCTATGAGATGCGCGCCCAGGAAGAGGTTTTATGGACCAAAAACAGCCTTGAAGCCCTCATTAACAATACAACCGATCAAATATGGTCTGTTGATGCAGAAACCCGGTATGCTTACATGAATAATGCTTATGTAAAGCACATAGAGCAGCTAACCGGCGTTGCCCCGCAAAAAGGCGAGTATTCAAACAGGCACATGGGTTATCCCCGGCAATTACTTGATGACTGGAAGGTATATTATGAACGTGCATTAAAAGGCGAACGTTATACCATCATCAGCGAAAGCATTGATGAGCAAACAAAAGAGACTGTATATTATGAAATAAACTTTAACCCTATTTATACTACCAGTGGCCAGGTAATGGGGGCCGGTTGTTTTGCCCGCGATATCAGCGTGAGGCTTAAAAATGAGCATGAGCTGCTTTCTCAAAATAAACGCCTGCGTAATATTGCCTCGCTTAGCTCGCATGAATTAAGGCGGCCCGTAGCCAGCATGCTCGGACTAATTGATATTATAGACAAGGAAAACCTGCAAAATCCAGAAAACAGGCAAATTATTGATTATCTGCACATTGTAAGCACCGAAATTGACGAGGTAATACGCCTCATTGTTGATCATACCTTTACCAGAACCGACTAGTAAGAGCGGTAAACTCCAGTATTACATAGACAATATCTCAACCAGTTTTAACAGGTTAGGATTTATCTCAATATGATGCTTAATAGCGTGTTCAAATGGGGTATACGCAATTTCATTATGAATAATGCCTATCATCTCGTTGCGATGGCCATCTCTTAAAGCTTCAACAGCTGCAGCGCCCACACGGCTTGCCAATACCCTATCCATACAGCTTGGCGCACCGCCCCTTTGAATGTGACCCAGTATCGAGATCCGGGTATCATAATTAGGGAATTTTTCCTGCACTAACCTGCCAACTTCAAAAGCGCCTCCGGCCTCTTCGCCTTCAGCCACGATCACTATTCTGGAGGTTTTATCCTTACGGCCATGTTCCAGACGGTTAAATAAACCTTCCATTCCGCCTTTACTTTCAGGTATCAATATAGCCTCGGCTCCGGCTGCAATGCCGGTACGCAGCGCAATCAGGCCCGAGTCGCGGCCCATCACTTCAACAATAAATAAACGATCATGCGATTCGGCGGTGTCACGTATCTTATCCACAGCCTCCACAACGGTATTTATCGCCGTGTCATAACCAATAGTAAAGTCGGTACCTAATAAATCGTTATCAATAGTACCCGGCAAGCCAATAACGGGTATGTCATACTCGCTGCCAAATACTTTAGCGCCGGTAAAAGTACCGTCGCCGCCAATGGCAACCAGGGCATCAACATTATGTTTTTTTAACTGATCGTAAGCTTGTTTGCGCCCTTCGGCAGTGCGGAAGTTATCGCAACGGGCGGTTTTTAAAATAGTGCCCCCGCGTTGTATAATGTTCGAGACCGATTTACGGTTCATTGGTATAAAATCACCTTTGGTCATGCCTTCATAACCGCGGCGTATTCCGGTAACTTCAATATCATAGTAAATAGCCGTACGTACAACCGCCCTTATGGCAGCATTCATTCCCGGCGCGTCGCCACCTGATGTAAAAAGTCCGATATTTTTAATCTGCGTCATTTTTTATCCTGATACGGGCAATTAGGAACCCTACCTTAAAAAATTGAATAGTTTAATTAAGTGCTTTTAAAGCAGCCTTTAAATAAAAACGCGGCTAAGCTTTAAAACTTGCCGCGAATTTACATTTTATTTTTTAACGCTGAGCCTACTTTTTGAAAGCAGCGATACCGCTATCTAAAAATTCAAGATAGCTTTTGATGTTATAGTTAGCTGGCGAGGTTGGTATTTCAGCCCCCTTACCATCCTTTAAGAAATTACCGTCGCTATCAAGCATTACATATAATGGCTGCGAATTGGAGTTAAATCTTTTAGCCTCCAGATCGCTCCATTTGCCGCCTAAGGTGGTTATTTTTTTACCGCTATAGTCCGATACAAACTGTTCCTGTACAGGCAGCGCCGCTTTATCATCCACCACCAGTTGTAAAAGAATAAAGTCGTCCCTTAATCTTTTAAAAACTTCCGGGTCCGACCATACATTGGCTTCCATTTTACGGCAGTTAACACAGTTAAAACCAGTAAAATCTATCAATATGGGTTTATGCGTTGCCTTGGATACCTGCAATGCCTGATTGTAATCGTACCAGGCATCAAGTCCACGGGTTTTTATGCGGGTATAATTAGCAGCATATTTCCGTTCGCCTATACCTGATGGTATCGCGGCCGGAGCTGATGCCGATGATGAACCGGAACCACCAGGCTCACTTGACAGATTAAAGTCTTGTGTGGCTTCGGGTGGTAAAAACGCGCTGATTGATTTTAAAGGCGCACCCCATAAACCCGGTATCATATAAATAACAAACGCGAATACAACTATAGCTAAAAACGTACGTGGTATAGTAAGGTATGGCACATCGCTATCATGTGAGAATTTTATTTTCCCGATCAGATAAAGGCCTATCATTAACCCAATGGCTATCCAAAGCGATAAAAATATCTCCCGGTCAAAC
The DNA here is from genome assembly GCF_028288185.1 of Mucilaginibacter sp. Classification (GTDB taxonomy): domain Bacteria; phylum Bacteroidota; class Bacteroidia; order Sphingobacteriales; family Sphingobacteriaceae; genus Mucilaginibacter. Next base: position 197,177 of record NZ_JAQBOF010000019.1, on the reverse strand, counting down.
CAGTTCCAGTGGTAGGCCAGGTCAACGTTTGATAAAAATTTGAGGGCAAAGGCAAGTTCCAGAAATCCCAAAACCACTTTTACGCTATTCAACCAACCACCCGATTTTGGCAGGCTTTTTAATGCCGATGGAAACAAAGCAAATATGGTAAATGGCAAAGCTAATGCTAACGAAAAGCCAAACATCCCCATGGCAGGTCCCAAACGATCGCCTTTTGAAGCGGCATCAACCAGTAGTGTACCTATAATTGGCCCAGTACATGAAAATGACACCACTACCAGCGTTGAAGCCATAAAGAAAATACCCGCAAGGCCACCCTTATCTGCATTTTCATCAAGCTTATTGGCTAAGGAGCTGGGTAACGTAATTTCAAAAGCTCCCAGGAACGATATACCAAAAACCACCAGCAGTAAAAAGAAGAACATATTAAATATGCCGTTTGTAGCCAGTTCATTAAGGGCATCTGATCCAAAAATAATGGAGATCAGCAATCCAAGCGTTACATATATAATAATGATGGATACTCCGTAAATGAGCGATTGACCTATTGCCTTGCTACGGCTTCCGCTCTTTTTGGTAAAAAAACTTACAGTTAATGGCAGCAACGGATATATACAGGGCAAAATAACAGCAGTAAAGCCGCCAATAAGTCCTTCTATAAATATTTGCCAGAGTGTTTTGGGCTTTTCAGATGAAGGGGCTTTTTGTTGAGCCGCGGGTTTGGCTGCAGCAGCCCTTGCTGCAGAATCGGCCGCTTTTTTCCTGATGGCAATGCTATCAGCAGCGGTTGGTATATCCGTAAACTGAACATCACTGGTTGATACCGTATCGGCTTTTGGTGCTGCATAAACAGGCGATGGGGAGTTTATGCCAAATATGACCAGCACGGTTACTATAGCCAGCAACGTTGGTAACCAGTTGATTTTATGAAATAGTTTCATCGTTATCTCCTTAAGGTAATTATTTGCCTAAAGGAATATTAAATTCAACATCTTCTGGTGGAAGGCATTTTTTATCGTTACAGGTCATGTAAGTCAGTTTGCCTGTTACGCTGGCAGCCTTTGCCGATTTAAGGCTTATTTTTTGCTGAAAAACAACTTCTTTTTCAAAGTAACTAACATTCATGCTAAAAGCTTTCTCGAATTTGGTTACCGGTGTTGGCTCAGTAGTTTTACCAAGCGGGGTGTATGCGTTTGATGGGGTAAATTCAAATGAGGTTTTTATTGGTCCGCCATCCTTAACGTCAAGGGAGTAAATGTGCCATCCGGTTTGAATAGTAGCTTTAAAAAACACAACGGCTTCTTTATCATTCAACTTTTTTGCCCCGTATGACCATCTTACAGGCGTTTCGATCTGGGCATAGGCCCCTGCGCAAATAACCAGCGCAACAATAACCAACAATACTTTCTTCATTTAATTACTATTTATTTAAAAATTCAATTTGTTTTAAGCTAAACTCCTGGAGCGTGCCATTATTATCAACAACCAGCAAACCTTCGTCTTTTACATTTTTAATGATCCCTTCAAAAACCACGTCGTTTGCCTTGAAACGCTTTGCCTGGTTTAACCAATATAGTCGGGATAAATATGTATTCCTTACAAAGGAAAACTTACTCGCCTTTAAATTAAGGTAATACGCTTCAATATGACCGCAAATTTCTGATAATATTGTTCGTAAATCATAATCTTTATGTAAGATTTGCTTTAAAGATATGGCATTGCCCGCTCCCGGCAAGAAACTTTCCTGATTTATATTAAGTCCGATACCAATTATGGCATTTTTAATACGATCGCCCTGAATATGAGTTTCAATCAATATACCGCCAAGTTTACGATCGTCATAATAAATATCATTGGGCCATTTTATTTTTAATTTATCGCCCAAATATGGCTCCAACGCGTCAAAAACGCCCAAACTGACTACCCGGTTAAGGTCAAACTGGTTGATGACAGGCAAAAACGTTGGGTTTAGCAGAATACTGAACGTAAGGTTTTTGCCTGGCTCACTATGCCATTTATTTTGCTGCTGCCCCCTACCGGCGTATTGGCTTTCTGCCATAATGACCGTACCTTCGGGCAATGGCTTGGAATTTGACAGTAATGTTTTAAGGAAAGTGTTGGTTGAGTCAAGTTCTTTAATTGTTACCAAATTTTGACCAACAAATAATGCCGAAAATATGTTATTTTGCAAAGTATAATAATTTTTAACCCAAAAACGTTCAAAACTAATTCTTTTTGATGGTAAAAAACAAAGTGTTAAATCAATCGGCCTACATTTCTGAACTTGCCATTCATGGCATACAGGAAAAAAAGGGGAATGATATTATAAGATTAGATCTCCGTAATATATTGGGTTCAGTGTCAGATTATTTTGTGATCTGTCATGCCGATTCAACTACACAGGTAAAAGCAATTGCCAATAGTATTGAAGAAGAAATTTTCAAAGCCACGCAACAGGAACCCTGGCGTAAGGAAGGGCTTGAATATGCCGAGTGGATACTACTTGATTATGTGGATGTTGTGATCCACGTTTTCAGAACTGACAAACGTGAATTCTACGGCGTAGAAGATTTGTGGGGTGATGCCGAAATTAAATATTATAAAAGTGCTTAAACATTCGTCACAAAAGTACCCCGGGTGGAGTCATGGTACTAAACCTTTGTAAATTTTAAATTATAGATTGTAAGTTTGAGCTCGTAACAAAGAAATGAAAGATATTAAAGATAGTAAATCAGAAAGTCCGAAACCGATCAGGAAGATACTTAATAAAAAAACACCGCCAAAACCACCTAAGTTTAACATTATGTGGCTTTATGGTATTGTTATTTTAGCCTTTTTACTGGTACCCACCCTATTAAGCGGTGGTTCAGGCAAAAACATCAACTTCCAGGATTTTGAAGCCAACATGCTACGTCCGCATGACGTTCAAAAATTGATCGTTTATAAAAATGGCGACCTGGTGGTTGCCGAGGTTTATATTAAAAAGGACAGTTTAAGCAAATCTCGTTATAAAGATCTTACCAAAGAACAACATTTGTTTAACACCAACAACGATGGCCCTCAGTATACTTTTACTGATGCATCGTACGAGAGCGTAAAACAATCTTTGGCCATTGCCCAAAAAGATGTGCCTGACAGCGAAAAAGTTCCAATTGAACTGCAACCAGGTCACGAAAGCTTTTTATCAAACTGGCTGGTACAGGGTGTTATCATGGTGATCCTTTTTGCCGGGGTATGGATATTCATCATGCGCCGCATGAGCGGAGGCTCTGGCGGTGGCCCGGGCGGACAGATATTTAACATCGGTAAATCAAAAGCTACCCTGTTTGATAAAGAAGCCCAGGTATCGGTAACATTTAATGATGTAGCCGGCTTGGAAGAAGCAAAACAGGAAGTAATGGAAATTGTTGATTTCCTTAAAAATCCTAAAAAATACACCAATCTGGGTGGTAAAATACCTAAAGGAGCCTTATTGGTAGGTTCGCCTGGTACAGGTAAAACCTTGTTGGCCAAAGCCGTTGCCGGCGAGGCCCAGGTGCCATTCTTCTCCCTGTCAGGATCTGACTTTGTGGAAATGTTTGTGGGTGTGGGCGCGTCACGCGTACGTGACTTGTTCCGCCAGGCAAAAGACAAGGCTCCATGTATTATATTTATTGATGAGATTGATGCTATTGGCCGCGCACGCGGTAAAAACAATATAGTTGGCGGTAATGATGAGCGCGAAAACACCCTGAACCAATTATTGGTTGAGATGGATGGTTTTGGTACCGACTCAGGTATTATCATACTGGCAGCAACCAACCGTCCTGACGTACTTGATTCCGCTTTATTGCGCCCGGGCCGTTTTGACAGGCAGGTATCTATTGATAAACCCGATCTGGTGGGCCGCGAGCAGATATTTAAAGTACACTTAAAACCTGTTAAACTGGCAGATGGTGTCGATGCTAAAAAACTATCAGCCCAAACACCTGGTTTTGCCGGAGCCGAAATAGCCAACGTTTGTAACGAAGCCGCTTTAATAGCAGCCCGTAAAAACAAAGAGGCTGTTGATATGCAGGATTTTCAGGATGCCATTGACCGTGTAATTGGCGGTTTAGAGAAAAAGAACAAGATCATATCACCAGAAGAAAAACGCATTGTAGCTTATCACGAAGCTGGTCACGCTATTGCAGGCTGGTTCCTGGAACATGCTGATCCGTTGGTGAAAGTATCCATAGTTCCGCGTGGTGTTGCCGCGTTGGGTTATGCGCAATATCTGCCAAAAGAGCAATTTTTATATACTACAGAGCAATTGCTTGACGGTATGTGTATGACGCTTGGTGGTCGTGTTGCCGAGGACATAACCTTTGGTAAAATTTCGACCGGTGCCCAAAATGATTTGGAACGTATCACCAAGCTAGCTTATGCCATGGTAACCATTTATGGTATGAATGCCAAGGTTGGTAATGTATCATTCAATGACACTCAAGGCGAATACCAGTTTAACAAACCATATTCTGAAAAAACATCTGAACTGATTGATGAGGAAGTTAGAAACCAGATAGCCGATGTTTACGCACGCACCAAAAAGCTGCTTACTGATAAACGAGAAGGGCTTGAAAAACTGGCTAACAAATTATTAGAGAAGGAGATTCTTTTCCAATCAGATCTGGAGGAAATATTAGGCAAACGTCCGTTTGATCACCGTACCACTTATGATGAGTTTGTAAACGGCACCGATGAGTCAAACCAGGAGCCTGTGGCCCAAAACCTGATACATGAAGGCGTAAGCGATCATTCAGGTACTTTTAACCGCAATCCAGAAGAAAAGGATGCCAGTTCAAATAAGGAATAATTTTTAAGTCCGAAGTAAAAAGTCGTAAGTCTGAAAAAGGCTTGCGACTTTTTACTTTATACTTACTACTTTTGACTTAAAATGAGGGATATCACTACATCAAAGGAAAAGCTGCTTAAAAAGATACGTAAAGCGCTGCTGGAAAAAAGGGATAATCCATACCCTCAACTGGAAGATCTGCCGCATTATGCAGCCAATGATGAAATTCCTGAAGTAATATTCGCAGAACAATTTGCCGCCGTTAGCGGGCAATTCATTTTTTGCGAAGACGAAATGCAATTCATTGAAACCCTGCTTACACTTGCCGAAGAACGCAACTGGCGTAAAATATACTGCTGGGAACCCGGCTTGCAGGAAATATTAACCCGCTTTGAATATCCGTTTTACGAAACCGATAAGGATTTTGAGCAAGCCGAAGTTGGTTTCACTTTTTGCGAAGCTTTAATTGCGCGTAATGGCAGTATCCTGCTATCAAACGGCAACATGGCAGGCCGGCGCCTGAGCATTTACCCATCCGTACATATCGTTCTGGCGTATACCTCGCAAATGGCGCTCGACCTTAAGGATGGCTTTAAACTCCTCAAAAACAAATATGGCAGCAACCTGCCCTCCATGATCAGTAATGTTACCGGACCAAGCCGTACCGCCGATATTGAAAAAACACTGGTACTGGGCGCGCACGGCCCCAAAGAACTCTTCGTGTTTTTATTGGATGACAGCGCTACATTAGGTGAATAAACTTTATATTTGATATAATAGTGATTAACTATTATAAATTCTGATCGTATTAATTTAATTCATCCACTAACTCTTCAAGCCAAAAGAACTTAATATAAAATAAGAATTTGTTTAGGCCTCGCAGCTTGATATTAAAGCCTACAAAAATGAAAAATATTGAATTAGCTATTGAAAAATCGATGTTGCCTATTGAGGTATCTACGGCTAAAGAAATGGTGGCCCGCTACCAGGCTACCCGGAAAACACTTATTGACGAAACCCATGGTATTAATGATACCCGGTCAATTTGGTTTGATATTGAAGGATTAAAAAACTTCATTAATAACTTACCAGAAAATGCCAGTGGTGTAAGGGTTCACCTTGCCGCATATGATCAGGGAAACAAGCATGCTCCGAATCAAACTACGGTTATATTCACAGGCACAATTGAGAAAGGTTACGGACACGTTGATGTGTTGGACAAAGACGACAGCCTATGGACTATTGAAGACGACGTTATGGGACCTTTTAATGCGGGAAGAACATGCCCGCCTCTTTGTGGATAATCTGGTTAAAGCCGGCTCAGTATTGCTTACGTAGATATATGATATTGTTCTTAAAAGATCCGCCTCCCGTCGCATAAGTCATAAGAAAAGGTTTCTACCAATAGTAAAAGCAGGCTCTGCCGGAGCCTGCTTTTACTATAACTGTTTTGAGCAATAGAATATAGAAGAATAGAAAACGATTGGGTTTCACTTTTATCTACTTTGAAAATATTCGACCTATTCCATTGTTGAATCTTAAATTTTCACTTTGCCAAAACGAAAAAAGTTGGATAGAGTAATTTTAACTTCAACATTTGTCTATATTATCATTAATAAATAAGGTTACTGATGTTGTATTACAACTACTTCTACGCTGAATTACTGGCACTTGCAAGCTGTATGTACGCTTATAGAAAGCTGGATAGCAATTTTAAAATATTTCTTCCATTTCTGGCTTTTGTAGTTATTTATGAGTTTGCTAACATATACAACCTGCTTTTATGGCATCATACAAATGTTTGGAGCGTAAACTTTGAGGAGATTGTAGAACTGGCCGTATATGGGCGATTTATGGCATCCCTTGATAAAAGAAAAACTTATAGAAACAAAGTATACATCACCATTGCTGCAGGTATAATTATATCCCTTATTGATGTTTTTTTTATACAGGGATTCTGGTCTTTAGGTACTATAGCTATAGTATTAAAAAACACCATATTGGCCGTACTGGTGTGTATTTATTATTATAATTTACTCAACAACGCTGATGATTATCCTGATCTATTGGGTTTCCCACCATTTTTAGCTACTATGGGCTTGTTATTATATTCACTGGCGAATTTCTTTTATTTCGCCTTTTTCGATTACCTGGTACGCAAAAACAATTACGTTTTTTTAAAATTGGCCCAGGTAATCCCCCAAATAGGCTGTATACTTATATATTTACTTTTATCCATCTCGTTTTTATGCTTTTTAAGGACGAAGAAGTTATCATAGCGCTCATTGCCGGCACCGCCATAGTAATTTTGTTGGGTGTTTTTATTATTAGCTTTTTGTTGGTTTATCAAAAAAAGCAAAATAAAAACACGATTGAAAAAGAACACCTAAAATCATCGTTTCAACAGGAATTGCTAAAAACCCGCATGGAAATTCAGGAAGAAACCCTGAACTATATAAGCCGCGAACTGCATGATAATGTAACCCAGGTATTATCATTTGTGAAACTTAATTTGGGTGTGTTTGTTAAAAGCTTACAGGAAAGTGATCAAATAAAACTGAACGATAACCGGGAGCTGATAGCCCAGACAATTAATGACCTGCGCAATCTGTCCAAGAGCCTTAGTTTTGAACATATCAGCTCGTTCGGGCTTTTAAAAACAATGGAAACAGAAGCCGGTCGCATCAACAGAAGCGGTATAATTAAACTGGTACTGACTACCGAAGGCGATGTTTACTCCCTTGGCGAACAGCGCGAGCTGGTAGTATTCAGGATATTCCAGGAGGCTTTAAACAATGCCCTGAAGCATGCCCAGGCCACCAACTTCAAAATCAGCTTGTATTATCAAGAGCAAATGTTTAATTTGACCATCGAAGATGACGGTGTTGGTTTTGAACCCGGATCACTTAATGACAGCAGTGGGTCGGGTTTGCGGAATATAACAAACCGGGCAGCGTTAATTGGCGCTACAACTGTTATAAATAGCTCGCCGGGTAACGGCTGTTGTATTAAGTTATCGCTTAACCCCCTCGTACAAGAAACCTATGCTAACAGAACCAATTCAAATAGCCCTCGTTGATGATCACCGCCTTTTCAGGAGCGGCATTTCCTCACTGGTAGGGAGCTTTAACCGTTATAACATACTGTTTGAAGCAGCTCACGGCAAAGAATTGGTCGAAAAAATAAACTCGGGCCTTGTACCTGATATTGTTTTGCTTGATATTAACATGCCGGTAATGGATGGCATATCAACAGCACAATGGCTCAAAAAATATCACCCATCTATCCGCACCATTATTTTATCAATGTTTGAGGATGCCGAAAAGGTGCTTACCATGGTTAAAATGGGCGTAAAAGGCTATTTATTGAAGGATGCCGAACCACATGAATTTGAAGCCGCCCTGCTTAAAGTAGCCGATGGCGACCTCTATTACCCTGATTTTGTTACCCGCCATTTGTTAAATAATTTTAACAACGATAAAACACCACACGTAAAATTAAATCCGCGCGAAATTGAGTTTTTACGGTTAACCGGCACCGAACTTACCTACAAAGAAATTGCTGATACCATGTGCATCAGCGTACGTACTGTTGACAGTTACCGCGATCAGCTTTTTGAAAAACTGCAAATAAAGAGCCGTGTAGGCCTGGTATTATACAGCATAAAAAATAAATTGATCGACTTGTAATTTGCTAAAAATATTAGCATTTTTGTTAAATGTTACAGGAAGAGAATGCCGACTTTTTTAAAGGCCGTGGAGCGCAACTAAATACTCATAACAAGTTTTTAAAAAACAAATATGTAGCCGAGCACATTGAGGGCCTGGATGAACCTTTGTTGGAAAACACCGCCACGCAGCTTTTTGAGGAAACCCCAAAAAAGATAGTAAGTGAGTCAAGCAGTCCTGATCTGAGCCATATGTACTCCATAAATCCCTATCAGGGCTGTGAGCATGGCTGCATTTACTGTTATGCCCGTAACAGCCATGAATACTATGGCTTTAGCGCCGGGCTTGATTTTGAACGCAAGATCATCATAAAGCGTAACGCTCCCGAACTGCTGGAACAATATTTTAATAAAAAGAATTATCAACCGGTATGCATTATGCTGTCAGGTAACACGGATTGCTACCAGCCTGTTGAGCGGCGCTTAAAGATCACCAGGAACCTACTCCAAATTTTTTTAAAGTACAAGAACCCGGTAAGCATCATCACCAAAAATAACGTTATCCTGCGCGATCTGGATATATTGACTGAGCTAGCCTCCATGAACCTGGTACATGTAAATGTTTCTATCACTTCCTTAAACGAACAACTGCGCCAAAAGCTGGAGCCCCGTACCGTTACCGCCACAGGCCGGCTGGCGGTGATACAAAAGTTAACAGAAAAAGGCATCCCGGTAAGAGTGATGGCCGCCCCTATTATTCCCGGACTGAACAGTAACGAGGTACCCAACATCATTAAAGCTGCTGCCGACAGGGGGGCCTTAGCTGCCGGCTTTACCCTTGTACGCCTGAACGGCAGCATTGCCGAAATATTCAGCGACTGGATATATAAGGCTTTTCCTGACCGGGCCGAGAAAGTATTGAACATGATAAAATCATGCCATGATGGCAAGCTAAATGACAGCGATTTCGGCCGCCGTATGAGCGGCGAGGGCAAGGTGGCCGAATCTGTCCACCAGATGTTCCGGATGGCCTGTAACCGCTTTATGGCCGGCCGGGAGATGCCTGAATACGACTATAGCTTATTTGTACCCATGAAAGGCAAGCAGACGAGTATGTTTTGAATAACATATATTTATTAGATTAGCTACATAAACCTAATAAATCATGCCCTTTCACAAAAACCAACTGTTAAAATCCCTGCTGCTATTTATAGTACCGGTTTTCTTAAGCTCGTGCCATTTATTTGATGAGGCAAAACAAAGGTTACAGCTCTATTGTCCGGGCTTAAAAATTTCACTTAATGGAGTTAATATCCAGGAGCATGCAGAAGCAGATATGTCTGACAAAAAACTGTTTGTATTAACCTATTTTTCTGGTAGTGAACAGGCTGTTAAAAGCTATTTTTTGAATAAGGCAAACGGTTTTAAGATTATGCCGCACGACGCAATATTTAAAAAAGAGTCAGAAGACGATGACTCAGATGATCATAAAACAATAGAAAATACGGATATAGTTTTTGGCAAAACTGTAACGCAGCAAAATGGGTATACCATAGTGATGTTTAACCAAACAAAAAACATTATTATCATCGCTGAATATTCAAAAGGCCAGCGTAAGAAATTTTAATTTAGTTTGACCTTGTAGGTATCGAGTTGCCCATCAATCCAAACACCAATAACAACCCCAACAGTATAACACAACAAATCGCTCCATAAAAAGCCCGCGCCCAAAACCAGGCGACCGAAAAGTGTATGCCTGAGTTCATTTATACAGGGTGCTTTATAAAGCTGGCTAAACTCTATCAGGTAACAAAACAGCAGGCTAGCTATCACAATGAATTTAACTGGTTTACCGATAACCAGGAACCGCACAATAAAGTAAACCATCAGCGCCCAAAGAATATCGCCTATAAATAGTGGGACAAAAGAAAAATGACGAGATAGCAGGCCGGTAATAATGGTAATAGCAATAAGGCCGCCATATATAATCCTTGATCTGTGCATCAATTATCCAGCAACCGCCTATGATAATTAACCTGCCCCAGGTGGTAGGATAAATGCATGGCTAAATGGGTTAAAAAATAACCGGTAGTTACTTTTACGTCCATTACTTCCTGCGGATATTCTTCATCCAGTTGTTTATCTGTTAGCTTGCCGAATGTATCGGCCAGCATCAGGCTGGTTTCATAAATTCCTCTTAATAATTCAGCCCGAGGGATGTTGCGGGCCGAAAACTCCAGCGGCCTGTCCCTGATATAGCCGATTTGCCCCAATTCAGCGCCGATATAGGTATTCAGGTTGCCAATTAAATGCAGGCACAGGTTCCCGGCCGTGTTAGTGATCTGCTTATCAATACGCCAAATGTTTTTTTCGTCCTGATATAATTCGATCTCGGTTTTTAGTTTGGCCAGATCCCTGAGAAATAGTTTTTTTAATACGGCTATCATCATTGTAGATTGAATTCACAAGATAAATAATTGTTACGAATAATAAGCTCACGCTATTTGGAGGATATTGAAAAGAAGGGGAATAGTGCGATCCCTTCCTTGGGGAAGGGAAGGTAGGAGTTTAATAAGCAACGCTTTTCGAATCCCGCGTGGAAACCCCTCCCTGCCTCTGCACTCAAATCAATCGCACCCCTCCCAAGGGAGGGAATGTATATCGAACAAACACCATTAATTTACCCCAACAAAAAAGGCGCCTTATGGGCGCCTTTTCTAATATTTTAAGCTATTACTTATGCTTCTTCAGTTTCTAATGCCATTTGCTCATCAACAAGGATACGTCCGCAATGCTCGCAAACGATAATCTTTTTACGCTGACGGATATCAGATTGACGCTGAGGCGGGATCTGGTTAAAACATCCTGAACATGAATCGCGCTGAATAGTTACCACAGCTAATCCGTTTTTCGCATTCTGGCGTAAACGGGTGTAAGCGGTTAACAAACGTTCTTCAATGTTTTCGGTTGCTTTTTCTGCCTGTGAGGTAAGCTCATTCTCTTCCTTTTCAGTTTCGGCAGTAATGGTACCTAACTCATCCTTCTTGGCATCAAGATCACTCCTGCGTGCTTCCAGATCAGCAAGGGCTTTTTCGTAGATCTGGGTTTTTGAGGTGATCTCAAAGCCATACTCACGTATTTTTTTCTCGCTTACCTGTATATCTAATCCCTGTATCTCAATTTCTTTTGATATGGCATCATACTCACGGTTGTTCTTAACTTCGTTAAGTTGCGTTTCGTATTTTTTGATATTAGCCTGAGCTTCTTTGATCAGGTTTTTGCGGGTTACTATTTCATCCTCTACATCATCCAGCTCAGCTTTGATCTTTTGAATGCGGGTTTCAAGACCTGCAACATCATCTTCCAGATCGGCAACTTCCATTGGCAGCTCGCCTCTTACCTGGCGAATTCTATCAATTTTGGTGTGGATAGTTTGTAGTTCGTATAAAGCTTTAAGCTTTTGTTCTACGGTTTGTTCCATTAAATAAAATATTTGACAGGGTTTGTATTTACTTCTGTTAAACGGACGGCAAAGGTAGTGAATTTTTTTCTAATTATTTCATACAATAATTGCGCCGTAAATTGTTCACTCTCAAAGTGTCCGATATCGGCAATCACTATTTTTCCTTCGGCATCAAAAAACTCATGATACTTGTAATCTGCAGTGACAAAAACGTCGGCTCCTGCCGCAATGGCATGCTTTAATAAAAAGCCCCCTGCACCACCGCAAACGGCCACTTTTTTAACGTGTTTACCTGTTAAGGCTGTATGCCTGATCACATGAGTACGCATTTTATCTTTCACGTGGAATAAGAATGACTCCTCGTTATGTGGTATTTCCAATTCGCCTATCATGCCCGCCCCTACCTGCTGATGCTGGTTGGTTAAGTTAAAAAGATCATAAGCCACCTCCTCATAAGGGTGAGTTAGTATCAACGCCATCAGTATCTTACTCTCCAAATTGGCCGGGTAAATGGTTTCAATGCGCACCTCATTTTCCAGGCTGCGTGTACCCGGTTCACCTACGTATGGGTTGGTATTCTCGTTTCCTTTAAAAGTACCTGTACCATCGGTATTAAAACTTGTTTCGCTATAGTTGCCAATATTCCCGGCACCTGCGGCAAATAAGGCATCACGCACTGCATCGGCATGGCTGCCCGGCACAAAGGTCACCAGTTTTTTTAACAGGTTATGTTTAGGTACCAGTATACGACAGTTTTTTAACCCCAGGGTATCGCAAATACGCTGGTTTACACCGCCCATAATATTATCCAGGTTGGTGTGTATAGCGTAAATAGCAATGCGGCTGCGAATAGCTTTTTCCACCACTCTTTCCACATACGTTTTACTATTGAACTTTTTAAGGCCCTTAAAAACTATGGGATGGTGCGATATAATAACCTGGCAGCCTGTGGCAATAGCTTCATCAACCACGGCCTCGGTACAATCAAGTGAGAGCAGCGCCTGGCTAACTTCCTGCTCGGGGTTACCAACAATAAGACCTGCATTATCATAATCTTCCTGGTATACCAGCGGTGCCAGGCTTTCCAGATATGCAGTAAGTACAGCTAATTTCATGAACAAATATGAGTATAAAGCATTGACCGGAGTAGTGTATTTTTTTTAAGGTGTCATCAGGGCCATCCGGTGACTTTCGTAGGCCATGTTCTTATTATACTCCAAAGTGAGCGATTTATTTTTAATCAGGTCAACAATAGTTCCAATAAAGCAGAGCCCACAGGATAAAATATAAAGAATCCCCATCCCTATCTGACCCAAAATAAAACGTTGAATACCTGCACAGCCAACAAATCCCAGTAAAGTAAAAAGCAATATTTCCTGCGAGTTTTTCCTTTTGCTGTTATACACCGTATAAAAATATCTTTTCTGATTTTCATTAAGTCCCTCTGTGGCTTGATGCAAAAAACCCATTTCTTCGGGGGTTATATCTGCATAATTCATATTGGGATCCGGGTACATATTCATATCAATTAAGGTTTGGAATAAATGTTTGCTCCCAAATTTAATTATTTTATAATATAAAACTATAGGTAATTAAAGGTGTAATTCATTCAAAGTTTACAGTTAAAAATTAATATTTATAACGCATAGGGGTAAACAAGTCAACAGGTGTAATACTGGTATGAAAGTATTAGTTACCGGAGCCACGGGCTTTATTGGCCGACGGCTTACCCTCGAGTTGGCCACTGCCGGTTATGACGTAAAAGCCTTATGCCGTAGTACCGATCATCCCTACCTGATAAAGCATCGGAATATTGAGCCTGTGTTGGGCAATATCCTGTACAAACAAAGCCTGGCAAGGGCGATGGATGGCTGCGCCCAGGTTTATCATACCGCAGCCATGGCCAAAATGTGGTGCCGCAACCCTGACGAGTACCATGAAACCAACGTTACCGGCACCCGAAACGTATTGGAAACAGCCGGTAAAACAGGCGTAGAACGAATGGTATATACCTCAACTTGCGGCGTATGGGGGCCAACCATAAAGCACCCGATGACGGAGCACGATCCGCGTATAACCGGTTTTCCAATTGCTTATGAACGCACCAAATACCTGGCCGAGCTGGAGGTGCAAAATTTTGTAAAGCAAGGCATGCAGGTGGTAACTGTAAATCCATCAAGGGTATATGGCGAAGGTCCGGTAACGGATAGCAACACGGTAGGTAAAATGGTATCGGGTTATTTAAAAGGCAAATGGCGCATTATTCCCGGTAATGGCAGGCAGATAGCCAATTATGCTTTTTTGAATGATGTGGTTGCGGGCCATATAGCTGCTATGAATAAAGGCATTACCGGCGAGCGCTACATTTTGGGCGGTCATGACATCAGCTTTAATGATTTTTTTACAACCCTGCAAGATGTATCAGGAAAGCAGCTAGGCATGATCAAGGTGCCACTAAATATCATTGAACTTTACAGCAGGATGGAGTGGCTAAAAACCCGGCTCACCGGCTTATCGCCTGTATTTTTACCAGAGTTTGCCGAGCGTTTGAAATACGATCAAAAGTATTGCAGCAATAAGGCCGAAACCCATCTAAATTACAACATCACTCCTTTTGCCGAAGGTTTACGCAAAACCGTTGAGTATATAAGAGGGTCAAAGAATAAGGATTATGGGATCAAAGAAAAAAAACCGGGAGAGTCCTTTAATATTTTGCATCATAATTCAGAAAACAATCAAATAAACCTAATATGTCACCATTAACCGCTATTATAACCGGTGCCAGCGAAGGCCTGGGCAAATCATTCGCCATTGAGCTTGCCGGCAGGAACATCAATCTGATGCTGGTTGCATTGCCGTCATCAAGCCTGCCTGAACTGGCCTCGTTCATCCGTAAAAACTTTTCGGTAAAGGTTAATTATCTGGAAACTGATTTGACCCGGACCGAAAGCTATCTCGAAATTTTCGACTATCTACAGGAGCAAGACATCACGGCGCACCTGCTCATCAACAATGCAGGCCTGGGTAACTGGTCGTGGTTTGAGGAAAAAAGCGCCGCTTTTTATAAAATGCAGATAGAACTAAATGTGGTTACCCCGGTACTGCTTACCCGCCTGTTTCTGGCCCAGGCCGATTCCGCCGTTACCTCTTATATTTTAAATGTGGGTAGCCTTGGTGGTTTATTTTTGGTACCTAAAAAGCAAGTGTATGGCGCCACCAAATCATTCATTCGCTATTTTACCAAATGTTTGCAGCTGGAATTGTACGGGTCAAATGTAAAAATAAGCCTGCTTAGTCCGGGAGGCATCAACACCAAACCCGAATTATTGGTGATGAACAATACGCTGAAAGGCATATCAAAAGCCACCATACTGGAACCTGAACAGGTTGCCCGCATAGCTATTGATGGGCTGCTGCAGGGTAAAAAAGAGATCATCCCCGGCATAATTAACCGTTTGCTGGTTTTACTGAACAGTTTATTGCCAGCTTCTGTGAAAGATATGATTATTAAACGAAGATTAAACACTATTTTAGAGTCCTGAATTTATGATCCTGTCATTACCCATATACCGCCTTATTAAAAACCTGTGCAGCTACTTTAACCGCACCAGTAATACCTGTGAGGTACTGAACGACGAAATCATCGTTATTAATTCAGGTAGCCTGCGCGGATTGATACTGGAGTTTCATTATAACCTTTGCCAGGTAAAAATTGGCAAGCGCACCAACATCTGTATTGATATTACCCGCGATGTTTCTGTTGATGTGCTGATGCGCATATTGATGAGCCATAATATCATCCCGGCCCAGTAATTGGACAAAAGAACAAAGACAAAAGGATAAAGGACGTATGAACATTATCCGTTTTCCGCTATAAAAAGAAAATCCTTTGTCTTTTATCCTTTTGTCCTTTATCCCTCTAAGGGGCAAATTTTTTGTTACTTTTGCAGTTATTGCTAAAGTATTTATGAGCGAAGAAAGATCACTGAACTTTTTAGAGGAAATTGTTGAAGAAGATATAGCTGCCGGTAAAAACGGTGGCAGGGTATTAACCCGTTTTCCGCCCGAGCCAAATGGCTATCTGCATATTGGGCATGCCAAATCTATTTGCTTAAACTTCGGGTTGGCACAAAAATATAACGGCAAAACCAATTTGCGTTTTGACGACACAAACCCCACCAAAGAAGAAACTGAGTACGTTGACAGCATTAAGGATGATGTAAAATGGCTTGGTTTTGAATGGGCCAATGAATTGTACGCTTCTGATTATTTTGACCAGATATATGAATTTGCTGTTGCCCTCATCAAAAAAGGACTAGCCTATGTTGATGATAGTTCTGCCGAAGAGATAGCCGCGCAAAAAGGCACGCCTACAGAACCCGGCACACCAAACCAATATCGCAGTCGCTCGGTTGAAGAAAACCTGCAACTATTTGCCGATATGAAAGCTGGCAAATATCCCGATGGCGCTAAAGTATTGCGCGCCAAGGTTGACCTTGCCGCACCAAACATGCACCTGCGCGACCCATTAATGTACCGCATTAAACATGCCCACCATCACCGTACCGGCGATAAGTGGTGCATTTACCCGATGTATGATTTTGCCCACGGCCAATCAGACGCTATTGAGCAAATCACCCATTCCATCTGTACGCTGGAATTTATACCCCACCGTGCTTTGTATGATTGGTTTATTGAGCAATTGGAGCTATTCCCGTCAAAACAATATGAGTTTGCGCGCCTTAACCTGAACTATACCGTAATGAGCAAGCGCAAGCTGCTGCAACTGGTTACCGAAGGTCATGTAGAAGGCTGGGACGATCCGCGGATGCCTACTATCAGTGGTTTACGCCGCCGTGGTTATACGCCTGCCTCTATCCGTGAATTTTGCGAACGCATCGGCGTGGCCAAACGCGAAAATATGATCGACGTTGGTTTGCTGGAATTCTGTATCCGCGAGGATCTGAACAAAACAGCCTGGCGCCGTATGGCGGTGCTCGACCCTATAAAATGCATCCTAACCAATTATCCCGAAGGTGAAACCGAAATTATGCATGGCGAAAACAACCCTGAGGTTGAAGGCGGAGATGGAAGCCGTGAGTTTCCGTTTAGCCGCGAGCTGTGGATAGAACGTGAAGACTTTATGGAAGTTCCGCCCAAGAAATTTTTCCGCCTGGGTGTAGGGCTGATGGTACGTTTAAAGAATGCCTATATCATTAAATGCGATGATTTTGTGAAGGATGCAGATGGCAACATCACCGAGATCCACTGCAGCTATCTGCCTGAGTCAAAATCTGGCCATGACACTAGTGGTATCAACGTAAAAGGAACCATTCACTGGATAAGCGTACCACATGCCAAAACTGCCGAAGTAAGGTTGTACGATCGCCTGTTCCAGGTGGAAAATCCACAGAATGAAGATGGTGATTTTAAGGATTACCTGAACCCCAACAGTTTGCAGATACTGCCTACAGCCTACATTGAACCTGATCTGGCCAATGCCACACCAGGCAAGCCTGTACAGTTTATGCGTAAAGGTTATTTTACGCTGGATAAATATTCGACTGCTGATAAGCTGGTATTTAACAGAACAGTGACGTTGAAGGACGGCTGGAAAAGCCCCCCTACCCCCTGAAGGGGGAGTTCCTGATTAATATATTTAAAAGGTCCGATTTTATAAGAATCGGACTTTTTTTATTTTCTGGTATCAAGCACATCAAAAGTTCCCCCTTCAGGGGGCTAGGGGGTTAAACCTTTCTCAATTTTAACCCTCTAATTGATATGAAAAAGCTATTCCTATCCTTATTGATCGCAATATTGTTTGCCAGCTGTAAAGTTACCCAAGTGTTTATGGGCATGAGCGAACAACAGTATAATAAAGAGCACAGTTATGCTGAACGGGTTGAGATTTCGGCATCCAGAAATGTTTATAAAGAGCTTTATAATACTGGCTATAAGTTTTATTATTTTAAAGAGGGTAAAATGTACCTGATGGATGAGGGTTATATACCATTTGGAACCAAAACTCAAGTACCTTCACGTTAAATTCACAAGCAAACAAGCACATCAAAAGTTCCCCCTTCAGGGGGTTAGGGGCTAAATCCAGCGATTGGAGTAAGGGTATATACTCATTAAAGTGTTTTACACTCATTATGATGCATTTTATGAAAAAGTTAATCCTACCCTTGCTGTTGGTTGTATTGTTGATGAGCTGTTCGAGCCAGCGGATATCGCTGGGTATGCCCGAGCAGCGATTTATTAAACAACATCCTTATGCCACACAGGTTGAACTCTCTGAACGCAGAACCGTTTACCTGGATAACCAGGGCGCCGAGTTTTATTATTTTAAAGATAGCAAGCTATACAAAATGGACCACGGCTTTACGCCTTTTGGTTCCGCAAAACCTGTCCCTTCCCGGCAATAACACAAAACTCAATACTTCCTATACACATTATACAAAATGTTCAGATCCAGCTGGGTCATGGTTGGGGTTTCGTCGGTTTGAACAAAGTGGCGCTTGAAGGCTACGATGGCCGCCGGCAGATCGCGGGTATCATAGCCAATGAGTTTGAGGGCCGTGGCATAGTCAAAATTATCGGGGGCCAACTCCAGCAGCTCATCGCTCCAATAGCCAAATCCCTTTTGGGCTAGCAGTTTCCAGGGGAAAAGTGGTCCCGGGTCGGGCTTACGGAGTGGTGCTATATCCTGGTGACCGATAAAATTGGCCGTAGGTATGCCGTACACCTTTTTAAGCTGTGTAAGCAATGCCAGCAGGCTTTTTATCTGCACATCATTAAAAGGCTCCTTGCCGTTATTATCAATCTCAATACCGATAGAGCCGCTGTTCATATCCGTTATGCTACCCCAGCGACTTATACCTGCATGCCAGGCCCGAAGATAATCGTTAAGCATGTGGTATACTTTGCCATCCTTGGCCACTACATAATGGGCGCTCACCTGTGGCCGCACTAGTGTAAAAGTTTTCAGCGTTTGCTGTATCGAGTCCTGCGCGGTGAAATGAATGATCACATAGTTGGGCTTGCGCAGGTTAAAGTTCACCGTACCCACCCACTCGCTGGGTACAGCAGCACCCGCGCTATCCGTGAGCATGGCCGGCTGCGCCAGTTCAATAACCCTCACCACCGAATCGGTTTTGTTTGTGTACACCTTGTTGGTTAAAGCATACGGCCCCTTTGGCGAGCAGGAACTAAGCGCCGCAAGAGCGGCTATGAAGAGAATGGTATAGTGGTGGTTTTTCATGTGTGTTGCTAATGTAAGCAATAACACAGGAAGATGAAAGATGTTCGCGTGTTCGGATGTCCCCAGTGTTCCTTATAATCATCACGTAATTGCAATGACATGGCGGAAAAACAATGTAAAATATAAACTATGTCATTGCGAACGATAGTGTGGCAATCTCACGCATACAGAGCGGGTTTGTTTAGTTCGCGATTACTTCGTTCCTCGCAATGACATGGAGGGACGGGTTTATCAATCATACCACCCATCGCTCAAATCTTTCCATGATGGGTTATCGGCAACTATCAGATCAATTTTATCTTGTCTTGAACCTGCTT
The DNA here is from genome assembly GCF_028288185.1 of Mucilaginibacter sp. Taxonomy (GTDB): domain Bacteria; phylum Bacteroidota; class Bacteroidia; order Sphingobacteriales; family Sphingobacteriaceae; genus Mucilaginibacter. The sequence goes on along the minus strand of NZ_JAQBOF010000019.1, from coordinate 177,656 downwards.
TTAGTTGTTTTTCTCTTGCGATGGCATCCTGTATCCATTGAAATGCTGCGTAGTAAACCAATTTATCACAGTTGTACTTAGCCGAAAATCCTTTATATATTTTTAATTTATGTTCTGATATACGGTTTTTTAAGTCGTTCGTAACACCTACATACAGAACTGTATTTGCCTTATTGGTTAAAATGTAAACATAGTATTCATGTATTTTCATTTTGGCTAAGGCATAATGTTAATTACCCAATACAATTAAAAAAATAAATATGTCATTGCGATCCGCCGACTGGCGGAGGGGCAATCTCGGCGCTTACAGGGCGGACTTGCACGGTTCGCGGTTGCTTCGTACCTCGCAATGACATGGTTATGAGGCCATCCCCCTACTCCAAATCCCCATCCCCAAAAGTATTGCCTTGATTAATATCACCGGTTTCGTAGCCTTTTTTAAACCAGTACATGCGTTGAGCGCTGGTGCCGTGGGTAAAACTGTCGGGTTCCACACGGCCCTGGGCTTGTTTTTGCAGGCGGTCGTCGCCGATGGCGTTGGCGGCATTCAGGGCTTCTTCAATGTCGCCTGCGTCGAGCACTTTTTTCATGCTTTGTTCATAATGCGCCCATACACCGGCAAAAAAGTCGGCTTGTAGCTCCAGCTTTACGGATAGCTTGTTGTATGCTGTTTCGCTGAGGCGGTTTCGGGCCTCGTCCATCTTGGCCGAAATACCCAGCAGGTTCTGCACATGATGCCCAACCTCGTGCGCTATCACATAAGCCTGTGCAAAATCGCCGGCAGCGCCAAAACGGGTCTTCAGTTCATCATAAAAAGAAAGATCAATATACACCCTCGCATCTGCCGGACAATAGAATGGCCCGCTTGCCGAGCTGGCATTACCACAACCCGATTGTACAGCATTCCTAAACAGCCTTAAATAGGGCTTTTCGTAAGTTTTACCCATATCGCTGAAGATCTTGGTCCAGATATCCTCGGTATCGGCCAGCACCACCCCTACAAATTGTGACGCTTGGTCTTTAGGCGCGTTAGGGTCTTTGGCCCGCTGCTCAGTTTGCGCCGGGCCATTGCTGGCTACCTGGCTTAGTAGTTGCGAGGTATCAACCCCAGTAAAATAGTAAATAGCCAGCGCTATAATGCTTACAATACCGCCGCCCAGGGCAAAGCGACCACCGCCGCCTCCACCACTGCCACCGCGGTCGTCTTCTACGTTATCGCTTTCGCGTCTTCCAAGCCATTGCATAGTGTTCGTGATTAAGATCCTCAATCCAAGCCCCTCTTCGAAGGAAAGAGGCTTTAGGTTTTGCTACTAACAAGGTACGAATTATTAAGTTTTTTATAACTGCTTTTTTCCAATAAGAGAGTTTAGGAAATAACGTTTTTTGTCATGCTGAACAGCGTGAAGCATCTATTAAGCGCCATGCACATTCGCGAGTAGATCCTTCGTTCCTCAGGATGACAATTTCTATTTTGTCCTTGCTCTTTGCTTCACTTTAAAATGATCTACTAGTTTAGTAGATCATTTTTTCTATCTTAGTATTTATTATGAAATCACGTAGGGGTAAAGCTTTAATATGTTGTAATAGCTGTAGTTAAGAATCATACAGTTGTTCACCGTACATTAAAACTTTACCACCATGATAACCGCATTATTGATCTGGCTCTTTAAAAAACACCTTGTTCCTTTCCTGAAGAACAGAAATATCAACCCGTTATATTTTTTCAACCCTTTAAAAAAGGTGACTACACTGCTGGCCGTACTTTGCTTTTCGGGCAGCCTATTAGCGCAGGAGCACACCGTAAAATATAATGTGCTGCACAGCGGCAAAATTGTGGGCCATATGGACCTGTACCAGAAACGCAATGGCGATGATCTGTACCTGAAGATGATATCCGAAGTAAAAATGCGGTTTATCATGAGCATTAACGTAGATATTAACGAGGAATCGGTTTTTCAGGGTGGCAAGCTCATCAACTCCAACATTTGCCGCAAGGTAAACGGTAAGGAAAAGGCCAGTAGGCAAACCAAGGCTTGCGGCGATTGCTACCAGGCTACGGCCGACGGCAAAAGCAAGCAGCTTGATCAAAAGTATATTGGCGCTAACCTCATGCTACTGTATTGCCGCGAGCCTGATAATAACGAGCAGATCTACTCAGACAATTTTCAACAGTTTTTGCAGGTAAAGCAGGTTTCGCCGCATGTATACCGTATTGACCTACCCGATGGTAATTACAATTTTTACTCGTACACCAACGGCATTTGCAGCAAGGTTGATATACACCACTCGCTTTATACCATCCAAATACAACTGGCCTGAAATGCCGCTTTTCATCCGCACTTCATAAATATGATCGCCAAACAAGCTATCTTTAGCGCATACTTTCACCCGTTTCAAGTGGAATACAGCGATAGCACGGTCATCAATTTATTAAAACAGGGCAGCGAAAAGGCATTTGAATGGTTATTTAAAACACATTTCGAAAGTCTGCACGGTTACGCCTATACCTTTTTAAAGGATGATGAAATGGCCGAGGAAATTGTTCAAAATGTATTTTGCCGGATCTGGGAAAAACGTGGTCTGCTTAAAACGGATGGTTCATTAAAGGCTTACCTGTATCGCGCGGTACATAACGAAAGCCTGAACTATTTAAAACACCAAAAAGTTAGGGCAACGTTTGATGTGTACTATGCCGGGCAGTTGGACCAGGAGGAAGAACAGGCTTCGCAAAAAGTGGTTACCGCCGAGCTGCAACAGCGCATTGATACCGCCATGAGCGAACTGCCGCAGCAATGCCGTACTATATTTCAACTGAGCCGCTTTGAGCAACTCAAATACCAGCAAATAGCTGACCACATGGGGCTTTCCATCAAAACAGTGGAGAACCAGATGGGCAAGGCACTGCGTATGATGCGCCAGAAACTGGCAGAATTTTTACCGATTGTTTTACTTTTAATAATGAAATGGTTGTATGAGTAATACAGGCACGCCTATAGATGATGATTTGCTGGTAAAATACCTGGCAGGCGAAGCTACGCCCGCCGAGCATTTGCTGGTGGAAGAGTGGGTTGCTGCCAGTGATACCAACCGCAAGCTTTTTGATGAGTTTAAGCTGATATGGGACCAAAGCCCGGTTACTGCACGGAATGTGAATAAGGATGATGCCTTTATCCGCTTACAAAACCGGATTAAAAACACCGCACCAGCTCCACGCAAAACATTAATGAAAAGGCTGAAACCCTCGCAATGGATAGGCCTTGCGGCATCGGTTGTTTTAATATGCACCGTACTTTGGTTAACGTTTAATCACATTTATGATAACGGATCGGTTTCGTTTGTACGCATCGACAGTAAGAACAAGGTACATACACAAACCCTGCCCGATGGATCGGTTATTACATTGAACAGCAATTCGACCATTGTATATCCGGGTAAGTTCACCAGCAATATCCGCCCGGTGAGTTTGCGGGGTGAGGCTTTTTTCAAAGTTACTCCTGATAAAACAAAGCCTTTTATAATTAAGGTGAATGATGTAACGGTTAGGGTAGTTGGAACGTCATTCAATATCAAGAGCCGTAATGGCAAAACCGAAGTAATTGTGGAAACAGGCATTGTAAAGGTGAGCAAAAAACAAAACAGCGTAGACCTGAGCCCCGGCGAAAGAGTAACTGTTACCCAGGAACAAGGCTTATTAGCCAAGGAGGTAAGCAAAGGCAAGCTGTACAACTATTACTTAACCAATGAACTGGTGTGCGATAAAACGCCACTGCATGAGGTGGTGCAAACGCTGAATGAGATATACGGAGCCAACATCGTGATAGCCAATAAATCATTCGAGAACCTGCCTATTACCACTACCTTCAAGGGGCTGTCTGTTGATGAGATCGTGACTATTATAACCGATACTTTTAGAACCAGTACTTTTAAAATAAAGGTTGAACATCAAAACAAGCAGATCATTTTGAAATAACAATTCTACCGCATCTATGAGCTGTTTACGCCGATACCTCCTTTTCACTTTAATGATATTAGTCTTCCCGATAATTAGTCGCGGGGCAGCAGCCGAATCCATCCTTGCCAAAAACATATCGGTACATGTAAACAATATGCGCCTGGGCACGGTGTTAAAAACCATTGAGGAAAAGGGCAACTTCACTTTCTCATACAACAGCAATATTGTAAAAACGGATAGCCTGGTAACTATTAATGCCGATAACTGGACCATTAAAGAAGTGCTTGACCATATGCTGCAAAGCCGCTTTGAATATAAGGAAACACACAATTTCGTGATCTTGCGTTATGCCCCGCTGCAACTATCCCTAACTACCGAAAAGGCAGCTGCCGAGGGCGACGAATACAGCATTACCGGTTTTGTGGCCGATGAGCAGAGCGGCAAAAGGCTGGAAAACGCCAGTGTGTACGATCGTTCCCTGCTGCAATCAACCCTTACTGGCAAGGATGGGCAATTTGAGCTTCACCTTAAAAATAACGGCCAACCGGTTACCATAACCATCAGTAAGGAATTTTATAAAGATACCACCATTACCTTTTTAGCCGGTGTTACCGTAAACCCAAATACTAATAAACCCAAAAGCCTGATTGATTATGTGATCAGTGATGACTATGAAGGCATTGAAAATACATCGTTGGGGAGGCTTTTTATCTCCACCAAACAACAAATACAGGCAGCCAACCTGCATGGCCTCATAGCGCAGGCCCCCTTCCAGGCATCGGCCATTCCGGGAGTAAGTACCCATGCCGAGTTTAGCGGACAGGTGGTTAACACCGTTTCGTTAAATGCCGTAGGCGGATATAATGCCGGAGTTGATGGTTTTGAGCTAGGTCTTATTTTCAACCTTGATAAAGGCGATGTTGGCGATTTTCAGTTAGCCGGTATATTCAATGTAGTGGGTGGCAATGTTAACGGGTTTCAGTTGGGTGGCCTATATAATAACGTATTGGGCAGTGTTCGGGGCTTTCAGATCGCGGGACTGCACAACAGCGTAAAACGCGATCTGGATGGCATACAGCTATCTGCCTTATACAACCATACCCGGGGCCGGGTTAATGGCGTACAGGCCGCCGCGCTGGGCAATATAGCCGGTCAAAAGGCTGCGGCTTTGCAGCTGGCTGGTATCGGCAATATAGCGCAGCAAAAATTTAGTGGTGTACAGGTAGCCGGGCTTTTTAACTATGCCCGCAATTTGCGCGGCGTACAGATTGGCCTGATTAATATTGCCGATACCTCATCGGGCTACAGCATTGGCTTAATAAACATTGTGCGTTACGGGTACCATAAACTGGCCCTGTCAAGCAACGAAACCATGAATGCTAATTTGGCCTTCAAATCGGGCAGTCAAAAACTATATAGTATCTGGACTGGCGGCCTTCGGGTAAATGATAACAGCAAGCTATATGCCTTCGGCCTTGGTTTTGGCAGGGAGTTTAGCCTGGGCAGGCACTTGGCCATTAATCCCGAACTCACCCAGCAATATGTTTACCAGGGTAACTGGACCCGGACCAATCAGCTGAGCCGGTTGGATGCCAGTTTAACCTATAAGGTTAGCAAATGGTTTGCTATCAACGCCGGGCCATCATTAAACCTTTTTTATTCGGATCAGCGCAATCCGGTTAATGGGTATGCTTACGTTCGAGATCTGCACCATAGTTTTATATCCAGCAGTAATAGCTGGAGCGGCTGGGTTGGCTGGACTGTGGGGTTGAGTTTCTTTTGATGAATGATTGCTTGTGAGGAGGACACAAGCAATGGGGAAAAAATAAAAACAACGTCATTGCGAGGAGGAACGACGTGGCAATCCCCGATATGCAGAGCCGCTCTGTAAAGTTAGGGATTGCTTCGTACCTCGCAATGACGCGTGGATATAAGGGTTCCTCTCTCCAACAAAAAACCCGGCTTGCGGCCGGGTCCTTTTTATTAATCACTCTTATTAAAATTTACTTATTGTACCTGGAACATATTATTAAAGTTTGTTCCGTCGGGATAGTAGCCTGAAATTACCAGGTTACCGTTACGCAGATTGGTGATCGCCTTATCAATATCGGCCACACTGTTTATGGGCGATTTGTTGATACTGGTAATGATAGAGCCAACAGGGATCTCAAAATTATCAAACACACGGCCCGGACGAACTTGTGTTACTTTAACACCTGAGTTAACATGGAACTTCGCTTTTTCGGCAGAGGTTAACGGCTGGAAGCCTGCTCCCAGTTTATTAAACAGCTCCTCGGCCGATTTTGAAACTACAGCGGTACGTGTGGTTGGTGCAGCATCGGCTTTAAGCGTTACCGCAAAGTTTTTCTCTTTGCCATCGCGTAGTACGGTCATGTTTATTTTATCGCCAGGCTGTAAACGGCCTACACGCTCCTGCAGGTCTGATGATTCATATACGGCTACACCTTCTACTTTTTCAATGATATCGCCTTTTTTAATACCAGCCTGTTCGGCGCCACCGCCTGCTACCAGATCGTTAACATACAAACCGTTGGTATTGGTTACGCCAAGCTGCTGGGCAACATCAGGATTCAATTCTGTAAAGCTTACGCCAACAAAGCCACGTTTTACGGTACCGTATTTTTTAATATCGTTCAATACCTTTTTGGCCAGATTAACCGGTATGGCAAAACCATAACCTTCATATGATCCGGTGTGCGATGCTATAGCCGCATTGATGCCAATCAGTTCGCCTTTAGTATTTACCAGGGCGCCACCGCTGTTACCAGGATTAATGGCCGCATCTGTTTGAATAAATGATTCAATAGCTTTATTCAGCTTGGGTGCTGCTTGTTGGTTACGGGTACGGCCAAACGGATTATCGTCCTGGTTATCCTCACTTCCAATAATACCAATATTACGGCCCTTGGCGCTTATAATACCAGCTGTTACGGTTGATGTTAAGTTAAATGGGTTACCTACGGCTAATACCCACTCCCCTACACGGGTTTCATCAGAGTTACCTAATTTTACAATAGGCAAGTCTGTAGCGTTGATCTTGATCAGGGCGAGGTCAGTGTTTGGATCAGTGCCGATCACCTTAGCTTGAAAAATACGGTGATCATTGGTGGTTATGGAAATTTTATCCGCTTTTTCAACCACGTGATTATTGGTTACAATATATCCGTCGGTTGAAATGATAACACCAGAGCCCGAAGCTTGTTGCTGACCCTGCGGACGCGAACGCTGGCCAAACATATCACCAAACATTTGCTCTAACTGGTCTTGCCCACCGCCTGATTGACTGCTGTATGTTGTTTTGATATATACTACCGCCGGGGTTACCGCCGCGGCAGCTTCTGTAAAATCAAGCGCCCCGGTTGATGATACAACAGGCGCTGTTTTATTACTGGTGAAATACACTTTTTGCTTATCCTCAAAGCTCATATTATCGGCATATTTACTTTCAATTACCTTATATGCGCCTAAAGCCAGTGCACCTCCTGCAAATGCGGTTAATAGTGTTAAACCTATCTTTTTCATTTATATTTGCCTTTCTTTATTTATGTTTATATAATTTAACAACTCAAATTTAATACCATTAAGACTACATTATCAACGATTAGTTAATGGTTTTTTTGTTAAATTTTGTTAAATTAAAATTACCCGGCAACAATACTGTTACTTAACAGTAAGTAGCTGATAATAAATGACATTATTGTGAATATACGATTTTATAAATACCAGGGTGCCGGCAATGATTTCATATTGGTTGATAACCGTGAAACCAGGATAGATCATACCAATCCAAAGTTGATTTCAGACCTGTGCGACCGCCGTTTTGGTATTGGCGGCGACGGCATGATGTTTCTGCAAAATAAAGAAGGTTTTGATTTTGAGATGGTTTATTATAATGCCGATGGGCAGCCCAGCAGCATGTGTGGCAATGGCGGTCGCTGCATTGTGGCTTTCGCTAAATTTTTAGGTATTATTGAAACCGATACTGAATTTTTGGCCGTTGATGGCCCGCATCATGCCAAAATTTCCGATAGCGGCGATTGGGTAAGCCTACAAATGATTAATGTTGAACAGATTAACACCGATAAGGATGCCTACGTCCTCAACACCGGATCGCCCCATTATGTAAAACAGGTGGAGGATCTGGAGCATCGTAACGTGTACCAAGAAGGTAAGACTATCCGTAACAATGCTACTTACCGTGAAAAAGGTATCAATGTAAATTTTGTTGAACCAATTACTGACGGTTATTTTGTACGTACCTTTGAACGCGGTGTGGAAGATGAAACCTTTGCCTGCGGAACCGGTGTTACCGCCGTTGCCCTGGCTATGGCCAAACATCATCAACAAACCGGACAGATCACTACCCCCATCAAAGTATTGGGCGGCAACCTCAACATCCGCTTTAATTACGACGGCAAAACGTTTACAGATATTTTTTTAGAAGGCCCCGCCGTGCAGGTGTTTAGTGGCGAGGTGGAGATTTAGTATCTTTACTTTACACGCTAAAATGCTTCATGAAATACTGCAACTTTAAAATGTTGGTCTTGTCCTGGTGCTTTTTTCTTGCATCAGCAGTCTCTTACGCTCAATCATCGCAGGATGCTATCGATGGGTTAATTAAACAAAGATTTCCGTTTGTTGGCCCTGGTTGTGTTGTTTTAGTTGCCAAAAAAGGGCAGATCATTTATACAAAGGCTTTTGGGATGGCCGACCCACAAACCCAAAAACCAATGCAAACCGACATGATTTTCAGGATTGGCTCTATGACCAAGCAATACACAGCAATAGCCATCCTTCAGCTGGTAGAGCTGGGTAAAATATCATTACAAGACAGCATACAGAAATATGTAAAGGAGTTTCCATCTAAAGGTTACCCGATCACTATTGAAAATGTACTGACTCAAACATCGGGGATACCCGATTATATGACTATTCAAAATCATGATCCCGCCAAAAATCGTAATGAATATACCCCGGCACAAGGCGTAGATTATTTTAAAGATGAACCTTTAAATTTTAAACCTGGTAGTAAATTCGAGTATAGTAACTCTAATTTTTACTTACTGGGTTATATTATTGAGCAGGTAACATGGCAAACCTATGAAAGTTATATAAAAAAGCACTTATTTGAATCTGCCGGGCTGCAACACACTTATTATATTCATAAGGATGCAACTGCAACAAATATAGCATCAGGCTATTCCCGATCTGGCGGTAAGAACTGGGATTCGGCAGAGCTTCAGGATCCGACTATAATGTATGCGGCCGGTGGTATTATGACTAATGCAGGAGATCTTTTTAAATGGCACCAGGCTCTGTCTGCCGGGAAGCTGGTATCTCCTAAAACTTTACAACAAGCCTATACACCGTACCAATTTCCTGATGGTTCCTTATCTGAATATGGTTATGGCTGGTTCATCAGAAATTTAGATGGAAGCAAGACCATTGAACACAGTGGATCAACCGATGGTTATCAAACTGATGAAATCTATTTACCCGAACAAGATGTTTTTGTAGCTGCTTTATTTAACGGTTTTGAACAGGACATGGATTTTGTTACACTGTCCAATGATATTGCAAGACTTGCTATCAATAAACCACTGCAGCACGAACTCAAATTAAAGGTTGATAGCTTGGGTAGATATGCTGGAACTTATATTTATAATACTGAACACCAAATGCTTGTTACGTTTAAAGACAATCAATTATTTGTAGAAGCCAGTAACCCTAAAGACCGTTTACCACAAGTTAGGCTATATGCTAAAAGCAGTAACAGGTTTTATATAAAAGAAGCGCCTATTGAATTTGAGTTTATTGAAAGTGCAGGTCGGCCGTTTAAACTTATTACCTATAATACACATGGCAAGGATGCCGAATGGCAGAAGTTAAGTCTCCGTAAAAAATAAAAGCCCCCTAGACTTGCTCCGGGGGACTTTCAACCTAAACCTTATCACAATTAAACCGGTAAGTTTACCAGTTCATGTAAGGTTGTACAATTACTATACCAAAAATAGCTGGCTCTATATTTTTTTTTGATTATACTATTAGTGTTACTTTAACACTATGCAAAAGTTGATATTCAGATTACATAATTACCTGTAAACTGACCAGTTGTATGGTCACTTGTCGGTTTTGTTGTACAGACTGTACAACACTTATACTTGTTTTGCTGTTTTTTTTCTGCGCAGGTAGGCATCTGTTAAAAATAAGGCAAGTACTACATCAAATATCAAAAACCATTTTAAAAATGGTCCGTTAAAAAGGCTGTTGGTGCTGGGTAGTTTTACATTAGCCGGCAACTTGATGTCAGCAGTACTTACATGAATATCTGAAATATTGATATTGGCAAATGAAAATACCAATAATGCCAGTATAGTGAACACAAAGAAAATAGATATGCCCAAAATGATCCGTTTATCAATGGCGGTCTTAAGGGGTTGCATCGCGTTTTCGGCGCGTATGGCTTCCATTACATTATAGGTAAAGGCCATAGGCGGTTCATCCAGTTCTATGGCTGCAAGCTCCTGATTAAGCGCCAGCAGTTCCTGATATTTTTTGGCGTACACTTCATCCTGCTCAATAAGCCTGGCAATGGCATCCTGTTCAACTGGTGTGCAGGTTCCATCAATATAGTTCCAGAGTTTTTCTTCCATGGTGTTCATATCAATTCTTTCACCTCATTTTTTAAATTGTGCTCCAGCCTTTCTTTCAAACGCTGGCGCGCCCTAAATAGTTTAACTTTTACGCTATTAGCTTCAATACCCAGGGCTTGTGCAATCTCTTCTAAAGATTGTTCGCCTTTGTAAAATAACGTAATTATAGTAGCATCATCAGGTGTTAACTGTTCAATAGCCTGGTTAAGGTAAAATGATCTCGACTTGTTCTCAATATTATCAGTATCATAACCTGACGATACGTTTTCTATTTGTATATATGTTTCCTCATCATCAATTGATGAAGTATCCAGTCTTTTTTTGCGCAGCGATGTCATGGCCGTGGTATATACAATACTATATAACCAGGTGCTAAATTTCGACTCCTGTTTAAATGACTCTAAAGAACGAAAGGCTTTAACAAAACAATCCTGTGCTACTTCTTCCGCATCTTCGCGGCTCTTGGTAAAACGCATAGCCAGTGTAAACACAAAACGCTGATGAAGCCTTACCAGATCGGCATAGGCGGATTGGTTCCCCTTAAGAGATAGTTTAATCAATTCAATATCCGAAAGCTTGCTCTGCATCATTTATATGCTCTCTGACTACATGTCTTCTGGTTAGGTTACAACTTTTTTTAGTTTGCAGTTCTTAGCGGGCAGTTGGCAAGACCATACTATATAACATAACCCCCAGCTTTTAATAAAGATAGCGTAAATACACAGCACTGCCAACTGCATACCAAGAACTGCTAACTTTTTTAAAATATGGTGTAACCTCATTTAAAATTATGTAGTCATAGCTTACAAATACACCAATTATGGTGTAATGAAACAGAAAAAATTAACCTTTAAAATTTAAATATGATGAGTACACAACAAATGGCGTTACTTATACCAATGGTGGTAACCACAGCTATGTTTGCAATGGTGTTTGGTATTTTTTACCTGTATAACCGCGAAAAAATGGCCATGATAGAGCGCGGCATGGACCCACGCAGCAATAAAGAAGCTAAACCAATAAACCGTAATTATGTGCTTACCTGGGGTTTGCTGTTAATAGGTGCCGGCGTGGGTTTGTTTCTGGCTTTTTTATTGGATTATAGTATGCCGACTTCAAAAACCCAAGACATTATTGCAGGATTGTATTTTTCTTTAATAGCCATATTTGGCGGAACAGGCCTATTTGTAGCTTATCTGATAGAAAAGAAAGATACTAAAAAGCGTGAAGAAGAATAATTGAAAAAGGTAAAAGGCTGTAATGTAAAAGGGCGCAAAAATCTTTTACCTTTCGCCTTTCAACCTTTTACCTTAAAAATATCTTTCCTTCAAAATATTTAAATGGTGCAGCTCATGGCCGGCCATTATATAAATGATAGTGTTTACCGCTATTTTGCTGCCATTGGCAATACCAGTGGCGGCTAATTGGTCAGGGGTTAAGGCACGCAGCATGTATAGGTTAGCTTCTCTAACCGTTTTAAACTCGGCAGCCAGATCTTGTAGGGTACGGCTGTTAAAGTTTGACCGCTCTACATAAGTATTTTCATCAAAACCCGGCAACTCTTCCTGCCCGCGCGAAAAGGCTAGTACGCGGTAAGCAAACGTACGCTCGGCATCTGTTAAATGGCCGGCCACTTCTTTAATGGTCCATTTACCTTCGGCGTAGGCATAGTTGGCCTGCTCATCAGTCAACATGTTAAAAAAATAAAAAGTGCTGTCTTTTAGTTTTTCCAGCGTGTTTAAAACAGGTTCGTCATTAACAAGGGCAATGTATTTGCCATAAAATGGCGCGTAATCTTCGGTTTTTGGTCTATCCATTGTAGCGTATATTTTTTAATGTTATCCTAAAGGTAGTGCCTTTCCCTAATTCAGAGTCGCGCACAACGATGTGTCCGTTATGGTAATTTTCAACAATGCGTTTGGTTAATGATAAGCCCAGGCCCCAGCCACGTTTACGCGTGGTATATCCCGGTTGAAACACAGTTATAAATTTAGATTTGGGGATACCTTTACCCGTATCAATCACATCTATCACTATATGGTCCTTCGCTTTATTGGTGCCTATATTTACTCTAATGCTGCCCTTGCCTTCGATGGCGTTTACAGCATTTTTTAATAAATTTTCTATTACCCAATCAAACAGTGGTATGTTTAACCCTGCTACCAGATCGTGGTCGCCGGTTATTTCAAAGCTGATATTATTGCTAACCCTCACTTTAAAATAGTTTACAAAATCTTCAATCACATCAAAAACAGAGGTCTCTTCCAACTTTGGTTTCGAGCCTATTTTCGAGAAACGATCGGCCACTATTTCCAGCCGCTGTACATCATTTTCCATTTCGGCAATCAGCGGGTCATCCTCGGCATTAAATTTATCTTTTATCAATTCAATCCACGCCATTAATGATGATATGGGCGTACCTAGTTGGTGCGCGGTTTCTTTAGCCAAACCTACCCAAACCTGGTTCTGTTCAGATTTTCGTGATGAGTTAAAGGCCGTATATGCCAATAACAAGAAAACCGAGATAACCGAAAGCTGTACATAAGGGAACAGCTTTAACTGGCTTAATAATGGCGAGTCTTTATAATATATAAGCCAATATCCCCTGGGTAAAATTATTTTTATAGGCTCATGCTGGTGTTTCATAGTAGCCAGCTCGGCCTTAAAATAATCAGGGTCATAATTAGGGGCATTTTTATCCTTTACAGCATCAGGCACCGGGGGGATAAATGTTTTGGTAGTATCCAATCCTTTTGAGAATTGAAAATCGCCTTTCTCATCAGTAACAATTGCAGGTACCAAAGAACTGTCCCTAACGGCAAAAACATAAGGCAAAAAGTCATTATCATCGGCAGATATTACCTGCTTGATACTCATTGCCCAAACCTGCGCGCGTGTACGCTCAGACCTGGCAATATTACGCGCCAAATAATTAGTATAAAATAAAGACCCGCTGGCTATAATTACTGCAAAGGCAAGCAGTATATATTTCCAAAGTCTTTTATTTTGGTAGGCGTTTATCATATCAGTTTCAAATAACGTAAAATAGGTTTGTATCTTATAATTTATTTGGCCTCACCTAAATCCTTCTAATAGCCTCACCTAAATCCTCTCCAAAGGAGAGGACTTCGAATGCAAGGTGTTAAAATTAACGCTTTAAAGCCCCTCTCCAAAGGAGAGGGGCTGAGGTGAGGCTAAACTTTACATCATCCCGACTTTCCAACATTCAGACTTCCCGACTAAAAAATTATCTTTGCCCCATAATGTCAGATAAAAGAGTTAGAGTAAGATTTGCACCCAGCCCTACGGGTGGTTTACATTTGGGCGGCGTACGTACTGCTTTGTTTAATTACCTTTTCGCCAAAAAACATAACGGCGATTTTGTTTTACGCATAGAAGATACCGATCAAAACCGCTACGTAGAAGGTGCCGAACAATATATTATTGATTGCTTAAACTGGTGCGGTATTACGCCCGATGAAAGCCCGGTTACGCCGGGTCAATATGCGCCATACCGCCAAAGCGAGCGTAAAACGCTATACCGAGAATACGCCGAGCGCCTGGTAATGCAGGGCCATGCCTATTATGCTTTTGATACTGCCGAAGAACTGGATAAGAACCGTAAGGAGATCCCTAACTTTCAATACGGGCAGGTTTATAGGGATGGTTTGCGTAACTCTCTATCATTACCGCAGCATTTGGTTGACCAATTATTGGCTGATCATACCCCGCATGTCATCCGCATAAAAATACCTGCCGACCAAACGGTTAGCTTTACAGATATGATACGCGGCCGCGTTAGTTTTGAAACTAACACGATTGACGATAAGGTTTTATTAAAAGCCGATGGAATGCCAACCTATCATTTAGCGGTTGTGGTTGATGATTATTTAATGAAGATATCGCACGCCTTTAGGGGCGAGGAGTGGCTGCCATCAGCACCCATACATTTATTATTATGGGATTACCTGGGATGGAAAGCCGATATGCCGCAATGGGCTCACTTACCATTAATATTAAAACCCGATGGCCACGGCAAACTAAGCAAGCGCGATGGAGCGCGCCTGGGTTTCCCGGTGTTTGCGTTAGATTGGGAAGGTACCGAAGGTTTTAGCGGTATGGGTTTCCTGCCCGAAGCTTTTGTTAATTTCCTGGCTACGTTGGGCTGGAATGATGGATCAGGGCACGAAATTTTTACATTGGATGAACTGGTTACGAAATTCTCTATAGACCGGATCAGCAAGGCAGGCGCCCGTTTTGATTTTGAAAAAGCTAAATGGTTCAATGCAGAATGGATAAAGAAGGTAAAAGCCGAAAGGTTAAAGGTTGAAGTTAAAAAGGTGCTTACCGACAAAGGTATTATTGTTGAAGACGATACCTATCTATTAACTATAATTGAATTGATAAAAGACCGCTGTACTTTACTGCCTGATTTTTATCAGCAGTCGGCATACTTTTTTCAAACCCCTGCCGGGTATGACCTCAACGCCGTTAAACCAAAATGGACGAATGAGAAAACAGATTTCTTTAAAGCGATAATAGAACAGTTAAAATCAACAGAAAAATTGATAGCCGCCGATTTTGAAGCTTCATTTAAAGCATTAGCCGAAGAAAAAGGTTTAAAAACCGGCGATGTGATGCTGCCGTTCCGCATTATGCTGGTTGGCGGTAAGTTTGGTCCGCATGTTTTTGATATAGCGGCGTTGTTGGGTAAGGATGAAACTATTGATAGGGTGGAGAAGGCTCTAATCGAGTTCACGGCCTAATTACTACGACAATCCCCCTTATAAATAAAAAGACTTACGAAGTTTTTAAACTTCGTAAGTCTTATGTAGTATATAATAAAGTATTAAGTAAGGATTACTCCAAAGTTATCTGTCTCCTGATGCTTTCTTCAAGCGATATAAATGTTTCTGTACGTTGTATGCCTTTTACGCCTTGTATCTGCTCGTTCAATACCTCGCGCAAGTGGGTGGTATCATGGCAAATAATTTTAGCGAAAATGCTATAGCTGCCCGTTGTATAATGCAGTTCAACTATCTCCTTAACGGTTTTTAGCTGTTTAACGGCATCATTATACTGCGAGCCTTTCTCTAAAAATATACCCAGGAACGCGGTAATGTCATAACCCAGTTTTTGTGGGTCGACCTCTAAACTGGCACCTTTAATTACACCCATTTCTTCCAACTTTTTCATCCGCACGTGTATTGTTCCGCCGGAAACGATCAATTCTTTAGCGATTTCCGTGTAGGGGGTAGTGGCGTTTTTCATCAATATTGATAAAATCTGAATATCCAGATTATCAATTTCTAAATTTTGAGCTTTTCTGTGGGACATAAATTTGAATATCTTTATTGAAATACAAGTATAATTATAATTTGAATAAAAATAAAATATTTTTGTTGAAATATTTGCAAGGAATTGCTAAGTCTGTTATGTTTGTAACAAGCAATTGGACCTAAAAGCTTAATCGTTCTTTAAAATAAATAACATCACATAATGTTGGGTGGTGAAATTTTTGGCAGACACACCTCCTTGTCCCGGTGGTAGAGACCATAGGAAACCCGAAGCGGGCTAACTACTCTGTGGAGGTTCGAATCCTTCCCCAACAGCAATTCACTGGCGTGAATTAATTAATAAATATTGTAGGATGGTGAAATTTTGGCAGACACACCTCCTCGTCGCGGTGGCGGAGATCATGGGAAACTCTTAGCAATAAGAATAACCACTCTGTGGAGGTTCGACTCCTTCTCCTACAGCTCTTCTCATAATTTAGGTTTATAATTGGTTAGTAAAGGCCCCTGCCCATCAGGGGCTTTACTTGTTTTATACCTTTTTGTAAACACTAAAATAATCATACTTTTACACTCAGAATGTTCAAAAAAATAGCGGTATATATCCTCTGTATTTATTTTTTAGCCGGGAATGTAATTTTTCCTCTTGGCGATTTTTCGCTCATGAGCGACTTGCCCACTATGTATCATTCTTATGAAAAACTGGTGTCGCAAGATGAAAAAGGAGCGTTGGATTTTATTGGCGATTACCTTTTAGGCGGTAAAGATATTTTAGGGCATAATAAAGGAGATGCTCCGCAAAATTCCGGATCGGGTATTCAATTTCAACATACTGCGGGAGTTTGCAGTGCTATAATTATTCCCCCACAACTTAATACTGTTATTGTTAACGAATATCGGGTTACCTATCAGGATATTTATGTTTCGAAAACGATATCAGAATTTCATAAAAAAATACTCCGACCACCACTCGCCTGATAATTGCCGCTGAACAATTATTAAACTTCATACAATTGAAGCATTTCCTATCCATCAATGTGTAAGCATAGACACAGCATTTTTTATGAAATATCTTTTATTACTACTGGCCATATTAACTTGTAATTGCATTTACGCTCAAAACACATACAAGGTAATTGTTAAAGACGATAAAACTAAACAGGTTTTACCACAAGTATCCGCTAGCATACCTGCGTTAAACATTGGCGCCACTGCAAATGCCGAAGGGCAAATTATATTAACCAATGTACCAAACGGCAAGTTCGAACTTAAATTTAGTTTGATAGGTTATCTTTCGCAAACTAAAACTGTTGTGTTCCCTCTTGTTAGTACCGGCGCTGAAGCGGAGGTTTACTTAGAACCAGAATCAGGCGAGCTTGCCGAGGTTATGGTACAAACCACCCGTACTAATCAAAATTTGCGGGATATACCTACCCGAATAGAAGCCTTGCCCCAGGAAGAATTGGACGAAAAAGGCACCATGCGGCCCGGCGATATTAAGATGCTGCTTGGCGAAACTACCGGTATACATGTACAACAAACATCGGCTGTTAGCAGCACATCAAACTTTAGGATACAAGGGCTTGATAGCCGGTATACGCAATTATTGCAGGATGGTATGCCCTTATACCAAGGCTTTTCGGGCGGGTTAAGTTTAATGCAGGTATCGCCATTAAATTTAAAACAGGTCGAGTTTATTAAAGGTTCTGCTTCAACATTGTACGGAGGCGGTGCCATAGCCGGTTTGGTTAACTTAATAAGTAAAACTCCGCAAGATAAACCAGAGCTAACATTTTTATTAAATGGTAATAGCGCCAAAGGTGTTGATGCCAGTGGCTACTATGCACAAAAGTGGCAGCATGTAGGTACTACAATTTTTACCACTTATAATTACAATGGGGCCTACTCGCCGGCTAATACCGAGTTTACGGCAGTGCCAAAGACAAACCGAATCAGTGTTAACCCTAAGTTGTTTTTATACTTTGATGATAAAAATAAAGCGTGGATTGGCGTAAACGCGACTTACGAAAACAGGCTAGGGGGCGATGTGCAGGTAGTAAATGGTAATACAGATCCATTACATCAATATTTTGAGCGTAATAAAACCTATCGCTTTTCTACACAATTGTCGTTTACACATATAATCGACTCGGCAAGCCAGTTTAATGTTAAAAATACAATAGGCTATTTCGACCGCGGACTGGCAGATCCTAATTATAGGTTTTCGGCACAGCAAACCTCTTCCTACAGCGAGGTTAATTATGTTTATAATGGCAAAAAGGCCAACTGGGTTATTGGTGCCGATGCATGGACCGATTATCTAACCCTACAACAACCCTATGCACAATTAGGTTATACGCTTAATACCTTTGGCGCTTTTGTGCAAAACACGTATAAACCAACTAAATGGTTCTCGGTAGAAAGTGGTTTAAGAATAGACTATAATACCCCTGCACCGCTTAACCATAGCAATGGTCTGATACTACTGCCCCGCATAAATACTTTATTTAAATTAAATGATCATTTAACCAGTAGGATTGGCGGCGGCATGGGCTATAAAATGCCGACCGTATTTAATGATGAAAGCGAACAACAAGGGTATCAACACATACAGCCGCTGGTAACCGGACAAACTAATGCCGAAAAATCAGTGGGGTTAAACGGCGATATTAACTACCGAAATGTATTGGGCGATGCGGTTGTTAATGTAAATCAGTTGTTTTTTTATACGCGGGTAGATGAGCCGCTTATTTTAATTAATAACAGCTTTAGTAATGCGCCGGGTTACATTAATACTAAAGGCACCGAAACAAATATTAAAATTTTAATGGACGAGCTGGGTATCTACCTGGGCTATACGTATACCGATACCAAACAGCATTTTAATAACATAGTATCGGCACAAACATTAACTCCCAAAAACAGAATAAGCGCCGATGTTACTTACGAAATTGAAAACAGCTTTAGGGCTGGTATAGAAGGGTTTTACACCAGCCCACAGCTTTTATCAGACGGTACCACCGGTAGGGGATATTACACTTTTGGCCTGCTTATACAAAAAATGTGGAAGCATTTCGATCTATTCATCAATGGCGAAAACATAACCGACCAACGACAAACGCGCTGGGGCAGCATATATAATGAGCCAATCAGCTCGCCAATATTTAAAGATATATACGCACCGTTGGATGGTGTAGTTATAAATGCAGGGATAAAAATAAAGGTATTTTAAATTACTTATTCATCAACCCTCTCTGCAACATCATCGGTACCACACTCGGATCATGGCCCCTAAAATCACGAAACATCTTACCCAGGTCCTCGGTATTACCGCGCGATAGCACCATATCCCTAAAACGCTGGCCGTTTGCGCGGGTTAAGCCGCCGTGTTCTTTAAACCAATAGTAAGCATCGTTCTCTAGCATCGATGTCCACATATAGGCGTAATAACCGGATGCATATCCGCTGCCCCATATATGCTGAAAGTATGACGAGCGGTAACGCGGGGGCACCTGCGGCAAATCAACGCCCGTTTTATGCAGCGCGTCTGCTTCAAACTTGTCTACATCTGCAACGGGTGGGGCATCTTCTGCAAGGCTATGCCATTGCAGGTCAAGGTAATCGGCAGCCAACAATTCGCCGGTTGAATAGCCTTGATTAAACTTACCGGCCTTGTTTATTTTATCAACCAGCTCTTGCGGCATAGGTTGTTTGGTTTTATAATGAACGGCGTAGTGTTTAAACACTTTCGGATCAGACGCCCAATGCTCATTGAACTGCGACGGGAATTCCACAAAATCGCGTGCGGTAGCGGTACCCGATAGCGTAGGATACTTCTGGCTGGCAAACATACCATGCAGCGCGTGCCCAAACTCATGGAACATGGTGCGTACTTCATCAAAAGTCAACAAAGCCGGTTCGCCGGGAGCAGGGTGTGCGCAATTGGCCACGTTATACACAACCGGCTTGGTTCCCAACAGCTTTGACTGACCAACCATGTTGCTCATCCATGCGCCGCCGCGTTTGTTGTCGCGTTTAAAATAGTCGCAATAAAATAGGGCCAGTTGGCTGCCGTCTTTGTCAAATACATCGAATACGCGTACTTCAGGGTTATATACGGGGATATCTTTGCGCTCTTTAAAAGTAAGTCCGTATAGTAAATTAGCGGCATAGAACACGCCGTTGCGCAATACGTTATCTATCTCTAAATAGGGCCTTACCTGGTTTTCATCAAGGTCATAGCGGGCTTTACGCACTTGTTCGGCATAAAAGTCCCAGTCCCATGGCTGTACTTTAAAGCCGCCGCCTTGCTGGTCAATAACGGCTTGTATATCTGCCGTCTCAACTTTTATCTTACCAATAGTTGCCGGAGCCATATCATTTAAAAACTTCTCGACAGTGGCCGGAGTTTTAGCCATCTGGTTTTGCAGTTTCCAGGCCGAGTAGCTTGGGTAGCCCAATAATTTAGCTTTTAGCGCGCGGATCTGCGCCATGCGGGTAATAGTTTCGCGGGTATCATTGGCATCGCCTTTTTCGTTACGATTGTAGGATGCCTCAAATAATTTCTGCCGCGTAGCGCGATTGGTTAGCGTTTGCAAAAAAGGCTGCTGTGTAGTGTTTTGCAAAGCAATTAACCATTTGCCCGGTTGCCCGGCAGCTTTTGCGGCTTGCGCGGCAAACTCAATTTCTGCATCGCTTAAACCGGCAAGCTCGGCTTTATCGGTTATTACCAAACCACCGGCTTTGGTGCCTGCTAATAGCTGGCGATTAAATTTGGTGCGCAGGGTAGCTTCTTCCTGGTTATATTTTTTTAGGATCTCTTTATCAGCATCAGATAGCCTTGCGCCTGCCAGGGTGAAGTTGTCATAATAGATCTGAATTAACCGTTTTGATTCAGCGTCTTTAATCAGATTGCGTTTATTATAAATAGCCTCAACCCGTTTAAACAGCTTGGTGTTTAGATATATAGCATCATTATTTGCCGACAGCATGGCGGCTGTTTCCGCTTCGGTTTTTTGTAGTTCGGGGTTGGTATTAGCGCCGGTTAGTACATTAAATACCCGGTTAACGCGGCCAAGCAGTTGTCCGCTTTTTTCCATTGCTACTACGGTGTTTTCAAATGTAGGGGTGGCGGAGCTGTTGGCTATTTTTTGTACCTCGGCCATTTGCTGGTGTATGCCTTCTTCTATGGCCGGTTTAAAATCGCTGTTTTTAATACGACTAAAATCGGGCGCCTGCATGTGCAATTTACTTGGCGTGAAGAAAGGGTTGGTCACCGGCAGATCCATGGGTTTATCCATAACGTTTTGCGCGTTTGCGGCTGTACCGATAGCGAATATCGCCATCAATGATAAAAGAGATTTTTTCATGTTAATTACGAGAAACAGATCAGTTGGCACAAAGTATAAAAATATAGCCATTGGTTAAAATAAAAATGGCTTCATCTGTATAAAATGAAGCCATTTAGCTATTGATTGGTGTTATCGGCACATTTATTAATCCTTTAACCAGCTGATGGTATTAGTGCTTTGGGCAAGGTTTGTCAATACGTTTTTATCATCTAGTGGTGCATAAAGTTCCAAGCTCGATTTTAAAAGTGTGTTCTTAGTCAGCGCCGCTATCTCATCCGCGTTCAGCCCCGCGCGGAAAAAGAACCAATTCTTTGCCCAGATATTTTTAGCGTTTTTATCGCCCAAATAAAGCTCTTTTATAGAAAGCCTTTCGGCTACGCTACCCTGTAGTGTACTGTCGCAGTAAAGTTGGGTTTCGTTGCGGGCATAGTAGTGGGTTAAAGTAATTTTATGCCATTGGCCATCGGTTACTTTGGTGGTGCCCAATATTTCCTGGTACTGCGGCGATGTATAATCAATAAAACCCTTAGCTGTAATATTTATAGCGCTAATATTACCGGTGCTATCTTTTAATTGTAAGATATGCCCTTTACTATCAGCTTTAATAGTTATAGTGGTAGTAAAGGGATGCGTAATATTATCAGGCTTAAAATCTATCAGCTTTGTTTGACCTTTAAATGCGATGCCTGATCCATCCACCATTTTTGGCTGAGGCTTGCCATTGCTTAAAGCATCAAATAGTGACGGTACAATAGTATAGGCCAGTTCCTGGTGCCCGGCATCATTAGGGTGGCCGGCGTTATACCAATTACCCGGTGCCCATTTGCCGGTGCCATCATCAATACCGCCCAGTAAATTTACAGAGGGTACATCAAGCGTATTGATCCAGGTGTTTAATTGTTTTACAAAATTATAGTCTTTCGCATTAAAATCGTTGCGTGTATAACAGTTGGTTACCACAGGTACATAGCCACTATCGCGCGCCATAACTATAAGCTTGGTCATGTTTTTTTCAAACTGAACAAGTTGTGATCCGCCTTGCTCATGTATCATTTCATTACCTAATGATAAAGCATAAACAACATACTTGGCCTTTTGCGGTACAAGTTCTTTTTTCCATCGTTGCGTTAAGCGTACTGTATTATCGCCCCCTTTGGATATGTTGGCGGTTTTCCATTTTTTTCCGGTGCCATCTGCCGCACGTTTGTCTAATATATCGGTAAACATATAGGTGTACCCCCGGTCTTTTTTGGCACCAAACCCAAAAGGTACAGACGAACCAAAGAATACGATCTTTAAACTATCTAATGATTTGTTAACGCGAACAGTATCGGCTATTACTGCTGCTTTAATTGCTACGCTAAAGCACACCATAAAGCACAATAATATAATTAAGGTGAATTTAGATCTCATGTAAATTGATTGGTTATTACAATGTTATGCAAAAAATGGATGCAATATTATATATAAACGCAAAAAAGCCGTTACATCAGCTAAGATGTAACGGCTTTTTGTTTTTTGCCTTAGGCTATTGGCTTATATTAAAAGAATTTAAAACCAACACTTAGCGCCCAGATGTTTTGGCGCTGGCCATAGTTGTCGTTAACTTTAGTTAGATCACCTTCATACCGTAAATCGGTAGTAATGGGGCCAATATCCACACCGGCACCGGCCTGGTAACCTAGGGTGCTGTTTTTATAATTGCCAAAATCGGCATAGGCACCGGCAAAGTTTGCCGAGAAGTTTTCTTTCTTATCCATTAAATAAGAATAAACAGGGCCGGCCATAATACGGAAGTTTAAATTTTTAGCGCCAAATGAGCCGCCCAACAAAAGCGGAACATTTAAAGTAGTGAATTTAACATTGCCGGTATAGTTGGTACCATTGGCGTTCGAATCGAATTTGCCGCCTTTACTGCTCAAATAAAGCTCGGGTTGTACATAAAAACCTCCACCAAAGCGGGCAAATAAACCAGCCTGATAGCCTGCAACTGATGTTGAGTTAACATTATCAGTACTTATTTTCGAGTAATTTACTCCGCCTTTTACGCCGAGGCTAAATTGCGCTTTTGTGCTAATGCTTACAGCTACCAGCAATATTGCGCTTAATACATACTTTTTCATAGTGTTAGATATTTAATTTATAATAAGTGATGGTTTGATTATAACCATCAACATTGGTTTAACAATAGCTGTACCAAAAAAATTACCGCTACCTTACATGGTATTTTTATATTTTTGTTGAAAATATTTTATTTATGGCAGAAATAAGCATGACCAACAAAGAGTGGGAACGCGTTAAAATTAAAGTGCAACGTAAGTACAACCATTTAACAGATGCGCAGTTAAACTATACAGAAGGGCAGGAAGAGGCTCTGATAAGCAACATAATGAAGCTGGTTAATCGTAATCGCGAATATGTGGTATTCACCTTAAAAAAAGCTTTGGTGAATATTGACAATAATAGGCTATAAAATGAGTTAACTATTTTACAGGCAGTTTTTTGTAGCTTTATATTTTAAGATTTTTATTTGATGAAAAAGGGTGTGATAGTTAAGTATAAAGGGTTCATTTTATCTGCGGGTATAATAGCGTTATCCCTGGGTATATGGAGTTTTAGTGATGACCTGTTCCAGATATCAAAAAACCTGGAGGTATTTGCATCCTTATATAAAGAGGTTAATATTAACTATGTTGATGATATTAACTCGGCCAAATTTTTAAAGACCGGTGCCGATGCCATGCTGGATGGCCTTGACCCATATACCGAATTTGTACCCGAATCTGAAATTGAAGATTATAAGCTGCACTATGTAAGTACACAATATGGTGGTATTGGCGCAAGCGTTTTTTCGCGCAATAACAAAGTATATGTATCCAGTGTATTTGAAGGCTTCCCGGCCCAAAAAGCAGACATACGCCCCGGCGACCAGGTTGTCAAAATAAATGATATTGTACTGGATGGAAAAAACAGCGACCAGGTTAGCCAATTGCTAAAAGGATCAAAAGGCGCTATAGTAAAACTACTGGTTAAGCGCGATAATGAAGATAAGCCGGTTGAAAAGGACTTGGCCCGCGATGAAATTAAACAGCCTAACGTATCTTATTACGGTATGGTTGATGGTAACATGGGTTATATAAAACTGGATAGATTTTTAGAAAACTCGGCCCAGGAAGTAACCGATGCACTTATCGCCGTAAAAAAGAATAACCCTAACGGTATCATATTAGACCTACGTTCGAACGGTGGTGGTATATTACAGGAAGCGGTAAAAATTGTTAACCTTTTTGTGCAAAGGGATATTGAAGTTGTATCGCAAAAAGGGAAAGTAAGAGATAAAAACTACACGTACAAAACAGCAACTACACCATTAGCACCCGATTTGCCATTGGTGGTATTAGTAAACCCGCGCTCGGCATCAGCGTCCGAGATCGTTGCCGGTGCCTTACAGGATCTGGATCGTGCCATAATTATAGGCCAGCGCAGTTATGGTAAAGGGTTGGTACAACAAACTTTCCCGTTGCCTTATAATAGTTTGGTAAAGATCACTATTGCTAAATACTACGTTCCGTCCGGACGCTGCATACAAGAGATTGATTATACCCACCGTAAAGATGACGGTACCGTTGTAAAAGTTGCCGACTCATTAATGCACGAGTTTAAAACTAAAAACGGCCGCTCTGTTTATGATGGCAGTGGCATATACCCTGATGTTTTTGTTAAGCCCGAAACATTTGCCAACATAACACAAACACTGGTAGGTAAGCTGTTTATATTTGATTACGCTACGAAATACCGTTTGGCCCACCCAAAAATTGCAGATGCGCGCATGTTTGCTTTAACAGATGCCGAGTATGAAGATTTTGTAAAATACCTGGCAGATAAAAACTATACCTATAATACTATATCAGAAAAGGTATTAACCGCTTTGAAAACCGAGGCTACTAAAGAAAAGCAGTTTGACCAGATACAAGGTGAATATGATGCTTTAAAAACCAAAATGCTTAACAGCAAAAAGAATGATCTGCAATTGCATAAAGCCGAAATTAAACAAGCTGTAGAGAATGAAATAGTGGGCCGATATTATTTTGACAAAGGCCGTTATGAAACCAACTTTAAATATGATAATGTGTTGGCACAAGCCGTTAAAACAATGCAAGACAAAAACCAGCTTGCAGCTATATTAAAAGGCGATGGGGCTTATAAAGTAATAGGTAAACCTGTACTTGCAGCAGTGCCTGATAAAAAAGAAGTAAAAGATAAGCCTGAGCAATAGGAGTAAAGAAGCAAGAGTCAAAATACAAGAATCAAGAAAAGCGATGGGATTACCTGTCGCTTTTTTGTTGACTATGATTATAGGATTACAATAGGCATGTAATCCTATAATCCTTACGCCCTAAAAATCATAGCCAAAAAATAAACTAAACTATTTCTCCGAATAATTGTCATACTACCAAATACTACAATTATGAAAAAAATAATTTTAACAGCAGTACTACTAGTTAGCTGCTTAATGTTTAAAGCCGATGCGCAGTTACGAATTAGTTTAGGGTTCAATATTGGTAGCCAGCCAGACTGGGGCCCGGTAGGTTATGACCATGCAAGCTATTATTATATGCCTGATGTTGACTCTTATTATGACGTATCAAACCATCAATACATTTATCTTCAAAACAATGCATGGGTACGTGGCTCAGTTTTGCCCGGCAGGTACAATTTTGACCCCTACAACAGCTACAAAGTAGTAGTTAATGAGCGTAACCCGTGGGAACGTGCTGCAACTTACAGAACAAGATATGCAAACTATAGGGGCCGTGGCGGTCAAACAGTAATTCGCGATAGCCGTGAAACAAAATACCGTAACCACTGGCAAGATCGTAACAATTATGGCCGTGGACCTGGAAACAGCGATTATGGTCATCGTCAAGGTAACCAAGGAGATAACGGACGCGGTCATGATGATCGTGGAAATAATGGAAATGGTCATGGTAACGGCAATAATGGCCGTGGTAACCAAGGAGGTAATGGCCATGATAATGGTAATGGACATGGCAATAATGGCCGTGGACATGGCGATAACTAATAATTACAGTCAAATAATATAATTCAAGCCCTTCAGTAATGAAGGGCTTTTTGTTTGGAATACAGCGATGACTCACCCGAACATCGCTTCTCTGGTCGGAGTGAGTAATCGCATCAGAGTGTCGCGCTTTGTTTTACTCTTTCAAAATGGAACACCGTTATATCAACCCTAAAAACCTTTCGCCTTTCTCCTATAAAAACGTACTTTTGATGCAATATGTCCAAAGGCAATAAACTCTATTTCGCTTCTGATTTTCATTTAGGTACCGGTAGCTATGCCTCAAGCCGCGAGCGCGAAGACCGTTTGGTACGTTGGCTGGATATGATAAAAGCCGATGCTGCAGAAGTGTTTTTAATGGGAGATATTTTTGATTTTTGGTTTGAGTATAAAACGGTAGTGCCAAAAGGATATATCCGCTTTTTAGGCAAGTTGGCCGAGTTGACCGATCTGGGTATAAAAATAACCTTGTTTAAAGGTAATCATGATATGTGGATGTTTGATTATTTTGAACGTGAACTAGGCGCAACCATTATAAGTAACGAACTGGAAATAGAGCGCAATGGCAAAAAGTTTTACCTGCATCATGGCGATGGCCTTGGCCCCGGCGATGGCCTGTATAAGGTGTTAAAGAAAATATTTCGCAGTAAACTATGCCAGTGGTTATTTGCCAGGCTGCATCCCAATTTTGGTGTTGGTATAGCTAATTACTGGTCGGAACATAGCCGTATAGCAGGCGAGAACAATGAGAAACGCAAAAGCATGGAAAAGGAGTGGCTGGTAGTTTACAGCCGTGAGTTATTACAAACCCATTTTTATGATTACCTGGTATTTGGCCACCGCCATTTGCCCCTTGATATACAACTAAACGACAAAAGCCGCTATATTAATTTGGGCGAGTGGGTTAATTATAACTCGTATGCGGTGTTTGATGGCGAGCAGTTAACCCTGCAATACTTCGAGAAGGAGCTCAAAGCGTAATGCTGAAAGCAGAAAGCTTTGTCATTATAACTTAACCTTTTAGCTTTACGCTTTTTGCTTTAGACTTTCAGCTTAAAAAACTGTATTTTTGTGGGCTTTTTAAAGCCGGACCGATTACCTGGCCCGATTGAATAAATAGAATATGTTAGAAAAATTAGAATTAATTTATCAACGCTGGAAAGCAGTAGAAGCCGAGCTAAGCAGCCCGGACGCAATGGCTGATATGAAGCGCTTTGCCCAGTTGAATAAAGAATATAAAGACCTTGCTAAGATTGTTCACGAGTATAATATATACCGCAACATTATGAGCAATATAGATACCAATAAAGAAATATTATCTACCGAGAAAGACGAAGAGTTTCGCGAAATGGCGAAATCTGAGCTGGACGAATTGCTGGTACAACAGGAAGAAAAAGAAGAGCAGATACGCTTAATGCTGATCCCTAAAGATCCGGAAGATTCTAAGAATGCTATTGTTGAGATACGTGGTGGCACAGGTGGTGACGAAGCATCTATTTTTGCCGGCGACCTTTACCGCATGTACATGCGGTATTGTGAAAAACGTGGCTGGAAAACCGAACTGGTTGATTATACCGAAGGCACAGCAGGCGGCTATAAAGAAATTGTATTTAACGTAAACGCGGAGGATGCTTACGGAACATTGAAATATGAATCGGGCGTGCATCGTGTGCAGCGTGTGCCTGATACTGAAACACAGGGCCGCGTACATACCTCGGCAGCATCGGTAGTGGTATTGCCCGAGGTTGATGAGTTTGATATTGTATTGAATGTAAGCGATATCCGTAAAGATCTGTTCTGTTCGTCAGGTCCGGGTGGGCAGTCTGTAAACACAACCTATTCGGCAGTAAGGTTAACACACTTACCTACCGGTTTGGTTGCACAATGCCAGGATCAAAAATCACAACTAAAAAATTACGACAAAGCCTTAGCTGTATTACGCTCAAGAGTATACGAGCTGGAGCTGCAAAAGCACCTGGAAGAAGCATCTAAAAAACGTAAAACCATGGTTGCCACCGGCGATAGGTCTGCTAAGGTACGTACCTATAACTATCCGCAAGGCCGTTTAACCGAACACCGCATAGGTTTAACCATTTATAATTTATCAGAAGTTATGAACGGCGGCATACAGGAAATTATGGAGGCCCTGCAGTTTGCAGAGAACGCCGAGAAATTAAAAGAAGGAACGGTGGCTTAATTACAGTAAGTATGTAATAATTTTAACTTATTCTTAACTTATGGTATTGTAATATTATATTTGTGATAGGCATACCTTCATTTCCTTCCCCTAAAGGTGTGATATGTATTAATTAAAACCAGATCACAGCTATGAGTAAGTTAAATACATCTGACAAGGAACGACTTCTTTTTCCGATAGCTTTTGTATTATTAATTGCATTAATCCCACTCTCAGAACTCATTCATCAAGCATTATTAGGACGTTATTTCCAGGCCCTGGTGATGTTTTTTTATTTTCTGAGCATTTTTTTATTTCCGGTTATTATATTCAGAAGAAATATAATAATATACCTGGCAATACTATCACCACTATTCTTAATTATACCTTTAAATTTATTGTATACGCTAACATTTAGTACCAGCGCTTCGTCTGATCTTACACTGCTTTTTTTAAATACAAATAAAAATGAGGCAACAGAATTATTTAAGCGTTATTGGATTCCGTTGCTAACTATTTATGCAATATATATAAGCTTAATAGTTTTTTTGGTGTATAAATGCGTAAGGGTTGTGCCTTCAAAGGTGGCTTATTATATAGCTGGTATAAGTTTAGTGTTAATACTATTGCTACCGTTCCTGGACATTAAATTTGAAACAAACACTTACTACGATGTTGCTAGGACTACCATAAACAACACCTTTCCTACCAGCATTGGCAAAGGTATAAACCGATTTTTGGTTGAAAAACAATTAATTAAAAGCACACAAAAAGAGCGTGATGCTTTTAAATTTAACGCGTTGCTGGATACTTCACTTCATCAAAAGCAAGTGGTGTTATTAATTATTGGCGAAAGCTGCAGGTATGATAACTGGGGTATTAATGGCTATTCAAGGAACACCTCGCCACATTTGGATAAAAGAGCAAATTTGATATCATTTAGCAACGTTGCTACCGGTGCTTTTATAACAGAACATTCAGTACCGTTAATTTTAAGCGGCGTAGGGGCTCAAAATTTTGATGAACATGTAAAACGAAAGGGAATATTTGCTCCTTTTAACGAAGTGGGTTTCAATACGTATTGGATTTCCAATCAGCCCGGCGACGAGGGCAATATATCAGTACATGCCAATGAAGCGCAAAATAAATACAGTGTACTGCCTGAGAAGGATCTTGGTAGAGACATGACTTTATTGGACACTTTAAGTAAAATATTAAAACAACCAGGGGATAGGAAATTTATTATCATCCATACAATGGGTAGCCATTTTGATTATACAGAGCGGTACCCGGATAGCTTTGATGTTTTTAAACCAAGCTATAAAACCCAGCCCGAAGATGTTAACGATAGAAAATTCAAAAATATACTGGTAAATACTTACGATAATACCATTGTATATACCGACGCGGTAATAGATAGTGCTATTAGTATGGCAAACAAATTGAATGAATTTTCGGCAGTTGCTTACATCGCCGATCACGGTGAGGATCTTTTAGATGGAAAAAGTAATGCTACCTATCACATGACAGGGGCACCACCTTCAAAACATGTTACCCATGTGCCTTTTTTTGTGTGGTACTCTGGCCAACTTCAACAAAAGTATCCGGCTAAAGTAGCAAACCTGTTAGCGCATAAAAATTCAAAACTGTCTTCAGAAAACCTTATCTATACTTTAACCAGCCTTGCGGGTATCACTTATCCTAAGCAAAACCCTGCAAAAGATGTTAGTTCTGCCAATTATAAAGATAATGTACAGCTATTAATGGGCGAAGGGCAGGTTCTCTACCCTTATTCAATTTGTAAATAACTTAATTTAAGCATAATTATAATAGGGTTTTTGCACTTATAATAATCGGCTTTTCATCTTGTTTTCATAAAGCGACACTAATTTAGTTGTCGGATATAAAAGACTGGATTATGCTGGCTCTAAAAAAGGTATTAGCAAATAACTTAACCATATACAGACGCGAAGTGCGCCTGATGGGAAATAAGTTTGAAATTAGTGTGGTAGGAAATGATCCTGTTTGGGCCGGCGAGCGTATTACCAGCGCCATTACCGAAATTAACAGGGTTGAGAAATTACTTAGTACTTTTAGCGAGGATAGCGAAGTAAATACCATTAACCGTAGCGCGGGTAAAAAACCGGTAAAAGTTAGTGCCGAGATTTATAAACTGATAGACCGTTCCCTGCAAATATCAGAACTTACCTATGGCGCGTTTGATATTACCTATTACTCTGCCGATAAAGCTGACGACCATAATGATACAGCAGTTGCAACCTATACTACTGTAAACTATAAAGATGTAGTATTGGATGCTACAGCTACCACCGTATTTTTAAAAGAAAAAGGTATGCGTATTGGCTTTGGCGCCAACAGTAAAGGCTATGCTGCGGATAGAGCAAAATATATATTACAGTTAGAGGGAGTAAGCAATGGTGTTATTAACGCCGGCGGCGACCTGCTTACCTGGGGTTTACAGCCAGATATGGAACCGTGGACCGTTGCCACTGCTGATCCGCGCCAGCAGGCTCAACCATTTGCTGATATGGATATAGCCAATATGGCTGTAGCTACATCTGTAAACGTTGAAAAGTATGCTACCATAACAGATAAAAAACTAAGCACCAGTAAACCTAAAAATGGCTTTACCGTAAGCGAAATTAAAAGCGTAAGCATAATTAGCCCAACTGCCGAGTTTGCCGATGCCATGGCTACTCCTGTAATGACCATTGGTGTTAATGCCGGTATTTACCTGATAAATCAATTAAACCAGATAGGTTGTGTAATTATTGATGACCACCACCGTGTATATCCATCAAAAGGTATTACTATTGCATAATTACAGGTAAGCTGTAACTAATGTAATGAATCATTTTTATGCCGGTAACGGGATATTGTTGATTGTGCTTCAAAAAATCCACTTAAAAATTATAAAGTTTAAATCCATTACTATAAATTAGAACTGTGGCCTCACTGTAACCTTTAATTAACTAATTAACTGATTTTTTGGAAAAAATTTTACAAAATTCTTTTCTTCAATGATAAAGCGGCTTGCATATATTGTAATGTTGTTGATATTTGCAACAGGCTTATCATCCGCTAAAATAAAAACCGGCAATGATGGCTTTGTTAAGGGCAACGCTATGCGGTTTATTTTGAATGCTCAATTGCAAAAAGATACAACCAAAAAACAACATCAGCCAGACGATGATCCGAAAAAAATAAAGGAAATATCAAAAGCAAAACGACAAGCAAAGCCCGAAAAAATAGGTGACGCCGATAATGTGCAGGACTCTAAAGTTAAACCTAAACCTAAAAGGCAGCGACGCCCTGAAGGTTTGGACAGACCGCCGGAAATACCGAGACGAAATGGCAATTAACCTAAACTAATAGCTGATACTAAATGAAATACCTGCGTATACTGCTTTTAATTATAACCTGTACCACCGCTACCAAAGCAGCGGTATTAAGGCATAGCTTTGCCTATAACAGCATATACTACACTGCAAAAGATACCGATACCATTATCAGGAAACAATCACTTTCGGTTGGTTTTAATTATGGTAGCGATGCTATGTTTTTTGGCCGTGTGGGCCCTATTACTTACCCGTTTTTCACAACCGATGTAGTGTATAACACCAAAGGTGGTTTTTTTATTTATGGCTCGGCATTAAGGCTGATAGGTTATCGCACTTCTGTTGATGAAGTTGACCTGGGTGGCGGTTATTCCTATCATCCAACCAAAAGGTTTGCAGGTGCTATATCCTATAATAGATTTATCTTCAATAAAGAAGAGTTGATCATAGAGTCGGCCACGTCAAATGATATTAATTGGAAAAATTCCTACGATTGGAAACCCTTCAAATCAACTGTTCTGTTAGATTATCTCTTTGGTAAATCAAGCGATTTCTTTATGACTGTTACCCAATCTAAATATTTTGAAACTAAAGGCAATATTTTTGATGATAAAGACTACTTGTCGTTTAACCCGGCCATAAGCTTTATTGTGGGTACACAAAACTTTGTTCAGCGTTACTCCATAGAGCACGAAAAGCAGTTAAATGCCAGCCCGCGTGTTGATGACGATTTTAATAACGGGCGCCTTAATGTACTTAACTACAGCTTTAAGTTACCTATAGCTTATAACCGTCCGCATTATACGTTCGAGTTTTCTTATAAATACTCTATACCGGTTAATGTAGAGGGCGCTTTGCAGAATAAGCACGAGTCTTTTTTAAATGCATCATTTTTCTACGTTTTTTATTAATAACAGGTATGAATGTTTTAATTATTGAAGATGAGGAAGCATTGGCGCATGAACTGGAAATATTTCTGACCAATCATAACTACGTTACTGATGTTTGCTATAACGGCCGATCAGCGTCTGAGAAAATTGGCACCAGCCTGTACGATTTTATTTTGATAGACCTGGGCCTGCCAGATTATGATGGCCTTGACCTGCTTAAAGAAGCCAAAAAAAACAATCCCGACGCAGCCTGTATAATTTTAACCGCCCGTGCCGAAGTTTATGATCGTGTGCGTGGTCTTGATCTGGGTGCCGATGATTATCTGCCCAAACCGTTTTCGTTATTAGAGCTGCAAAGCCGCATGCAGGCTATTATGCGCCGTAAATTTGGGTTGAAACAAAGTATTGTTGAGTTGGGCGATTTTTTAATAAACCTTACCGACAGGGTAATTACCTGCGGCGATACTGCCGTAAGCAGTATTACCAAAAAAGAGTTCGACCTGATAGCTTACCTCATCCTGCATAAAAACCGGACGCTAACGCGTACGCAGCTAAGCGAGCATATTTGGGGCAGCGTTATTAATGACGATTACGATTCAAACTATATTGACGCGCATGTTAAAAACATCCGCAAAAAGTTAAATGTTTATGCACCGCCCGATTGGTTGGAAACAGTACGTGGCCTGGGTTATAAAGTTAAAATGAATACTTAACATTGAAACTAAAAACAAAACTTACGCTGTTTAATGCCATATCAAAACTGGTAATAGTAGTACTGTTTGTATTGTTGGTGCCGGTTTTAATAAAAAATATAAGCCGTAGTTATGTTGATAATAACTTAATCAAGCAAAAAAATAAATTCCTGCAGATAGTAAAGACCAGGGGTATAAAAAACTATATACCCGATGGTGAAACTTATGGCAGTTATTACCTGCCGCTTAAAGAAGAGTATCTTACTATAGAGAATGATACCGTCCCCGGGCATTTTGCAGATAACATTAAAAACGAAAGACGCCTGGTTGAGCGCGATACGATAGAATATCGCATACTTAGCCACACCTTTAAACTTAACAACAAACAGTATTTATTAGAGATTGGCAAAAGTATAGCCACACTTGATGAAACCAGTACCCCGCTGCAAAACATTGCCTTTGGTGTATTGGTAATAATGATATTATTAACCATCCTGGCCGATTTATTTTATACCAACCGGGTATTAAGGCCGCTAGGCCTTATCATTAAAACCAAGCTGATAGGGCAGAAGTTCCCAAAATTCGGGTCGTACAAAGAGGTTAAAACCAGCACATCTGATTTTCAGTATCTGGATATCAGTATCCACCAAATGATAGAGACGATTGAGGCGGCGTTCCAAAAAGAGCGCGAGTTTATATCAAACGCATCGCACGAGTTAATGACACCAATATCTATCCTGCAATCAAAGATCGAAAACATGTTCGAGCGCGAGGATATTGTGGATGAGCTAAAAGTGCGTTTGCTGGAAATGCAGAAAATATTAAATCGTCTAAAAAGTATTACTAAAACGTTGTTGCTGATATCGCAAATAGAAAACGAGCAGTTTTTAAAAGAAGATAAAATTTCTATAAGTGAGTTGTTACAGGAGGTTAATGATGAAATATCTGTTCGTTTAGCCGATAAGAACCTTACGTTTGATATCCTGATCCCGCAGGATGTGGTGTTGGTAAACGTTAACAAGTTTTTAATATTTAACCTGTTTTTTAATCTGGTTAACAACGCCATAAAATATAACAAGGTTGATGGCGAGATTGTAATTACCACCGAGCATGAAAACGGTAATTTAATAGTTAATATAACCGATAGCGGCATTGGGATAAGTACAGAGGATATGCCTTTTATATTTAATCGCTTTAAAAAATTCAGGCAATCAATGCAGCAGGATAGTTTTGGCCTTGGCCTGCCTATTGTAAAATCGATAGCAACATTCCATCATATTAAAATTGAGGTTGATTCGGTTAAGGACCTGGGCAGTAATTTCAGGCTGATCTTTCCGGCGGAAGTGATTGAATAAGCCCCACCCAACCTCCCCGGTAGGTAGGGCTTTAAAAAAGTCTCCTCTGCCAGGAGAGATCCAATAGCTATCGGATTTAGGGGCTGCTTTTTTTATAAAATATTTCTTACCTTCAATTAAACCCTTTCAACCTAAATTTGTCTAACAAACCAAAGATAAATGTTAAAGTTTAACAAACAGATACTATATAGCTCTAAATTGTGTTTATGATTCTTTAAGTGATATGAAAAAGTTATATAAATATGCGTCAGCGTTATTGTTAACCGGGGCGCTTTCGGTAATGGTGGTTTTAAACGCAGATGCACAACGTGGCGGCGCACATGCCAGCAGTGGCGGTAGCGGCGGCGGAAGTTTTAGCCGTGGTGGTGGTGGCGGGAGCGTAAGTATTGGCGGCGGTTTCCGTAGTGGTATTGGTTTAGGACTAAATTTGGGTTATCGCTCGGCTTATAGTCCTTATGGTTTTTATGGCTACCCGTCATTAGGATTTTATTTAAATACATTGCCTTATGGGTATTACCCATTTTACATGGGGCCATCATTGTACTATTACTCAAATGGCATATTCTATCGCCCTTATGGTGATGATGAAGGCTATGTAGTAACCGCTCCGCCAGTTGGTGCAGCTGTGCCACAATTGCCCAATAGGGCTAAATCTATCATGATAGATAACCAGCAATATTTTGAATATAATGGTATATACTATAAAATAGTAATTAATGACAAGGGAGATAAAGTATATGTTGTGGCCGGAAAAGATGGTGTATTAAATACCGATAATGCCGGTACAGATAATGCACAGGCTCCGCAAGTTGGTGATATTGTAAATCACCTGCCTGATCACTCACGAGTAATTACTTTAAATAAAAAGAAATATTATGTAGGGCCTGATGATGTTTATTATGAAGCTATAACAGACAGTAATGGCAACACAGCATACCGCATTGCAAGCGTGCCTGAATAAGCAATAAAAAATTAGCACCTATAAATAACAAATAAAAAGCTGCCCGATGGGTGGCTTTTTTGTTTAGGGTAAAGTTATGAGCAATGTTGTCAAGTTAGGAAGTAAATTAATATCGAACCCCGAATTCCTTCTTTATTCAACATTGGATATTCGGTGTTCTTTATTATTTGATCTTTAACTAGCCCGCGTTAAAACCGTTTTGCTATAACAATTTAAAACCCTTTTCCCTCACTTACAGTTATAGCTTAATAAAACATTAGCTATGAGATCTATCTGGAAAGGTTCAATTGGTTTTGGTTTGGTAAGTATACCGGTAAAATTGTTTTCGGCGGTGCAAACCAGCTCGCTTGATTTTGATATGCTGGATAGCCGCGACCATTCGCGCATACGTTACCAGCGTGTAAATGAACATACGAACAAAGAAGTGCCCTACGATAAAATTGTAAAAGGCTATAAGCTGGATGATGAATATATAATAATAGATGAGCATGACTTTGAGGATGCCGCACCCGAAAAAAGCAAGGTTATCACTATAGAAAGTTTTGTAAATGTTGATGAGGTAAACCCCATGTTTTACGAAACATCATATTATACCGAGCCTGATACCAAAAACAATAAAGCTTACGGCCTTTTATTGCAAGCCCTGGTAAAATCAAAAAAAGCCGGGCTGGCCCGCTTTGTATTGCGCAGTACCGAAAGCCTTTGTATAGTACACCCTGTTAAAAACATATTGGTAGTAACCCGCATACGCTTTGCCCAAGAAATACGTGATACGGATGATCTTAACATTGCAGCGGATATGACCATCAGCAAAAAAGAATTGGATATGGGCCTGGCACTGATAGACCAATATGCCGAAAAGTTTGATGTATCTAAATTTAAAGATGAATACAATGATTCATTGCTAAATATCATCAAGGCAAAATCAAAAGGAAAACGCGCTACCGTTAAAAAATTAAAGCCGCATAAAACAACCGGCACTGATCTTTATGATCAATTGATGGAAAGTTTAAAAACTAAAAAAGGTGCTTAGCGCTTTATTGGTTTTGCTACACAATGTTTAATAAATACAACAGTGGAGTAATAGATTATTCCATAAAAGAATGTTTTTATACCGATTATTAAGTTATTGATCAATAAAATAATTAGTGGGCAAGTAATGGCATTGGTTTTGAATAAATAGTTACATCTATGAAAACATTAACTAAAAACAACAAATTATGAACTCACTATTGTATATCATAGCGGTTATCCTGGTAATAGGATGGGCGTTAGGTTTCTTTCTTTATTCGGCAGGTGGAATAATCCACGTATTGCTGGTAATTGCAGTAATTGCATTATTAATAGGCTTAATAAGAAGACCGACAGCACTCTAATAGCACATTGGAAAATGCAAAAAGGCTCCCGTTTTATCGGGAGCCTTTTGCGTTTGTAATAGTTTTATTTAAGCGATAACCATTTCTTCCGTACTGCAAGTTGTTCAGCAGAAACGTTTGGCAGCTCTTCGATTTTATATTTTACCTTGGTGCTTTTTAATAATGTTACAGGTAGTACTACCGCCAGGCCATCGCGTATAACGGTTACTTCAATTTTATCGCCGGGTTTCTTGTCGGCAATAATGTTGGCTGTTTCGGGTAATGGTTTGTTATCAATGGCAACTATTTCGTCATTAACGTTTATGCCATCAATCCAGGCAGCACTGCCGCGTTGCACCGTTGCCACAATTACCCGGGAGGTAAGCGGTATTTGCGTTATGCCTAAATATGCTTCGTTATTATCGGCCAGCGTATTGGTAGTTTTATACCCTGCATACGCCAGATATTTATCATAAGGTACCTGTGTTAAACCATTAATGTATTTGGCATAAAAATCATCAAGATTTTTACCGACAAATTTTTCAAGACCCTGTTTAAACTCGGCATCGGTATAACCACGTTTTTTTGTTTGGTAATACTCGTTGTACATGTACTTCATTACATCATCTAATGAGCTTTTGCCTTTGCTGTTATTAATAATCTCAAGGTCGAGCATTAAGGCAACTATGGCACCTTTGGTGTAATAAGATATACCGGTATTTACCGAGTTCTCATTAGGTCTATAAGCCTTTATCCACGCGTCATAGCTTGATTGCGATAGCGTTTGCACTTTAGCACCCGGTATGTTTTCTAGTTGGTTAATGTCATCTACTAAAACATCCAGGTAGTTATCCGGTGTATAAAGCTGGGTGCGGCGCACTATAATATCCTGGTAATAGGCAGTAAAGCCTTCGGCTATCCATAGATTGGTGGTATAGTTTTCGTTATCATAATCAAATGGACCTAATACTATCGGGCGCAGGCGCTTAACGTTCCATAAATGAAAATGCTCATGCGCGGCCAG
Source organism: Mucilaginibacter sp. (assembly GCF_028288185.1). Lineage (GTDB taxonomy): Bacteria > Bacteroidota > Bacteroidia > Sphingobacteriales > Sphingobacteriaceae > Mucilaginibacter. The sequence goes on along the minus strand of NZ_JAQBOF010000019.1, from coordinate 139,493 downwards.
GCTTAAAAAATTTTGGTAGCCAACTTCGGTTGCATACGCATCACGCGATCCACCCAGCGTTGTTGAGCTTAAATGCTCTAAACCGCCGCCTCCTTTTAAGGCATTATGTACAATAAAGGTATAGTGCTTGTTTGGGTTCTCACCAAAAATGGCCACCTCTTCGGCTACAATTTTTGCAAGGTCATTTTTAAGCCTTTCTTTATCATATTTGCCGCCGCCAACCATTGCAACCTCATATTTTACGCCGTCGACATCAAAGCCAAAAACATCCTGTGTACCCACCTCTATAGGCGAGTCAAACAAAATATCAAAATCAGGCGAGTATCGTGTAAACGCATCCCCATTAACTTTTTCTAAACTGGTTGATACGGTTTTCCATCCTTTATAAGGGATAATATGTATGGTTGCAGGCGCATGCAGCATATTGCCCGGATATAAAAAAATATCAGGCGATGACAGAAACGCGTGCGATGCATCGATGAAACTGGTACGTACCGAAATTTCGAAAGCGTAAATGCGGTATTTAACAATCACGCTTGCAATACCCTCGGTATTAAGCTGCCATATATTTTTACGGATTTTTTGTGCGTAAAGTGGCTTTCCATTGGCAGTTACGCTAAGTGTTTCAATGTTTTTAGCAAACTCGCGCACCAGGTATGAGCCGGGTGTCCAAACGGGCATTTTAAGTTCAAGGGTGTTTTGCTTTAACCCGGTAACTTTCATTTCTACATCAGCATAATGCGCTTGTGCCTCGGCGAAGGAAACGGTATATGTAATATTGGTATTATCTGCAGCATTAGCAATGGTAGCCATACAAAGTAGAATTAAAGAAAAAATAACTGATATACTTTTTTTCATGGCGCAATGTATAAATTTTACTATTTGCCTTAATAGGCTAATGTAATTAAATTGTTGTAAAATGGTTGATACACGCAACTATTTTACTTTGTAACTAATTACTTTTATAAATCTAACTTATGAAAGTGAAATTAATTGAGCCTGTATCGCGAAAGCTAAATGTTTTAGGCAAGGCATATTTAACTGTGCTGGGCAACCACATGGCGCATTTAGACATTAACCGTTATTATTACCCCTTGACGGTTATTTGTTTCTATGATGGTGAACTCACACAAAAAGCTCTTGCCGAAAAATTGGACAAGGACAAATCAATAATTGTAAAGATTATTGATGAGCTTACCGAGAAAGGTTTTGTATACCGGCAAGTTAACTCTGCTGACAGGCGGCAGCATTTGTTAGGTGTAACAGATAAAGCTAAAAAAGCTGTACCCCACATTATAAGAGTTTTTGAACACATGAATCGGTCCGCCTCAAAAAACGTGTCAGCACATGATATGGAAATATTTGAAAGCGTATTAGCTAAAATGAGGGACAACTTAGAACAATTTAAAGAATCTGCATCTTATACCATCTAATTTATTATCACGATATGAAAACCAGGTATTACATATTCATTTTGCTGGCATTGGTGGTCGGCGTTTTACTTTACAATAAGCTATTTAGCGATAATGCCAAAAAACGGGATGCAATTACCAAAGGCAAAGACGGCGACCCCAAAGGTAGTAAAGGTAAGGGCGGCGGCCGTAACGGCCCCGTGTCGGTAAAGCTGATGATAGTTAAAGATACCACACTTGATAACAATATTGACATAACCGGTACCATAGATGCTAACGAAAAGGTAAACCTGATAAGCGAGACAGCGGGCAACATTACCGGCATATATTTTACAGAAGGGTCGCATGTTAGTAAGGGGCAGCTATTGGTTAAAGTATATGCCCTTGACCAGGTGGCCGCTTTAAAGCAAAACGAGTATCAAATAGCATTAGCTAAACAAAATGAATACCGTAACAAAATATTGCTGCAAAAAGAGGCCATAAGCCAACAGGAGTATGATACCTCGCTTACCGGCTTAAATACGTTAAAAGCGCAAAGTGATGTAATAAAAGCTCAAATAGCTAAGACGGAGATTAGGGCGCCATTTTCAGGTACAATTGGTTTGCGTTCGGTAAGTCCGGGGGGGTATCTATCAGCAAATACCTCGATAGCTTCGCTGGTAAATATTGATCCGGCTAAAATTACGTTTTCGATTCCCGAAAAATATTTATCGCTGATTAACAAAGGAAGCAAAGTGAGCTTTACAGTACCTAGCTCACAGCAAAAATTTAAAGCGGTTGTGTATGCTATAGAGCCATCTATTGATGTAAACTCGCGCACCATTACCATCCGCGCCAAGGCCGATAACCCTCAAGGATTGCTTAAAGCGGGTGCCTTTGCCAAGATCAACCTGGCGCTCGACCAAGTACCCAAAACAATTATGCTGCCTACTGAGTGTGTAGTGCCCGATCTGAAGGGCAGCGTAGTGTATGTTTATCATAAAGGCATGGCAGTTGCAAAACCTGTAAAAACAGATGTGCGTACCGATACAAAGATCCAGGTCATCAGCGGCTTAAAGCCGGGTGATAGTGTGGTGATATCGGGCATTATACAAATGCGTCCTAAAGTTCCTTTAAAAATTATTAAAGTAATTAAATAAGCTGCCCATCATGAGTTTATCCTCAGTTAGTATAAAAAGGCCGGTATTGGCAACAGTTATGTCTATTGTAATTGTTGTATTTGGTATTATAGGCTACAGTTTTTTAGGTATCCGTGATTTCCCTTCGGTAGATCCGCCAATTATATCCGTTAGTACCAGTTACTCGGGTGCTAACGCCGATGTAATTGAATCGCAAATTACCGAGCCATTAGAGAAAGCCATTAATGGTGTACCGGGTATCCGTAACATATCATCGCAAAGCTCGGTTGGTTCAAGTAATATCACGGTTGAGTTTGATCTGGATGCCGACCTGGAAACCGCCGCTAATGACGTGCGCGATAAAGTGAGCCAGGCACAGCGTCAGCTACCGCAGGACATTAACGCCCCACCGGTAGTTACCAAGGCTGATGCCAACGCTGATAACATTATCACTGTATCTGTAACCAGCGACAAGCGTAACATAACCCAGGTTGATGATTATGCAGAAAACGTATTACAGGAAGGCCTGCAAACTATACCCGGTGTAAGCTCCATTAATATACAAGGTCAGCGGCAGTATGCCATGCGTTTATGGATAGATCCTGCTAAACTATCATCATTAGGATTAGCCGCGAGTGATATTACCGATGCTTTAAATAAAGAGAACGTAGAGCTGCCTGCCGGTAAAATTGAAGGTAATAATACCGAACTCATCATCCGTGCTATTGGTAAAATGAGTACCGAAAAAGAGTTTAACAACTTAATTATCCGTGCCGATAGTAACCGGGTTATTAGGTTAAGCGATGTAGGTTACGCGGTACTGGGATCAGCCAATGAGGAAACGGCGTTTAAAGAAGGCGGTGTATTGCAGGTGGCATTAGCCATTGTGCCGCAACCCGGCGCAAATTATGTACAAATAGCTAAAGACTTTTATAAAAGGTTTGAACAATTAAAGAAGGACCTGCCGCCCGATATCCACGTAAAAGTATTAACAGATAATACCCAGTTCATTAATCAATCTATTACCGAGGTTGAAGAAACGCTGGGCATATCATTTATACTGGTGGTAATTATTATTTACCTCTTCTTTAGAGATTGGCTCATAGCTTTCAGGCCGTTAATTGATATACCGGTATCATTGATAGGGGCATTCTTTATCATGTATGTTTTTGGCTATTCCATTAATATATTATCGTTGTTGGGGATAGTCCTCGCCACGGGGCTGGTGGTTGATGATGGTATTGTGGTAACGGAGAATATCTACAAAAAAGTAGAGGCTGGGATGGAGATCCGTAAAGCCGCTTTTGAAGGCTCGGCCGAGATCTTCTTTGCAGTAGTATCAACCTCCATTACGTTGGCAGCAGTGTTTTTACCCATTGTGTTTTTACAAGGATTTACAGGGCGATTGTTCCGCGAATTTGCGGTAGTAGTTGCGGGGTCGGTATTGATATCGGCATTTGTATCACTGTCATTAACCCCGATGCTTAACGTTAAGTTGATCCGTAAGGACTCAAAAAAATCAAAGTTTTACGAACGCACCGAGCCATTCTTTGTAAAAATGACCAATGCCTACACGGAAACACTGGTTGACTTTATGAAGCGCAGGTGGATAGCAATAGTCATCCTGGTAGCATCGGTTGGTATAATTATAGGGCTTAACAAAGTGATCAAATCTGAGTTGGCCCCGCTTGATGATAAAAGCATGCTGCGATATGGCGTAACCGGCGCAGAAGGAGCATCATACGAATATATGACGAGGTATATGGATAACTTATCCAATATGATAGCCGACTCCATACCCGAAGCGAATGTAAACCTGGAGATCATAGCCGCAGGTGGCGGTGGTAATGGCGCTGTAAATAGTGGTTTTGGCCGTATTGGTTTGGTACCACCAGGCGAAAGGAAACGATCACAACAGGATATTGCCGATTGGCTAACCAAAAAAGTAAGCCGTATGCCCGATGCACGGGTAAATGTGCAGCAGGAACAGACTATAAGTGCCGGTGGCGGCGGTGCCAAAAGCGGTGCGCCGGTGCAGTTTGTAATACAGAACCAGGATTTTGAAAAGATCCGTAAAGTACTGCCCGCATTTTTTGCCGAGGTGAGTAAAAGCCCGGTTTTTTTAACGCCGGATGTGAATTTAAAATTTACCAAGCCCGAGTTAAGAGTAGTTACAGATCGTGCCCGTGCTCGCGATCTGGGCGTATCGGTATCAGATATCGCGCAAACGCTGCAGTTATATTATAGTAATGGCCGTTTAGCCTATTTCTTGTTAAATGGTAAGCAATACCAGGTAATAGCCCAGGCCGATAGGGCCAACCGCGATCAGCCGCTGGACTTGAAAACTATTTATGTACGTAACAACGTTGGTAAACTAATACAGTTGGATAACGTGGTTAAGGTTGATGAAGATGCTACACCACCGGCTATATTCCATTTTAACAGGTTTAAGTCGGCCACGTTTTCGGCAAATTTATCGCCGGGGCATACGGTGGGCGACGGTATTAACGAAATGAACCGGATTGCCAAAGAACAATTGGACGAGACTTTTAGTACAGAATTAAGCGGTGCATCAAGGGATTTTGCCGAGAGTGCTTCTAACATTATGTACGCCTTCATCTTCGCGCTGTTATTGATCTACCTGGTGTTGGCCGCCCAGTTTGAAAGCTTTAAAGACCCGGTTATCGTTATGCTTACCGTGCCGCTAGCGGTTGCGGGGGCGTTTCTATCATTGTGGTTATTTGACCAAACATTAAACATTTTTAGCGAGATAGGTATTATAACCCTGGTAGGTTTGGTAACCAAAAATGGTATATTAATTGTTGAGTTTGCCAACCAGCGTATGGAGCATGGCTTAGCTAAATACGAAGCTGTTGTTGAAGCTGCTACCGCGCGTTTGCGCCCAATATTAATGACTAGTATGGCGGTTGTACTGGGCTCAGTGCCTATTGCATTGGCATTGGGTGCCGGTGCAAAAAGCCGGGTATCATTAGGTATCGTAATTATTGGCGGAATGTTATTCTCGTTGGTGTTAACTTTATATGTTATCCCGATGATGTATGTGCTTATTGCTTCAAAAGTGCGTCATGACCCTGATGCGGAAGATCCTGCAGAAACATCAACAAAGAAAAAGAGAAAAGTAAAAACTATTGAAAACGAATAGGCAATGATGAAACTTAAAAAATTAGCTTGCTTGCTGTTTTGCTATATGGCAGTTATTGCCACTGTTAAAGCACAAAATGCGCCTTTATTAACGCTAAGGGAAGCCGTTGAAATAGCTTTAAAAAACAACTATAACATTGTATTGGCTAAAAACAATAAAGACATAGCACAAAATAATGTTACCATTGGTAACGCCGGGTTTTTACCGGTAGTTACGGGTAATTTTACACAAAACAACAGCAGGCAGCATATTGTTCAAACAAAGTCAGACGGTACAACAGTTACCATACCCAGTGCTAAAAACAGCAGTTTAAGTTATGGCCCAAACCTTAACTGGACCATTTTTAATGGGTTCTCTATGTTTGCCAATTATGATCAGCTTAAACAATTAAATGAGTTGAGCGCGGTAACCACGCACGATACCGTGTTAAGCACCACCGGCGATGTAATATTAACCTATTACGATCTGATTAACCAAAACGAGCAAATAAAAGCGCAAAACGGTGCCATTGCCATTTCGCATACGCAATTAAAATATGCCAGCGATAAGTTTAGCGTAGGGACCGTCTCGCGTTTGGATGTATTAAATGCGCAGGTAAATTTAAATACCGATACCGCTACCCTATTAAAACTACAACAGACGTTCAAGGCATCAAAAATAAAGCTTAATCAACTGTTGGTGCGCGATCTGCAAACCGATTTTACCGTAGCCGATACCATAGTTGTAGATAGCAAAATGGTTTTAGGCGATATTATTGCCAGTGCGCAAACGCAAAACCCAACTATTATATCGGCACAAATAAACAAGCGTATTGCTGATATTAACTTAAAACAAGTGCAAGCCACACGTTACCCCGTAGTAGGTGTAAACGCGGGTTACGCCTGGAGCAATAGTAAAACACCTGCAGGCTTTACCCAGCAGCAGGATGTACATGGCTTAAACTACGGCCTTACTGCTTCAATAAATATTTTTGATGGCTTTAACCAAACCCGTAAAGAGCGCAATGCCAAAATACAGATTGATAATGCGGTTATTGATATAAAGCAAAGCCGGTTAAATGTAGAGGCACAAATTAATAACTTATATGTAAGTTATTTATCGGGCCTTGATTTGATAAGGCTGGGACAATCAAACGTAGCTATAGCTAAACGTAACCTCGAAATATCGCTGGATAAGTATAAAATAGGAACGATAACCCCGTTAGAGATCCGCGAAGCGCAAAGGAATTACTTAGATGCACAATCCACATTTTTTGCTGCGCAATACCAATCCAAAGTGGCAGAAATAACGTTAAAGCAAATTACTAACAACATAAGTATCCAATAATCAAATATTTAGTTATTTTTGATGCATAATGACTGCATCTTATCAAACATGCCTGCTAGTTGATGACAATTACATAGATAATTTCGTCACACGTCGGCTATTGGAGAGCAGCAAGTTTGCCGAAAATATTATTGTAACCGAATCGCCGACAGAAGCCATCAAGATGCTGGGCAATGGCTCTGTAAAACCCGATGTTATTTTTTTAGATATCAGGATGCCGGTAATGAGTGGCTTTGAATTTTTAGAGGCTTACGATAAATTAAATATTGATAAAAACAGCATAAAAATATTTTTATTGTCATCATCTTTTGATCCTACAGATATAAAAAGATCATCAGACAATAAATACATCACTCATTTCATCCATAAGCCGCTTACCATTAAAATTCTTGAGGAATTACCATGATCTTAGTTGCCGATAGCGGATCAACAAAAACAGATTGGTTACTTAAGCAACCGAGGCAGGAAGCCACGGCATTTAGAACACCGGGACTAAATCCATACTTTTTAACAGAAAAAGAAATTGTAAAAATACTGCAGGACCAGGCAACCGATATGGTGGCCCATAGCGCAGATGTTAAAGAAATTTACTTTTTTGGCGCGGGCTGTTCTAGTCCGGACAGGCATGAGATCGTATCTAACGCGCTAAGCCAATTATTTCCTAAAGCCTATATAAGTGTTGATAGCGACCTGTTAGGGTCGGCATACGCCACCTGTGGGCACGAGAAAGGCTTGTGCTGCGTACTGGGCACCGGCTCAAACATTTCTTTTTTTGATGGCGAGGAGATACACTCGGGCAAGCACGGCCTGGGTTTTATTTTGGGCGATGAAGGCTCAGGTACCTGGTTTGGCAAAGCCCTGATAACCGACTTTTTATACGGCCTGATGCCCGAAGATATACACACATTATTTAATAACACCTATCAACTAACTAAAGAAGAGGTAATACAGAACGTTTACCAAAAACCTTCGCCAAACTCTTACTTAGCATCGTTCGCGCGGTTTTTTAATGTTATCCGTAAAACAGAATACGGCAGCAGCCTGATAAAAAAAGGTCTGCAAGAGTTTATTGACACTAACATCAAATCATATCCCGAATACCATACCTATAAAAGTCACTTTGTAGGTTCCATAGCCTTTGTATTTGCCGAAGAGCTAAACGCCCTCGCCGCAACTCAGGACATCCACATCGGCAAAATCATTAAACAACCCATTAATGATCTGTTAGCGTTTATTTTGAGTAGGGAAGAAGGGAAGTAAATATATATCCCAACCCCATATGTCATGTCTCACTCGTGCCTCGTTTCAGAAATGACAACGTTTTTATTATTCTTTAGCCTAACCCTAACCAATAAAAACAAAGCCAGTAAAATAGCCAATAAACTTGCGGTTTTAGGCAAGTAATCGCCATGGGCAACATAGAACGTTATGTCAGAGTTTAGGTTAATATTTTGTTTAATAGCAGTTTTGGTCCACCATTTGGTTTGCTGCACAATGTCACCCCGTTGGTTAATAAAAGCAGAGATCCCGGTATTGGCTGACCGGCAAACCCAGCGGCGGGTTTCAATAGCGCGCAGCTTGGCGTAATCCAGATGCTGGTCTTTGCCCGATGTATTTTCCCACCAGCCATCATTGGTAATAATAGCAATGAATTGAGCACCATTACGAACGGACTTAGCCACCCACTCGCCCCAGATAGATTCATAACAAATAACCGGCGCGGCGCCAATACCGCTGGCAGAATATAGTTCGCTTGGTTCATCCTGCCCGGCATATGTTCCGGTTGCACCACCCAGGTGCGCAAACACCGGTTTTAAAAATGCTAAAGCATTCGGGAAAGGCAATGATTCGGCCCCGGGTACTAGTTTCGATTTATGGTAAAAATGCACCTCGGCCGAGTTTTCAATACTAACCGCGGTATTGTAACTGTCTATATATTGTGTTGTGCCCGGTATAACATTAGCCGTTTTAGTTTGTTGGGTATTATAAAGCTTATAAGTTTCGGCACCCGTTATAATGTTGCCGTTTTTGTATTTAGCTAAAAAATGCTGTGCCTGTACAAAGTAATTATCGGTACGGATATGGTCCTCATTGATGGGGTCAGGTATCGCCGTTTCCGGCCACATAAAGAACTCGGTATTAATTTGGCCTAAGGAGTCTGATAGCTTAGTTAAAGTCTCTACCTGCTGATAAGCCGGTATATCGCCGCCTTTAGCATAAGGGTCAATATTAGGCTGCGCTACTACTATGTTTGATGGATTTGATTGCTCTTGGTAGCTGCTATATCGGTATAAAGAAAAACTTAGTGGTAATATTAATATGGCTACCAACGCGATGATCAGCTTTTGTCTTACAGGTTTAGTTTGCGCTTCGCTAAGTCCGGAGTAAATTAAAAATATCAATATGTTGATGATCCATATCCAAATGGTGCCGCCATAAACGCCGGTGTATTCATACCATTGTATCCATTGATGTGTAACCGCAAAACCGTTACCCAAAGTCATCCAGGGGAAACTAAGGTCCCAGCTTTGGTGCAGGTATTCATAGCCTATCCAAAAGCAAACCAGGCCAGCCAAGCTCCAGTTGCGATTAGTTGCTAGCCTTAACCTATAATAGAGCCAGCAAGCCGTTGCCATTAATAATGGTCCTAATGCATAAGGGATTAATGAAATAGGTATAGCCACAACCTCGCCCACAATTTTTAGCGAATTATAAACCCAGTAAATACTTAACGTGTTCCAGATAAAAAATCCCAGGAAGGTGGTGTTAAATATCAACTTCCCTTTTTTTTTCGAGGTTGATTTAATGATGTTTTCTATCGCTACCAGCATCGGTACCAGTCCAAAAAATAAAAATACTGTGGTATAATGCATGGGTGGCCAAGCTAACCAAAGCAACAAGCCCGAGAATACGGATAGCAATATATTTTTCTTCATCATATTTTGTTTGCCGTCACGTCATTGCGAGGAACGAAGCAATGACGCGCGTTTATTTTTTGTTAAACATCTCGGCATTAAATGCCGCCGAATTTCCTTTAGGTATAGTAAGCGCTTTCCAATCACCCGCCGCCATTTTGCCAATAAAAACTATCTGGCCAATATGGTAAGGGTAATGCGCCAGTTGCCTGTTTATAGCGTCAACTATACTATGGCGCTCATTGCGTATGTAAATGTCTTTATCCCAGTCAGCAGGTGTTATAGAGTCAAGAGCATCAAACAGGCATTTCCAGCCGGCGTTCCATTTCTCCATTAGTTCTTCGCGGGTATTAATTACGCTTTCAAATTCAAGGTCGCGGTTGCGCCATTCTTTTTCGCCATCGCTGGTTAAAAAATCTGTCCACCGGCTAAGCATATTGCCCCAAAGGTGTTGTATAATGATGGCAATGCTGTTACTCTCTTCATTATAGCACCAAAACAAATCTTTGTCTTGTAATTGTGCCATTGTTTTTTCACCAAGCGATTTGTAGTACTGAAACTGTTTTTTCGCACTGTTTAAATAAGCATCCATAATAATTCAGATTCATTAAACCCCTTTATCTATTGTTAATCCTCCTCTTCGTCATCCTCATACTTCTTTTTCTTTTTATCGGCCTCGTTGGGCAAGGCCCCCGCAATGCAAATCACAAACTCGCCTTTTGCGGGATGTGTTTCATAGTAGGTTTTAACTTCGGTAACGGTGCCGCGGACGGTTTCTTCAAACATTTTGGTCAACTCGCGCGATACGGATATTTGTCGGTCACCAAAATAAGTTGCCATCTCATCCAATGTTTTTAACAAACGGTGCGGCGACTCATAAAGTATAATGGTCCGTTCCTCATCAGCCAGAAACTTGTAACGCGTTTGGCGGCCCTTCTTTAAAGGTAAAAATCCTTCAAAGCAAAACTTATCCGTAGGGAACCCCGAGTTAACCAACGCCGGTACAAAGGCCGTAGCGCCGGGCAGGCACTCAACCGGGATATCAAATTTTAAAGCCTCTCGTACCAAATAAAAACCAGGATCGGATATCGCAGGCGTGCCTGCATCAGATATCAACGCGATATTCTTTCCTTCCAGCAAAAACTTTACGATCTCGTTAGATGATTGATGCTCATTATGCTGATGGTGCGAAAATACCTTTTGATGAATATTAAAATGCTTCAGCATAGGTGCGGATGTGCGGGTATCTTCGGCCAATATCAAATCGGCTTCTTTTAAAACGCGTATGGCCCTAAAGGTCATATCCTCCAGGTTGCCTATTGGGGTTGGTACAAGGTATAGTTTGCCGGTCATTTTTTTAGTTTGCAGTTATTAGTTTGCAGTTGGCAAAGCTCACATTTCAGTTTAAAATATCCATAACACAAAAAAACTGCAAACTGAACACTGCAAACCGCCAACTGATTATATCTTTGCCTAAAAATAATATCAATGCTGCAAGTTAGTTATATCCGCGAAAACAGGGACAAAGTTTTAGAACGTTTGGCTGTAAAAAATTTTAAACAACCTGATTTGGTCGATGAAATTATCCAATTGGATGATAGCCGCCGCCAAACCCAGGTAAAATTGGATAATACTTCCGCAGAAGCAAACTCAGCAGCCAAACAAATTGGCGAGTTAATGCGCAACGGTAAAAAAGAGGAAGCCGAAACCATCAAAGCAAAAACCGGTGTTTGGAAAGAAGATATTAAAAAGTATAATGACGAGTTAGCGATAATTGAGGATAGCCTTTATCAAAAACTGGTTTTGCTGCCTAACCTGCCACACTCATCTGTACCAAAAGGAATAACACCCGAAGAAAATGAGGTAGTGCTGCAAAACGGCACGATACCCCAATTGCCTGCAAACGCCTTACCGCATTGGGAACTGGCTGCAAAATATAAGCTAATTGATTTTGAGTTGGGGGTTAAAATAACCGGCGCGGGTTTCCCGGTTTACACCAACAAAGGGGCCAAGCTGCAACGCGCTTTAATTAATTTCTTTATTGATGAGGCCGAGAAAGCGGGCTACAAAGAAGTAAGCGTACCGCTGATGGTTAACGAAGCATCGGGCTTTGGCACCGGGCAGTTGCCTGATAAAGAGGGCCAGATGTATTTTGTTACCGAAGATAATTTATACCTGATACCAACCGCCGAAGTGCCTATTACCAACTTATATCGCGATGTAATTTTAAAAGCGGATGAGTTGCCTGTTAAAAATTGTGGGCATACACCATGTTTCCGCCGCGAGGCCGGTTCTTATGGAGCACACGTTCGTGGATTAAATCGTTTGCACCAGTTTGATAAAGTAGAGATAGTACAGGTGGTAAACCCCGAAACATCTTACGATGTATTAGAACAAATGAGTCTGCACGTACAAAGCTTACTGCAAAAATTAGGATTACATTATCGCGTATTGCGCCTTTGCGGGGGTGATATGAGTTTTGGATCGGCTTTAACTTATGATATGGAAACCTGGAGTGCCGCACAACAGCGCTGGTTAGAGGTGTCATCGGTATCAAATTTTGAAACTTTTCAGAGTAATAGGTTAAAACTGCGTTTCCGTAATGCCGAAGGTAAGACACAACTGGCGCATACGCTAAATGGCAGCGCTTTAGCTTTACCGCGTATAGTAGCTACGTTATTGGAAAATAACCAAACAGAAAAAGGTATTAAAGTACCTGAAGTATTGGTGCCTTATACCAGGTTCGAGTGGATAGATTAATGAGTGGTATCAATAAGTTTGGGAGCCATTACACCATCTAATACATAACCAAACAGTTTGCTGGTGATGTTTGACTTTTGTTTTTTAGCTGTGTCGGCATAAATAAATTGCTTAACGCCCAAGACGGTTAACAAACCATCAACCTTGGTATGCGGACGCGATTTATAGCAATATATTTTTATATCGCTGTAAAATGGGTTGGATGTGAGACGGCGCAAAACCTTTTCGGTCTCGTTACCTATAAAGTCGTAATCGAGCACAATACCGACCGGCTTCAACTCATGTATCGTCGGAAAAATACGGCTAAGGCTGTTAATATTTACAACGTTCTTTTTAAAAGGGATGGTAATACTTGCTGCATCTTCGGTGACTACAAGTAACTGTTTGGATCTGGTTTGCATCTTCAAAATTAATTGTGATATTGCTTTATACGACAATCGTTATCAAATTGTTCCACTGTGTTTTATATTTATATACAGGTAAATTCTAAATAAATTATATTTACCCAATCAACTTAACTACACCATGGAAAACATCACCTGGGCCGACTTTGAAAAAGTAGAATTACGGGTAGGTACTATACTTGAAACAGCCGATTTCCCCGAAGCCCGAAAACCGGCCTATAAAGTAAAAGTAGACTTTGGTGAGTTTGGTATCCGATGGTCGAGCGCGCAAATCACGAAGCATTACACACATGAAGAACTTATAGGCATGCAGATAGTAGGTGTGGTTAACTTTCCTAAAAAGCAAATAGCTAACTTCATGTCGGAGTTTTTGGTGACAGGTTTTGCCGATGAAAACGGTGATATTGTATTAACTGCCGTTGATAAACCGGTACCTAACGGCAGTAAATTGGTATAATATGAATTTTATAAACTATATAATAGGTCCACAATTAATAGGCATCATATTTTATATGGCCGGTGTTATTATGCAGCGCTTTCCGCCAAAACAGATCAACAGCTTGTATGGTTACAGAACAATATCGTCCATGAAAAACCAGCAAACATGGGATGAGGCCAACCGTTTCTCGGCGCGATGGATGGCGGGCTGTGGTATATTGGTTTTTATTTTTGGGATAGTATTAACGATGGTGGTATATATCTACATACCACCTGCCAGAACACGAAGTCAAATTTTAGCGGTATCACTTTTGCTTTCGGCCATAATACCGGCAATATTGGTGTTGGTGATAACAGAAAAACATTTAAAGAAAACTTTTAATAACGAGGATGAGGTACGTTAGTTTCGAGGATGAGCCCGCGTTGTCGCCGGATGATTTTTTTATGAACGAGGCACTTAAAGAAGCCAAATTGGCTTTAGCCGAAGACGAGATACCCATTGGCGCCATAGTTACCTGCCAGGGCAAGATCATAGGCCGGGGCCATAACCTGACCGAGCGGCTAGTTGACGTATCTGCTCATGCAGAAATGCAGGCGCTAACCGCGGCTGCCAACTTTATGGGTGGGAAATATTTAAAGGACTGTACACTTTATGTAACGCTGGAACCCTGCGTAATGTGCGCCGGTGCATCCTATTGGTTCCAGATAGGCAAAATTGTTTTCGGCGCTTATGATACCCGGTTGGGTTTTGGGCGATTAAATCAAAAAATAACGCATCCAAAAACTATTATAACGGGTGGGATAAGAGAGAATGAGTGCGCGGAGCTGGTGAGGGATTTTTTTAAGAGTAAAAGGTAGACAATTACAGATAAATAACCCTCTTTCTCGCTTGTAAAAGAGGGGGGCCAGCGCAGCGTAGACCGGGTGAGTCAATGGCACGCGTTCGGCTTGGCGGCGGTTACTCATCCCGACATCACTTTGCTTGTCGACCCTCTCTTCGCCTTTGGCGGAAAGAGGGTTTGTAAAGAATGAATTTTGTGACATTAATTTAGAACAAAAACCATCTTCACACCTTATATTTGCTACACAATCTTTAAACTTTAAATAAAAAAAATATGGCATTTACACTACCGGCGTTATCTTATGCTACGGATGCATTAGAACCGCACATTGATAAACTTACCATGGAAATTCATCATGGCAAACACCACAATGCTTATGTTACTAACCTTAACAAAGCGTTAGAAGGCAAGCCAGAAGCTGACCATAGCATTGACGATATCATTAAAAACATTTCAAAATTTCCGCCCGCGGTGCGTAACAACGGCGGTGGTCATTATAACCACACCATGTTTTGGACATTGCTTTCGCCAAGTGGCGGCGGCGAGCCAACTGGCACTTTGGCCGATGCTATAAAAAGCACCTTTGGTTCATTCGCCGAGTTTAAAACAAAAGTATCAGACGCGGGTGCTACCCGTTTTGGATCTGGCTGGGCATGGCTAATTGTTACTGCTGATAAAAAACTGGCGGTAACTTCAACTCCAAATCAAGACAATCCTTTAATGGATATTGCCGAAGTAAAAGGCACGCCAATTTTAGGCATCGATGTTTGGGAGCACGCTTACTACTTAAAATATCAAAACCGTCGCCCTGATTATTTGGCGGCTATCTGGAACGTGATCAATTGGGCTCATGTTTCTGAATTATATGCTAAAGCGATAGCATAAAGCAACAGACTAATTTTAAAAGGCAGCAATCATATGCTGCCTTTTTTGTTTAAAACCACACACCCGCGCGTCATTGCGAACGAGGTACGAGTGTGGCAATCTCTACACGATAGGTAATTCGTATACCTTTCGGGTAGAGATTGCCACGCTATCGCTCGCAATGACGGCTTTAATAAGATATTTTATGAAAGCCAACGTACTCGAAGCACCCGACAAACCAATAGTTTGGAAAGAAGTTGAAACCCCACCCCTTGCGGCGGGCGAAGTTTTAATAAAAATTAAAGCAGCCGGGCTAAACCGCCGCGACTACTGGATAAGTATTGGCAAATACGCCGGTTTGAAATATCCAATCATATTAGGGTCAGACGGCGCAGGCATAGTAGCGGAAATAGGTGAGGGGGTTGATGCCAAGTGGCTAGATAAGGAAGTAGTTATAAATCCCGGTAATAATTGGGGTGATAATGACAACTTCCAGGGCAAAGATTTTAAAATCTTAGGTCTGCCTGATGACGGCACTTTTGCGGAATATGTTAAAACCCGTGTTGAATATTTATACGATAAACCGGTTTATCTTACGTGGGAGCAGACGGCGGCGTTTCCGTTGGCTGGGTTAACGGCTTACAGAGCGTTATTTACAAAAGGCAAGGCCAAAAAAGGCGATACCGTATTAATATCAGGTGTTGGCGGCGGCACCGGCGCGTTTGCTTTACAATGGGCAGTTGCTGCCGGATGCCGGGTGTTTGTAACATCAGGCAGTGGCGAGAAAATAGAACAGGCAAGACAACACGGTGCCTTGGCCGGTGTAAACTATAAAGCGCAGGATTGGGCCGAAGAGCTGCACCACCTGGCAGGCGGTTTTGATGTAATTATTGACAGCGCACTGGGCGCAGGTTTTGCCAAATTTCCGGACATTTGTAACCCCGGTGCACGCATTGTGTTTTTTGGCGGTACGGCCGGTGATATGCCTGCTATTAACGGACGCAAGATATTCTGGAAACAGCTGCAAATATTAGGTACCACCATGGGTACTACCCAAGATTTTAAAGCGATGCTCAAGTTTATGACCGAGCATCAAATTGTACCTATTATTGATGAGGTTTACCTTCTAGCAGAAGCCGGTAAGGCAATTGAGAAGATGGGTACATCATCGCATTTTGGAAATATTGTACTTAAAGCCTAGACAAAATGCTTCAGTTAAAGGTTGAGGCTATAAAATGGGATACTGTCGATACAGCTACTTTTTATTTAGCTGAAATATCAGGCAAGGAAATTAATTATACAGCCGGGCAATTTATCACGCTGGTATTTACGCACCATGACGAAGAGATCCGCAGGTCGTACTCCCTTAGTTCATCGCCTGATGAGGAATTGTTAGCCATAACCGTTAAGCGTATCACTAACGGCGAGATCTCGCGTTTTATGCTAACCAAAGTAAAACCCGGCGATATTATCAATGCCGTTGAACCCGCAGGACGGTTTACTATTACTGATTTTAAAGCGAAAAAAGACATCGTGCTTTTTGCCGCCGGTAGTGGGATAACACCTGTATTTTCTCAGTTAAAGTATATACTTGCCCGCGAAGGCGAGAGTTATATCACCCTAATTTATAGCAACCAGGATCAGGCTTCAGTTTTGTTCGCAGATGAGTTGGATGCCTTACAAGCCAAACATCCCGACAGGTTAAAGATCCTCTATTTATTAAGCAGCGAAGGTAATCGTCTTAATAACATCAGTGTTGAAAAACTAGTAAAGCAAAACATCCACTACAGTTTAGATAAAGCGGGTTTTTATCTATGTGGCCCATTTGTTTATATGCGCATGGTGCGGTTAACACTTTTATATATGGAGTTAGATAACAGCCAGATACGCAAAGAGAACTTTGTATTGGAAACCGTACCCGTAACAGCAGGTTATGTTAATTATCCGCCGCAAAAAATACGCATTCGCTTTAATAATGAGTGGCATGATTTGGTAGTTGGCGAGAACCAAACTATTCTGCAAGCCGCCCTGCAAAACAATATCGCATTGCCATATAGTTGCCGCGCCGGTATTTGTTCGGCTTGTACGGCTAAGTGTGTTAGCGGTAAGATTGATATGGATGTTAATGATGTACTGACCGATCTGGACCTGACACATGGATTGATACTTACCTGTACCGGGCATGCGGTTAGTGATGATGTGGTGATTGACTTTTTGTAGGAAGAAACCGCACCAGAGTAGTAAAATAAGCAAAGGCCCGATAAATCGGACCTTTGCAATATTTTAAAGTCTCCCCTACCGGGGGAGATTTAGAGGGAGCTTTATACGCCTAATAACAACCTTGCCGGATCTTCCAGTAACTGTTTAACCCTTACTAAAAAGCTAACCGATTCGCGGCCATCAACAATACGGTGATCGTATGACAGGGCAACGTACATCATTGGGCGGATAACTACCTGGCCATTTACAGCTACTGGACGTTCAATGATATTGTGCATACCTAATATTGCCGATTGCGGCGAGTTAATTATAGGTGTTGACAGCATTGAACCAAATACGCCACCGTTAGTGATGGTGAATGTTCCGCCTGTCATTTCTTCTAATGATAGTTTGTTATCACGGGCTTTGCCTGCAAGCGTTACTACCGCTTTTTCAATTTCGGCAAGGCTCATGGTATCCGCGTTGCGAATAACGGGGACTACCAATCCTTTTGGTGCAGATACAGCGATAGAGATATCAGCAAAGTTGCTGTAAATTATTTCTTCACCTTCTAAACGTGCGCCAACTGCAGGCCAATCTTTCAACGCCTCGGTAACGGCTTTGGTAAAAAACGACATAAAGCCTAAGCCAACACCGAGTGTCTCTTTAAATTTATATTTGTATTTACTGCGGATCTCCATTATAGGCGACATGTCTACTTCGTTAAAAGTAGTTAACATGGCAGTTTCGTTTTTAACGGTAACCAAACGTTTGGCAACTGTTTTACGCAACGGCGACATCTTTTCGCGGCGCTCGCTTCTTTCGCCGGCTTTTACCGGGGCCGGGGCCGGTGCAGCAGCAACAGCAGTCCTTGTTTGCGGGTTTTCTGATGCCTTATCAATTGACAAAGCATCTTCTTTGGTGATACGTCCGTTAACGCCCGTGCCACTTACGGCAGTAGCTTCAACGCCTTTTTCAGCCAATATTTTAGCAGCAGCAGGCGATGGTGTACCCGATGCATAAGTAGCTCCTTTTTCGGCAGCGGGAGCAACCGGTGCGGCTTCTGCTTTCGCGGCTGGTGCAGCTTCGGCTTTAGGTGCAGGCGCGGCGGCCCCGCCCTCTTCAATGCTGCAAACAACAGCGCCAATGGCTAACACATCGCCCTCTTTAGCTATTGTTTTTAATACGCCCGCTTTTTCGGCTGTAAGCTCAAAAGTAGCTTTATCAGATTCCAGTTCGGCAATAGCTTCATCCATTGCTACGGTATCGCCGTCTTTTTTTAACCAACTTGATAACGTTACTTCTGTAATTGATTCGCCTACCGGCGGGACTTTAATTTCTAAACTCATATTTCTGTCGGTATGTTATTTATAGTTAATGGCTATCAGCCAATCTAAGCATCTTTATTCTTGTCCACAACATATTAGCTATGTTGCGCATTCCTTTGTCACTTGGGTGGGCCTGGATCCCTGGATCAGCATATAAACCGTGTGAAAAATTTGACCCATCATTCACTATAGATTTCAACAAAATAAATGGCGGGTATTTTACCATTACATCATCAATTACACTGCCCCATACAGAACCGCCTCCTAAAACGATAACGTTAGGGTTACCGGTCTTGAAATAGTTTATCAATGCGGTATACCGCTTATCAAACATATTCAAATCAGCATTTACCGGTATGTTTTCACCTATTCTTATTATTACAAGATCAGGTTTTGAATCTCTTAAACTTTTTAACTCGTCATCAAAGTTATAATGTTCGGCATCAACCTCAAACGGCAAAATATTTTTAATCTGTACCCTAACATCCGGGTTTTTCACCTGGAAATGCTTTGTTAAAAGATGTACATAGTCAGAATCTTGTTTTGTGGCCGCCATACCCCAATCTCCATACCATCCTATCGCAGGATTTTGTGCTGTATAAGTAATGCTATTACCTAATATTACTACATTATTAAATGCTAATGTACTATCAATAATTTTAGCTGCATTTACCGATTTGTTAACGGTTGCAGCTTCTTTTTTACAAGCTATTATAAATAGTACAGCTACTACCCAAAGTAATTGCCATTTCATCATGTTATTAGTCAGCGCCTGCAGTTGCCATTTTTTCGGCTGTTGCTTTAACTGTTTCTTTTACTTTTTTGCCTGCCGGCGATTCGAATGCTTTTGATATGATGTACAATTGTTGCGCGGCATGCTGTTTAGCAAAACCGGTGGCCGTACTCGCGCTTTCGTTACGCGATATAATATCAAATTTCAAAGCTTCTTCGGTACGCGATTTACGATACAGATACGGCCATGCGCCCATATTCTCAGGCTCTTCCTGTACCCATATAAAATCTGTAGCCTTGCTGTATTTAGCCCTGATTGCTGCTAACTGCTGCACCGGGGTTGGATATAATTGCTCTAACCGAACTATCGCTACGTCCTTACGCTCATCAGCCTGTTGTTTCTCTAACAGATCATAATAGATTTTGCCCGAACAGAATAATACGCGCTTAACCTTTTTAGCATCAGCATAAGTATCGTCAATAACTTCTTTAAACACACCATCTGTAAAATCAGCCAAAGGCGATACACATTTAGGGTTACGCAATAAACTCTTCGGTGTAAATATGATCAGTGGCTTGCGGAAATCGCGGTACATCTGGCGGCGCAACACGTGGAAGAAGTTGGCCGGAGTAGTGCAATTTGCTACCTGGATATTGTTATCGGCACAAAGCTCCATAAAACGCTCAATACGAGCTGATGAATGCTCAGGTCCTTGCCCCTCATAACCATGTGGCAATAGCATTACCAAACCGTTACCACGCTGCCATTTAGTTTCGGCACTTACTATATATTGGTCAACAATGGTTTGCGCGCCGTTAAAGAAATCGCCAAACTGCGCTTCCCATATAGTTAGCGCATTAGGGTTTGCTAAAGCATAACCATACTCGAAACCTAAAACACCGTACTCTGATAATAAAGAGTTGTAAATGCTAAACTTTTCGCCGCCGATAGTATCCAAGGGTGTATATTCTTCCTCAGAATCGGCCAGCGTTAATACCGCGTGGCGATGCGAGAAAGTACCGCGTTTAACATCCTCGCCACTTAAACGTACCGGGTGCCCATCCTTTAATAACGATCCATAAGCCATTAACTCGCCCATGGCCCAATCAAAAGAATGGGTGCTGTTAACCATTTTGCTGCGGTCCTCAAAAAGTTTCTCAATCTTTTTAAAGAACGCTTTATCCTTAGGCAGATCGGTTAATTTTTTACCGATAACCAATAATTCTTCTTTAGATACTGTGGTATTTACCGGGGCATTAAAATCCCGCTCGGTTGCCAAATGCAACCCGTTCCAGGCACCGGCAAACATTGGGATAGACTCGGTAAATTTATCTTCGGCTTTTGATTCGTCAAGATCTTGCTGCAATAACGCACGGAAATCTTTTTCCATCTTTTTAACCTCGGCATCATCAATAACACCTTCGGCCATTAGTTTAGTTAAATAAACCTCGCGCGGGTTTGGATGTGCATCTATAGCTTTGTATAATACCGGTTGGGTAAACTTAGGCTCATCAGCCTCGTTATGGCCATAACGGCGGTAACATAATATATCTATAAATATGTCGTCATGGAAAACCTGGCGATACTCCATAGCCAAATTTATTACATAGGCCAGCGCCTCAACATCGTCACCATTAACATGGAAAACCGGCGATAAAACTGTTTTTGCCACATCTGTACAATAGGTACTTGAACGGGCATCAACAAAGTTGGTGGTAAAACCTATCTGGTTATTAATAACCAGGTGTATGGTGCCGCCAGTGCGATAGCCATCCAGTTTTTCCATTTGTAAAACTTCGTAAACAATACCCTGGCCTGCTACAGAAGCATCTCCATGTATCAATATAGGGGCTATCTTAGTATGATCGCCGTTATATTTAAAATCAATTTTTGATCGGGTCAAACCTTCAACAACCGGATCAACCGCCTCTAAATGCGACGGATTAGGGCAAAGGCTTAAGTGTACTTTCTTGCCATTTTCGGCTTCAACATCGGTAGAGAAACCTAAGTGATATTTAACATCGCCACCCGCGGTCGAGTCCTCATCATAGTTTTTACCTTCAAACTCAGAGAAGATCTCTTTATAGGTTTTCTTCATGATGTTGGCTAACACGTTTAAACGTCCGCGATGTGCCATACCAATGGTAAACTCTTCAATACCAAGGGCTGCCCCTTTTTGGATAACAGAATCCATTGCAGGTATCAAAGCCTCGGCGCCTTCTAACGAAAAACGTTTTTGGCCCAGGAATTTAGTGCCCAGGAAGTTTTCGAAAATAACAGCTTCACTAACTTTACGTAGCATCAGCTTTTTCTCATCTGCAGAAAAATTGGGCTTGTTGCGCTGGCTCTCCATACGGTCCTGGAACCATTTAACCTTTATAGGGTTACGGATGTAATGATATTCTGTACCTATGGTGCCGCAATAAGTTTCTTCCAGCATTTGCACAATATCGCGCAACTTAGATGGGCCCATGCCTACTTCAACGCCCGCGTTAAATACAGTATCCAGATCAGATTTGGCTAAACCAAAAGTTTCCAGCTCTTTACCGGGAAAATAGTGACGACGCTCGCGCACCGGGTTAGTTTGGGCAAATAAATGCCCCCTTCCCCGGTAACCGTCGATCATGTTTAGTACATTGATCTCTTTTAAAAAGTGTTCGGGTGTTTCGGCACTAACTATGGGTGCCTGCGCTCCGCGCCCAAAATCAAACCCTTCGAAAAATTTTTGCCAGCCAAACTCAACCGATTCAGGGTCTTGTTTATAGGCTTCGTATAAAGAATCAATAAAAGCTGCGTTGCTGTTATTTATATAATTGAGGCTATCCATTGTAAACCAATCTTAAAGATGATGCAAAAGTAAGCATAACGTATTATAAACTTTAAATTTAATTGTAAATGATTTACTACTTTTCCCACAAAAAAACGCTTAAATGGCAAAAAAAGCCACATTAATACCAATAGGTGGAAAACTTAGCAAAAAGAGTTGTTAGCGTAAATTTTTGCGCACCAAATTGCGCAGGTATCCAAAGCCTTCAAAAAGCACCGCCAGGAGGCCAATGATGATCGTAAATTGTTCGAAGGTATTCATATATCAAATATACAATGGATTGACGCGGAGCGTATCATTTTATTGTATGTTTTTGTTGGGGGATAGATGGCGATTACTCACCCGATCATCGCTACACAGCAATAACCTGCCCAACTTTCGCCTCCTCGGCTAGCCATATATTGATAAACTCGCTATTTACATCCAACTCACTAGCCTGTTTAGCAATATTAAAATACTTGTTATCGCGCGGATCATGGCCCAGGCCGGCAACATAAGCCCAATTGCCCCAGTTACTGGCCGGCGAATAATCTATCAGCTTCTCCTCAAAATAGGCAGCACCTTTTTTCCAGTCGACCTCCAGGTCACGCACTAAGTAGCCTGCCGCCATTTGCCTGCTAAAATTACTTATGTAGCCCGTTGCATTTAGCTTATGCATACTGGCGTCAATAAATGGTATGCCTGTATTACCCTTTTTCCACCTTTCAAATAACTCCTGTTTTTCTGTTGATGTGGTTTCGGTTTGTTCATCAGTAGTAAAATATTGCTTGCCGTGCTTTTTAAACATAAACCTAAAGTAATCGCGCCACAGTAGTTCAAGCTCCAACATACCGGTATTGTGTACATTGTTAGCATGCTCGTGTTTTACTACGGCCCAATATACCTGGCGCATTGATATGCAGCCCAGCGCCAGCCACGGTGCCAGTTTGGATGACCTATCAACCGTTGCGCCGTTTCTGCCTTTTGTTGGCGCTATTTGGCTATTGTTGGCAAAATATTCTTCCAGGCGCTGTAAGCCTTCGGTTTCGCCGCCTTTAAATTTCACCTTTGCGCGTATATCATCAACCGGTTCATTTAAACCTAATTGTTGTAGTGTTGGCAGTTCGCCGGCATCGGTAATTTGGGGTGTTACAATATTTACAGGGGTTGCTATGCATGGGCGCACATTACTGTCGCGTTCTACCTTTTTCTTGAAAATTGCAAAGCTATCCGGGATGTCTTTTATCGGGAATGGCAAGTCCTCTTTATGATATAAAGTATGACCGATGAAATGTTTAAGGTTAAGCTTCAAGTTCCATAACGCGGTTTCCACTTTTTCGGATATATCGGTCTCTTCGTAAGCCACCTCGCGGTGATGGTAAACTTCGTTTACGGCATATTGCTCTGCCAGTTGCGGCAAAACTTCGGCGGGATTACCTATGCGGATGATGAGTTCGCCTCCCAGGGCTTGCAGGTTTGTGCGCAGATCAGCCACCGACTCTACTAAAAACCTTGCACGTAGCGCGCCGGTTTTGGGTGTACCATCGGCTGCAACACTAAAATAGTAGGGATCAAAACAATAAACGGGTAAAATTTTATCGGCCTTGCGTGTAGCCTCTAACAGTATTTCGTTATCATGAATACGCAAGTCATTTCTAAACCAAACCAGTATTGTCTTTTCACTCATAAGATTTCAGCACCCACAAATTTGCAATTTATTTGGTTTAATGTACACTATATATCCAATATTTGACATCAGGGCAACATTTAAATGAATAAAACTAACCTATTATTTTAATTTAGGCCCGTAATAAACAAATATCAGTTTGAAAAATATAGCGGCAATTTTTGATATGGATGGTACCATGGTAAACAATACCCCTTATCACCTAAAATCATGGCAAACTCTTTTTAAAAAATATGGTTTAAGCGACTTACAACCTCAAACCTATTATACCAAAATTAGCGGCATACCTATAATAGATACTTTAAAAAGCTTGTTTGCCAATGCTGATGAAGCAACGTTAAGATCGCTACTGAAAGAAAAAGAGGGCCTTTACCGCGAATTTTATGCGCCATACATTGCCCCGATAAACGGTCTTGAAAATTTACTGATCGAATTAAAAGAGGCAGGCTTTAAACTGGCCATAGCATCATCAGCAACGATGGATGATATTGACTTTGTGTTGAACCATGTACCCGTAAGGCAATATTTTGATGTTATAATAGACGGTAATCGCGTTAGTAAAGGGAAACCCAATCCGCAGATTTTTTTAAAAGCCGCAGCCGATTTAAACATACTACCACAGGATTGCGTAGTTTTTGAAGACTCGCTGGCTGGTATTAAAGCAGCCAACGCCGCCCAAATGAAAGTTGTTGGTATAACCACCGGACAGACGGCAGATAAACTACAGCCATCAAACCTGGTTATAACCGATTTTACGGAATTGACAGTTGAAAAACTGGAAGCATTGTTTTAATATTGCCGTAGCAACTTTCACATAATTATTTAGCATTTATACTTTTATATAAAACCCATGCAATTAAAAAACATTGTTGTTCACCAGGTGTATTTTTGGCTTAATAACAAAGCCGACTTACCAAAATTAGTAGAAGGTTTAAACGTAATGGTTCCCATAACATCTATACGCGATATACATATTGGCATACCTGCCGCGACAGAAGAGCGCGATGTAATTGAAAACAGTTATGATGTTTCGCTGTTGGTTACCTTCAATAACATTGCAGATCATGACCATTACCAGGTAGATCCGTTGCACGATATTTTCAGGGATGATTATGCCGGGCCGCTTTGCAAAAGAGTTATGGTGTTGGATAGTGTGGATGCTTAGATAGCGTTGTAGCGCTCATAGCCGCTAGGCCTAGTTACTTTTCCTTGATGAAAAGTAACCAAAAATCAAGTCAGACGAGATGCTTCTCTGCCGCACAGGGCCTTTGCCCGGCAAATCAGGTAAAACCCAGGGCCCGGTCCTTTTGCCCCTTGTTGTCGCACAAGGCCACCGCTTCAGGCAAAATTACCAATGCCCTTGCCGCCGCACGGCCCAACTTGTTTTACCTGCTTTCACCCGAAGCTTTTCGTCTGACATCAGGGCCAGAACCAATATTCTGCAAATTATGAAAAATCAAAAAAGAAGCGCAAAGGCCTGTCAGCACACGCGGCCGGGAGTATGGCCTGTGAGGTGGCAGCGATTGGGCTGACTTGATTTTTTGGTTCTTTTTCATCTAAGGAAAAAGAACTAGGCCTTAGCGGCCATGAGCGTCACCAAGCGATAAATAGTAAGCTTAATTAATCATCCGCCCATTCAAATCAACCAGTCGTCCAAAAGGATTAAGAAACTGGTTAGCCAATATAGCAAATTCGCGGCGGGTGACGGGGTGCTGCAGATCAAAATCTGAAGTAAACTTATATTTAGTTTTCCAGTCCTTTTGTATGGTTATCCTAAACGATTGAGGATCAGCAAGTGTTATTTCGCTAATGAATGACAGCAGGTTATCTATCGTAAACTGATTACCGGGCTTAGTATTGTTGAACCATATAAAAGCGCGACTGTATATTTCGGTTAAAGCGGACTTTATTTCGGCGGTATTAACCGGGGCATCGGGCATAAAAAGAAACTGCAAATTGTTCCCCTCTCTTTTTTGTACACCTTTAAGCAGGCCCGTAGCCGCTATTTGCTGCAGCGCTCTAAAGTAGGTATCAGTTAGGTTAACATCATCAAAAGGCAATATATAGCCTTTAAAATCCAATAACTCGCCTTGCACTATTCTTACCCGTAAGTTTTTTTGAGTGGTTTTAAAAAACGCGCAAAAGGCAGCCATTGTACCAACACCTTGGCCCACTGCAATTTGCAATGGCAAATTTTGAAGCGTTGGTGCAACAGGTAAAGCCTTATCAGCAATAAATAAATTATCAGCATCCCTGGCTATTAGTGCATAAACTGGTAAATAATATGCCGGAGCCGGTGGATATGAAGTTTTAAACCGGTTATCTGCTTGCTCCAACACATCGCCAGTGACTATGGAGGTACGATACAAGTTATCGTTATTAGCTATTGGTAATGGAAATTGGGCGCCAACCATTGTTACTATATCACCGGCTTCGGTAGCGTCTACTATTGTTTTTGCCTTAATATAATTTGTAGTCCCGTTTTCGGTAATACTTACTTGCCAACCTGTGCCATCTTTTTTAATAGCCGTATACGGTGTATTTAATTTTAAGGTGAGTCTTTGTGTGGTATCGGCTATTTTCATGAATATGCCTGCGCCTGCAAAGGGCTCAAATTTTAAAGGCGCGTTGTAAGCGGTATCATAGCCCGGTGTACCCTTATAAAGCAAATGCACATGTTTACGAAACTCGCCCCATATCCCTGACGATATATTACGATTAGCCCCGATAGTGATCATGCTTTTGCCTTGCATGTTTTCCAACCAATTGCCTTTACACAACAAAACCGTTCTTAATTTACTGCGCGAGCTTTGTAAAGCCGCCGATACCGCGCCCACACCATTACCAATAACCAGCACATCGGTTTTTATAGTTTCGGCATAGGTGAAAGTAGAATATATAATTAAGGTTAGTACTAGTAATTTTTTCAACATCAACTAAATAAACGCGTTTAAAACGCTAATTTAGTGCAAACGTTATAAAAACCTTATAATAATATCCAAAAACGCAATTAATTTATGACAGACGACCAACTTAAATACCCTATTGGAGAATTTAGTGTACCTGTATCTTATACAAGTCAGGATATGCAAGGTTGGATAAATGATATCAAAGAATTACCTGGCAAAGTGCGCCAGGCTATCATCAGCCTAAATGAAACACAGTTAGATACGCCTTACCGTCCCGGTGGCTGGACGCTTAGGCAAGTAGTTCATCATCTGGCCGATAGCCACATGAACTCGCTGATTCGTTTTAAATGGGCATTAACCGAAGACAGCCCAATTATAAAAGCATATGACCAAGCCGGCTGGGCCCTACAGGCCGATTATAAACTGCCCGTTGAGCCCTCACTAAAAATGTTGGAAGGAATACATCAGCACCTGGTAGCTTTATTTGAAAGTTTTAATGAGGAACAATGGAACCGCTATTTTGTACACCCGGAAACCGGGGCCAACGTCCCATTAAAAAGAAACCTGGCTTTATACGCCTGGCATGGCAAGCACCATTTGGCGCATTTAACTAATACCATAAAGCAGTTTTAGAAAAGAACTGAACAACCTCCCGCCATCATTTCCCCTACAGAGGACTAGGGGCTTATATCACCCGTTTCAAAGCAAAAATATAGCCCGTATGAAATCCTTCATGAAAAGGTAAAAAGCTAACTGCTTCTTGTATATTACTTAACTCGGCGCCATAGCGGTTTGTCCATGGAGTATAGTTAGGGAAAAGGTTATTTGCAAGATCAATCTCCAGTTGGTCAATGGTCGAAATAAATAGCCTTTTTATATTTTCAAAGTCGCTTTCATCAAAAAAGCGCTCGGGTTTGGTTTCCGGTCTAAAAGTATTCCAAAATTCATCGTCAATAATAGCGGTGACTCCGGCGCGTTTATAGCATACACCTTGTTGCGCAGCTACCATATGGCCAAGGTTCCATATAATGTTGTTATTAAATTCTGCGGGGATCTTGTTTAACTGGTCAATAGTTAATCCATCAACGGCTTCGAGAATACGCAGCCGGGGCATTTTTATAATTTCAATTGCTTTGGTCATGGTTTTATAATTTCGGCTAATTTATGATTATCCACTTAAATACATTTATATACATTTGCGTAAATGTATTTAGCCGCTTAAATGTCTATATCGCCTGCACAAAAATTAGAACAATCTGACAAACCAATCTGGTATTTTTTGTTGGCCTGGACTATTTTAAACATTGTACAGGCGTACACCCTCGAACTGCATGCCGATGAGGCATACTATTGGATGTATTCCAGATTTTTAGACTGGGGCTATTTCGACCATCCACCCATGGTGGCGCTGTTTATTCGCATAGGCGATAGCCTGGTGCATAACGAATTTGGGCTGCGGCTCATTACCGTAATAACCAGCAGCGCGGCCATATATATATTATGGCTCACCCTTAAAAAATACACGGTTAATGTATGGGCGTTTATATTGGTAGTATCAGGTACGCTGATATTTCATATTTATGGGTTTACCACCACACCCGATGCGCCGTTGTTTTTCTTTGCGGTGTTGTTCTACTACTTTTATCAGCGTTATATTGATGAAGATAAATGGTCGCTAGCCATAATATTGGGAGTGATTATTGCCTGTATGCTGTACAGTAAATATCACGCGGTATTGCTGGTAGCTTTTACGGTGGTAAGTAATATCAAACTATTAAAACGCCCATCATTTTATGCTATCACGATATTGGCGGTTGCGCTATACATCCCCCATATTTTATGGCAGATAAACCATGATTTTCCATCGGTAAATTATCATTTGTATGAACGCGCGGTAAAGATCTATAACCCCGAGAATAGCTATTTATATATCCCTGGTCAGTTGTTAATGGCGGGGCCGTTAATTGGCTGGTTCTTGTTTTACTCGGCTTTCAGCATAAAAATAAAAGACGCTTTTATAAGGTGTTTATTGGTAAACTCCATAGGGACATTCGTCTTTATCTTTCTAACCACTTTTAGGGGCGAAGCCCAACCACATTGGACGCTGATAGCCTTCGCGCCTTTAATTATGCTGGTGCTTATCCGCTTTAATCAATGGGGTAGTATCTCTAAGTGGTTTAATACGGTTGCGATAATTAATATCATACTGATTGTAGCTTTACGGTTGGGTATGGTGTTTTCGATACCGGTTGTTACCCGTATAGGGCAGATAAAAAGTTATTATGGCTTTAAAGAATGGGCGCAAGTAGTAAAACAAAAGGCAGGCAACAACTTTGTTATTATGGACGATGGTTTCCAGAACCCGGCTAAGTATAATTACTATACCAATAGCCTGAAAGCATTCTCGTACGACTCGCGCTACTATCGCCATACCCAGTTTGATATATGGCCAATTGAAGACCAGATGCAGCACCAGCGCGCTTATCATTTAATAGATTCGGCTTTTAATTTTGTTACTGATACTATAAACACCAAAGCCGGTAAATGGTATGCGGCCTGGATTGATGATGTGCGCACTTATCAAAAAATACAAATTGCCGCTAATATCAGCAATTTAAAATTACATGTAGGTGAGGAAACCCCTATTGATTTAACCATCACAAATCCATATCCTTACAGCGTGGATTTTAGCAATAAAAAAGCAAAGCACCACGTAATACTGGCATCTGTATTTTTTAAGAGCGATGGTTTGATATTTGCGCGGAAAAGCGGCGATAATTTTAACAACATAAAGTTAAAGCCCAGCCAAAGTACCCATTACACTTTTTACCTGATAGCCCCCCGCATAAAAGGAAAGTACGAGATGATCTTCTCTATACGTACACAGCCTTTTGAAGGGAGCAAGAATAGCAAGATCATTAATCTTGTAGCACAATAAAATTGACTTATGTTTAAAAAAATATACCTGTTCCTTGCCATTTTTATAATTACCAGCACAGCGGCCTTAGCGCAGCAAAGTTTGGATGTTAACTTTAATGCGCTTGGTTTTTTAGATAACCGCGAGTATAAAGCGTTTATTCCACGCTCACGCACCTACTCTGGTACGCTTACAACACTTGATTTTGGATTGAATTTAGATAGCCTTAACCATTTTATAGTTGGCGCGACTGCCCTGCACGAGTTTGGCGCCCAACCGTTTTTTGGCAAGGTAGATCCGGTAGCGTATTATAAATACCAGGGTGCCAAATGGCAGTTTTATGCCGGAGAGTTCCCTCGCGAGGGCTTGTTAAGCAATTATCCGCGAGCTTTACTGAATGATACATTGCGCTATTATCGACCTAATGTTGAAGGATTATTAGCACGCTATCAAACCGAAAACTTTACAGAAACCGGCTGGATAGATTGGGTAAGCAGGCAAACCGCTACCCGCCGCGAGCAGTTTTTATTTGGATTTGAAGGCGTATATAAACCTAATGCTTACGGGCCGTTTTACCTGTCGCATTATTTTTTCCTGATGCATGATGCCGGGGCAGAAATATCTGTATCAAATGACCATATTAACGATAACGGCGCAGGAGAAGTAAAGCTGGGACTGGATTTTAGCCATAAAACTGTATTAGACTCATTAACCTTTGAAGCAGGCGGCATGTTCTCGTTAGAACGCGAGCGTGGCGTAAATGGCTTTAAAACACCGGCAGGCTTTGTGTTTAGCGCTTACTTAAGCTATCATAAACTAGCGTTGTACGAAGAGTTTTACAAAGGCCAGGGCAGTACTATTGTTTATGGCGATTCATACTATTCAAAACCAACCTATAACCGTATTGATATTATTTACACGCCGTTTTTATTTAATAGGATAAAGGGGCAATTTGTAGCAAGTTTCCATTTCTCGCCGGGTAATTTGAATGATAACCAGGAGGTTTTTAGAATTAGTTATGATCTGGGCAGGAAAGTGTTGAAACGATTTTCGCAGGATTAATTTGCATGCGGATAATCCCCAAATAAATATTCATTTAACTACCGTGTTGCGACGCTAAGAGCGCTACGGCGCATTCTATAAGCTGCTATCTAACAAAAAAGGAGACACACTCGCGTCTCCTTTTTTGCTAATGTAAAAAGCGATTAATCGCGTTCAATATCGCCACTACCACTTTTACTTTTCGAAATATTTTTAGGGTTGCCGGCATAATGTACATCGCCTGATCCGCTAACGCCTGCTTTAAGGGTTGCACTTGCATATACACTTGCATCGCCGGATCCGGTAACGGTAACCGTGGTGCTTGCAGTAGTTAAACCTTTGGCAGCGTAATCGCCCGATCCGGTTACAGATACCCTCTGACTATCAGCATGCCCCGATATTTTTATATCGCCAGATCCGGTTACGCTGCTTTCTAAAGTTTTTGCATTAATCTTGCCGGCAACATCGCCAGAACCGGTTACATGTAAACTTAGGTTGTTAGCAGTTATACCATCTTTAAAATAAGCATCACCAGAGCCGGTTACAGCTATGCCGGTTACGTCTTTTATAGTAATATACACTACCACTTTTTTATTGCCGAAAATATTGTTCCAGCTAAAATGATTTTTGGTGTGGATAATTAAAGTACCGCCTTTAACATCAGTTAATATATTACCGATGATATCCGCGGGTGCTTCCACCTTAACAGATTCTGTCGATCCTTGGGTGATGTACACATCAAATGATCCGGCTACATCAACAGCATGAAAGCCAGTAAGATGGCGGTCTTCGGTATTAGCAAATGTTTGCGCCGCGGTGCCAACAAGCAACAAGGCCATAAAAATTCTGATCAGTTTCATAATAGTTTTGTTTAAGTTTTGATATATGACGCTTTTTTTATCCAAGGCGTTACACTAAAAATAAAGTTAGTCTACAATTACACCTGCATAATAGTTAAAGGTATCAACCTCTAAATTATCTTTAGTAATACCATCAATATTTACGGGGGTAAAATAGCCTTTGCCGGGTTTAATAAATTTATATTCGCCGCCTTTCATTCTTACTTTTATCGGCATATTAAAGCCGGTTGCGTTGGCAATCCATTTAGCAGACAGTTTACCGTTGATGGTAGCAAACTCAACCACCGGCAAATCGGCATAATGTAAATACTGGTCAAATACAGGCAGCAGGTTCATGCCTGATTGGTCGCTTATGTATTTTGTAATATCATCATACGTAACCGTTTGGTGGTAGAAGGTTTTATTAAGCCCCCGCAAAATCCCGCGCCATTTCTCGTCATCATTAATTATAGTACGGATCATATTTAAAATTACCGCGCCTTTTGGGTACATATCACCAGATCCTTCTTTGTTTACATTATAAGGGCCAACAATGGGACTGGTATTCTGTATACCTCTGCGTTGGCCGCTTACATATTGCTGGCCCATTTGTTTGGTCGATGTATTCTCTACAAATAAGGATTCAGAATAATCTGTAAAGCTCTCATGGATCCACATATCGCCCAAATCTTTGGATGTTATGTTGTTACCGAACCACTCGTGCCCGCTTTCATGTACGATTATATAATCCCAGGTCAAACCAATTCCGGTACCCGATAAATCTATACCCATTGGCGTACCACGATGGCCAGCATAATAACCATTGACGTAATGATTGCCATAAGCAACACCGCTTTGGTGTTCCATACCCAGGTGCGGTGTTTCTATTAATTTATAACCATCCTCATACCAGGGGTAGGGGCCAAACCAGTGTTCAAAAGCTTTTAACATACGCGGCACGTTGGCGGCAAAGTGCTTTTTGGCTTTATCAACGTTGTAGCTTAACACCCAGAAATCGGTAGTCAGCTTACCTTTTTCGCCATTGTATATATCACCAAAATGGGTGTAATTGGCAATATTAGCCTCGACATCATAATTATTAATAGGGCTCCCAACAAACCAGTCGAAACGAGTATAGCCATCTTTTAATTCTGTCTTTTTACGAAGGCGCCCGTTTGACGCGTCGGTTAATCCTTTAGGTACGCTAATGCTGATCAGCATGCTGTCCACCTCATCAGCCTGGTGGTCTTTAGTGGGCCACCAAATACTGGCACCGGCACCCTGGCAGGCTGTCGCCACAAACGGCCTGCCTAACGAGTCGGTAGTATAAACTACGCCACCATCCCAGGGAGCATTTTTGGCAATGGTTGGGTTGCCCGAGTAGTATACCGTAAATTCGTCTTTACTGCCTTTAGCAATAGTTTGCGGGAAGGTGATAAAAACTGCGCCAAACTCGCGAGTGTAGGGCAGCTCTTTGCCTTTGTATATCACCTTTTCAATATTAAGGTTGGCATACAGGTCAAACTGTAGTTTGGTAAAATCCTGCGTAGCAGTAAACTTAAAAAGGTTGCTGCCGCTGATAAATTTTTTATCGATATCAAACTTCACATCCAAATGATAGTAGTTAATATTATAGCAAGTACGTAACGGGGTTAACATTCCGCGCAAGGTGTCGGCGCGGGTAAAATTTTCTTTAGGAATGCCTAGCTGTGCTTTGGCGCTAATAGCAATAAAGATAATTGCCAGCAGAGCCGGCAGTGATCGGTATAGTTTCATGAAATCAAGTTAATTATATCCAAATATAATATTATGTGGGTTATTTATGGCGATGCAAAAGCAATATAACCGAGGCACAAGCCACACCAGCGTTATTACCACCATCATAAAACCCAATCAGGGTAGATTTAATTCCGTAACTATCTGCCGCGTACACCTTGCCATCTTCTAAAAACGCGGCGGGTTTGTCTTTTAATTGATAAGCATCTGCAAAGTATATGATTTTGCCTTCTACATGCCCGGCTATCTTATTTTTAAGTTGATAAGCGTCTGCTGAATAAATCCTACCGTCCTGCAAAAAGCCAATCACCTTGTTTTTTAGCCCATATACATCAGCCGAATAAATTTTACCTTCTTCTAAAAATCCAATGGCTTTGGTTTTAACGCCGTAAGCATCGGCCCCATAAAGCGTTTGAGCCCAGCTATAACCTGCCGAAAAGATGAAGACAAACAGTAAAATAACCAGCTTTTTCATAAAAGAAACTAAATATAGCGTAAAATGGTAATTACTAAGTCAACTAATCTCCAATTAACTAATCTCTAATCTCTAAAAAACGTAACTTTGCCCCACAAAAAAGTACTACTATGCAATATGATGTTATCGTTATAGGTTCTGGTCCGGGTGGTTATGTAGCCGCTATACGTTGTGCCCAACTTGGTTTAAAAACAGCTTGTATTGAAAAATACGCTACCTACGGCGGTACCTGCCTAAATGTGGGCTGTATTCCATCGAAAGCGTTGCTTGATTCGTCCGAACATTTTTACAATGCTGGCCATGCCTTTGCTACCCATGGTATCAACCTAAGTAATTTAAAGGTTGATTTTGGCCAGATGATAAAACGTAAAGCCGATGTAGTAGCCAAAAATACTGCCGGTATTAGCTTTTTGTTTAAGAAGAACAAAATTGACGGTTACCAGGGCATGGGATCTTTTAAAGATAAAAACACCATCATTATAACTAAAGCTGATGGTACTACGCAAGAAATAACCGGAACGAACATCATTATTGCTACCGGCTCAAAACCGTCAAGCCTGCCGTTTATTAAGATAGATAAAAAACGCATCATCACTTCAACTGAAGCATTAAACCTGCCGGAAATACCTAAGCATTTGATATTGATAGGTGGTGGTGTTATCGGTTTGGAGTTAGGATCGGTTTACGCGCGTTTAGGCGCTAAAGTATCGGTAATTGAGTTTATGGATGGCATTATCCCAACTATGGATAAAAGCCTGGGCAAAGAATTGCAAAAGGTGCTGCAAAAACAAGGAATGGAGTTTTACCTGGGCCATAAAGTTACCGGCGCTGCCGTAAAAGGTAAAGAGGTAACAGTCACTTTTGATGCCCCTAACGGTGATAAAAAAGAATTAAAAGGCGATTATTGCCTGGTTGCAGTCGGCCGTATTGCTTATACGGATAGTTTAGGACTGGATAAAATTGGTATTACCGTTGAAGAGCGTGGACGCAAAATTACTGTTGACGAGCACATGCAAACCAGCGTTAAAGGTGTTTATGCTATAGGCGATGTTGTACGCGGCGCCATGCTGGCCCATAAAGCCGAGGATGAGGGTACTTACGTTGCTGAAACCATTGTAGGCCAAAAACCACACATTAACTATAACCTTATACCGGGCGTAGTTTATACCTGGCCCGAAGTTGCAGCCGTAGGCCAAACCGAAGAGCAATTAAAAGAAAAAGGCGTAAAATATAAAACAGGTTCATTTCCGTTCCGTGCAAGTGGCAGGGCAGTAGCCAGTGGCGATTTAGACGGTTTTGTAAAAGTACTGGCAGATGCTACTACCGATGAAATATTAGGTGTGCACATGATAGGCCCACGCGCCGCGGATATGATTGCCGAGGCAGTAGTAGCCATGGAATACCGGGCAAGTGCTGAAGATATATCGCGGATAAGCCACGCGCACCCAACCTATACAGAAGCCATGCGTGAAGCGTGTTTAGCAGCAACGGACAACAGGCCGATACATATATAATGTTGTTGTAGGGTTGAAATGTTGTAAAGTTGAAATATTATGAGCAAATTTTACAAGCCAGGCTAATGTTGTACAACCTAATGCGCAAAGTCAGCGTATTGTACAACGTGCTCTCTACCATTTGAGATAGCCTGTAATAGAATTAAAAAATATAATAATGATCAACAACATTGAACTGGAACGGGCATCGTTACTGACATATCTGGAATGCCCCGAATGTGGAACCATACACAATGCCGGGGTGGTGAACACGGTTTGCACTAATTGTACATCTACCTTATTTGCTCAATACAATTTAAGCACCGGCGTCAGCAAGGATATTTTAACCGGCAGGCCCGCTACCATGTGGCGCTATAAAGAGTTTTTACCGGTTATTGATGAAAAATTTATTGTAACGCTTGGTGAGGGCTTTACGCCAATAATTCCGGTTAACAATCTCAAGAAATTTACCGGCGATAACGAAGTTTTCTGGAAAGACGAATCTGGCAACCCTACCGGGTCTTTCAAAGCAAGAGGTATAAGCGCCGCTGTATCAAAAGCAAAAGAATTGGGTATACAAATTATTGCCACACCAACTGCAGGCAATGCAGGCGGCGCGCTGGCGGCTTACGCGGCTGCCGCAGGTGTAAAGGCTATTGTGTACATGCCCAAACAAACCCCAAAAGTTTTTAAAGACGAATGCCACCTGTATGGTGCCGAGTTGGTAGAGATAGATGGCAGCATTAGCGATTGCGGCAAATTGGTTAACGAGTATGCGGCAATTAATAATTGGTTCCAGGTATCAACACTAAAAGAGCCTTATCGCCTGGAAGGTAAAAAAACGATGGGCTATGAAATTGCCGAGCAGTTTAACTGGCAACTGCCCGATGTTATTTTTTACCCAACCGGTGGCGGTACAGGCTTAATAGGCATCTGGAAAGCTTTTGACGAATTAGAACAGCTAGGCTGGATTGGCGGTAAGCGTCCGCGCATGGTAGCGGTACAGTCTGAAAGTTGCGATGGTATTGTTAAGGCGTTCCACGCTGGACAAACCGTGTCCGAATTTACGGATGGCGGCTTTACCATAGCCAACGGCCTGCGTGTGCCTAAACCTTATGCTGATAAAATAATATTAAAAGTACTGCACCAAAGCAACGGCAGCGCCATCACCATAAGCGATGATGAAATGAGCGCCGCAGTTAAAGAAATTGCCAGAAACGAAGGATTGCTTTTCGCACCGGAAGGAGCGGCCTTATGGCAAGCTTACAAAAAGCTAAAAGCCAGCCAATGGATACAATCCGGCGAAAAAGTGCTGTTGCTGAATACGGGTAGTGGGTATAAGTATTTAGAGAATATAATGTAAAGATTTCGGATGTTCGATTTCGGATTTAGAAGATTAATAGACTTGGCGAAGGGTGTCATACCAACCCACTATCCTTTAATAACTCCTTCAACGTATTTACATCCCGCTGTATCGCTTTAATAACATCCTCTTTAGGTAGGGTTAGTTTGGTTGCGCCATCATTTGCGCCACCTAGTGGGTATTCATAATGCAATGATATAGGCCGCAGTAAATCTAGTTTCTTTAGCTGGGCCAGATATTTCTTAAAGTCTACCATACCTTGCCCCAGCGGTACATCCTCTATTACCCATTTGTTATTGATTTTTGTCCAGCGGAAATCTTTTATAGTGACAGAGCCGATATAGTTTTTCAGCAGATCAAGCGTTACGGGCCACGCTTCGGCGCCATCAACGGTGGCGTGGCGTATATCAAACTGGCAGCCCATCCATTGGGAGTTTAGGTCTTTTAGTACCTCCCACAAATCCCATAACGGTCCGGCAAAACGCCCGGTATGATTCTCATAATCGCCATGAATTTTATATTGTTCATTAATAGCCGCCAAAGCTGTAATGCGTTTTTTTATTACGGCTATATTGGCTAATGTATCTAATTTACTATCATAACTATACCAACCCATGCGGTAGCTTTTAATACCCAGCATCGATGCCGTTTTTAATACGTCAGCCGTATATTTTTCATCGGCATCCCGTATATCTGTAGTAATGGTATACACATTTAAGCCTGCCTGTTTTATATCTTCTACAGCCTTCGGCAAGTCGTCTTTTACCCGTTCGGGCAATACATGCCCGCCTACACGTACGGTTAAATCAATACCATCAACACCTAATTGTGCCGCGAGGCTGGCCATGTCTTTATAATTAAGCCATTGCAGGTGTTTAGAGAATATGCTTAAACTTACTTTATCAACTATCGCTTCCGTTTTAAAAGGAGCAGACGTCAATTTAGACACACTACCCAAAGCAGATTTGCCAAAAGGTATCCCCGCTACGGCGATAGCAGCGCCTTTTATAAAATTTTTGCGGGAGATATTATTCATAATTTGGTAGTGCTGATTGGTTGTTTAAAGCTACAAAAATATTGTTGATATAGAACGCGCCGTGGACTCACACCGACATCGTTACACTTGTCGACCCTCTCTGCGCTAAACGCAAAGAGGGTTGGGAAAAGGTTTATATTTTAATGCGTCTGCCCGGAGATTTCGGATGTTCGTCCCGATAACTATCGGGGTTGGATTTACTGTACGTACGCCAATGCAACAATTACTACTGGTATTGATAGGTTAGCTGGTAGTGATTTTTGCCATTTTTCGGGTATCAGAGGTTTTGCCGGTAGTAAAAAATGCAGTTTTTCGGGTATCTGGGGTTGTGTCGGTAGTGATTTTTATCATTTATCGGGTATAATGTCTTATTCCGGTAGTAGGTTTTTTTGGTAACTAACTGTAAATGAAATTTTTATTTAAAAATTAAAGAACGGGAGATGTTTTTAAGAAAATTAAGTACTAGTTTTTTATTGTTAAATGATTTACTAGAATATTAATGGGGTTGTAACAATATACGAAAATTTAAGTGGATTAATGGTGGCGGTGATTAACGCGCGCCATGGACTCACCCCGATCCCGATCAAAAGTATTCCATACTATTGTTATATCGCTACGCGGAATATTTTATGTCTATTAAATCCGGGATTGCAAATCAGAATTAACAATTGGTGTTGTGTTATCACTCTCAAAAAACTAAATTAACGAGGGGGTATTGATGAATTAAATAACTACATTTGAAATAGCACAATTGATTACAACATTAAAAAAACCAATATGAAAAAGATAACATTAAGTATGCTGGCGATAATGATCGCGGCATCATCAGTAATGGCTTTAGATAAAACGCCGGTTAAAAAGCCAGCCCCTAAAGCAACAACCACCAAAAGCCTTAAAAGCGACAAATGCGTTAAAGGTTCTAAAGAATGCAAGAAAAAAGGTTGTTAATTAGATAGCCCCTTTTGAAGCCTCTTACTTACCGGTAGGAGGCTTTTTTGTTGACGTTTTACGTTACGTTAGTCTGAGATTACAAATCCGGACCAACTATTAGTGAAATTATTACCTGAAAATAGACTTACGAAGTTTTTAAAACTTCGTAAGTCTTATATCGAACCTAATACTGACAACATTCTGTCACTCCATTTAAAGTTAACATACTTAATTATTATGGTGTTCCGAATCGCAAGAAGGGGCGTTCCAAATCGATTGACTTGTCCTGAATAGGTTTACACTTTTAAAGTGGAACCCTACAATAGCACCATGATAATTATAAATTTTATTCCGAAATTCGCCACCATGCTGCAAATCCAACAAAACGTTTCGTTAAAAAACTTTAATACTTTCGGGGTAGAAGCTAATGCCAGCTTTTTTGCCGAAATAAACCACGAAGACGAACTGGTGGAACTATTTATGGACCCGCAATGGCAGCAAACCCAACGCCTGGTTATTGGCGGCGGCAGCAACTTGTTATTAATAAACGATTTTGACGGGTTGGTTATCCGCATAAATATCCGTGGTATCGAGCATCGTATCAACCATAACCAGGTATACATAGAGGCCGGTGCCGGCGAGGTTTGGAACGACCTGGTAAACTTTTGCGTAATGCGCAACTATGCCGGGCTGGAAAACCTGAGCCTGATACCCGGCTCGGTAGGTGCATCACCCATACAAAACATCGGCGCTTATGGCGTGGAGCTTAAAGACGTTTTCCATAGCTGCAAAGCGTTCGAGATCAGCACAGGTCAGTTTAAAACTTTCAGCAAACAAGATTGCAAGTTTGGCTATCGCGAAAGTGTTTTTAAAAGCGAGTTGAAAGGGCAGTATATTATTGTATCGGTAAAATTTGAATTATCGCTTATCCCCAATGTTAACTTGCGTTATGGCGCGATAGAGCAGGAACTGCAAAACCGTGGTATAATAACACCTACTATAAAAGATGTATCGCAGGTAGTATCCCACATCCGCGTAGCTAAACTTCCTGATCCATCAACAATTGGCAACGCGGGCAGCTTTTTTAAGAACCCGGTTATCACCGTTGCCGAGTTTGAGCCTATACAAAATAAATTCCCTGAAATTGTAAACTATCCGGCTGGTGATGGGTTTATTAAATTAGCGGCAGGCTGGTTGATTGAGCAATGCGGCTGGAAGGGTAAAGTGATTGGCAACACCGGTACCTGGAAGAACCAGGCCCTGGTTTTGGTGAACCATGGCGGAGCTACGGGCGAAGAAGTGTACAACTTTTCGTCGCAAATTATAGACAGTGTGTACACCAAATTTGGCGTTTCCCTACAACGCGAGGTGAATATTATAAATTAATTTATTTTCATTTCAGGTAAATATTCGGCAATGTAATCCTATTGTCATGGAGTTTTATTGTTATTTTTATTTGCATGTAAATATCTGTAAATAAGTATATTATTTCAATATTGGTGTATGTTGTACACTTGTATTTTCGTTGATAATATGAGTAAGGAGTGTAGTTAATGGATTTGTTTAATGGTATGAGGTTTGTCTACATACCAATACTAAAACATTAACAAGATGACAAAGATTGAGTTTAACACCCTAGTACTACGTCAGGCAAGTTCATTAAGGTCATATGCCTTACACTTTACACATGACGCAGATGATGCTAACGACCTTGTCCAGGACACCATGTTGAAAGCCATAACTTATTACAATAAGTTTAAAGAAGGTACCAATTTAAAGGGATGGTTATATACCATCATGAAAAATACCTTTATCAATAATTACCGCCGTTTTGTTAAAATGAGCACATTCGTTACCAAGTCTGATGAGATATCATCGCCTAACCTGGTATTTAGTTCGACCAAAAACCAAGGCGAGGCCAAATTTGTAATGGATGACATTAAAAGAGCTTTAGACAGACTGCCTGCTGATTATTATGTACCCTTTACCATGTATTTTGAGGGCCATAAATACCACGAGATCGCTGAGCATTTAATTATCCCGATAGGTACAGTTAAAACCCGCATCCACGTGGCACGCAAGTTGCTAAAGAAAAACCTTAAAGCTTATGATAACGGTGTTAAAAAACCCATCTACGCAGAAAATTAGGCTATAATCAACTCAACATTATATAAAGAAAAACCCGCTTTAAAGGCGGGTTTTTTGTTGCTTGTTATTTTTGATAACTGCCAAACAGTTTAACCAACTTGTCGGGATAATCAGATATCAACCCATCCACTTTCAAATCTGCAAGTGCTTTCATAGCGGCTTCATCATTTACTGTCCAGGGGATAACCTG
The DNA here is from genome assembly GCF_028288185.1 of Mucilaginibacter sp. Taxonomy (GTDB): domain Bacteria; phylum Bacteroidota; class Bacteroidia; order Sphingobacteriales; family Sphingobacteriaceae; genus Mucilaginibacter. The sequence continues at coordinate 98,381 of NZ_JAQBOF010000019.1, read as the reverse complement.
TACATTATTTTTATGGGCGGTAGTTACCATATCGGCAGTAACAATTTTTTGCTCAGGGCTAAGTATAGTAGGGGTAAAGCCCAGCAGCTTAATGTTGGTATCGTAATCGCCGGTTGAGATAAGTAAAGCTGTCTTAACCATTGGCATTTGCTGATGCAGTATCTGTAATGTGCGCACATCAAACGATTGTATAATCACCCTGTCGGTAATATGTTTTTGATTAATAACATCCATCAGCAGCTTTACAAATACGGCTGGGATGGGGTTCTCTATGTTATCATCGGTAATTTTACTTTTGGTTTCGATGTTATAATAAACCGGTTTAAGGTGATTGGCTTTAACGTAAGCCTCGACACTATCAATCAGATCGGCTAGTAATGGCTTATAAGTTTTAACCTTTTGCTGTTGCGGAAACATCGGGTAGTTTTTAACTCCTTCGATATACATCCTGATACTGTCATAGGTCATTTTATAAAGCACGTGCTGTTTTTCTTCGGCTTTGGTTAGGTTAGTACCGTCTGGTTTTTGCATGATTGCCGCGGTCATCACCCCATCGTGCGATACCACAACTTTGCCGTCAGCAGTAATATGGGTATCTAACTCCAGCGTACGCGCGCCAAGGCGCACACCGTTAAGCATGGCAGGGATAGTATTCTCCGGCATTAAACCGCGTCCCCCGCGATGTGCTTCGACATCAAAATTTTGTTGAGCGTTAACTTGTAAAAAGCAACCGCCTGTAAGTAAAAGCGATAAAATGTATTTCATAAGGTAATATTTTATTGGTGTGCCACCCATTTTACCGCATTGCGCAAAATGGTTTGGTAGGGTTTAATATCGTGCGATGCTGTATCATGGCCCAAAGCAATGCACACAATACGTGCCTTGGGGTTTTTAACAACAAATACAGATGGGTATACAACGTCTGATCCGGCGACATGATTATTGGCTAGGACCTCAATACCGGGACCAGCCGGGTCAGCAACATAATGATAGCGTTCATCTTTAAGTGTGAACTTTTGTTCGATGCCTTTTGTAACGGGATGATTTGAGTTAACTATTTCTTCGTCAAAACTGCCATAACGATCGTGCGCACTGGCTCCGCCGCTTACCAGTTGTTGGTTGTACTCGGGCCAGTCCTTCCAATTATACCATAACGCGGGATGGCCAAATATTAAACCTTTACCCGCATTTGCAAAGGCGAAAATAGCGGCACGGTTTGCAGGGTTGATGTTTTGGTTGGTAGCTAAATATAGCACATCGGTATTAGCTAAATAAATAGCTATCGAATCTGTATTGGCGGTATAGGTAACTATGTAAAGACCACCTGCGCTAAGTGTTGCCGCATCGGCTTGTTTATACCAACGGTCAAAATCGTGCGAAGTGCCGCCGCCTACAATTAAAACCCTGATACTTTTTTGCGCGGCATGCGCCATGCTACCTATAAATAATAGCCAAACTATTATCTGTAGCTTTTTAAAAATCAACCTGTTTTTCATAAACATCCGGCTTATAATTGCACTGCTAAAGTAGCATATACCTGTTAAATTTTTGCAATGCTTTGTTTATCAAATTAAATCAACTTAATAAAGCTGTTAATCGCTATTTTTACGGTAATGAATCAGCAAATTACCTTAGACACTATTATCCAAACGCATGAGCGTATAAAACCACATATCCATCGCACCCCTATACTTACTAATCAAACCATTAATGAACTGGTTGGCGCATCGATATTTTTTAAGTGCGAAAATTTTCAGAAGATAGGCGCTTTTAAGGCCCGCGGTGGTATAAATGCCATTTTGCAGATAGTGGCAAATAAGGAAGGTAAAGCTATTACTACACATTCATCAGGCAACCATGCCCAGGCGGTTGCTTTTGCTGCGCGATTGGTGGGTTTGCCAGCTTATATTGTGATGCCCAGCAACGCTCCGCAGGTTAAAAAAGACGCGGTTAAAGGTTACGGTGCCGAGGTAATTGAATGTGAACCTAACCTTGCCGCCCGTGAGAATGGTGTAGCTGAAGTAATAAACCGTACCGGCGCGGTACTGGTACATCCGTTTGATAATGACCGGGTAATAGCAGGGCAAGCTACGGCGGCCAAAGAGCTGCTGGAAGATGCAGGGCAGGATCATCTATTCGATACCATTTTTACTCCTGTAGGCGGTGGCGGTATGTTAAGCGGAACCGCACTAACAGTTCATTACTTATCGCCCCAAACAAAAGTTATTGGTTGCGAACCCGAAGGTGCTGCCGATGCGATACTGTCTTTTAAAACCGGTAACGTCGAAAAGGCTCCTTACATAAAATCTGTAGCTGATGGTTTGCTGACCAATTTAAGCGAACGCACCCTGGCCATAATCCGCGAGCATGTGAGCGATATTTTAACCGTATCTGACGAAGAAATAATTGCGGCTATGAAGTTAGTATGGGAGCGCATGAAGATTATTATAGAGCCATCAAGCGCGGTACCGTTGGCGGTAGTTATTAAGCATAAGGATAAATTTGCCGGGCAAAAAATAGGTATTATTATAACCGGCGGTAATGTGGACCTGGGTAAGCTGCCTTTTTAACGTAATATGAAAGAAGCAATAAAAAAAATATATATAGATGGAGCTGTGGCACCGGCGGGGCATTATACACCGGGTGTAGTTTATAACGGCATGTTATTTATCTCGGGCCAATTGCCTGTGAATGCTGATGGCACACATACTTATACCGAACCGTTCGAGGTACAGGCACGGGTTGCCCTAAGTAATTTATTAGCTGTACTTAAAGCAGCAGGTAGTGATGCGTCAGATCTGCTTAAAGTAACTGTTTATGTGGTAGGTGTTGAAAACTGGAAAGCCTTTAACCAGATCTATATCGAAATGCTGGGCGACAATAAACCCGCCCGTGCGGTAGTGCCCGTACCAGAGTTGCATCATGGTTATTTGGTAGAGATTGATGCGGTAGCGGCAGTATAATACGCAGTATTACTCCATTTCCTTTACTAACTCCCCTAAAACCTTAAAACTATTCTCCACCATAGTATCGTAAGGCAAACCAAAACTAATGCGTATAAAATTAGTGAACCTTCCATCAGTACTAAATATCTGGCCGGGGGCTATGCTGATATTATGCGCCATTGCGGCTTGGTAAAGCTCGAAAGCATTTACATTTTTGCCTAGCTCTACCCATAAAGCGTAACCACCCTGCGGGCGGCTAATTTTTGTATCCGCCGGAAAATAAGTGGCTATACCCTGGATATATTTTAAACATTGGGTGTATAAAGCTTTGCGCAGGTTGCGCATATGCAGATCATACCGGCCTGTCTCAAAAAAATGGGCTATGGCTGCCTGGGTAGGGGTGGCCGATGTGATGGTATGCATCATTTTAATATTGATGATCTGATCTTTAAATCTGCCCGGGATACACCAACCCACCCTATAACCCGGCGCTAATGATTTAGAAACTGATGAACACAAGATCACCCAACCATCTTTATCATAACTCTTGCAGTTGCGCGGGCGGCTTTTGCCAAAATATATCTCGCCATAAATATCATCCTCAATAAGCGGGATCTGCCGTTCGGCTAAAAGGCTTACCAATTGTTGCTTGCGCTCATCGGGCATGCAACTGCCTACCGGATTGCTAAAATTGGGCACAAACAGGCAGGCTTTAATATCCACTTTATCCATGGCATGGGTTAAATATTCAAGGTCTATGCCGGTTTCCGGGTTAACGGGAATCTCTAAAACCTTCAGATCCAGGCTAAGCATTACATTAAAAATACCAAAATAGGCTGGGCTCTCAATAGCAACCGTATCACCAGGTTTGGTTATGGCCCGTAAGCAAAATACCAATGCTTCCATGCAACCCTGGGTGGTTACCACATCGTTCTCTGTTATGTTTACACCCCAGTTAAACGCATTTTTAGCTATCTGCTTACGTAAGGATACATTGCCCTGCAAGTTCTCATAATGAATGTTTCCGGACGGACTCTTACGGATAGCCTCCATCATAGATTTATTAAGCTTTGCCAGCGGTATTAAATTGATGGGCGGGATTGAACGCGACAGAAGCAGTACTTCAGCCTCATCCATATTTTGGTAAACCATGGCTATCATTTCGGTAACGCTGGTTTGTGCTATTTTTTTAAGTGGAGGTTTGATCTGTGGCGCTTTGGTATGCTGCGCAGCCGAGAACTTTACGTAATAACCTGATTTTGGCCGCGCTTCTATCATGCCCATGTTCTCCAGTTCTACATATGCTTTATAGGCGGTACTTATGCTGATGTTTTGTTCCTGGCTTAAAGCCCTTACAGATGGCAGCTTATCGCCGGTTTTAAGCAGGTTTTGTTTGATCTGCTTTTCAATACGCGACACTATTTGTACGTATAAAAAATCGGTGTCGGATTCGGTAGCTTGCATTTTCATGTTAATCTGTTATGGTCAAAATTAATAAAACTGAATCTGTTTTACTAATTGTCAATGTTTTTACTTTGTATATTGATAATTGATAACGAGATGCAACTAAAATTGATAGACTACGAACTCAAGTACCAGCCCTATTTTGAAAAATTTAACAAAGCCTGGCTGGAAGAGTATTTTACTGTTGAGGCATTTGACAAATACGTTTTAGAAAACCCTGATGAAGCTATTATAAAAGCCGGGGGCAAAATATATTTCGCCAAAGCGGGCGAAACTATTATTGGTACCGTAGGTCTGCGTTTTATTGAGGATGGCGTTTTTGAGCTAACCAAAATGGCGGTAGATAAAAACTATCGTGGTGGCGGCGCGGGTAAATTTTTATGCCAGGCGGGTATAGATAAAGCCAGAGAGATGGGTTTAAAGCGATTGATATTGTACTCTAATCGCCGACTGGAAAATGCCATACACATTTACCACAAACTGGGGTTTACAGAAATACCGGTACTGCCCGGCACCTATGAGCGATCTGACATTATGATGGAGATAATTTTTAAAGCTGAACTATGAAAATCATAACCGAACAGGAAATACAACAACTCCGCGCCGAAACAAAAGGAACCGCGCAGCGCATCCACTTTAATAATGCCGGGTCATCTTTACCGCCTGATGTTGTGGTAGATACTGTTATAGACTACTTGCAAGAAGAAGCCATATTGGGCGGCTATGAAACCGAGTTTAAATACAAGGACCAGTTAGAGTATACTTATAATCTGATAGCTAAACTCATCAACTCAGGCAAAGATGAAATTGCCTTGGTAGAAAATGCCAGCATAGCGTGGGGATTGGTATTTCATGGTATTGATTTTAATGAAGGCGATGAGATCATTACTACCGAAATGGAATATGTAACCAACCTTATCGGGTTTATCAATATGCGAAAAACGCATGGCGTTATACTACACATAATCCCTAATGATGAGCAGGGTAATTTTATGTTGAGCGCATTGGAGGCTGCCATATCGCCCAAAACAAAACTTATAGCGGTAACACATATCCCATCTACAGCAGGCGGGATGATACCTATAGTTGAGATAGGGAAAATAGCCCGCAAGCATCGTATTTTATATTTGGTTGATGCTTGCCAAACAGCTGGCCAGGCACCTATAGATGTGGAAGCAATAGGTTGTGACATGTTAGCGGTAACCGGTCGTAAATACTTGCGCGCGCCGCGCGGTACGGGTTTTCTATATGTGCGCAAAAACATGCAGGACAAATTCAAGCTATTGTTTATGGATGGTTTTAGTACGCCCACAATCAGCCAAACAGATTATAAAGTTAGGCCGGATGCGCGTAGGTTTGAGCTGTACGAGAAAAACCGCGCCATAACCCTTGGCCTGGGCAAAGCGGTTGAGTATGCTTTAAATATTGGTGTTGACCGGATCTGGCAACGAGTACAGTTTTTAGCGGATGCGCTGCGTCAACAACTCACAGCAATTGATGGCATAACCGTTCACGACATGGGTGATGAAAAATGCGGGATCGTAACGTTTTCTGTTAGCGGTATAGACAGTCCGGCAGTAAAAGCCAGGTTGTTCGAGCAAAATATTAATGTATCGGTAGGTTTGGCAAAATCTACATTGATCTATATGGATAAGCATCATTTAACCAGCATTGTACGCGCATCGGTGCATTATTACAATACGAAAGAGGAGATTGAAACCCTGTGTAATGCCTTAATAACAATAGTCTGTTAGTTTTTTCTGCGGATAATTTTATAAATTGCAATAAGCAAATCGCACCTAATCAGCAGCTTTATGGAAAAATATACCACCACATGGCGTTTATTTTATAGCATAGCTATAATAGGTATTGCCGTGCAGCAATTAGTGTTACACAGCCTTATGCCGGTAATTGTGCCGTCAAGCATCCCTTTTTTATCCGGTTGTGTATCCTGTATTTGGCTGGTTAGTGTTTTTATGATAGTGACAGCAGGTTTGGCTACCGGCTTTAGTAAGTATGCTCGCACGGCGGCTTTGCTGCTGGGTGCTTTTTTGTTGCTGTTGTTTATAACCATGCATCTGCCTTGCCAGGTTCAAAATAATTGGCATTTTCTGGCCGGATGGTCAAACCCACTTAAAATATTAGCGTTGAGTGGCGGGGCATTCGTGGTGGCGGGGTCATTGCCAACAACCGGAAGTCAAAACGGGTTTATGGCAGTCTTAGCTAAACTTATTCCGTATGGCAAGTGTTTTTTTGCGATAGATATTTTGGTAGCAGGTATAATGCACTTTTTATATATGCCGTTTGTAGCAATGCTGGTACCCGCGTGGCTACCCTGGCATACGTTCTGAGGGTATTTGGCAGGGGTAGCACTTATTGCAGGTGCGGCAGGTATCATCCTTAATATTAAACGACAGTTAGCCGCTAATTTATTGGGTGCGATTATATTTATATGGCTTATAACCCTGCACATTCCCCGCGCCATTGCCGACCCGGTAAGCGGCAACGGCAATGAAATTGTAAGCGTTTTTGAGGCGCTGGCATTTAGCGGCATCGCTTTTTTAATAGCGGCAAATGCTAAAACAAAAAAAACGTAATCTATTTATCCTCTATCACCGATAAAATATTACCTGCGGGATCTTTAAACCAGGCTATATCCGGTCCGTGACCGTTGCCGCGAACAATGCCTTTTTTGTCGGTTTTCATGTATTCGCTATCGTATTGCTCAAACACAATTCCTTTGGCTATAAGTGCGTCTACGGCTTTTTCCAGATCAGCCACCGGGAAGTTGAGTACGGTAAAAGTCGCAGGCTCATGGTTAGGTTTTGGGTAAACCATAATATTGCTGCTGCCTGCTATGTGCAGCTCGATAATTCCCATCGGGTTATCGCTTACCTCTAAACTTAAAACTTCGCTATAAAACTTTTTGGCGGCCTGTAAATCGTTTACAGAAAAACTGCTGAATGCTTTTGAATCCTTAAACATAATTTTGTTTTTTGCTAAGTTACTTTTGTTTAGGTTGATACGTAATGGTTATAATAGCCAATTATAAAGGGCATACAAGACATTAACATCCTAATCATCAATTGGTTTTTTTATAGATATTTGTCGCAACTACTTAAATGAAAAGAATACTACCTACTATAGTTATCGCGCAGTTTTTTTGTACCTCAATATGGTTTGCAGGCAATGCCATTATGGGCGATATTGCCAAACAGCTCCATTTAGAGCCAACCTACCTGGCCCACCTAACCAGCGCGGTACAATTAGGGTTTATTACGGGCACGCTGATATTTGCCATACTGAGTATAGCCGACAGATTCTCGCCGGTTAAAGTTTTCTTTACCTGCGCATTGATAGCCGCTGTAATTAACCTGGGCGCGAGTATAGCTAATATAACCCCGGCAACACTGGTGTTATGCCGTTTTTGCACCGGTTTTTTCCTGGCGGGGATCTATCCCGTAGGTATGAAAATAGCATCTGACCATTACCAGCAGGGCCTAGGCAAATCGTTAGGGTTTTTGGTAGGCGCATTGGTTTTGGGTACGGCATTTCCACATTTATTAAAAAGCATGACGGCGGCTTTGCCATGGAAATATGTGATCTACTCAACCTCGTTACTGTCGGCCATTGGCGGCTGCGCCATGCTGCTATTAGTGCCAGACGGACCGGGCCGCAAACAAAGCCAAAAGCTAAACTTCGCCGGGTTTTTAAATGGGTTTGCTGATAAAAAATTCAGGGCTGCGGCGTTTGGTTATTTCGGCCACATGTGGGAGCTATATGCTTTCTGGGCATTTGTGCCGGTTATATTAACAGCCTATAAAGCGCATTATCCCTCGGCCAATCTGAATATCCCTTTGTTATCGTTTTTTGTTATCGGCATCGGCAGTATCTCCTGCGCGTTAAGCGGGTTGTTATCCCAACGCTTTGGAGTAAAGAGAATGGCGACCATCGCCTTATTTACTTCGTGTGTATGTTGTATTATTTCGCCACTGTTGTTGTTTAACAGCGCTACGGTAACCTTTATCATTTTCCTGTTTATATGGAGCATGGCGGTAATTGCCGATTCGCCATTGTTCTCAACCCTTGTTGCTCAAAATGCGCCTGCGGTATCCAAAGGGTCTTCTCTAACTATTGTAAATTGCATTGGGTTTGCTATTACTATCATCAGCATACAGTTAATAAATGCTTTGCGTACGGTAGAGAACGCGCAGTACATTTATGTGTTGTTGGCTGTTGGGCCTGTTTTGGGGTTGATAGTATTACTTAGAAAAGACAGCCCCGCTAAAATATCCTTTGCTGAATCACCTGCATAAACCCGTCCTTGAACTTCTCGCTTATGGGTATCTGCTTATCGGATATATAAATATGGTTGTCTTGTATTTTATTGATTTGTTTTGTGTTTACGATGTACGAGTTATGCACGCGCACAAAAGGCGGCTGCAACTGTTCTTCAATATCTTTTAACCGGCGATAGATCAATATCTGCTCGGCAGGGGTTACCAGGCGCACATATTCTTTCTCGCCTTCAAAATATTGGATCTCGGCCAGTAAGATCTTGCGCAGCACCTTGCCCGATTTTACAAAGAAATAATCATCGCTTATCGCAGCAGCAGTTTTTGCGCTAGTTTCAGGATTAGTGAAATAGCCCTCTATCTTTTGCATCGCCGCTAAAAAACGTTTAAGGGTTATGGGTTTTAACAGGTAATCTATAGTTTGAAAAGTATAGCTCTCGGCAGCATATTCAGAGTAGGCGGTGGTGAAAACAATTTTAATATCTTTTGATAGTAAGCTGGCCAGTTCCATGCCGCTTAGCTGCGGCATATTGATATCCAAAAAAACAAAGTCGGGTTGATTATCCTTTAAAAACGCCATGGCCTCTAAAGCATTATAGCATTTTGTAAGCAGGCTCCACTTGGTATTTTGGGTGATCAGTATTTCCAGCAGGTTTACCGCGTTAGGCTCATCGTCAATAATAATACAGCTTAAACTCATGTTAGGGGTACTTTTAAATAAGCTGTGAAAAAATTATCGGTTGTGCCGGTCCATAACTCAAACGCCGTTCCGTATAGCAAGTTAAGGCGTTTCTCTAAATTCTTTATACCGAAACCATTATGCTCGGCACCCCCAGCGATATTATAAACCGGATTTTTGGTTTGAAACACCAAATAGCCATCCTGCTGAATTAAAGACAGATCGATTTTATTATCGCTGCTTGACTTATCAATACCATGCTTAAAAATGTTCTCTACAAAGGTCATGAGCAGCATTGGTGGGATGCGAAGGTCGGCGTTACAATCCTGTACAAAGGTTAGGTCAAGCTCATGGCGCATCCTTATTTTTTCTAAGGCGATGTAATTCTCCAAAAACTGAATCTCGGTGGTTATCGATACCAGATCCTTGGGGCTTTCATCTACAAAATACCGCATAATGTCTGATAGGCGTTCTATCAGTTTGGCCGTATTTGGCGCTTCGCGATAGGCCTCGTAATAAATATTATTCAGTGTATTAAACAAAAAATGCGGCTGCACCTGCGATTTTAAGAGATCAAGCTCGGCCTGGCTTTTTTGCGCCAGTATTTTTTCTGACTGTTGCTTTAACGAGAAATATGCTATCGCTATGCGGAAAATAAAACTTAATAGATAAGTTAAAAAGCCGGCTATAATGAAGTTCAGCATGCTGCCTATCATTATCGGTTCGGGCTTAGCCATGGTTTTATTGTATAAATACATGATCAAATAACCCCGCGCCATGCCCGCTGTTACCAGCAATACAATTACATAAATTACATATTGAACTTTGCGCCCCGTTTGATAAAAGCGAGGGAAAAGGAAACTAATATTACCATAAATAACTATTAGGTAAAAAGCAAAACTTATAGGGGTGAAAGTAATGGCGTGTATAAAACCATCAACCGGTAAAATGGAGAAAAACAGGATGAGGAAAACAGCTATCCAAATGAGCCATTGCAGGCGCGTAGTGATAGCCATGTTCTTAATAAAATTCATTTTTAAATCTACAAAGCTTTTTTAGTTTGCCCAACTGTTTTAAACAAACTGGTCGCTTTATTCAATAGTTGCGTGGTGTTTTATAATTCATACCGTTGATTTTTTTGCGTCAATCATTTAAAATAAAGCCCCACGGGTTGAAATGTTTTGCGCTTGCGGATTTTTAAAACAAGCTTTATTCCATAAATTATTGAAACCACAAACACTTAAAACTTTTCCGATATGAAAAAATTATTTACAGCCATTTTAATGGTAACGCTGGTATGCGAATTTACAACCCCGGGCCATGCGCAGTTAAAAGTATCACCCAGCGGTGGCAACAAGCGGGCATCGGTTTATGAGCAGGTTGGTTTGACCGATATCAATATTATTTACAACCGTCCGCACGTTAACAAGCGCGAGGGCCAGATCTGGGGCAAACTGGTACCGGTTGGTTATGTAGACCAGGGATTCGGTACCTCAAAAGCAGCGCCGTGGCGTGCAGGCGCTAACGAGAGTACCAGCATCCAATTCTCTACCGATGTAAAGATCGAAGGCCAGCCTTTAGCTGCGGGTAAGTACGGTTTTTTTATATCGTATGATCCGCTGGGTTGTACATTAATCTTCTCTAAAAACTCATCCTCATGGGGTAGCTTTTATTATAATCAAACCGAAGACGCTTTACGTGTAAAAGTAAAACCTGTACCTGCCGACAAAAGCGTTGAGTGGTTAAGGTATGAATTTACTAACCAAACCGATAACAGCGCTACCATACAATTAGAATGGGAAAAACTGATCATTCCTTTTAAAGTAGAGATTGATTTGGATCAAAATGTGATAGCGGCTTTAAGAAAGCAATTGCGTACCGAAACCGGCTTTACCTGGCAGCCGTGGGACCAGGCCGCACAATACTGCGCCCAACATAAAACCAATTTGGAAGAAGGCTTATTATGGGCCGATAGCGCCACCAGTGTAAACTTTGGTGGTAGCCATAGCTTCACCGCCTGGAGCACCAAAGCGGCTATATTAGATAGCCTTGGTCGTGGCTCCGAAGCTATTGCCGCAATGAAAAAAGCATTGCCTTATGGCGATATGAACGAGCTGTATTTTTATGGCCGTGGTTTAACCCGCGCCAAAAAAGGTAAAGAGGCTTTTGATGTATTTAAAATGGATTATGATAAATACCCCGATCAGTTTTTTACCAATGTGGGTATGGCAAGAGGTTATTCTGCGCTAGGCGATTATAAAAAAGCTTTGCCTTATGCCGTAAAGGCCCGTGCACAAGCTCCGGCAGGGCCTAATCAGGCTACGTTGGATAGAATAGTAAAAGGCCTGCAAGAGGGTAAAGACATCAATTAGTAAGATCAGTTGATAGTTTCATGTTAAGCACCTGTATTAGTTTGCAGGTGCTTTTTTTATATCAACTTGCGGTAAACTACAAAGCCTGATTTGTCTGCAACTTTATCATAAAGCAGCATGGCGGTGGCATTAGTTTCGTGGGTTTGCCAGTATACACGGCCAGATCCGGCTAGTTTTGCCTTTTCATACACCCCATTAATTAGCGCCCTTGCTACACCTTTTCCGCGCGAATTTTGTGTGGTAAACAGATCCTGTAAATAACAATTTGTAGTGAGCGAAGTGGTGCTACGGTGAAAAATATAGTGCGTTAGTCCCAACAACTTTCCATCAAGTTCGGCAACAAGCGCGTGTACAGGTTCATTAATATCAAAAAAACGGGCCCAGGTGGTTTGGGTTATTTCGGGTGCTAGCGCGGTATCTCCAGAACGGCCATAAAATGCATTATAACCATCCCATAAAGGAAGCCATTGGTCATAGTCTTGTTGAGTTACAGGGCGTATAATAAGATTAAGCGGCATTTTAACGGGTTTTATAATAATGCTAAAAATACAATAATCTTAAATGTTGGCTACTGTTTTTAATAATTAAACAGATATTAGCCTATCAATTAAACAACTATGACAGACTATAAAATGGAAGCCGCCAAAGCTGCCCTGCAATTTATAAAACCGGGGCAAAGCATAGGTGTTGGGGCAGGATCGACCATTGCCAATTTACTTTCGTTATTGGCTGCGGATAGTGAGCTTTCTGGTTCACTTATTTTTGCAACGTCCTCCTTCAAAACTGCCAATTTAATAATGGATCATGGTTTTAATTTATTGGGGAGTGCCAATGTAAAATACATAGATATTTACTTTGATGGCTGCGATCAGTTTGATGCCAGGTTGAATGCCTTGAAATCTGGCGGAGGTATCCATACATCCGAAAAGATCATGGCATCATTAGCGAAACAGTTTATTTTATTGGGCGATGCCGGTAAATCTGTAAAGAGCTTAGATACTACCTATCCGTTGGTACTTGAAGTTTTACCCACCGCTTTACAATTGGTAAGCCAATGGCTAACCAAAAACATCCCCGATGCTAAAACCGTAATGCGTATGAGTACCCAAAAAGACGGCGCTGTTATTACAGAAAACGGCAACTACCTGCTGGATGTATATTTTGCAGAAGTTATGCCTTTAGATAAAATAAACGCCGTAAAAATGGTGCCTGGTGTGGTGGAGCATTCGCTGTTTTATCAGTTGGCGACCAAAGCGATAATTGCCGGCCCGGACGGGATTAAAATATTGACACCGCGTTAACCCTTGGCGTAGACCGGGTGAGTCGACGGCGCGTATTCATAACCCAAGGCTTTGTATCAAAACAATTACCTCTCCATCTTTTCATTAAGTTATTTAATTTTCATAGTATTGAGATACCAAAGTATAACCAAGTAATACACTTATTATCAGTAATAAGGTAAACCAATATTATGAAACTAAAACATACCCTTTTAGCATTGTTTGTGCTGTGCGGCACCGCGTTTGCACAACAAAAGGCCGGTAAAAAAACAGCCGCTTCAACCGGCAAAACGCCAGCCGATTATGTTGATTTGTACATAGGCTCTATCAATCCAAAAACACGTAGTACCTCACCCATTATAAAAGCTCCGGGTGGTAACATGAATATCTTCCCGGCGTTTAATCCGGCCATTGAGGATTTTTATTTGTCTGATAAAATTTTCGACTTCCCGCTTGGTTTTGGCAATCTGATGATTAGTGAAGGCGACTTCAAAAGCGGCGCCCGCGAGAACGCATCGCATTTTGACCATGACCTGGAAACAGCTACCCCATATTACTACCGGGTTTTGTTGGAAGATCCGAATATTAATACTGAGTACACTATGACCGATAATGCGGCTATATTCCGCTTCACAATTCCGGCTAATCAGGCTACAAACCTGTTATTGTCTGGTAATTCTGCGGTCGAGGTGAAAGACAATAAAATTCTTCAAGGCTCTGGCGCGTCTTTTGGCAGACGCGGCGGAGCGGCGGAAAAAAGATATTTTTATGCCGAAGTAAGTAAAGCCGCATCAACCCATGGCGACTGGAAAGAAGAGGCACCAACGGGTGTAGGACGTAATCGTGGTGGTGCGAGCAGCGGCACTTATTTGCGCTGGACGGCATCTTCACAGCCACAAACTTTAGAGTTAAGAGTTGGTATCTCAAATACCAGTATTGACGATGCTAAAGCATCAATTAACAAAGAAATAGGTAGATCAACCTTTGAACAAGTAAAAAGTAAACTGAAGGACCGCTGGAACGCCGAGCTAAACCTGATCAAAATTAAAGGCGGTACAGAGCGCCAACGCGGCATATTTTACAGCACCCTTTATCGCACCCGTGCGTTACGTATGGGTAACGTGTGGGATACTTATCGCAGCGCTTATGCCTTGCAGGATTTGATCAAACCAAAAGAATCTGAAAAAGCCATTAATGGGTTTATTAAGGCTTATGAAACTACCGGCTGGCTGCCAAGCTCGGGCGCTATGATAGGTAATCACTCCACATCAGTTATTGTGGAGGCTTATTTTAAAGGCTTACGTGGCTTTGATGTAGAGAAAGCCTATGCCGGTATGCGCAAAAACGCTATGGAAGCCACCATGATCCCATGGAAAGATGGGCCGGGTACAACAGAGTTAGAGAAATGTTATTATGATAAAGGCTTTTACCCGGCACTGCCTATCCGCGCGGATGCTGATCCGAAAGCTACAGTAGACATATATAACCGCCTGCCTTACCAGGTTAGGTGGACACCCACGATGGAGGTTAAAGAATGGGTGCCAGAGGTTGACTCATGGCATAGAAGGCAATCGGTATCGGTAACGCTTGAGCATTGTTATGACGATTGGTGCCTGGCGCAAATAGCGCAAGCATTAGGTAAAACCGATGATTATACTCTATTTATGAACCGTGCGCATAACTACCAGAACCTTTATAAACCGACTATCGGTTTAATGGCACCAAAAACTGCCGATGGTAAATGGGTTGAGCCGTTTGACCCAAAATACTCGGGCGGGTTTGCCGGCGAGGGATACTTTGCCGAATGTAATTCATGGGTTTATACCTGGAGTGTACAGCACGATATACAAGGCTTAATTAACCTGATGGGCAGCCGCCAGGCGTTTGTTGATAAACTGGACGAATTGTTTTCGACAGGTCACTCTATGGATAAGCTGGCGTTTTTGGGCCAGTTCCCTGATATGACAGGTTTGGTGGGTATGTATCCGCAGGGTAATGAGCCTGCTTATCATATTCCATATTTATACAACTACGCAGGCCAGCCATGGAAAACCCAGAGCCGTTTGCGCCAATTGATGGATCTTTGGTATGACGTAACCCCACAAGGTTTGGCAGGCGATGAGGATGGCGGTGCTACGTCAAGTTGGTATGTGTTTAATTCCATGGGCTTTTACCCGCAATGCCCCGGCAGGCCGGTATTTGATATAGGCAGCCCACTATTCCAGGAGAGTACTATTAATGTTGGCGGCGGCAAAAGCTTTGTTATCGAAGCTAAAAATGTATCAGCAGCTAATAAATATATCCAGTCGGCTACTTTAAATGGTATGGCATGGAACAAGCCGTGGATGAATAACAGCGATGTTGTAAAAGGCGGCAAGTTGACGTTGGTAATGGGATCGCGTCCTAACAAAAACTGGGGCAGCGCGCCGGCAGATGCCGCGCCGTCTATGTCGGCAGCTACAGTAAATTAAATAATTTTTAAATATAAGCCTCGCCTTTGTGTGGGAGCTTTCATTTTTTTATATTCAATAATGAAAACATCGACCTATAAATTTCTGATTATTTGCTTTTTAATCTCAGGCTTCACTAAAGCATTTGCCCAATTTAAATTACCCGCCATATTTGGTGATAACATGGTTTTACAGCGCGGTATGAAAGTGCCGGTATGGGGCTGGGGCGATGTCGGCGAACAGGTACAGGTTGATTTTATGGGTAAAACCTATAAAACCACCACCGGTGCCGATGGTAAATGGCTGGTAAAGTTAGGATCGTACAAAGCGGGCGGCCCTTATACCATGAATGTTAAAGGTAAAAGCACCTCGTTAACTTACGCCAACATTTTAATAGGCGATGTATGGGTAGCATCAGGCCAATCGAACATGGAGTTTGGTATACAAACCGAAAAACATGGTGCAGATGCTATATCAAAAGCTACTGACGGGCTGATACATTTTTTTTATGTGCCGATGTCGCTGTCATTACAGCCGATAGCTGACATAGCTAAACAATCTGCAGATTCGCCTAACGGCAAATGGTTGGTTTGCTCGCCCGAAGTATTGGCAAATCCAAGGTTCGCATGGCACGGGTTTTCTGCTGTTGGTTATTATTTCGCACAGCAAATACGTCAGTCAGCCGGTGTACCTGTCGGGATGATCGGCAGTTATATAGGTGGTACACCTGCCCAGGCCTGGATAAGCGCCGAAGGTTTGCAGGAAAGCCCGGCGTTTACCAAATATGTGGATGCCCGGCAAAAACTGATTGATAATTATGAGGCTGATAAAGCTACTTACCCGCGAAGACAAGCGCTTTATCGCGATAGTTTGACAATATGGAACACTGAAGTTGGCATCGCATTTAATGAGATCATAAAGAAATGGGATGCTGATGTATTGCAGGCAAAAGCAACCGCGCAGCCCATACCTGTACGCCCAAAACCATCGCGTCCCGCGCCAATTTCGCCGGGTAATCCTATCGGTAATAATTCTACCCCTGCCGACTGTTTTAACGCGATGATAGCACCAATTTTTGGCTATGGCATAAAAGGGGCGATATGGTACCAGGGCGAATCAAACGGTGATAACCTTGCTGATGCTGTTGATTATAAAAATGTGTTCCCGCGGATGATCAATGATTGGCGAAAAAAATGGGGCCAGGGCGATTTCCCATTCCTGTACATGCAGCTGCCCAACTTCAGGCAGCCTGCCGTAACACCGTCAGAAAACAACTGGCCGTGGGTGCGCGAGGCGCAGGAAAAAACATTATCGTTGGCTAAAACAGGCATGCCTGTAGTTATAGATGTGGGAGAACAATTGAATATACACCCAATTAATAAATTGGTTCCGGCTAATAGATTGGTATTAGTTGCCCGCCACAATGTTTATGGCGAAAAGATAGTAGCATCGGGCCCCATATATAAATCAATGAAAGTTGATGGCAACAAGATCATTATCAGCTTTAATGAAATAAATAAAGGCTTGGTTGCTGCCGGTTTGGTTGGCGATGAGGTGGTAAACAGTGATACTCCTGACTTAAAAGGCTTCGGCATAGCCGGTGCCGACCATAAATTTGTTTGGGCCAAAGCCACTATACAAGGGAATAAGGTTGTTATTACTGCCGATGGTGTTACAAACCCGGAAGCAGTAAGATATAACTGGGCCGATAACCCGCCGGGCAATTTGTATAATAAAGATGGTTTGCCTGCAAGGCCTTTCCGTACGGATGATTGGCCTGCGTTGGTGAAGTAATAAATGCTTTGTGAATACATTTACAATTAACATATTGAAAATAATTAAGCGATTTTAGCATAAAATGATGTTATTTAGCCAATTATTCTGCCCCGCTATTAATGCGCAGGATAAATGTGTTAAACCAACTGTACAATAAACAAAACTTTCAAACATTTACATTCATGAGAAAAAATCTGCTATTTGGATTCCTGGTACTCTTAACAAGCTTTCAATATGCATCGGCACAAGAAAGGAAAGCGCCTTCTTACCCGCTGATAACACACAATACTTATTTCAGTGTATGGTCAAACTCTGATAAGTTGACCGGATCGACCACTACCCATTGGACAGGTGCAGAGCAATCATTAATAGGTTTAATTAATGTGGACGGTACCGATTACCGCTTTTTAGGTAAAGAGCCTGAAAATTTCAGAACCATATTACCTGCATCTGATGAGAAATCTTACGCGGTAAAATATACCGAAACCCAACCTGATGGCGACTGGACAGCAGCACAATATGCTGCTACCGGCTGGAAAGAAGGCATGGCGCCAATAGGTGATGGCCGTGAGAATAAAATAAGATGGCGGTCACATGATATCTGGATCAGGAGGGCTTTTACCATCACCCAAACGGATGATATTAATAAACTACTTTTAAAATTATCATGGGATGATAACATAGAAGTATCACTTAACGGCGAAAAAATATTTGATAAAGTTGGCGTTAGCAAAGGCTATGAAATGGTGCCGCTTGAAAAAAGCAAACTAAAAATAGGCGAGAATATCCTGGCTATGCATGTGGTAAACACAGGCGGCGGCACACGGGCCGATATGGGTTTGGTTGATAAAGAAAAACCTGCTATCACTAAAGAGCTTGAAGTTGCCGATCAGAAAAATGTATCTATCAACGCTACCCAAACCATTTACAGCTTTAAATGCGGTAAGGTTGATCTGGACGTAACATTTACTTCGCCATTGATTTTGTCTGATCTGAACTTGTTGTCAAGGCCGGTATCATACATCGCCTACAAAGTAAAAGCTAATGATGGCAAAACGCATAATGTAAAAGTATTCTTTAGCGCGTCTACAGACCTGGCGGTTAACAAGCCAACACAGCCTGTTACGGCTACCAAATACAGCACCGCCGGATTATCTATACTTAAAGCCGGAACTGACGAGCAGCCTATCCTGCAAAAAAATGGTGATGATGTGCGTATCGACTGGGGGTATGTTTATATAGCTGCCCCTAAAACAACCGGTGCTACTCAATTTATAACTACCGGACGTGGATCTGTTGATGCTTTCCGTAAAGGCAGCACCGAAACTACAGATACCAAAGGCACTCGCCTGGCATTAAACACTATAATACCTTTTGGTAAAGTTGGTGCGGTGGCGGTATCTAAATTTATAGAGATAGGGTATGATGATATCTACTCTATGCAGTACTTTAAAACAAATCTAAGGCCGTGGTGGAACAACTCTGGCAAAGAAACTATAGAGGGCCAGCTTACCAAAGCTGCTACCGAGTACCCGGTTATACTGCAAAAATGCAGTGCTTTAAACAAAAGCCTTTATGCTGATGCTATAAAATCGGGCGGTAAAGCTTACGCTGATCTTTGCGTACTGGCATATCGCCAAAGTATAGCCGCGCATATATTGGTAAAAAGTCCGCAGGGCGAGATCCTTTGGTTCTCTAAAGAAAACTTTAGCGGTGGTTTTGTTAATACGGTTGACGTTACTTACCCATCGGCTCCGTTATACCTGATCTACAACCCTAAATTAATGCAGGGTATGCTGAATGGGATCTTCTACTTTAGCGAAAGTGGTAAATTCGATCATAAATTTGCAGCGCATGATCTGGGTAGCTACCCGCATGCAAACGGCCAAACTTATGGCGAGGGTATGCCGGTTGAAGAATCGGGCAACATGACCATCCTTACCGCTGCTATTTGCAAAGCACAAGGAAGCCCTGCTTACGCCAAACTGCACTGGAAAACTTTGACTACCTGGGTTGATTACTTAGTGCAAGAAGGTTTTGACCCGGCCAACCAACTTTGTACCGATGACTTTGCAGGCCACTTGGCGCGTAATGCCAACTTATCTGTAAAAGCCATTGTGGGTATTGGCTGCTACGCGCAGATGGCAGATGCTTTAGGCGAAAAAGCGACAGCTACCAAATACCGCGCTATTGCAAAAGAAATGGTGGGCCGCTGGATGAAACTGGCCGGCGATAAAGATCACTATACCTTAACATTTGAAAACCCCGGAACCTGGAGCCAGAAATATAACCTGGTTTGGGATAAAGTTTTGGGTCTTGACCTGTTCCCGCAGTCGGTTTATGATACCGAGACTAAATACTACATCAGCAAACAAAACGAATTTGGTTTACCATTAGATAGCCGCAGAACCTACACCAAATCTGACTGGATATTATGGACCGCCACCTTTGCACCAACCCGCAAAGAGTTTGACGCATTGGTTGACCCGGTTTACAAATACGCTTTAGAAACTCCAACCCGTGTACCGCTTAGCGATTGGCACGAAACTACTAACGGTAAACAAACCGGTTTCCAGGCGCGTAGCGTAATTGGCGGTTACTATATGAAAATGCTGCATGATAAATTAAATGCTAAAAAATAATTAGCAATAGCGATATACAGTAAATTGTAAAAGCGCCGTCCCCGGTTATTTGGACGGCGCTTTTTGGTTTAATAATAGCGGGCTTATATCCTGCCGATCACAAGCTGAACAAGTTTGCCCTGCCTTTTGAAACTACCGGTTGTTACCCCTGATGCTCGGGCACGCCGTTAGGGTCCATCCACACAAATTCCCAATGATGGCCATCAAGGTCGTCAAAGCTGTGTTGGTACATAAAGCCGTAGTCGCTGGCCTCATTAGGTATCGTGCCGCCCGCTGCTACTGCTTTGTCTACCATTTTGTTAACGGCATCTTTGCTATCGGCAGATAAGGCAATAGAACACTCTACCGCTTTGTGGGCATCTACAACTTCCTTTTTAGTAAAAGTCTGAAAAAAGGTCTCTGTCAGCAGCATTACGTAAATGGTATCGCTGATGATCATGCATGTTGCTTTCTCATCGGTAAATTGCGGGTTAAAAGTATAACCAAGTTTAGTAAAAAACGCTACAGATCTGTTGAGGTCTTTAACGGGTAGGTTCACAAAAATTTGAGTTGCCATAAGTGTTTTCTGATTTAGTTTATTCAAAGATACAGCAACGCCACGTACGTGCAAATGTGCAAAAAGGACAAGTTAAGGGGGCAATTGCGACTTGCGTTATCGAACCAAAGTTGGGATGCTCGCTCAGGAAATATAACCAAACCCTATACCTTAGATAGGTATTGTCAAAATGGTATATTTGTGTAGTACGAATAACTATTCGTTTTTGATGATAAGATTATAATTATATGAAACAGGGACTTTTGATTGATATGGATGGCGTTATTTATAGCGGTGAGGAGCTTATATTTGGTGCCGATAAATTTATCAAGCATTTAATTGACGAGGATATACCATTTGCTTTCATGACAAACAACAGCCAGCGAACCAGCCTGGAAGTAGTACGGAAGCTTAAAGGATTGGGGATTATTGTGGAAGACAAGCATATTTATACCAGCGCTATGGCCACAGGTAAATTTTTAGGAGACCAGAGCCCCAATGGAACGGCTTATGTATTAGGAGAAGGCGGTTTATTAAGCAGTTTACATGAAAACGGTATTACCCTTGTAAATACCGACCCTGAATTTGTGGTATTAGGAGAGGGCAGGAATTTTACTTTAGAAATGGTTCAGCGGGCGGTAGATATGATATTAGCCGGCGCAAAGTTTATTACAACTAACCGCGACCCGTCTCCAAAAAAACCGGGATGGAATAATTTAGGTATTGCTGCAACTACAGCTATGATTGAAGAAGCAACCGGCAGGAAAGCTTTTGTAACAGGAAAACCAAGCCCGGTTATGATGCGTTCGGCACGTAAATTTCTGGGACTGGAAACAGCAGAAACTACGGTTGTAGGAGATACAATGGAAACAGATATACAGGGCGGCGTCCAAATGGGGTATAAAACAATTTTGGTATTATCCGGGATATCCACTAAAGACAGACTTGGGCATTATGCATTCAAGCCAGATATGGTCGTTAGCTCTGTTGATGAAATTAAATTTCCGTTGAAGTGGTGGTAAATAGCGTTCATAAATAATTACATCCTTGTCAAGCGGACTTTTATCATGAAGGCAAGATCACTATCGAAAGTACGATCTGAAATCTGTATATTGAATGTGGGTGCTATTCACCAGGATAGTGATTCACTTTGTATGATTCACCTCAATTAGTCGAAAAGTCAAAAAGATCTTTAAAATGTTTATTTAAAGAAACTTATATTTATTTACCTCAAGTTTTTGTACTGATTCAGGGTGATTACTCGGCTTTGTCAAAATATTGATTGTTAATAGGTTACAAGCAAATAGTGATTCAGGTGATTCACTATTTTGTGAATCACTTATACCTGCCTGCTACATGAAATGTATATTTTGCAGTTCAAACCTATACAATTCTATAAAAAGAAACGACTTAAAATGGTTTACTCAGGTCTCTATTTCAAGCTGTTTTATTGATAAATTGCGCTTGTGAAAACATATTTTTTATTCGTCTCATTACTTTTTATATCAATTTGCGTAAAGGCGCAAACAGAACCAGACAAACCGTTGATAATAACGGTTGATGCTAAAAATACCGCCCAAACCATACAAAACATAGGCGCGTCCGGTTGTTGGTTCAGTGAGGGAATCGGCAAAAACTGGCCTGTGGAGAAACGCGAAAAAATGGCTGAATTGCTATTTAGCAAACAAACTGCGGCTGATGGTACACCTAAAGGCATTGGGCTTTCGGCATGGCGCTTTAATATTGGCGGCGGTACGGCAGAGCAGGGCGATAGCAGTGGTATCAGAGATTTTAGGAAGCGAGTAGAATGTTTTTTAAACCCCGATGGCACTTACAATTGGAACAAACAAGCCGGCTACCAATGGTTTTTACACAAGGCGAAAAGTTATGGAGTAGAAAACCTGATTGCTTTTATAAATACACCGCCGGTGCAGTTTACGCAAAACGGACTGGGTTATAAAACGGTAAAAGATCATAAAAGCAATTTAAAGCCTGATAAATATAATGCCTACGCCGATTTCATAACCGAAGTAATTAAACATTTTGATAGCGAGGGTGTGCATTTTAGTTACATAAGCCCGGTTAATGAGCCACAATGGGATTGGGCAAACAAACCCGGCCAGGCCAGCCAGGAAGGAAGCCCGTGGAGCAATGCCGAAATTAATCATGTAGTTACTTTGTTGGATGCTTCATTAGATCAAAAGAAACTCACAACAAAAATACTTACGCCCGAAGCAGGCGACCTTACTTATTTGTATGATGGTAAATCGCCATCGGCAAGCCAGATACAACAGCTTTTTGCCGATAACGGTCAATATAGTTTTAGTAAACTAAAACACGTACCCAGGATAGTAGCGGGCCATAGTTACTTTACCGATAATGGCGATAGCATTTTATATACCGTACGTAAACATCTGGCAGATACTGCCCGTAAATATGGGGTGACTTATTGGGAGTCGGAATACTCCATGCTTGGCGAGGGATTTAGAGATGGCACTAAACAAAAGCGGAGCCAAATGGATTGCGCCTTGTTTTTAGCTAAAGTTATTAATCATGACCTAACCATAGGCAATGCTTCGGCTTGGCAATTATGGAACGCCTGGGAGCCGGGCAACGCCGAATGGGATACGCGTTATTACCTGCTTGCCTTAAAACCCAATACAGCCTATACTGATGGCGAGTTTACCATCACCAAAAACTTATGGGGGCTGGGTAATTACAGCCGTTTCATTCGCCCGGGTGTGACAAGGTTAAACACCAGCCGTAATGATGGGTTAACCCCCATACAGGTTGCCAAAGATGTAATGGTGTCTGCATTTACAGGAGGTGAAAATAAACTGGTAATGGTGGTAATTAATTATACCCAACAACCCAGATCAATTGTACCTGATCTAAAGAATTTTAAAGCGATAAAAAAGTATCGAACTTATATAACCACGGCAAATTTAAACGATGATCTTAAACCATCGGCCCAACAAAATTTAAGCGGAGCTATACAGCTACTGCCACGTTCAATCACCACTATTGTGTTTAATTAAGCCTAATACTTCTTCATGATTTTAACCAGCATTTTAGCGATAACGGCATGGCCTTTATCAGATGGATGAAGCCCATCATACATAAAATTCATGGCATCAATAGGGTAGGGGTAATCATCCGTTTTGGGGTTAAATGGGATGCCGATATAATCGGGGTAGGTATAGTTTTTATATTCGCCGGTTTGGGGGTCGCGTAGTCTTTTATAATTAACGGCGTTCTTTATAGTTATGCCGCTTTTGTAATAAAGGTCAACCAGCTTAAAGCTTTCTTTTTGAGCGATAGTCTTAACAGCATCGGCATATTCTGATAAAAAATGACCATTCTTGGCTTTGTAAGCACCGGGTATAATACTGTTAATATCATTTATATCAACATAGTCTGTACGTTGTAGTGGTGTCATTAATATAATCACGGCATCGCTGTTTAAGGTCTTTATCTTGTTTACAATGGTGCGATATGAGCCATATACGGTGCTATTGCCGGCACTATTCTGGTAATCGCTGAACGTACCGATAGGCAAGGCGGTCCACCAGTCGTTAGTGCCTAAAAATACGGTATAAAAGTCTGCCTTTTCCAGGCCTATGTTATTAATATTGTCGGCCATAGCTTTTGCTGTCCAGCCGCCATATCCATGGTTAAAAGAGTGGATATACGGCAACTCATCAGTAACTCTGTCCAGGTAAGCTTTGGTTATGCGATTTTTTGTATATTGTATTCGCCCGTTATGGAAAGTTATCGAGTCGCCAATAGCCGCCCAAGACATATCTTTTTTTGGAGCGAACGAGGTTAGCAACCCTATGATCGCTAATGATACAAACAGCTTTTTCATAATCGGTTTAAAATGAGCCCAAACTTAATAAAGAATACTATAACATTTTTTGTGCACGGTATAAATTATCCGTAGCCTGCAATATTTTGTCCTTTAACTTAGGGTTATAGTGTGGATGCCGCTTCAAAAAGTCGCTTACCACACGGTAGGCATCTTTAGTCTGGTAACTGCTGAATATAGCCGCCAGCCATGATTGCGGGAAGAATACATCGCCCGTGCGCTGTATCTCCTCGACCAATTCCAAACTCTTAGGCAGATACTTTACCGAAGTGCTTTGCCTTAACGGGTGATTTAAATAAGCCAGCGCGGCGGTAACCCAGGCTTCTTTTTGGCGGTTTTTTCTGTTGGCGAGGCTGTTAAAGAAGTTGTCGCGATCCTGCACGTTTAGAGATAGTGCCGGCATCATGAAAGTTAACCGGGCCTTGCGGTCAGCATTGGTTATTCTGTCCATCTGTTGTTTTAAAACCGAAGTAACGGTATCACTTTTTAGGGCGATGGTAAGCGCCAAGCTAGTGTAATCATCCTCGGCCAGTTTAATACCTTCGGGTGCTTTTTGCGATTGCCAGATCTGGTAGATACGGCTTTTAGCATCGGCGCTTAAATAAACACTTTGATAGGCACCGAATAATATCTTTTTATTGTTGGTAGCGGTTTGCTGTTCCATGGCTGCCCATAAGGTGTGTTCTAATTCGGAGCTTAATACTAGTCTATCCGCAGGTAAAATAAAGCTCCAATAAATATTGGTGATGTAGCCGGTAAGCAGGCGCAGGTTCATTTCGTTTTGTTCTATGCTGATGCCTTTTAGATAAAGTTTTAACAACTCCGCGGGTTTAAAGGCACGGCCAGCCAGCATATTTTCATATCCATTAATATAAGCGGACGCGCGTTGTAAAGGGCTTTCTAAATTAAACAAGCTACCCGTCATGGCCTTATCCGCAGGGAACAACCCGTAACCCATGCCATCGGCATTAAACAAAATGAACGATGGTTTTACCAGGCGCGTAACAGCTTTTAAAACTATCTGCCGCGCGTTCATATTAACCGGGATGGTTTTACTGTGATCGGGATAAACCAGCGTAATGCTAAATGCCTGCGGCCATACACGCGGCGCGCCAACTTCGGGGTGTTGGGTAATGGTTAGGTTGCTAATTTTATTACCGGTATAATTAATATGGTAATCAAATACCGGGCGACCTGGCTGGTTAACCCAAACTTTGTTCCATGTGTATAGGTTTGTGCTGCTGTACTTGCTCAAAATAGCTATCAGATCGTTCCAGGTGGCGTTGCCGTAGGCATATTTTTTCAGATACTCGCGTATGCCTTTCTGGAAATTGTCTTTACCCATCAGCTTCTCCAACTGACGCATCATAATAGGGGCTTTATGGTAAATAATATTGCCATACAGCGAGCCGGCATCCTGCAAGTTATCCAGTTGCTGCCTGATAGGGTTTGCACCCATAGTACGGTCAACCCCATACGCTGCCGGGTAATGATCCTGCAAAAATTTAAGGTTGAAGGTCTCGGTACCCATTAATTTTTCGGTCACCTTATCAGCCATAAAATTGGCAAATACCTCTTTCATCCACACATCGTTGAACCACTCCATCGTTACCATATCACCAAACCACATGTGTGCGGTTTCGTGCGAGATCAGATTTGACCGTGCTATAAACTGATCTTTAGTAGCACCCTCATCCAAAAACAAAGCCGACGATTTATACTGCACCTCGCCGGGATGCTCCATACCGCCAAACTGGAAATCAGGTATCCCCACAAAACCTACCTTTTGGAATGGGAAGGGTATGCCCGTCCAATTCTCTAAAAAACTGATAGCATCTTGGTGTGCTTTAAAAACAGAATCAACGCTTAACTTTATTTTTACAGGATCGGTTTCGCGGTGTAAAAATTCTATGTCCCGATTGTCAATCTGCCGTTTCAGATCGGTGTATTTGCCTGCGGTGAACGAAAATAAATAAGTAGGTAATTTATCCGAATTGGCAAAGTGATAAACAGTTTGTATACTGTTTACTATCGAGTCTTTTTTGATACCATTAGCCAATGCTTTCCACCCGATAGGGACACTTAAGGTTAGTAAAAAACGTGATTTCAGATCAGGCTGATCAAAACATGGGAAAACGGTTCGTGCGCGGTCGGGTACAAATAAAGCGTACAGGTAATCGGCGTTACGGTTAAGTGACTCGTTACCGGCAATAAATTCAACAGAAATTTTATTTAAACCACTATGCAGGTATTGCTGCGCGATGATGATATGCTCGGCTTTGAACTCAACAGGAATAATTTTGCCATTAGCTTTTACTTCTTTTATGTGATCTGCATTTTGCTTAAAATCTATTTGTAATGGCTGAGGGGTAGTTGATAAGCTGAAATCGATAATTTCATTCGCGTTTATTGGCTGGCTTTTGTCTGCAGGGATATTAAAATCAAGCGTGTATTGTATATTGCTGATAGCCGAATGGCGATATGTAGCTAATTGCAACGATACTCCCGGCTCTATAGTAACCGGTTTAATAGATCTTTGTGCATATACTACGGTACTTAAGCAAAGTAATAATAAGATGATTTTTAAAGACAATTTCATTTACAGATTTTTAATTAATGACTTAACATTTGGGCGATTGCGCCAACGCTCATCCACGTCATAGTGCCTACCACCAGTACGCCTAAAATAGTTAATAGCAGTGGTTGTTTATAGGTAGCTATAATTTTTGAACGATAGGCGGCTATCAGCATAACACCCAATGCAATAGGTAGTATAAAACCATTGATGGCGCCAACTGCAAGCAATATTTTAACCGGCTTACCTATCGCCAAAAATATAGCGCAGGATACGATAATGAACCCGATAATGATCTCGCGGTTACGTTTTAATATCACCGGACTAAAACTTTTTATAAATGATACCGAAGTATAAGCCGAACCGACTACTGATGAGATGCCCGCCGCCCAGATGATAACGCCGAAAAGTTTATACCCCAACTCACCACTAGCCAAACGGAATACCGAAGCAGCCGGGTTAGATGGATCAAGCTTGCCGCCTGCGGTAATTACACCCAGCGCGGCGATAAACAACAATAACCGCATTACAGATGCTAAACCTATGGCACTTAACGCTCCCCGGTTAACAACAGGCAAGTTTTTCTCGCCGGTTATACGAGCATCCAGCAGGCGATGCGCTCCGGCAAAAGTGATATAGCCGCCGACTGTTCCGCCAACTATAGTCAACACTGCGGTAAAACTAAATTGTGATGGGTTTATAGCCCTTATAGCGGCTTCGGCCAACGGTGGTTTGCTGACGTAGGCGATGTATAGCGCCAGGGCTATTTTAAGGCAGCCCATGCATTTGGCAAACAAGTCCATGGCTTTGCCCGATTCTTTGTATACAAAAATGCCTATGGCCACAATGGCGCTCATGATGGCACCCTGCCCAACGCTTACGCCAAGCAACACGTTTAATCCCAGACCGGCCCCGGCAATATTGCCGATATTAAAAGCCATTCCCCCTAAAAAAACAAGGAACGATACAAAATAACCCAACCCCGGAAAAACCTGGTTGGCAATATCCTGTGCCGGTTTATCGGCAACGGTAATTATGCGCCAAATGTTTAGCTGGGCAATTGCATCCAGTATAATAGAAAGTAATATTACAAATCCAAAACTGGCACCTAATTGCGCCGTAAATACAGCCGTTTGCGTTAAAAATCCCGGACCAATGGCCGATGATGCCATCAGGAAAGCAGCACCAATTAATACGCTCCAGTTGTACTGTTTTTTCATTTACTGCGCAGGGGCTTTAATGGTAATGCCTTCGCTTTTTAGTTTTTTGTTTATCATTTTGGCAAATTCTACGGCGTGCGCGCCATCGCCATGCAGGCAAAGTGTTTCGGCTTTTAGGTTTATAGTTTTTTTATTGGCTGATATTACCTGTTGGTTCTTCACCATCAGCAAAACTTGGGCAATAGACTGCTGCTCATCAGTTATCAAAGCATTGCTTTGGGTACGTGGGGTAAGCGAGCCATCGTCCTGGTAAGTCCTGTCGGCAAATACTTCAGACGCGGTTACTATCCCGGTTTTTTTGGCGGCCTCCACCATTTCGCTGCCTGCAAGGGCATATAATATTAATGACGAATCAAAATCATGTACAGCCTGTACTATAGCCTTAGCCAGCGCGGCATCCTTAGCGGCCATATTGTATAGCGCCCCATGTGCCTTAACATGGTGTAATTTGCCGCCTGCCGCTTTTACAAAACCATATAAAGCACCAATCTGATATAGGGTGATTTGGTAAGCCTCGTTAGCCGATATTTTCATATCCCTACGGCCAAAACCCTGCAAATCGGGTAATCCAGGATGCGCGCCTATAGCCACATTTTTTTTAATAGCCATAGCAACCGTATGCTGCATTACTTCAGGGTCGCCGGCGTGATAACCGCAGGCTATATTGGCCGATGTAATATAGTCCATCAACGTATCATCATTGGGCATTGGGTAGTTGCCAAATGCCTCGCCCATATCGCAATTAAGGTCTATGCTTTGCATGGTGTTGTTAATTTATAAAAATTTGTACTGTACAGCGGTTGTTAGCCTTTGTAAATCCCGTTCCCGTTCAAGATACAGCATTTCTGCCTCATCCCGATTGATTTGTTTAAAATAAATGGCATCGCCGGGTTTAAGCTGGGCGCATAAAGGCATATCAACCGCAGCCACCTGGGCTATACGCGGGTAGCCACCGGTAATCTGGCAATCGGCCATTAACAGCACCATGCTGCCGTTGCCGGTAATTTGGATGGTGCCGGGCGTTACTGCGGTGCTTAATAACTCATCTTTTTTTACGCGATTAATAATTGCGCCCTCCAAATGATAACCCATACGGTTACTACGCTGGCCGATGACGTATGGGATAGTAAAGAAGTCGACAATGCTTTGCTTATCAAACCAGTCAAATTCGTTTGCCGCAACCACCCTGATGCTTTTACGATCAGCAGGTAACAGCAATTGGCGCGGGATACTCCAGTTGGGATAATTGATATGTTCTGCGTTAAGGTTGTCAAATATTTTTTGTGCGATGCTTGATAACTTATCTATGTTAGTCAACTGATCACCGGCTTTTAGCGACCGGCCCTCTAATCCACCAAACCCGGCAGTAATAAAAGTGCTTTTACTGCCTAAAACATCGGGTAGATCCCAACCGCCGGCAATGGCCATGTAAGTACGGCTGCCTGTAGGGTTATTGGTTAGTTTAATATTGGTGCCAGCCGGGATATATATTGGGCGTTCCGGCGGGAGTTTTTGATCGACCACTTTTAAAATAGCGCCATCTCCGGCATAGGCAATCAGCAGGTCTGTTTCTGCTATAAACTCGGCATCGGCATAAGTAAACTCTATTACGGCTTCGTTATCAGTATTACCTACAGCCTTATTTGCAATCCGGGCTGATAAGCTATCCATCGCGCCGGATACGGGCACAGCTTGTGATAAATATAAATCACGCCCCATATCCTGTATAGTGCTCAATAAGCCAGGTTTTACTATTCGTATC
This sequence comes from Mucilaginibacter sp., assembly GCF_028288185.1. Taxonomy (GTDB): domain Bacteria; phylum Bacteroidota; class Bacteroidia; order Sphingobacteriales; family Sphingobacteriaceae; genus Mucilaginibacter. The sequence goes on along the minus strand of NZ_JAQBOF010000019.1, from coordinate 68,518 downwards.
TGCATATTACCCGGATGCTAATTGGTTAAACTCTTTCAGGTTTATGGGTTTAAACACAACTTTATCACCTGCTTTTAATAGCGATGGCTGCAGTTTGGTTGCATCAAATAATTTCAAAGGTGTTTGTCCTATAATTTGCCAGCCGCCCGGAGTTTGCAACGGATATACACCTGTTTGCTGCCCCGCTATACCAACAGATCCTGCCGGTATGACCGGCCGGGGAGCGGCTTTGCGCGGTGTGGCCAGCCGTTCATCCATGTCGCCCAAATAAGCAAACCCTGGCACAAAGCCTATCATGTAAACCGTATAAATTACTGAGGTGTGCAGTTTAACAACATCGGTTATACCTAATTGATGCAAATGGGCAAGCTCCTCCAGATCGGGGCCAAACGCGCCGCCATAACAAACCGGAATGGTGACTGTAGTCCCAATAGTTTTAATGCTCTTTTTTTTCTGCTGATTTAAATTAGTTAGATAGCCTGATATCTTCTCAAAACATCCCGCACCCGGCATAGCCGATTTGATCACCGCTAACGGATCAAAAAAAACAGTTAAAGTAGCATAAGCCGGTACGGTTGTACAAAAGCCCGCAAAGGGGTGCTGATGAAGTAATGCGTTAAAATCGCTGATCGCATCTAACAAGTGTTCGGCTATTTGCTGCCCAAAGTCAATAGTAACGGCCCGCTCACTCAAATAATAAATAGAAAAGGTGGGTTTGGTGAGCGATTGTGTAGCCATAATGCGTTTTACCAAAAATAGCAATTAAGGGGAGAATGTGGAGCAGGGCTTTTTATGTAAGATGGCAACAGGTGTTTTACAACACTTCAAACCGATAAACCCCGGATCTAAACTCAATCTCATAATTATCATTTAATTTTTTAACCATAATATCCTTACCGGCGTCATCCTTTATTTTCGTTTTATGATGGGGTAAAACAAAAGTTGCCGAGGTGTTTTTAGGTATCTCGATCAGTATCTCCAAAGTACCTTTTTTATTTCTTTTCCATTCTGAACGTATTTTACCGAACAAGCTGTTATAGGATGATTTGCAATAAGTTAGATCTGCTAGGGGTTTGGGTTCGATAATAAAATGCTTCATACCTGCATTTGCCTCGTCGGGTTTTATACCGCCAATAGCAGAATAAAACCACGTTACGACACTGCCGAACATTGGATGGCTATGCGACCCGCCACCTTTCCATTCTTCCCATAAGGTGCTGTTTTTATCGTCTAATAAATAGCCAAAACCCGGAGCATCTTTTTGATTCATTATTTTGTAGGCAATATCATCCCTGTCGTTTTGTGATAGCACTTTTAACAATAGCGGCGTCCCCAGGATGCCGGTGTCAAAATGATAATTTATTTTATCCAGATGGTTTAGTAAAGAATTAAAAACGGTGGCATTATTTTCCTTCGGCACCAGGCCGAAAGCCAATGCAAATACATCAGCGCCCTGCCTGCCTTCCCAGTAGGTTTTTGTTGAAGCGTTATACCAGGCGTTATTAAAATTGGTCTTGATTTGCCGGGCAAGGTTTGCAAATTTTAAGCGGTCATCATCTTTCCCTAATATCCCGGCAACTTGTGTCATCAGATCGGTAACATGATAAAGATAAGCTGTATTAACCAAAGGCTCCGGAACTTGAACTTTTGTAGGTGTACACCAATCGCCTAAACACCAGCCCTTAGGTTCTTCATGGGATATCAGCCCATTTTTATCGGTTCTTGTTTCTAAATATTCAACCCATTGTTTCATGCCATTATAATGCTTCCTTAATATGGTGGTGTCACCATAATAAGAAAAATACAACCATGGCATAATTACATAGGCCGATCCCCAGGCCGGGCCGCCACCACCACCGGCAAATGGCGCAGTATGCGTAACAAACCCCGTCTTTTTATTTCGGGCATCATTCATGTCATCAAACCATTTAGGATAAAATCGCGACATATCGAATGATAACAAGGCACTTTCCATAGCCACCTGTCCATCACCTGTATAACCAAGCCTTTCTCTATGTGGGCAGTCGCTGCTAACGCTTCCATGCAGATTGGCTTTTTGTGTTTTTAAATAAGCTGTATTTATTTTATTCAGGAATGGATTAGAGCACTCAAAACTTCCATTTGATGATACATCGGTATGTACATCTTTTACTTGGATACTTTCCGCATCGAGAATCACATCTTTGGAAACAACTTCCATTTTCCGAAAAGCATGCCAGGTAAATTTGGGTTCCCAGGTTTCTATTCCGTTACCTTTTAAAATGTAACTATCATATTGCCCATAATCATTGCCCTCTTCACTTATATATCTTATTTTAATCTTGCTTCCAGCTTTGCCTTTAACAGTTAAGGATGCCCAGCCTGCTACAGTTTCATCTAAATGATATAAATAAACAGAGTCTTTTATTTTACCATCAAAAGTGGGTTTTAACGTACGGGTAACTTTATCAAAAGGTGCCAGTTGCGGGTGTAAAGCGCCGGTAGGGGGCTTTACAAAAATGGCTGATTTCCATTTAATAGCATTATATGCTGTTTTATTCCAATCGCCTAATTCTAAACGTGCATCATACTTTTCGCCCGTAAAAATACCATCCTTTATTAACGGGCCGGTTGTGGTTTTCCAGGTATTGTCCGAACTTATGACGGTTGTGGTTCCGTCTGTATATTGTAGCTCCAATTGGCAGATCAATTTTGGCAGATCATACCACATATTACCTTCAATTGTTCTGTCGCGTTGGTTATACCAGCCATTACCCAGTAATATCCCAATAGCATTGTTTTTTTGCGTAAGGCTACCGGTGATATCAAAACTATTGTATAGCACTCTTTGAGTGGACTGATCATCATAGGGGTAAAGCAATTTTTTAAGCGGCCGTTGATCATAATTGGTGACAGCAGGAGCCAATACCTGGTCGCCAATTTTTTCCCCATTTAAAAACAGTTCATAAAAACCCAGGCCACTTATATAAACTGTTGCTTTTTTTATTTTTTTTGCGATTATAAATTCTTTACGGAAAAAAGGCGCCGGGTAAGTTATAGCCGAGTCAGGGTATGGATTTTCGAAAGCCCCGATCCATTTAGCTTTCCAGTCGGTAGGATACAGTAAACCCATAGACCAGGAAGCTGCCTGGCTCCAATTAGACGGGCTGTTTTTTTCGTCCCAGATCATTACTTTCCAATACACTTTCTTCCGGGAGGTTAACGCCTTACCCTGGTAGCTAACTTGGGTAGAATTAGAAGAATATACGATACCGCTATTCCAATAATCGCCTTTATTTTGCGCTAATAAAGAGATATTGCTCGCTACTATAATTCTATATGCCTTTTGACTTTTAGCCTGGTACGATGAAACCAATTGCCAGCTAAGAATTGGATGCTGGCTCTCAATTGCAATTGGATTTAAAAGATATTCGCATTTAAGGTTTTCAATTTTTACATCTGATGGTTTACAAAAAACAACATTTGGAATAAGTAGAAGTAAAGTTATAAAGGCAAAGACTATTTTCATTTGAATATTAATTGGTGTTATAAATTAGACTTCATAAACAAAACATAATTCAGTCTATGGTGGTTGTTATCACCGCCCTACTAATGTACAGTAAAAAATAATAAGCATAAAAAGCCCCACGGACATGCAGGGGCTTTCATCTTGATCCCATCGCAAAGCAATAGATCAAGATTTGCAAGCCTATTGGGAAGATGTCTATCAGAAATTGCTTGCCTTAAATACGACTTGATTTTTAAAATTGGCCGCCGTTTGTATTAAACCAAAAAGAAACATTGCAACTTAAAGTGTGGCCGCTTATTGTTCAACCACAATAAGCTATTATTTCGGACAAAATTTGCCGCCAAAATAGTAACTTAAAAAAAGTTATGAGAGCAAATATTATTCATCATGAAAAATAAGACCAAATCAATAAAATGAGCCCTAAAAAGTACTTAGCTATAATCGTGACCGCGCTGGTAATTAACCAGGTATCCGCACAAAAGCGAGCATTTAATACCACATCAACCCTTCCTGACGCGGCAATGCAAAGCAATTTTAAAACACCGCCTAAAAGTGCCCGCCCATGGGTTTTTTGGATGTGGCTGCGCGTAAACACCAGTGAGGAAGCCATAACTAAGGACCTGGAAGAAATGCACGCCAAAGGCATTGAGGGCACCATACTATACGAAAGTGGTGTGGGCAGCGAACTAAGCTCGACCAAGGCAACCATGGTTTTGAAGGATAAAAAATATGTAGTTACCCCAACCCAGGACTTTAAAGGGGCCTACATGACCGAGCTGCCCACCGAGCATTTGCAACCCTGGGATAGCCGCGTACGCCAGTTGTTTAGATTTGCCGCCAAAGAGGCTGGGCGCATAGGGATAAAATTTGTTTTAAGCGTAGGGTTGGCAGGCACATCAGGCCCAATACCAGCCGAGTTTGGACAGCAACGGATGCTTTGGTCTGAAAAAGATATTGAAGGTGGCGTATCATTTAATGATATGCTGCCCGATCCTAAAGAAACCATTTCTGCAACCAATTTATCGCCTGCGGCGATAAGCCTGGACTATATTAAAAAAGCAGCGAATGAAGCAATGGCATTAAAAAAATCGAAATTTATAGGGCATGAAATCGCGGTGCTTGCTATTACCGATGGTATAAGTGATGTGTCAAAGATCATTAACTTATCCGATAAAATGGATAGCGAGGGCCGCCTGCATTGGGATGCACCTGCGGGAAAATGGAAAATTATGCGGTTTGCCTATCAGCCAACCATGAAAGGCGATGTTTGGGGCTTGTTTACCGATGGCATGAGCGCCGAGGCTTTAGACACCACCTGGAGCATCACCATAGGTAAAGTCTTAAAAGAAATGAAACCCGAAGAGAAAAAGGGTTTAATAGGTATTGAGGATGATAGCTGGGAAGGCGGCGAAACAACCTGGACCAAATTTTTTGCCGACAAATTTAAACAGCAACACAATTATGACCTGATAAAATGGCTGCCGGCAATTGCAGGTATGACCATTGGAGATACCACTCAATCTGCCGGTGTAAGACGCGATTATTACAGAACCATTGCCGACCTGATAGCCAAAAACCATTACGGCCATTTGCGCGAGCTGGCAAATAAAAATGGCTTGTTAAGTTACTCGGAGGCCTCGGGGCCAAATTCGGCGCAATTGGATGGCATGCAAAACTCTAGGGGGATGGATGTAGCCATGGGCGAGTTTTGGATCCCATCAGTACATCGTGCTACGCCTGATAGGCGCTTTTTATTGCGCAATACCGCAAGCGCCAACCATATCTATGGCAAATTAATAACGGCTTGCGAAGCGTTTACATCCGTGGGCCCGCATTGGGAAGAAAGCTTTTTCGATTTAAAAAATACCGCCGACCAGGCATTTTGCGATGGCGCTAATCTGGATGTTTTCCACAATTTTAGTCATTCATCATCAACAACGGCCAAACCTGGCTTTGTTTATTTTGCAGGCACACATTACAGCCGCAACGTTACCTGGTGGGAACAAACACCGGCATTTAACGCCTATATTGGTCGTTGCTCCTACATGCTGCAGCAGGGGCTTTTTGTTGCCGATGCGCTTTATTACCGTGGCGATGACATTGGCCACGGCGAACCCATGAAAACAGAACCCGCTATACCCGCACCGGGCTACGACCATGATAATTGCAATCTGGATGCCCTGCTTACCCGCGTAAGTGTTAAAAATGGTCGTTTTGTATTGCCCGATGGCATGAACTATAAAATATTGATATTGCCCGATCATTCAAAAATTGCTCCTGAAGTGTTGGACAAAATTGCAGCATTAGTGGCCGCTGGCGGTACAGTTGTTGGTCCGCGCCCCGAAGGTATTGTCGGGCTTGCAGGCAATACGACTCAAAAAGCCAGGTTGGAAAAGTCGATAGACAAGTTATGGCCGACAGGTAACAATGGATCAGCCCATGTAATTGCAGATAAAACACCGGCAGAAGTATTGCAGGCCTTACGTGTTGCGCCAGATTTTGAATACAGCGGACTAAGCAAAGACGGCGATATTGACTGGATACACCGTAAAGCAGGGGGCGAAGATATTTACTTTGTAGCCAGCCGGTGGGATGCAAAAGAGAAGATCAATTGCACTTTCCGCGTAAGCGGGAAACAACCGGAGCTATGGGACGCGGTTACCGGCGAGACAAGAACTATAACGGCTTTTAGTCAAAAAAATGGTCGCACCATAATTCCGTTGGAGTTTGATCCGCGCGGATCTGTGTTTGTTGTGTTTAGAAAACCAATCTCAACAATAGCCAAAGGCACAACAACTTCGAATTACCCAACCTTTACGACCGCTGCTAAACTCACCGGAAAATGGGAGCTGCATTTCGACCCTAAATGGGGCGGCCCGGCAAAAATCGAGATAGACTCGTTAATGGACTGGACAAAGTTTACTGACTTTAATATCCGACATTACTCGGGTACGGCAGTTTATTATAAAAGTTTTAATTTGGATAAGGGAGCAATCGGCAAAAAGATTATCCTTGATCTAGGCGAAGTGCATGAAGAAGCGGTTGTAAAAGTTAATGGTATTAACTTGGGTGTGGTGTGGACCAAACCCGCGCAAATAGATGTAAGCAAAGCGATACATGCAGGCGAAAACAAGTTAGAAATCACTGTTGTAAACCTTTGGCCCAACCGTTTAATTGGCGATGAGGGTTTACCAGTAGATCAACGCTTTACGCTAACCAATATGCACAAGTTTAATAAAGATACGCCGCTGTATCCATCGGGGTTAATTGGCCCGGTAAAGTTGCAAAGCGCAAATCCGGAGAAATAAAAAAAATTAAGAATATCCATTATGCCCCATAGTACTATGGGGCATTTTTATTCCACTAAAAAACCACTGTCAAAGGCGGTAGGTTAGGGGTAAAAGCTATGCCAATCTGTACTTACTTTATAGATTTGATATGTTCGCCGATTCCAAATTTGTTTGTACAAAAAAACTATAAGGTTTATTCAAAGCCCCCACATTTGGTGGGGGGTATTTACTCCAGTAAACAAGACGCGGTATCAAATGCCAAATTTCAAACAAACCATATCAGCAATACATTCTTGCTGGATTATTTAATAATAGAAAGTTTTAACCGCTTAAATCCTACTAAACCTCTAAGATCAGCCCCCTGAATTATTACTGTGTAGATACCTGGTTTATCAGCAGCATAAAAAGATGTACCGGTTTTGCCCGCTTTAGATGTTGCCAGCTGCGGTTCCCAGTGAATAGTTGGGCGTAAGTCGGTAATTACGCTTGAGGCAGTATAGCGCGGGCGATAAAACTGCTTTGGCCATGTTATAGGGACAGGTTTGTAATCAGTAGCATCAGATGATACATTTGATGACAGGCCTTTACCCCCGCGTGTGGTTATTTCGATATATGCGCCATCCCTGCTATTCTTGTCCGATAAATCTAAAGAATTCATCAATGCGTAAGCATTGGTATATTTTGAAGATGTCAGTACCTCTATACCCAATATATCCTTCATTTTGATACCGTTAAGTGCTGTTGTAAGTTGGTCGTATCGCGAGCTGGGACCACCGCCATCATCAATTAAAAACCTGTCGGATAACCACCCATCGACTTCAAATTGCACCGTCTTGTCACGTATACGATAGCTCCGGCCCTCTTTGTTATCGAGCATATTCATTCCCCGAACATTTTTCAGTAGAAAGTCAAGCAGCGTTATTTCACCGGCAGCTTCTATTCGCGACTGATCTATCACTTCATCAGCACCACCCGGCCCGTTCAAATTACGCGAACCCCGTATCCCTTTTTTGTTTCCAATATTTACCTCATCCAGCAAATTATTTCCCTCGAATAAGAATTGTTTCTTCAGAAATTCCAGTTTATCTTCGGCCAGCTTAACTGCCGTATTGTCTTTGGTATTTACATACCATGGCATCCCCGGCAATGCTTTTTTAATGCCGCCGGCAGGCGTAAACTGATCGACTTTAACCTGCAATCGGGCTTTCTTGTTTTTTTCATTGCGGGCCTGAATATAAAATGACAACGAATCTGTTTTTGGCAATTTTTTGAAAGCAAAACGACCGTTGGCGTCAGTAACGGTATCCATCATAATAGAAACTTTTTTTCCGGAAATCATAACCAAAACATGTCCTCCAACAACCGGCTTATCTGCCATTGTGGTAACTGCACCACTTAATATTAATCCCTTTTCTGGAGTGAATTTAGTTTGGGCACCCGGTTGTAATATTTCAGGCCAGTTATAACTTACCCAACCTTGGGTTAATAACAGCAGGTCAATATCGGTGGTTGCAGATGGCGCATCGCTAAAATAATAAGCCGGATCTTCAATTGTACCTTTTAAGCCCGAAGTTAAAAGCATAGATGAAACGATATTATTTTCAAGGCTGTCTTGCTTTACAAGCCCATCATCAGTAACAGCTACTGATAAACTACCAGCAGATATCGGGTCGCCAATTTTACTTTTCATACTGATAGCAAGAAAGACACTATCCCTGGTGTGGTATGCTGTTTTTGATGGCATGGCCGAAATTATAAGCCGGTCACTATGATCAACAAAGGTCGCACGTTCACTAATCGGTTGGCCCAGGCTATTAAATACCGTAAAATGTACAATGCCTGATGGAAACAGGTCTTTTGATAAAGAAACTGTTTTTTTCTGGCCCGAAGCAATAATGCTGGTTTCGTAATATGGTACATCGTTTACAAAACCTGCTAATAAAAGAGGTTGGTTATTTAATAGATCTATACTACTATTTATTGAAATTTTTACCGAATCGGAACCAAGTGTATTTACCACTTGCAGGTTAATCCCCGACGTAGACACTAACGGCAATGCAAATGTTTTATTAGCTACAATGGCTGTATAAGTTTCTCCCTTTTCGGGAGTTAAATTAAATACCCCCATCCCTTTATGTGCAGATTTAAAGGAAACGATATTTTTTCTCTTATTATCTATTATATATCCCTCAATATCTTTAGCAAGGCCGTTGGTCCCTATGGCTTTAAACCCAATTTTAGTTGGCAAACCGGCAATTAAATACCCCCCTTCAGGCATAAATTGAAGATCGACTCCGTCAATATCACCCAGTACGGGTATTACCGCATTTTGCGATGGCAGTTTGCCGTTGATAATAAGGTTAAAAGGGCCCTTAACTTTACTGGTATCCGGCAAGGATAACTTTGCCGTAAAGCTTCCGTCGGCATTAGTTTTTACAGTAGTTTTGTCCAACGTTAGGTCACCGGCTTTAAATGTCCAGGTAACATCGTCTGTGCCATATTCCTTTCCGTTATAGTCCTTCAATGTCACATCTATTGTTTCAAAAGATTTCTTTCCTTCAGTTGATAGGTGTGAATGTTGGTTCACCAGCCATTTATTGGTAGCCGGATTTGATATGTATATCCTTTTGGTGAAGAATTTGTCGGTACCCGCATTTTGCATCCAGTTTGTGTAAGCACGCAGGGTATAATAACCATCCGGAAGATTCTTGTCCAACGCTAGTTGGCTCCACGATAAACCTATTTCGGCCGGCATTGAAATGCGTTTAACCACATTGTTCCTATCAGAAATTAACTCTACATATATCAGTCCGCTGATAGTTGAAAAAGTATGTGTTAACCCGCTTAAAAGGTAGGCTTTAAGCCATATTGTGTCAGGCAGGGAGTAATAAGATCTGTCTGTATGCAGAAAAATGTTCTCTGTAGGCACTATTTTACTGTAACTACTAGCAACATCAGCCAGTTTGCCTGGTAATTGAGTGTTTGCACTGCGTGGTGCATTTTGAGCCGAAGCCGCACTATAACAAAAACAAATACATATAACACAAGTGTTTAACAAATAATTGTTCTGTTTTCTTCGGTTCGGAGTATTAGTGTTATTCCACATAATCTAAAAAATGTTTTACTAGTTATTACTAAGCCTGCTTTAATATGGCAGAAACAAGCGTATTTACAAAGGAGTGATGAAATAAAGAAGCCCACTTGTTTACAGGCGGGGCTTCTCATTTAGTCTAGTGATCAATAATTTAATTAGATAGGTATAGGGGTATAGGCGGAGGAGGTATTAATGTTATTTATGGGCCTCCAATGGCCTGTATATTTACATTGTTTCTTTTTCCTGTTTTCATATTAATGTATTAACAATTACGTCTAATTGCTTATAATGGGCTATGGTTTCTGTTGCACTTTTATAACACCAAATAATAAATAATTACCACCAGTAAATGAATCAACAGTTTCTACACCACCGGTTACCGGGTTTGTATATGAATTATCTGACGTTCTGATCAGGCCTTTTCTTCCATCATTCATCGAAAAACCCCAAACCTGGCTAAATCCAAGCGCATCAGTATATAATTTACCGGTTGTTTCCACATCAGCTAAAATTGTGGGGAACTCATTATCATAAGTAATGCTATTAAAATTTGCCAAAGTAACCTGGCTTGGGCCGGTAATGTTATCCAGTCGTTTAAAGTACACCACTCTTAATCCGGAACCTGCTGCTTTAAGTTTAGCATCCATGGAGATTAAAATATCTCTGAATTGGCGATTATGCAGATCAGATAAAAAGTTACCACTCTGCTGTGGTTGCGGGTTTCCAGCAAGATCACCGGTAAGGTTTGTTACCGTTGCCGGGTCATACGGTACGCCAATAGCCGTGCCTGTCTGGCCAACGGCAGGTGCTGCACGTGGCACAGTACTTCCCGCAAGCGGTGCCGGTATGGCGGCAATAGTCCATATTAACTGAGCGCCGTTTGATGTAAGGGTTAACCCTCTTAGCGCGTAAGCGGCTTTATTAGCAGTAACAAAATTGGTAGCGGTAACCGTTGTACTGGTAGCATATGTTAATGGCAAGGTAAGGCCACCGGCGTTTACTCGTGCTGTACCAGTAGTTCCTACAACAAGTACACTTAGGTATTGGCAACCTACATACATGTGGCCCAATAGTTCTATATAGCTTGGTGATGCCAGGTAAAATTGGTTTAACGCAACACTTGGGGTAGCACTGGTATATCGTGCTCTAAACCCTGTCATATCAATTTTGTCGGCGTTAGCCAAAACATCAGCGGGGACCCAGCCTAGTGTAGCGCCTAAATCAAATGACACGAATGGTGGCTGCCGTTGTTGCAAACGATAATTTTGTTCAGGCCTTTCGCCGCTTGCAAGATTAAAATAATCCTGCGCACCAATTGACATGGTATATTTAACAGGCCAGCTAAAATCAAATACCTGTAGTTTTCTGCCCGATGTACTGCCAATTTTTATAGTTATAAAGTTATGTGTAACTGTGCCTACGTAATTTCCCGAATTTTGAAAGTTAAAGCTTAAAGTTACACTTGAACCGGCAGCTACAGCCGGATCAATATGGTAAGAATAATAAACTTTTACACTTGTAATGCCTTGGGCAAAATTGCCCGAAGCATCAATCGCACCTTCGGGCTCTGTTTTTATAACTTTTGACAGGGATGAAACAACATCAGAAGTAGAGTTTACAAAAAACTTAGTAAGTGGGTTTCCACTTACTACGGTAAATGTGTACACTACATCGCTGCCTTGCTCGTAATCTTTAATTGGCCCCAGTGCAATCTGTGTGCCGTTTGACGTAGCTGTACCTTTATCAACCACAAAGGTTACCAGCGGCTTGGTAATTTTTGTATTTACATCTGATTTTTTACAGGAAAACAATGTTGCCCCAATAAGAATGATCAGAAGATAGGATAATCCTTTTTTCATAACTGTATTTACTAATTTTTAGTTAATGACTATTTTTTATATACTGGTAAATACCAATTTTTACGATCCATCAGACGTGCTTTAATAGCTCCCTGCTGACTTAATGGATATTTTCTTGCTACCGCGTTTGCCAAAATAGAAGCATCGTTATTCCGTTTGGCAAATCTAACCAGGTCAAACCAACGCCGGCCTTCAAACGCGGATTCAAGTGCAAATTCTTCAAGAATAAATTTTTCTACCTGGTCGTGGATTGAAACACTGCTGGTTACATCAATTTTAACCGGTGCGACGCCAACGCGATACCTTGGGCCTTTATAAATGTAGGCATAATAGGCTCCTCCATTTAGATAAAGCAATGCCTGTCCGCTCTGTCCGGCATTATTTAACATTTCGCATCCCATTAAATAAACCGGGCCATCACGATATAGGTCAAAAAAAGCATCGTTATCAGCATATCTATCACCAATAAGCGGACTTTTGAATACGCCCCTGCTTTTCATCAGATATTTGGAGATCAACGTATCTCCACCATCTACCATGTATGAACCACGTTCGGCACGATAATTATCGCCGTAGCCACCAATAACAGGATATCCGTCTGAACCCATTACCTCCTGGCCCTGAGCAACGTTAGAACCGAAATTATTGGTTTCATTGATAAAATATCCTGAAGGGCCGGTTTGATACTGCTGTAAGCTCATTGGTTGTTTTCTCCAATCATTTATAATAAACGAACTTGGCCTAACAGCGTAAGCAGCACCATATTTATTATTGGTCCATTTCATCAGGTTATTGGTTTGCCCTTTGGTTGCATCATAATTAAGTGCCATAACTACCTGCTTATTATAGTTACCACTGCTCCGGTCAAAACCAATGGTCCATTGTGTAAACTGCCCGGTCACCATGCCCAGTTCTGCCTGTGCGTTAGATCCATCGGCTGTTGTATTGTTTTGCGCACCCAATGGAAATATATTACGCATAGTTTCGAGCGCTTTTTGATAGTTTTGATCATATAAATAAAGCTCTGCTAAAAAGACCCGCGAATTACTATCACGCCACTGGCCTGATGTTAGTAAAAAATCATTACTGGCGCCTAATGAAGTGGCGCTAAGTGTTTGCAAATACACAAAATTGTTTTCGGCATCTTTGAGAATATTCTTGATGATCGTCTCGCTTTTTGTAACAGGCAAGTTGCTTACATCCTCTGCCTTGGTAACACTAGTAGTAATGTAAGGTACATCACCCCATATTTTAGTAATTTGCAGATAAGTCCAGGCGCGGATGTAATATGCCTCTGCTTTATTGATCAGATAAATATTACGGTTATAGTTTACCGGGTCGTTCTTTATTATTTGGTCAAGTCCCTCAAGTGTGCGGTTACAGGCAATAATAAGCCGGTAAAATTTGGTATAATCGCAATAAGGGTTGCTTGAAGTTACCCTGTTATCGGTAAATTCTTTTATCCATACATCTGCACCACGGGCATCGCTTACCAGTTCTCCCCGAAGCTCGCCCGTGATAAATATTTGATCGGCAAGCGGAAGCATCAAGCTATATAATCCATTAATAGCTGTAATTGCGTCGGGCGCGGCTTTAAAGCTCTGCTCTTCACTAAGAGTTCCTTGCGGCTGTATGGTAAGGTATTTTTTGCAGGAGGCAGGTAGCAGCATTCCCGCTGCCAGCACTAATATCCAAAGTGTTTTTTTCATTTTATTAGTTTTAAATGTCTGACAGATTTTATAATCCAATTTTTAAACCAAGCATAACTGTTCGTGTAAGAGGCACGTTTCCGAAATCATATCCTCTGGTAAACGAGTTTGTATTTACCGCAACCTCCGGATCATACCCAGAATATTTTGTGGCAGTGAACAAGTTATAGCCAGTTAGATAAACTTGTGCGCTGCGCATAAAGTAAATTTTATTCTGTTTAAAGGTGTAGCCTATTGTAAGCGACCGCATTTTTAAATAAGAGCCGTCTTCGATAAATTGTGAAGAAGGTCTTCTGTTCCTGGCGGGATCACCCTGTAACGTTTGCGGGATATTTGTAACATCGCCTTCTCTTGTCCAGGCGGTTAGCGCTTGTACGGACTGGTTTTCATAACCTACCCCATCTTCCAATTTAGAGCGCAGAACATTCAATACATCGTTTCCATAAACGTAAGAGAAAGTTGCTTGTAAATCAAACCCTTTATAAGATACAGACCCGTTTAAGCCTCCAAAAAATTTAGGATTAGAATTACCAATTACCTGCATGTCTTTGTTGTTAATGATTTTGTCGCCATTAACGTCCTGATAATGAATGTCACCTGCCTTGTATGGTGTACCTAATTCTGTGGTTAATCCAGCTGCTGATGCTTCGGCCGATGTTGAAAATACACCAAGATATTTGTTTCCGTAAATAAGGCCGGCCGGGTTTCCAATACCAGCAATGGATGAATATCCGTTTGCTCCATCAATGTATGAATCCGGTCCGGTAAGGCTTAATATTTTAGTTTGGTATCTGGCTATGTTTACCCCGGCATTCCAAATGAAATTGCCCGCATGGCCCCGCGCCGTAATACCTACTTCAAGGCCGCGGTTGTTTATAGTTCCGCCATTAGCCCAATAAAATGACTGGCCATTCTGGCCTGATATCGGCATGGGAACCAATAAGTCTTTGGTACGACTATTAAAATAGTCTACCTGAATTGTTAAAGGCGTATTGTGGATAGCTAAATCTGTCCCTAAATTCCATGAGTTAGTGGTTTCCCATTTCAAAGAGCTATTTCCGATAGAAATTGGCACTAAGCCGGGATAAGGCCCATTAAATGATGATCCATACAAAGAATATTGTGCATTTACCGGGATATCCTGGTTAGCGGTTATTCCCCATGAACCTCTTATGTTAAACGCGTCTAACAGGTTAAGGTCATGCATCCACGGCTCTGATTTAACACGCCAGGTTAAGCCAGTATACGGAAGAAATGCAAAAGGAATTGATCCTATACGCAAACCATCGGCATCTTTACCAAATTTTGAGGAGCCATCCAGACGTGCGCCAGTTTTAAGGAAAAGTTTTTCGCGGAAATTATATTCGCCGTTTACAAAAACCGAAACGTTATTATAATTCTCTCGCACTCCGTCTGAGTTTACGCGTGTGCCATCACCCAAACCTTGAAACTGATCATCGGTTGAGTGCCTTGCAATACCATATCCGCTTGTATATTTTCCAAGTTCAAGGTTATAACCACCAAAAACCAGGATATGACTAGATGAGCTTACATCTTTTTCGTATGTTAATGTATGCTCTATGGTTAGCGCCTGCTTGTTTTGCATTTGCTCTTCAGAAGTACGGTCATAACGGATATCGTTGTATTGCGGAACAATTGCTAATGAGGGTGTAAACCTGTCTTCCTGAAGGCCCCTTCTGTCAAGGGTAACGGTAAGTTTTGTATTAAAGTGATTTGTAAAATTATATTGGCCATAAACACTTGCCAGTATCCAGTAATTTTTCACTTCATTATCAACATTTGTTACAACAGCCATTGGGTTACTTAAATTATCATATGATGGCTGGGTATAAAATGGACTATTCACTCCCGGGCTGCTTTGTACATAGGGGGAAAAGATAGGAGGCTTAGTCAAGCCAAGATATAGGGGGTTAAGTCTTTCTTCATATCCCTGGTCCATCAATGTTTTGTTAGTATTAATGTAAGAAATTTTTGCACCGGCATAAAAGTCTTTAAGTATCTTAAAATCCAGATTAAACCTTGCTGTTAAATTTCCTATTGATGTTCCGCGGATATTGCCATTTG
The DNA here is from genome assembly GCF_028288185.1 of Mucilaginibacter sp. Classification (GTDB taxonomy): domain Bacteria; phylum Bacteroidota; class Bacteroidia; order Sphingobacteriales; family Sphingobacteriaceae; genus Mucilaginibacter. Next base: position 52,973 of record NZ_JAQBOF010000019.1, on the reverse strand, counting down.
CATCATTATAGCCTACATTAAAGGCATACTTTGATGTCGCATCTCCACCACGCAGGTTCAAATAGAAATCAGTACTAACTGCGTTGCGCGATACCACCTTTTGCCAATCTGTATTATTACTGTAAGGAAGATAAGCCGCACTGGCAGGGTTCATGTTAAAGAATGGGAATGTAGTGTTAATGGTTTGCTGGTCAAGGCCAAAAGCATTAATCTTATTTGCCAGGTATGCTTTGTATTGAGTTGCATTCATTACAGGCAGTTCTTTAAATCGCGGAGAATAACTTTCCTGGGCAGACACATCCAAAAATGTTTTACCGTTGGTACCACCTTTTGTAGTAATTACAATGGCTCCGTTGGCGGCCCTTGATCCGTAAATACCTGCTGCCGAAACATCCCGAAGTACAGTAATTGTCTCAATATCTTTTACGTTTATAGTTGACAGATAATTGAAAACATTGCCACGCGTTAATGAATTTGTAGAAGTAAGATTAACTATTGGTACTCCGTCAAGCACTATAAGCGGGTCATTAGTAGTGTACAACGAGCGTACACCGCGCATATTAAGCTTCATGCCTTCTCCGGGTACGCCCGAATAAGAATTGGTTTCTAACCCCGGCACCGTACCTTGCAGCATTTGATAAATATCCCGGTACCTGTCATCCGTATTCTGGATAATAGTATAAGCACCATTTAGATTTTTAGAGTTGGCTGTGTAATAAGGCAGCCTAACGGTTGACTCGCCATTGTTAATTCCCTCAGGAGTAAGTACGATAGTTACCTGGTCCTTTCCGTGCAATGCAAACTCTGTTTGCTGGTATCCTGGAAAGGAAACTACCACCACCGAATATTGAGACGGAACATTTACAACGAATTTACCGTCATTGCCGGTATTTATACTCTTAAGCGAGTTTTTTACGTTGATTAATGCACCTTTAACAGGCTGAGAAGTAAGGTAATCTATAACGATACCCTGTACTTTGATCTGGTCCTGTGGTTTCGCTTGCTGGGCTACGGCGGTGCCTGTGTAAACGATAATTATTATGAGAAGGTAAAAATATCTTAGCATGTTGCTTAATTTAGGATAGACATATTGGTTAGTCAACTGGGATTAATTTAACAGAGTTTATCTGTACATTATATACGTTAGTAGAAAGTGGACTGCTATTAGCGCATTGAATAGAAAATTTAGCCGATCCATTGGTGGTTACGGTTACACGCCCCAATGGTTGGTCTATACTTAGATTTGCTGCTTGTGTATATCTGTTTGAGGTGTCAAAGCCCTGCAGTAAAGTTGTTGGTACGCCTCCATTAAAAAAGGTGTTTATAATGGCACTATTACCTGTTACATATCTTAATACTACCTGATAATCGCCTTTGGTTACAAAAGGGAATGTGAAATCTATTCTCCCACCTACGTTGTTTAAATTAAATGTAGTAAAACGGTCTACGATACTACCCGAACTAGCGGTTGTTGAAACAACTGCTGATTTTGCACCTCCCGAAGCAACAAATGGATTTGCGGGGTTACTTGGGGGCAGGTCTGTTTTGGGTTCAAACATAAAAGTTTTACGATAAGCCGAGCCTGGTAAGGTAATATCATTCAATATATAATACTTGCCGTTACTGGCAAGCCCTTCGCCAGAGACCTGGGCAGATGATACCGTGAACGTATTTCCATCTTTACTGGTAAAAGTGTTTGTTCCGGCTGCAAGACTTGAAATAATACCATTAACTATGGTGTTTCTAAACAAATAATTTTTAACGATCGTTGAGTCGCCGGCATATGGAATGTTTACACCAAAAAAGTAGCCACCAATATTTATTTCAGCATGAGTGCTACTTAACGCAGGGATAACCAACGATTGGTTGCCACCTCGTGCTGAAAGCATAAGGCCTAATACGTTGGTTACAACAGTGTTTGTCGGAATAAATACCGTTTGTTCAACCTTTTCGCTATCAATTTTACTGTACCCAATAAATTGCGATGTAAAAATGTATTTATAAGGTTGCTTATAAACAGGTTTTCCAACCGAATCATATTTAGTAATTATGTTGTTAACCGGGTCAAACGCTTGTGCAAAACTATTTTGAACGTATTGATAGTAAAGCGAATAATTGGGATCGGTAGAAATTATTTCGTAGATACTCGGTAGCGGTATAATTGCTGTTTGCACTTTATATGCAACGCCATTAACGAGGCGGTCGCCGCTACCATTTACAGCAACAGAATTTGCAGTAATTGTTCCTGATGCAGTAATAAATTTAACATACTTGCCCGAAATAGAGGGTAAGCGCAGCGCATCCATTTTTTCCTTATATATTGCTGTCGGAATGATATGTATACCTATAACCCTCTTTACCAAAATCAGGTTATTTGTATCTATATTACTGAACCCGCCATTCTTTACAGCAAGTACAGTATAAAGCCGGGTCTGTCTTAGTACAGAGTCGTAACCAGTCTTTTTTGCAAGACTTATAAACTGTGTTAATTCAGGATCTTTTTTAAGAAAATCATATAAACTTCCGTTTTGCAGATATTGGGGGTTTATATCCTGATTCAATTGTTTTTTACACCCAAAGAAGCTTATGGTCAGGGCTAGTAAAAAAACTATTTTCGCTATTCTTTTCATATATTAATTTATAGAATTGTTATTTATGGTACCGGTACTAATTCAATATTATACCACCACATACCGGTTACATTAGAAGCAGGCAGCATATCCATCCTAAATACATGTGTATTAGTTGTAGATAAGGTCACTTTACCTATAAACCTTCTATATTGATAATCATTAAAATAAGTGGTTACCCCCGTAGGCGTTGGGCCAACCGTACTTCCGCCCAACGCATCTAAATTGTCATTCAAATTGAGTGAAACCAGATCTCCTAATTGCTTGCCATCGAAATTGAAAGAAGCATAATTAACGTTAGCCGCCGTACTTCTTCGTAACCCGCTATAATTAAGATAAACATTGTAACTGCCTGGGAAAACCAAGGGTGTAGTCAATTCAATCCAAAATCCCTGCAATACCGCTGTTAAACTTACCGCAAGATCGCCTGACCATTCTCCCCTGCCCGTCGGTGGTGAGGTTGTGCCAACCGGGTACCCCCACTTTATCCATTTAAACAATGCCTGATCCGTTGGGTCATTAGGGTATTTAGGAAACTGTGTAGTAAAGTCGCTGATTGTTCCATTTGGCAAAATAATCACTCTATCCGCCGGCTCGCCGGCAAATTTTTGAATAACTGTGATGGGTTTAACTTTATATAGACTTAATACTGATGAAACAGAATTCACAACGCCATTTATTGCCAGGTTATTACTGTTAGGAACATCCAGGCCAACTTTTACCTGTAATTTGCTTGCATCATCAATATGTTTGTTAATAGATAACCCACCTGTGCTGTTAAAGATCAGGAAGTTGCCAGTTGCGTAGCTTTCTTTAAACACATCGCCAAAGTCAGAAATAAAATACTTTTGATTCAATGCATGAAAGCGAACGAACATATTGAGCGAATCGGCCGTATTGGTATAGCTCTTAGTGGTTGTATAGGTGTTAGAATACTTTTTCGCTAAATCATCGAACGAGTTAATACCGGCATTTTTAAGGACCGTATTTGTTTCCAGGAAAAGCGTGCGCCATTTCATTTGCGGCTGGCCGTACCTTATGATAGTTGGGTCGGTTTCTACTTTTTTCAGAATTTCGTCTGAGTTACCGGTTTTATCGAAAGCTTCAAGCATAACAGAATATTCCGGCCTTGCTTTTAACCAGTCATAAAGGTTCTGCGAAGGTGGTTCAAGTACATCATTTATTGAATGGAGAACACCGTTGCTACCAATAACATCAAGCTGATTAACTGTTACCGCACCATTTAGTTTGGTTTTACTTAAACCGGCCGAAATATCAAAACGAATGTAATTACCATTAATAGTTGGCGTAGGCAAAGTTCCCATCACAAAATAGGCAGAACCGTATTGCTCATTGTAAATATGATATTTAAGCAAATTTTTAAGTGTATCAGTGTTTACCTTGGTAATATCTGCTATACCCTTGCGTTTAAAATATAATTTAAAAGCATCATTTGTTGGAGCAAACAAGGTCATGTTACCGTATATACCCAGCGGGTCGGCCAGATTGGTTGATAACAGCGCGGTATATAATATTGAATATTGCTTATCATTTTTGAGTATGTTGATAAGCGTGGCGCCATTATTTGTCCCCAGTACCTGAGCAGGGCTGGCAGTTTCCTGTTTACACGAAAGTGAGAACAGCGCTATTGTACCTAGTAATAAGCACAAAAGTTTATGTAAATATTTCATCTTCATCATTTCTGGCTTAATTATTTATAATATGGATTTTGAACAAGCGCGCGATTACTGGATATCTCGTCTGTATTTAATGGCAGATACCAGCTGTCCGGATTACTTATTCGTGGTGATATTTTTAACTGATCAGTACCGCCTATTGAGTTTAAAATTCTGTCGGTCAGGTACTCTTTATGGGCAAAATTGTCGCGTGATGCAAATCGCATTAGTTCAAACCAGCGTTTCCCTTCGCCAATAAATTCCTTTGCCCGTTCATCCAGAAGTATCTTGTCCATATCAGCAGTTGATGAAGCGGTAGCAACCGGCCAGGGGGCAGGGATAGGATAGTATGCACGTTCCCTAACATTATTAACCAGGTCACAAGCTTGTTGTAATTTGGTAAGATCGTCGGGGTATCTATGAGCAATCGCTTCGGCTTCCATAAGATATACTTCGGCCAGCCGATAGAAAATCCAGTGCGCGTTATTATTCTGATATTTTTGAACCAGCCTTGTTGTGGTATTGTAACCTACGTTGGTTGTTGTACTGTATGACCGGTAATCTGCAACAGGCACATTTTGAAATAAGGCATCAGTACTCAAGGTTACTATCCAGAGTTGGTTACTCTGAAACCACTGATTCATACTGCTAGATTGGTTATTAAGTGTACTATTAGCGAACTGTTCAAAAATAGACTCTGATGTATTGCCGGTATTAAAAATAGAAGTAAACTGAGCACCGGGTAAAAGAAAATAATGCCCTGAGTTGATAACCGACTCGCAGTTTGCAATTGCATTATCATACATGGTATTTGCCGCTGCCGGATTATTTGCCACAGCCGCCTGCCATAGATATACGTCTGCAAGGACTGTTTGAGCGGTGTATTTGGTGGCTCGTATTCTTGGGTAAAGCGAACTTGTGTACCATTCAGGCAGCTGCTTTTGGGCAAGGTTCAGGTCTGTTATAATCTGGCTAAAGATTTGACCAGAAGTTGATTTAGCGATATTAAACGGTTGATCATCTCTTGTATAAGCATCTAAAATAAGCGGCACTTCCTTAAATGTTCGAGCCAGTAAGAAATAACAAAATGCGCGAATAAAATAAGCCTCGCCAACTAATTGTTGTGCTTCCAGCGGGGTGAAATTTGGGTCCAGTTTGGTAACATCCGGTATTTTTGCAATTGCCAGGTTTGCCTGATTAATTATCTTATAAAACGCGGCATAACGTGTAGTTGGGTCGCCGGGAGCAGTTAGATAAGCATCAACGTTTTCTTTACTGAGTTGATTTGCCGGCATTTTAGTAGGATTATTAGCCAGAATCTCACCCCGCATCTCGCCCCAATAAATATAAGCTTCCTGCGGTGTAAGATAAGTTGCAGAAAGGTTAGTAAAATTTGTTTGACCGACAGCAAAATTGGGGTTTGATACGCTAAGATTTGCATACATACCCGCAACTGCCGCTACAGCCTGGCCCTCATTTTTCCAAAACGTGTCTGATGAAATTATCCCTTTGGGAGTAACATCAAGAAGTTTATTACAAGATGCACCGCCGAGTGTTAATGTGGTTAGCAGCAAGTAAAAGATTCCTTTTTTTATAGTTCTCATAATTTCTTTAATAATTTTTAAAAACATCCTTAAAAACTTACTATTGCACCAAGGTTATAGGTAATAGGATTTGGTGTAAGCGCCTTATCTATATTAAATGAGTACACACTGTTACTATTAAGCCCAACACTTGGATCAATACCGGTATATTTAGTTATAATAAAAGGATTGCTTATAGTACCCGATACTTTTAAACGTTTAATACCCAGTCTCTTACAAAGAGAAGGAGGCGTATCATACGACAGGATTAGCTGGCTGCACTTAAAATATGAGCCATCTTCAATAAAGCGGTCACTTCCTACAAAATTATGACCGGCGCCGTAATCAGCTCTGGGCACATCAGTTATATCGCCTTGCTTTCTCCACCTGTTCAATACAATTGTGCTTTGATTATAGGTATCGTACATACTGGTAGTGATCATTTTTGAGTAATTCTCAATATCGAAGCCCTGTTTAAAAGTAAATATGGTAAAGAGCTCCCACGATTTGTATTTAACTCTTAATTGGGCACCTCCGTAATATTTTGGATTTGCGTTTCCAATTGCGGTAACATCTTGTTGGTTAATTACGCCATCATTATTTAAATCAGCATAACGCGCATCGCCACCAACAAATGGATCGCCGGTTGGAGTTAGCCAGCGAACGGGTGTTTTATTGCCATTATAATCTGTAACGAAATTGCCGTTTGGACCCTTAACAAATGCATCCTCATTACGGCTGTAAACACCCTGGTATTTCAAACCATAGAATGTTCCAATTGGGTCACCTTCATTTACAATACTTATAAATTGGCCATTATCAAGAACATTGTTCTGGATCAGGGGCTGGTGACCAGGAAGGTCTAATACTTTGGTTTGAGAGGTAGTAACATTAAACGAAGCTGTAATAGTCCAGTCTTTTGTTTTAAAAGGAACACCTGTTACTTCAAACTCCCATACCTTAGACGATAAACTTCCAGAGTTTGCCACAATAGTGTTATAGCCAGAAGACGTTGGAACCTGAAGTGTCTGAATTAGATCTACAGTTTTATTTTTACTAAAGTCAGTAGTAAAGCTTAACCTGCCTTTAAACATATTCAGATCAATGCCCAGGTTAACTGAGGTTGTTTTTTCCCAACGCAAATTGGTAAGTTCAAGGTTTTGAGGTGTAACACCTTGTATATCTGCAAAAGGAGAACTGGCCTGAAACGTTAACGATGTTAGCCTTGATGTAGTTTCATTTGGGCTACGTCCTGTAATACCCCAGCTTCCCCTGAATTTAAGTGATTCAAGCCATTGAAAACGATCTTCGTGAGCGCGGAAAAAATGTTCGGATGTTGGGCGCCAGAATCCGGAAAATGCAGGAAAGTTTCCCCAACGGTTATTTGATCCGAAATATGAACTGCCCTGACGTGATAAAGATGCGCTTAGTGAATAACGATCGTCATATAAATAATACGTCTGTGCGGTTATAGATACATCTCTTTTAACATAATCTACCGTTTTAATTTTATTATTCACGGCTGTAGGGAAGGGTGAGGTAAGTAAGTCTGACGGTGTTTCGGTACCGTCAAATGTCAGTGTTTTTTGGCTTTCGCCTGTATATCGCGGATAAACACCCATTTGAAGTTGATGTTTGTCATTTAATCCCAGTCCCCTGGTAAAATCATAAACAAAATCAGTTTTGATAAATATCTTTGAATAATTTAGAGGGACATACTGGCCAGTATTATCAGTACTTCCAGCAACGAGGTTAAAGTTATTTAGCCTGTAAAAATCAACACCCGAGGCACTAAGCGGTAAAAACTTGTCTTGCTGCGAACCTAAGTAAGAGTTAGCAACAGTGGTATTAATTTGCATTTCCTTAATAGGTGCATAACGTATAACTACTGAAGACTCAAGTCTGTTTTCCCTGATCTTATTAAGACTATTATCAGCTAATGCCAACGGATTCATAAGGCCGGCCTGGTAAGCACCTGTAATGGGGTTATAAAAAGTGGCCAGGTCATTGCCAAACTGATCCTGGGTATATATTGGCAATACCGGTGCCTTACGAAGTGCAAGATAACCAACTGTATTATTCTGGTCAGTATTTACTGCCAGGTATGCCTGTGTTTTAAGCTGATCAGAATATGCGAAATCACTCTGAAACTGAAGGTTATTTGCTATTTTATAATCAAAATTGAATCTTGCATTCAACCTGTTTAAGCCGGTATTGATGATTGGGCCCTGGTCATTTGTATAACCCAAACTAATATTATACCTGGCAGATTCGCCACCACCAATAATTTGCGCATTATAATTTTGAGTTAACCCACGCTCATTAACAGCATTTTGCCAATTGGTATTTTTATTATAATTTTCATAATCCAGGCTTCCTTTTTCAAGATATAAGAATCTTATGTCTGATGTCGTTATATCTACACTCGTTCCAAACCTGTTTTGATAAGCTTCGAGCATCATTGTTTTATATTGGTCACCATTAAGCAACGGCAAGGCTGTTTGTGGTATTTTAACCGTTGTATTTGTTGATATTGAAACCGTAGGATGTGCATTCGAGCCACGTTTAGTACGGATGTTGATTACACCATTAGCTCCGTCTGAACCATATAACGCAGTAGCTGCGGCATCTTTCAAAATGTCGATTGAAGCAATATCGGCAGGAGCAATATTTACAAGTGCGCTTATTCCTTCTGTACTATTCAAATCTGCACCAAGTGGTGTTTTAAAGGGAATATCGTCAACAACTATCAGTGGCTGGCTACCCAATCCTAATGATACAGCACCCCTTATCTGTATAGATGATCCTGCACCGGGGTCGGCAGAGTTCATGCTGACCAGTAATCCGGCAGCTTTACCCTCCAAAAGTTGATCAACAGAAGTAACCGGTACATCTTCGTACTCTTTCATGTTGATAGTTTTAATAGCGGCGGTCTGATTCCTGGCATCGATATTTAAGAAACCGCCCGAGTTTTTTTTCGGCTGCGCCTTAACCTCCACACTGGCCAGTTCAGAGCCATCATCTAACAGTTTAATATTGATAATCTGTACGCCTTTTAAAGATCTGGTTATCGCACGCATACCAATCATACTAAACCTTAATGAGTCTGCCTGATTTTGTATTTTTATCTGGTAATCTCCTGATTCATTGGTTAATACGCCGTTTACAATACGGCCTTCATTGTTTTTTTCAGTTATTGTAACTCCCGGTAAAGGCTGACCGCCTTTATCAGTTACTTTCCCTCTGACTACGATAGGGGCTTGTGCGCTGGACTTAAAGGATAACCCCATCATTCCAACCAGTAGAACTAGTATAATATATATATATTTTAACATCTCGAGCCTAGGTTTAATATTGTGAGGTAAAGGCATTATCGATCACCTGGATAACTCCATCTTTTGCGAATTTATTCTGAGGGTATTTTGCCGGCTGAGCTTTGTCAACTGTAGCAATTTCTCCAGCCTTACTTGTAAGGCGCAGTGTACCATTTACATAAGAAATAGTAAGCGGTGCATATACAAGAGGGCTCGCGGTCTGTATTTTCCTTGTTGGGAATGTACCGGTTATTGCGCCATCGGTAAATGCCTGTTTATCCGGAACAAAGAAATAGCTTAGATAAGAGATCACCTGCATCCGTAATGCATCAGTAGCCACTGTATTTGGCGTTACCGTCCCGGTTTTGGGAAGTTTACCTGCCACTTGTGCCGCTATAATGGCTTCATTAGAAGGAACAAATAGCGTAAACTTTCGGTTTGTTATTGCCGAGGTTATTGCTGATGTGCCGGTAACACCACTAATAACTATAGTTGAGTTTATAAAATCGGCGGTGTTTATACCGGCAAATGACATTAACTCTTTAAACTTTGCATACTGTGGGTTTATCTGTGGGATAGCCGTTAAACTTGTACTTGCCGCATTCACTATATTATAAAGATTATCCGGGTACCATATCAGCTTATTTATCCCCTGGAAATAACCATTAGATTTTAGGATATCCGGATTGGTTACTGTTATTACAGTATCTCTTTCCGGGCCAGTAACTCTACTGTTAGCTGTTGATACGAAAGTGCCGTTTTGAGTTGGATAGAATTTATCAGTTGTACCCTGCATTGAAGAAGTACTTATCTGATTATTCATTATAATATGATTACCAACAAGGTTAGTTAGTTCGGCTATTGATACTGCTGTTTCAACTGTATTAACTTTTCTGTAAAAGCCTGCCGGGCCTGACACCGGGTGATCTGTCCAATATATTCCCCTTGCCAGAAATGCAGCATTTGTGGGGACGAATGCGGTAAATTGACCGTCTTTAGAACTTAATAAACTAAGTAAATTGGTTCTTATCAATGCTTCAGCAAAATACCAGTATGTTGGACTAAAGAAGGCCGGCCCGGGTATTGCTGCGAATGATAAAGGCTCAATTACCTTATTAGTGGTATACATAAGGCCATTACTGGTCATTTTTATCGATTTGATATCGCTTCTTGATAGTGATACCTTATCGCCTGTATAATTGGATGTTAATCCACTGGTAACTTTTGAAGGCCAGTCCATAGTAGACACCAGGTGGCTCTTATAAAGTAAAAGTAGGGTATGGGTTGGAATAGAATCTTCAATATTGTAGAAATTTGCAAGCAGCTTTGTGTTTAAGTAATCTTTAAAAGATGTTGAAGATGGTACGAATATGGTAAATGATTGAGATTTTGTTGCCAAAATTGGATTTTCATTATCCAAATTTGGTTCTGTAAGGTAACTTCTTGTAAATAATGAATCAACTACACCATCACCATTAACATCACCGTTGTTTCCCTGTGCCTTAGTTCCTGCGGCATTATAAGAATAGGTTAAAAAACGCCTTTTTAATAGTCTGTTATAATCAACATATTCAGTATTGTTTTCCAACTCTTGTGCAATATTATATACGGGCTCTAAAACACGGTCAATAATATGTAAAGCACCATTTCCGGATGCAATATCTTTTTTTATCACTGTAGCACCCATTACATTCATCTGTGTTTGCGTGTTAACTACTGATGTCGGTCCAAATACATCTGTATAATCCTGCGAAGTGACATTGTAATAAGAAAAAAAACGTGGGGTATATACCTGGATCATTTTGCTTGGATAGAACACTCCTTTTTTTAGCGTAGGATCAAAATATGAAGCAACAGCCCGTGTTTCATATTTGTATATATCCAAGTTCAAGGTCGGGTCGGCACTCGGCGAAATAAAATTTCCCTGGAACAGCATCCATTTCAAAATATGATACTTGATCATTTGTGTAAGTACCGGTATCGGGATATCGTCTAGTTTTTTGTACTGCGTGCTGCTTGCAAAATATTTTGCAAAAGCTGCGTTGTTGGGGGCCATAACGGTGAAAAGCCCTGATGAACTTAGCTCATCTTTAAGACCGGGAACCCTGTTAACAGCCGCAACAAATACGGATAATGTTGAATCCAGTAATAGTTGTGGGTAAATTGTTGCAGCCTGTCCTTGTGGCGCATTATATATTTGCGAGTAGTTTTTTTTACAGCCACTACCAACGAATATAGTGAACAGCAATAATAGTAGTAATGATATTCTCATATTATAAAATAAATGGTTTATCTGGTTCAGTTTATAGTGCATAGATAAGTACACGCTTATACAGACCCTTTGCAGGTATATAAGCCGATAAATAACTATTAAATAATACTGTTAATAAGCCCATTAACATCAATCAATTGTTGATTTCTATTTTTGATTGTACAAACAATCTTTAAGATCAATCGAAGGATGTTCTTAATTCAGGATTAAATTGGGGTTATTAAGTAAAATTGGTTTTATAAAAATTTCTTCATGTTTGGTTGTTTTAGGTTGTATAATAATTGGTGTTATTAAAAAGCGTTTTCCCATCTGCTTTGTAAACAAATGTATTTTATAGATATTAATAGAGCTGATAATAAACGCTTAATAAGAATTAACAAACCGCTTAATAATTACTTAATACATGGGTTATTTAGTGGTTTTTTATAAAAAGATTGATAAATTTTATTTTTTATTCCTTAATGTCAAATTAATAGCAGATTTATATTGGCTTTTTTTTAAAAATATTTTTTTAAAAAAAAGCATTGGTCAAGCAACTGTTTTTAATAGTTTTAATACCTAAAGATTATAAGTTTTGAAATGGTTGTTTTTTAAATCCCAATCTGTAATCACACAGCAATTATATTCCTTAAAACATATCCTTATGGCCTGGTTTTATAGAATTCCATCATAATTTTTGACTATCACAATAGGTAATTATCTTATTTTAGTTTATTTTTGATAGGTCTGCCAATTGTAAACCTATAACGATCGGACAATCGTGAAAAATGAATAAAATAAGTAAACTTTTTTTGATTGTATTTTTGTTTGTTAGCACGTATTGTCACGCACAATCTTATGGACTGCAATTTGCGGGGAATGAAGTTGTCCAAGATTCTCGTACCGGCCTTGATCTGGGAGCAGGATCACCACTTTGCTTGGCAAAGAATTTCACTTTATCATTCGAGTTTGCGTTTCTTCCGGGTCAAAAAGAATATTTTGGCTATATATTAAGGTTGATTGATAATAAAAACAACAACATAGATATTATTTATGATACCAATTTGATACAAATGATGATTGTTGCTGATGGACGGCCATTTGATTTTCCTGATTCCATCCAAAAATCGATGCCATTTAAACAATGGACCAAGGTTATTTTAAGTTATAATGAGGAATCAAAAATCCTGGCAGTTACTATTGGCAATAAACACTTTCAACAAAAGGCTAATCTTTCTCCAACATCCCTAAGAATATCATTCGGTGTAAATAGCTATAAAGACTTTAAAACTACGGATGTTCCTTCGATGAAAATTCGTGATATCCGAATAACTGAGAATGAAAAATTGAGGTATTATTGGCCACTTAATGATAAAATTGGTAATAAGGCCCAGGAAATTGAAGAGGGGAAAAATGCTACAGTTAGTAACCCAAACTGGATAAAACTTGCCTATTCTGAATGGTCGCGACTTCGTAAATTTGATGCAAAAGGCCGGGTAAGCGCCGCATTTGACCCCGAGCACGATCTTATATATATAATTGCAAAAGATTCGCTTTATACTTTTTCTATCAATAGCAAATTATTAACCGTTAACGCCTACGCATCAGGCCCTTCTGTTCTTTTAAAAGGCAATCAATCTTATTATGCCAAAGAAAGCAATCAATTATATAATCTGCACATTGAGCAGGAAATTATTTCCACATATGATTGGACAAAACGTTTGTGGGACAAAAAGCCTAAGCCCGCTGCTATAAGCGATGTTAACTTTTGGCATTTTAATAAACTATGGGCGCCTGATGAAAAATCCTTTTATATCTTTAATGGATATGGGCACTTTAAATATAAAAACATCGTTCGCCGGTTTGATATGACAACTGGGACAGTGCAATTATTAAAGCCTACCGGCGATTATTTTGCACCACGTTATCTTTCAGGCCTTGGGCCCGCAAAAGGAGGCGCTTACATTATTGGAGGGTACGGAAGCATGTCTGGCGAACAGACTGTTAATCCAAAGAATTTTTATGACCTCTTTTATTTTAATATAAAAAACAACTCATTCAAGAAGATATATCAACTTAGAGACACTTCGGAAGATTTTGTTTTTTCAAACTCACTTATTATTGACGAATCATCAAATTCTTTCTATGGATTAATTTTTCCGAAACATAAATACAATTCACATTTGCAACTTGTAAGAGGATCTCTTACAAAACCAGAGATAAAAGAATTGGGCAACAAAATTCCGTTCACTTTTCGTGATAACAATTCCTTTTCAGATCTTTTTTACAGCACTAGTACAAAAAAATTCGTTGCAGTAACATTGTCGAGTAAAAGTGATGAGCTATCATCAGAGGTTGCCATTTATTCTCTTAACTCGCCACCGTTACCTGTAGAAATTACTGCATATAACCAGGCGGCAAGCATGTGGAGAACCTGGCATCTATGGGCCATTCTTCCTTTTACAGTTATTATCTTATTCGTTATTATCAGGATTATTAGGGCTAGGAAAGCTAAATCGAGTCGTGCTTTTCCAATAACAGAATCCAATCTGACACAAATAAATAAACCCGCTCAACAGCCTAAGTCATTAAATTTGGAAGATGCATCGTTGCCGTTAGAAACAATAGTTGACGAAACCTTACCCGATAAGAGTAAGATAACCGGCATGATCTATCTTTTTGGTGACCTTGAAGTTTTTGATTCAGATAATGTGGATATTACCAGATATTTTACACCTCTTATTAAAGAGCTTTTCCTGGCGATATTACTTTACACCATTAGGTGGAAGCGCGGTATTAGCTCTGTTGAATTAACAGAGTTACTATGGTTCGACAAATCATCAGAAAGCGCCAGGAATAACCGTTCGGTAAATATTGCTAAACTAAAAACTATACTAGATAGGATGCAATATTGTCAGCTTTCAAAAGAAACAGGTAACTGGAGGGTTAACATTGATCATGAAAGGATACGGATTGATTACTATGATTATTTTAATATTATCCAGGACAGGAGCAAGCTTGACAAACAAAAGATCAAAGAACTTGCAGAGATCATTAAAAGAGGAAGCTTTCTGAAAAAACTAGATTATGAATGGCTTGATACATTTAAATCAGAAATTTCTAATGAATTGATCGATACTTATCTTCACTTTGCTAAATCGACTCTTGTTTCTGAGGACCCGGAGTTTTTGATTAGAATTGCAGGATATATTTTCTATTTTGATCCGGTTAACGAAGAAGCTATGATCATTAAGTGTAAAGCGCTGGCTTACTTGGGCAAGCATTCCCTGGCTAAAGAAGCGTTTGAAAATTTTTGCAGGGAATACAAGGCAATTTATGGAAAAGATTTTCAGCAAGATTTTAACAGTATTTTGGAGCAATCTTTACATCTATAATCTATAATAGGTTATTTATAGTAGAAGCCAGCTAACATTGATTAATCCTTTTATACTGGTGGACATTCCGGAGCCATTGACCACCTCATTCTGACTGAAAACTACAGACAGGCATTTCTAGAACACTTTGACCACATCAATTTCTTGAGTATTAATTGCTACTTCCCTTCTTATCAACACAACTTGATGCGCTATAGCGCACGGAATAGCCTGGTCAAGCATGCCGTAATATCCACAGAATAGATCTTTTGAACGTGATTTTTGTGCAAACAAAAAAACCCAACTCGCCAGAGTTGGGTTAAATCATTGATTTTTAGGCTCCTGAGGCTGGGCTCGAACCAGCGACCCTCTGATTAACAGTCAGATGCTCTAACCAGCTGAGCTACTCAGGAATCATTTTCCGGTTTGGAGTGTGCAAAAGTATGATTTCTGCGTTAATTTCACAATATTTGTCAAAAAAAATTAAAAAAATATTTAAATGAGTTTATTAGTTATTGGTACTGTGGCGTTTGACGCAATTGAGACACCCTTTGGTAAGACAGATAAAATTGTTGGCGGTGCTGCAACCTATGCAGGTTTGGCTGCATCATACTTTTATGATAAAATAAAAATTGTTGCCGTTGTTGGTGATGATTTCCCCGAAAGCGAGATAAAAGACTTTAACAGGCATGGTATAGATACCGAAGGTTTACAAATTAAAAAAGGTGGGAAATCGTTTTTTTGGAGTGGTAAGTACCATAACGATATGAACAGCCGTGATACATTAATAACAGAGTTAAATGTATTGGCTGATTTTGACCCCATCATCCCGGAAAGCTATCAGGACTGCGAATATCTGATGCTAGGTAACTTAACCCCACAGGTACAGCAAACGGTTATTAAACGCCTTAAAAATCGCCCTAAATTAATTGTGATGGATACCATGAACTTTTGGATGGACATTGCCATGGACGATCTGCTGGAAACCATCAAGCTGATAGACGTATTAACTATTAATGATGCCGAGGCCCGTCAATTATCAGGCGAATACTCTTTAGTGAAGGCAGCCCGTAAGATATTAACCATGGGCCCTAAATATCTGATCATTAAAAAAGGCGAACATGGCGCGTTGCTGTTCCATGAGGATAAAATATTCTCGGCACCTGCATTGCCACTAGCCGAAGTGTTTGACCCAACCGGTGCCGGCGATACCTTTGCGGGTGGCTTTATTGGTTATATGGCCAAAGTTGGTACCATAAACTTCCATAACATGAAAAATGCTATCATCTTCGGTTCGGCATTAGCATCGTTCTGTGTAGAGAAATTTGGTACAGAAAAAATTAAAAATCTTACCGAAGCAGAGGTAACCGCACGCATACAAGAGTTTGTGCAATTATCATTGTTCGAGATAGCATAGTCAGTAATACAACATTTTATAACAGGAAAGGCGGAATAATATTCCGCCTTTCCTTAGTTTTGATAGGTTTAGGTATTATGGTTTTTTATTGAGCCTAAACCCAATTGTTATTTGCAGGCTATTGGTGTTTGATGTATAGTTGCCTAAAGAAGAACTTACTTTTTGCGTTTGAAAGCTATGATAGTAGGTGGCATCCAATAATAACCGTTTATAGCTAAGGCTAACCCCACCGGATATAGCATAACGGATCTTTTTCTCAATATTAGTACTGTTTATGGCTTCGGTTAGTTTAGTATAATAAGCGGCCGAGTCTTTAGGGCTACCGGATGTTGAAACACTGCTTACCCCGTTTGCCTGTTTTAAAGGTAGGGTCAATACCGGGCCAGCTTTTACGCCGATAGTAGGGGTTACATTATACAACAGGTGCAAAGCGATATCAGCCGTATACATTTTCCTTGAGTCGGTTATTTTTGAATTGACTGTTTGAAACGTTTTCCCCGTATCTGCTTTGCCTTCTTCAGTGTGCGAGTAAATGCCGCTTACCGGGTGCGGGGTTGGTAGCCTTGTTTGTAAATTAATGGCCCACTTGTTGTTTAAGTTATAGGTTGCAAATAGGCCTGCATATGCATCAAAAGGTACGCCGTTGGTATTGTTTTTATTCGCTGGCGTAAAGCTGCCCGGCGAGTTTATTCCTGCTAAGATCCCCCAATCTAACGGTAATGCCAATGCGGATCTGTCTTTTGTTTTTACAGCTATAAGCGCCCTTGCATTGGCCGGATCAACAAATGCTTTGTTGGTTACATTTGATCTGGCATTACTACCGGTTAAAACGTTAGCATCCCAATTAAGAATTAATTGAGGCGGCCACGCTTGAAGCATAGGAGTATTTGCCGGTCGTTTACTATAATCAGGTAAACCAGTGGCGGGTTGGCCGGTACTTAACCCGCTAAACCTGGTTTTACTTGTACCCCCTAGTACATGATCTCTGTTAACTCTTGAAATGGAGTTATTAAAACTTGCAGTACTGTTACTATACCGGCCATTATTGCGATGTGATGATCTTGATAAATTAGAACCATTACCAGCCAAGCGCGAATTATGATTTGACCTGATAATTGATGATAAAGCGATTTTATTAATTAAGCCGGATTTGGCAGCTTTGCTAGTAGTACTATTTATTCCAGGTAAAACACTACTACTATTATTACCCGATTTTGATGATTTGGCAGCACCAGACGTTATTCCTATAGTACTACCCGACATAGTTGCCGTATTGCTTGTGGCTGATTTATTTGTTTTGTCCGCTTTGCTATTTACGGCTTTCCCGGCTTCACTACCAACACCATTATTAATATCCGCAGTTGCTTTATTGATTGTCGTATTGATCGAAGATGCTTTACCTGCATCCCCATTATATAAAATAGAACCACCTGAAGGATTTGGTATGCTTCCTTTTTTTATTTCAGACCTATCAGGCTTACTGTTTTTTATTGCTGCGCGATGATGAAGTACAAAATAAGTTAATATACCTGCCGCTAATAACGCAGCCAGTGCGTAAAGTAATTTAACCTTAGCAATATGTAATAATGATGCATTAAACAATGACGGAGTACTAACCGCCTGACTATTAACAGGCATTTGTACTTCTAATAACTGGTGCATTTCTGCCCAATCACTTTGCATATCCATATCTATATGCAAATCATCGCGTTTTTGCTGCCAAAGCTTGAGGTATTGATCCTGATTACTCATTTTGCCCTAACACTCCTTTCTGTTCTTTGGTTGCTTGATTGCGATGGTTCAAGCAATTCCCTTAATTTTCTTTTAGCTTCGGCCAAATGCCAGCGCGAGGTACCCTCACTTATGTTCAGCTGCTCAGCTATCTCTTTATGGCTAAAACCATCCATTTCATACAGATTAAATACGGTTTGGGTAGCATAAGGCAGCAGCCTGATATTGGATAAAATATCTTCAAAATATAATTTCTCTAAGATGGATGGCGATATGAAAACATCATCCTGGTTCTGCTCATGTATTGTTAGCGAGGTAAATTTTAGTTCCTTACGGCAAAGATCAATGGTGGTAAATATCATGATCTTTCGTATCCAGCCCCCCAGTTCGCCCTTTTGTATATCAAAGTTTTTGATGGATTGAAATACTTTTAAAAATCCACTGTTAAAAGCCTCTTTTGCCAGTTCTTTATCAGGCAAATAGCTATGGCAAACCCGTAACATATCGGCATAGAATAGCTTATACAGGGCCTCTTGTGCCGTGCGCGAGTTATTTATGCAGCCTTTTACCAATTCCTCGGTTTGGTTTTTAGATAGATTCATTCAAAAAATTCATCCTGAAATGCTTTTCAACAGTACTCTTCGCAAACAGATGATGAAACGTTGGGTCGAAATAAAAATATTTTTAAATATACAGGAGATTGGCCACGTTTTACAGAACCGATCTCCCGTATTTAATTTTTATTGAACTAAAGTGTGATATGTTTTGATGACATGGTTACGCCGGTATCATAATTCCAAACTATATCCATATAAGTTGGGTTAAGGGTAATAACCCCTGTGTAAGTTTTGCTGCCTGTAATAATGGTTAGGGGATAGGTAGTGCCGAAGTGGTACGGCATTGCAGGCTTATTGTAAAAATAAAATAACTTATATATGATTGGAGTATTAACTATACTGCAGTCAATACCGTTTGGTTGTTTAATGTCGGTAAAGTTTATAATAAAATTATTATTTGTCTGTGATGAACTGGCTTCTATAAAACTATTGCCACATGGAAATACTTTAGTGAATTGGGCCGACAGTGTAAAATAAGTACTATCGCTGGTAGGGCTTTTGTAATAATGTGGGGTTACAATAACGTTTTCATTTGTAATAGGCAGTGTAGTGTAAGTAGGATAGTAAAACGTTACTGTAATAGGTATGGTAATTGGGGCACCGCCATTAATACTGGCGCTTATTTGATATGTCCCCCGTGTATACCATTTAATAATTAACTTATTGCCTTGTTGTTGTATAATACTATCGGTAATGTTATTGTGCCCGGTCCATTTTACAGTTTGGTTTTCTGCGCCTGCTATAGTTAAGGTATCAAAATCACCTATTCTTAAAGTAGTTTTTGAGGCAGTAAGTTTGTAATCTGATGTTATTGTATTCAGTTGTGTTTTTTCGCATCCCGCTGCAACGAGCACAATCAGGAAAAGTGCGAATGATACATAAGTTAAGTTTTTCATGTTTTTATTTTTTAATGTGTTTAGCAATCTATTTTATTGTGTCATCGCATTAAAAATGAAAAACGTTGGGTGGGTGGGTAAGATTTGGTTATTACTAAGTTCTAACCACCTTGTATGATATCATTTAGTATCGTCCCGCTCAATTGCCGCGGGTAGGCTGTTACTTTTGTCTTGATACAAAAGTAACCAAAAAATCAAGTCAGCCCGATCGCTGCCACCGCACGGGCCAGACTCCCGGCCGCGCGTGCTGACAGGCCACCGCTTCTTTTTTGATTGCCCACAAATACCGAGATCTTGGTTTTATCTCCAATCGTCAGACGAAAAGCTTCGGATGAAAGCAGGAAGAATAAGTCGGCCATAAGAGGTGGGAAGGGCATAGCAACTTCTTGCTGAAGCGCAGGTATAGTGCGAGCGAAGCAGGGCAAAAATATTGCAGCCCGTGATTCTGACTGATTTGCCGGGCAAAGGCTTGCGCGCAAAGAAGCCTATCGTCTGACTTGATTTTTTGTTGCTTTTTCATCAAGGAAAAAGTAATGGCCTCAGCGGCCAAGAGCGGGTGGATGCTCAATGATAGCATACAGCCGTTTAGAACTATAAAATACTACCCCAATCTCCCTATCGCATCAAAATTCTGGAACACCCATTCATCATGCGGGGCATCGCCAAGCTCATGGGTGAGATCCTGACCGGCCCAGTGTTCGTAGTGTTTACCGTTGCTCCAAAGGCGGCTGCGTGTAACATCATAGATCAGGCCTTTATAAGCTATCCATACTTCGGGCTTATCCTGCCCGTTGCGCAGGGCTAGTTGTGATTTGGTATATACGGGCAGATCGGTCATCGCCACCAAATATACTTCTTACTTAATTAAGTTTTAATGTATGGGTAAGAAAGGTAGTGTAGGTGTTTAGAAACCTAACTACACCTTATAACACCTCACAAGGGCATATAATGCCTGGTTTAGCACCTATAATTTGTTTAACGCCCCAAACATTTGTTTAATTTAGTTGGCTCATAATGAATAGTAAAAAAAGTGTAGTTGTAATTGGCAGCGGCTTTGCCGGTTTATCGGCGGCGTGTGTGTTGGCTAAAGCGGGGTTTAAGGTTACCATCCTCGAAAAAAATAAACAACCGGGCGGCAGGGCAGCAGTATGGCAGCAGGATGGCTTTAAGTTTGATATGGGCCCAAGCTGGTATTGGATGCCTGATGTTTTTGAAAATTTTTTCGCGCTATTCGGTAAAAAACCGTCCGACTTTTATGAATTGAAAAGGCTTGACCCCGGTTATCGCATTTATTATGGTAAAGATGACTTGGTAGATGTGCCCGAAGAGAGACTCGAACTCTCCAAAGTCTTTGATCTGATTGAACCCGGCAGTAGTAAAAAACTGGATGAGTTTTTAAAACAAGCCGAATATAAATACAAAGTAGGCATGGGCGAATATGTTTTCCGTCCATCGCATAACATTACAGAGTTTATCGATTTTAATCTCATCAAAAAAAGCCTGAATATGCAGCTGCTGGGCAGTATGCGCAAGCATGTTCACCGCTATTTTAAAAACCCTAAATTGAGGCAATTACTGGAGTTCCCGGTACTGTTTTTAGGCGCTACGCCGCAAGATACACCCGCCATGTACAGCATGATGAACTATGCCGACCTGGTTTTAGGCACCTGGTACCCCATGGGCGGCATGAACCAAATTGTTAAGGCGATGGTAAATCTTGCCGAAAGTTTGGGCGTAGAAATTAAGCTGGATACCGAGGTCATCAAAATTGATGTAACCAATAAACTAGTTAACAACCTGCAAACCACTAAAGGCAACCTGCAAGCCGACCTGGTAATTGCCGGTGCCGATTATCAGTACGTGGATCAACACTTGTTGGATGAGCCCCATCGCAACTACACCAAAAAATATTGGGATAGCCGGGTAATGTCGCCGTCAAGTCTGTTGTTTTATATCGGTATCAATAAAAAGATGGAGGATATACAGCACCATAACCTGTTTTTTGATGAGGATTTTGAGCAGCACGCCAAAGATATTTACACCAGCCCAAAATGGCCGGATAAGCCGTTGTTTTATGTTTGCTGTCCATCACTAACAGACACCAGCGTAGCGCCCAATGATTGCGAAAATTTATTTTTTTTGATGCCTGTTGCACCCGGATTAGAAGATAATGATGCCATACGCGAACAATATTCTGAACTGATGCTAACCCGTTTTGAAACTATTACCGGCCAAAGCATCCGCCATAATATTATAGTAAAAAGAAGCTATGCGCTAAATGATTTTAAGGCCGATTATCATTCGTTTAAAGGTAATGCTTACGGCCTGGCAAATACGCTTAGTCAAACCGCCTTTTTTAAACCGGCCATGCGCAATAAGCATATTAAAAATTTGCTATATACCGGGCAGTTAACGGTGCCGGGGCCGGGCGTGCCGCCTGCAATTATATCTGGGCAGGTGGTGGCGGGAGAGGCGATTAAATATTTAACCGTGCGCCGTTGACTCACTTTTGGTTTTGCCGCCCTATAAACTATCCCTCACAAAACTTTTCTGATACCCCAGCGGCGTCTTGCCCTTTATCATTTTAAAATGTTTGTGGAAGCTGGTGAAGTTATTAAAGCCGCTTTCATAGCAGATCTCTTTGATAGCCAGTTTATCGTCTATTAGCAATTTACAGGCATGGCCAATCCTTATCTCGCGAATAAACTGCGAGTAAGTTTTACGGCTCCGTGATTTGAAAAATTTGCAAAAAGAGTTGGGGCTGATATTAGCCACGGTTGATATCTCTTTTAGGCTGATATTCTTTTTAAAATTGTTGATGGAGTAGTTGTATATGGCGTTTATACGGTCCTTCTCTTCCTCCTGGAAATTATTGCGGAAACCTATGGATGCCAGTAGTTTGCTTTCTTTACACTCGCCGATAGCTAATAACACCTCCAGCAGCAGGATTATCTTTCGGCAACCTTCGGCAGTTACAATTTTTTCAATCAGCGGCCCAATTTTCCTGCCGGATGATTTTGACAGCGATATGCCCCTTTTTGATTTTTCAAAAATGTTGCCTATTATTTTATTTTCGGGCAGTTTCAGAAATGTCTCACCCCAAAAAAGTTCATTAAAATGTATAACGCTTACATCGGCGCTTAATCCATCCTGTACGTTCTCGCCACTCAAATCAAATTGCCAGTAATGTGGTGTATCGGCACCTACCAGCACCACATCACCTGGCAAAAACGGACTTATGCTATCGCCAATAAATTGCGTGCCCTGGCCTTTTTTAAAATAAACCAGTTCAATCTCCGGGTGGTAATGCCACCGGTTATTGGTATTGGGTGTAGTGTCTTGCCGGGCGCTAAAAGAGCTTATCTGATCTTTTGATACTTTTAACAGCTGGAGTTTCATTGGATTTATTTTTGTGCTAAAGTAAAAAAGTTCAACCTAATATGCATTGATTATTCTATTTAAATAGAATATTTACAATATTGCTTAATAAATAGCTGATTAAGCAAAGTTTTATAGCACCAAAAAATACTTTATTTGTATAACCAATTATTTATGAATGGTATTGCCCACGTGGCTCATACCGAAACATTGAACATATAAACCCATTTATTATGATCATTAAAAAACTACAATTACTGCTGTTGCTTACGCTGATAAGCCTGTCGCCTGTTTTTGCACAAAAAATGATAGGCACCGAAACCGATGCCCAAAAAGAAAAACGTATGGAATGGTGGAAAGACAGCCGTTTCGGTATGTTTATTCACTGGGGCTTGTACTCGGGCGCTGCAAGGCATGAGTGGGTAAAGCATAATGAGAAGATTGACAATGCCGGTTACCAAAAATATTTCGATCAGTTTAACCCTGATCTTTTTCAGCCCGAAAAATGGGCAAAACAAGCTAAAGATGCCGGTATGAAATACGCCGTGCTAACCACCAAGCACCATGAGGGTTTTTGCTTGTTCGATTCAAAATACACCGATTATAAAGCGCCGAACACTAAAGCCAAACGCGACTTGGTGCGTGAATATGTAAATGCTTTTCGCGGACAGGGTTTGAAGGTTGGCTTTTACTATTCGTTGTTAGACTGGCACCATCCTGATTATACCATTGACGAGATACACCCTCAATCGCCAAAAGATAAAAGCGATGCATCATACGCCGAGTTAAATAAGAAACGTGATATGGCTAAATACCGCCAGTATATGCGTAACCAAATTACCGAGCTGTTAACCAACTACGGTAAAATAGATATTATATGGTTGGACTTTTCGTTCCCGCGTAAAGATGGTCATGGCAAAGGCAAGGATGAGTGGGGATCGGTTGAGTTATTAAAGCTGATACGTAAACTACAGCCCGGCATTATTGTAGATAATCGCCTTAACCTGGAAGAATATAAAGACGGTGCCGACTTTGAAACACCGGAACAAGTGAGCACTAAAGAGCTGGCAAAATACCGCGGCCGTACCTGGGAAACCTGCCAAACTTTTTCAGGCTCATGGGGATATTATCGCGATGAAAATACCTGGAAAACACACCGCCAACTGCTTGACCTGTTAATTACATCAGTAAGCAACGGCGGTAATTTAATACTGAATGTTGGACCAACTGCACGTGGCGAGTTTGATTACCGTGCTACCAACGCGTTGGATAGTTTAAGCCACTGGATGCACGCCAACAACACCGCTATTTATAATTGTACCTACGCCCCGGATACCTACAAAGTACCCGAGGATACCAAGCTGAGCTATAACAAAGCAACAAACAGGTTATATGTATTCCTGTACAAATATCCCGAAAACGGAAAGCTGACTTTGCCGGGTTACAATGGCAAAATTAAATATGCCCAGTTCTTAAATGATCATTCGGAAGTTTTATATAAGCCTAACGGCGATGACCTGGAAGTGAAGCTTCCGGCCAAAAAGCCGTTGTTTGAGATTCCGGTGGTGGAGTTGACATTGAATTAAAGCGGGAACCACGCGTCGTTGACTCACCCCGACATCGCTACGCTTGTCGACCCTTTCTTCCGCAAGCGGGAAAGAGGGTTGGGAATAATAGAAAAATAAAATAACCCTCTTTCCGCCGAAGGCGAAGAGAGGGTGGTCGAGCGAAGCAAAGACCGGGTGAGTAATCGCCATATCGTTCTTTATCATCCTGCATTTTCCAAAGTCTTTTTGGTGACCATTAGCCTCTATTAAAACCTTATGCTATCCTGATTGTAATTGTATCTATGATGCCGTTATCTACCCAGGTTGCCTGGCTTTTTTTAGTAGCTATCCCTGTTGCCTGCATAGCCTGGACGGTTACGCACGAGGAGGTATTTAAAGAGCCGCGCGAATATTGCATCAAACAAAGCACCTATAGGAAAACACTGTTGGGCCGCAAGTTCTTCTACCTGTTTACCTGCGAATATTGCTTTAGCCATTATGTAACCGTGTTCATCCTCGTCCTAACTGGCTACAAGTTATTAATGGACGATTGGCGCGGGTACTTATTAGCCGGTTTCGCCATTGTTTGGGTAGCCAATATATATATGAGCCTCTTTGCACTCATAAAAGTGGATATTAAAAAGGAACGGCTGATAACCAAAAATGAGGAAGAACAGGCCAATCACAAAAACTGATCGCCGGAAAAAATAGTACCGAAAACGATTGCGCACTTATAGTAATTTATAGCCCAACAGATTTATTGTTTGGCGCAAAAGATTAGCTAATTTAGTCGACGCGTTATAACGCTTATATAATTGCTCACCAATACAATGACAGATAGTATACATACTTTTTTACAGATACACCCGCATGATAATGTGCTGGTTGCTTTACAGGATATAGCCAAGGGAACCGTTGTGCCGTTTAATGGCGATAATATCACGTTGCTTACAGACGTTGCCGCCAAGCATAAGTTTACCATAACCGAGCTGGCTCTCGACCAGGAAATTTATATGTACGGCGTATTGGTAGGCAAAACCAATCAGCCTATAGCTAAAGGCACCGCAATCACTGTTGATAACATACACCATGCCGCCAGCGATTTTAAGTTGGGCGAGCGCAAGCTAAACTGGCACAAACCACAGGTTGATAAATTTGCGCAAAGAACATTCCTCGGCTATCACCGTGAGGATGGATCGGTAGGTACGGCTAATTATTGGTTGGTTATTCCGTTGGTGTTTTGCGAGAATAGAAATATAATGGTTTTAAAGGACGCTTTGGTTGAAAAGCTGGGTTTTAGAAAAGCCAAGAACTATGAGAATGAGGTAGATAGCCTGATCAATCTTTACCAAACAGGCAACTCGGTAGAGTCTATTCTAAATGCCGACCTGCAAATGGAATCGGCAGAGAAACGATCTAAGAAGCTGTTCGAAAATATTGATGGCATTAAGTTTTTAACACACGATATGGGTTGCGGTGGCACCCGATCTGACACTGACGCGCTATGCGGATTGTTGGCCGGTTATATCACCCATCCAAACGTTGCCGGGGCTACCGTACTAAGCTTGGGTTGCCAGCACGCGCAGGCAAGCATCCTGGAAACAGAAATTAAGAAACGCGACCCTAACTTCAACAAACCGCTGATCATGCTGGAACAGCAAAAGATAGGCAAGGAAAGTACTTTGATGCAAGAGGCGTTAAAGCAAACTTTTGCCGGCCTGATCGATGCTAATAAACTGGAAAGGAAACCGGCCCCTATATCAAAACTATGTATCGGTTTGGAGTGCGGCGGGTCTGATGGTTTCTCTGGTATATCGGCTAATCCGGCTTTGGGTTATGTGTCTGATGTATTGGTTAGCCTGGGAGGTAGTGTTATCCTGGCCGAGTTTCCGGAACTATGTGGTGTGGAACAAGAAATGAGCGACCGTTGTGTTGATGTTGATACCGCTCAAAAGTTTATGCACTTAATGCGCACCTATAACGCGCGTGCCGAGGCAGATGGTTCAGGCTTTTATGCTAACCCATCCCCCGGCAATATAAAAGACGGTTTAATTACAGATGCTATTAAATCCGCAGGCGCGGCAAAAAAGGCGGGTAACTCGCCGGTGGCAGCGGTGTTAGATTACCCGGAGAAAGTGACCAAGCCCGGCCTTAACTTATTATGCACCCCAGGCAGTGATGTAGAAAGTACCACAGCCGAAGTAGGATCGGGCGCTAACATTGTTTTATTTACTACAGGGTTAGGTACGCCTACAGGTAATCCTATAACCCCGGTTATTAAACTATCTACCAATACGCGCATTTTTGAGCGGATGCCGGATATTATCGACATTAACTGCGGCACCATAGTTGAAGGTACCGAAACTATTGAACAAGTAGGCGAGCGTATATTGAACTATGTAATTGACGTAGCCAGCGGCGTTGCCCAACCAAAATCTGTACAGTTGGGGCAGGATGATTTCATTCCGTGGAAGCGCGGCGTTTCATTATAACAAGTGTACCAAACTGAGTGTGTCCCGGCGATACACTTTGGTACACCTGTTTTTGTAATTAGTTGTTAATTAGCCTATTGGTTTTTTAAAATTGGTTTCATGATACAGTTTGGTACACTTTTTATGACTTTTAAGTAAGTTTTGGCATAGGGATTTTCTGACAAAATGGTGTCACCATAAATGTAAATCCTATTACTTTGCAGCCTTTACGCGCTTGGCTTGCCTCGCTCTTGGGCGCGGAGCCCCATTACTTTTTTCCTTGATGAAAAAAGTAACAAAAAAATCAAGTCAGCAAAGAGGCTTCTTTGCGCTCAGGGCCTTTGTCCGGCAAAACTGATAAAACCACGGGCTGCATAATTTTGCCTCAGCCCTCAGCCTAAACGCTCATGGCAAAAAGACGCTATGCCCTTCCCGCCCGCACGGCCAGACTTGTTTTATCAGTTTTCACCCGAAGCTTTTTTGCTGACAGAATTTGCACAACACCGACATTCTTCTAATCATGAAAGAACTTAATTGTGAGCTGTTTAAATTTAGTAATGATCCTGTCTTATACCTAAAACCGTCAGACGGGCAGCTTCGGGCAAATTTAGGTCAAACCCAGCATTCCAGTGTTTTGAATAATGCAAAAGAAGCGCAAAGGCCTGTCAGGGCGCGCGGCCGGGAGTCTGGCTTTGCGCGGTGGCAGCGATCGGCCTGACTTGATTTTTTTGGTTACTTTTTGTATCAAGACAAAAAGTGACAAGGCCCCCGCGGCCATAGCGGGGCAAGCTTTGCGCGCTAAAGGCTTAACCGCCCTACACTCATCAGTCACAACTCACCACCACCACTACTGACAAAATAGCGCCACCATTTTAGGTTTTTATGCTTCGTATCTTGCATAAAAACTTTTATAAATGAATAGTTACAGAGAAAACCCGACCTTCGAACGGCCAATCGAGATCGAACTGATCCGATCCATGTCGCACCGGAAATTAACGGCCAAAGAAAACAAACAGCTTGATAAATACCTGCAAGGCCCGCCCGACAGCGGCGATGCCTTCATTATTAAACCCGCCGCCGACTGGCTGGAAACCCCGGAGGACACCAATGCGGGCATGCTCTTTGGCGATTTTTGGTACCAGGGCGAGCTATGCATTATGTTTGCAGATACCAACGTAGGCAAATCTATCCTTGCCGTTCAAATAGGCGATAGCCTGAGCAGGGGCGTACCCATCCCCGGTATTGGCGGCAGCCGACCCGCTGAGAAAGTGCTGTATTTTGATTTCGAATTGAGCGCCGCCCAATTTAAAAAACGCTATAGCAGCGATTTGCATGGCAACTACCAGTTTGGCCCCGGCTTTACGCGATTGGTGTTTAATCCCGAGGCCGATGGTGCCCGGAAGTTTGCCACGTATGCCGACTACCTTAACAACGCTATCGAGAACGTATTGATAACCAGCGGGGCCAAAATCCTGATAATTGATAACATTACCTGCCTGCGCAGCAGTACCGAAGCCGCTGCCAGCGCCGTAGCGCTCATGAGCAAACTGCAGGCCATGAAGCACCAGTACGGCCTGTCTATTTTGGTGCTGGCACATACGCCCAAGCGCAACCCGGCCAGGCCTATTGGCCGTAATGATCTGCAAGGCAGCAAAATGCTCATCAACTTTACAGACAGTGCCTTTGCCATTGGCGAAAGCCAGACCGATAAAAGCTTGCGGTACCTTAAACAAATAAAACAGCGTAGCGGTACGCTAGTGCACGGTGCCGATAGTGTTTGCCTTTGCCGCATGATAAAGCCTTACAACTTTCTGCATTTTGACATTTGCGGCCGCGAACCCGAGAGCCGCCACTTGCTGCACTACACCGACCAGCAACGCAAAGCCACCGAGGACCGCATGATCCAACTACATGAACAGGGCCAAAGCCTGCGCGCCATAGCCGCCGAAACCAATAGTTCGTTAGGTACGGTGGCAAGGTTAGTGAGGAGGTTGGAGAAGGTATGATTTAGTAATTTAAAAGCAACGGCCCCGTGCGATTCCCTCCCTTGGGAGGGCGGAGGGAGGGGTTGACAAAGCGACAAGCAAATAATGGCGTTGCCTTCGGCCCACGCCTTCCGCTCATACGCGCACAAGGCGTTAGGCGCGGGGGCAGGTATCCGCTACAATCGTTAACGCGGCCTATACGCACTGGCCGTTTAAATTATTTCCCCTTTGTATGTTTGTGCGGTTTTAGTGAAGGTGTATTACCTGGTGTTTCTTTATTATCTCGTTGACGCTTGTCTGGTTTTCCTGTAGACTCAGCGATTTTTTTTGGTCCTGGTTTAATTCCCATAATGTTTCTTTTTACTTAATGTTAAAATACATATTACAATTTAACTCTTTATTTCCAGTTCAGAATTAATTTAATATTTTTTTCTTACGCTGTTAGAAGTTTGCAACTTCGAACTACTATGCAAATAGTCTTTAGACTATTGCGGCCTTAACTAACATTGCGCCTGTAGTCGCAGACTACAAACATATGGGTCCGAAGTTGCAAACTTCGGACAGCGGGGTATAATTCCAACAATGCTAAAACGGATACATATATCTCAACTAATTGTATATCAATTAGTTTTTAATAAACAAATAAAAATTGTATTATAGCAGAATATTCCCACACTTAAAGCCTAATCCAATTTTTATGCGTTTTAACGAGGTAAAAAAATTCACAGTAGATGATTTGCTATTAGATCAGGGAAATTACCGTTTCAAAGAAGCGGAGGATCAAAAAAGTTGCGTCGTAAAAATCTATTCGGCAAATGCTGCATATTTTAAAAACCTAATGTCGAGTATTGCGGAGGATAATTTAGGTGAACTTCTTCTCGTCTATAAGGATGGCAAGAAAAATATTGTTCTTGATGGAAATCGCCGTCTTGCAGCGTTAAAAGTACTTAACAATCCGCAAGAATTTAGCCCATCGACAACAGTCAAAGACCACGCAGATTTTTTGCTAAAGACTTACAATGTCGATTTGGAAAATATTATCGCTCAAGTTTCAGATGACAAACAACTGATATATAAAACTGTATATGAAAGACATGCAGCTGGACAGGGCAAAGCCAGGATAAATTGGAGCGCTTACGGCGCTGCACGTTTTCGTTACGATCAAAAAATTGAAGATGGCAATGAATGGTACGCCATCGCTTTGTTGGCTGAAACAGAAAGAAAACATCCAAATGGTCAGTTTTTATAGATTCGAGCGAATACTCCCATGAGGTTTTTCGCAGAATCTTTAGGTCTGCTTATGATAAAGGGGTTATTTCTAACAGTATCTTTTCCGGCAGGCATCAACGGATAAAAACAACCGCAGATAAGAAGCTCGTAAAAGACGCGGTAGAGAAAGTGGCTCGTTTCCTTGAAGCGATGCAAAATAAAGTTATCGGTTTATCTCGAAGCGGAAAATATGCCGATAAAGCATCAGTCGATGCCTTTGTTGAGCAGTTTGGTCTTTCTCCAGATAATGTCAGATCGCAGGCGCCATCCAATAGCAACTCAACTACAGATAGTCAGTCATCTACGGGGTCGTCTGACAACTCATCGTCCGATTCATCAAATTCTGGCGATTCTGCGTCTTCTGCTGGCTCTACAACAGATTCACAAAACGCTTCCAGTCAAGGGAATGGATCCGGCACACAATCTGTAGTTGGTGCCGCAACAAAGGACAGAGTTTATGGCATTGAACAATCTGATATAATAACGCAACGCCTTGCATCGTTAAAATCTCCAAAATTAATTTCACTTTACCGTTCATTATGCGTTGTGTCAGCAGTACAACATGCGCAATTACTTTACATTGGTGCTTGGAGTTTTTTTGAATCATTAACCGCATTGCACGGTAGACTGGAGGGAACGCCATTTGATGGATATTTCGGCTCAATATTAAGTAACAATAACATGGGCTACAACAGGACAGAAAAGAAGGATTTCCAGCACATTTTGAAAGAGATTTCGGATAAGGGAAATGCAAATAAACATTCTGCTCGACATTACTCTACTTCAGCAGTACAACTTAGAACTGATTTTACAACTTTAGAACCATTAATAGTTGCTGTAATCGATTTGATTATTAATAAATCTCCCAAACCGTAAATGGCAAACAGTAAAAAATATTATTCCCCTTTGCGCTATCCTGGTGGTAAAAGAAAACTTTTTCAATTTGTGAAGGATTTAATCCTTCACAATAATCTCGATGGCAGTAGTTACTGCGAACCTTATGCAGGCGGCGCAAGCATAGCCCTTGGGCTTCTTATTGAGGACTACGTATCCGAAATCCATATAAACGATTATGACAAAGCTATCCATAGTTTTTGGCATTCTATATTGTATGATACTGACGAATTTATAAAACGAATTTGGGACACACCAATAACTATGACTGAGTGGCGAAAGCAAAGAGCCATACAATCAGATAAAGACAATTATGACCATATGGATTTAGGTTTTTCAACGTTCTTTATGAATAGGACCAACAGATCAGGAGTTATAAAAGCCGGAGTCATTGGAGGAAATGATCAAACAGGTAACTTTAAAATCGATGCGCGTTACAACAAGGTTGATCTCGTAAAGCGGATAAATACAATTGCCAACCTGGCAGATAACATACACATCTACAGACAAGACGCTTTGGATTTAATTACAAAAACCCTTCCCGACAATGATGTTAAAGGATTAATATTCCTTGATCCGCCCTATTATGTTCAAGGCAAGCAGCTTTATACAAGCTTCTACAGTCACAACGACCATCAATTAATTGCAGATGCTATAAAGATGAGTACGCTTAAACACTGGATTGTGACCTATGATAATGTCGAAGAAATAAACAAAATTTATGATCTTAAAAACAGAGTAGTATATGATTTAAGATATAGCGTTGCACATTCCAGCCCTAAAGGGTCAGAAGTTTTGTTTTATAGTAATCATATACGCATGCCTTATCCACAAATTGCCGACAAAATTAGCGCTTAATATTACAGGATTGGTATCGTTGGCGAAAGTAAACAAGCAACTGCCTGTGCAACAAACCCAGCAGGTTATTGAGCCTGAGAATGAAACTAAGCTTGGTAAGGAGGCTTAGAAATGTGATATTTGATTAAATAACAAATATAACCATGGCATTAATTAGGGACTAACGTTTAATCGAAATATTCTTATTACTTACTATTCCCAAACAGAGGATTAACCCTAAAGTACTTATTCCCACCATCAAAAAACACAACATAGTCTGATTTAAAATGGGTGCTTTTAAGGTAATAATCAGTAGTGATAATTTGTGCGCCGGATTTGCAGGCGGCATCAAAATACGACCGGTCATTGGCTCGGGCCTGTTGGGTATCACCATCGGCGCGGGTGCGGATGATATAGCCTTTTTTTACCAGGTCGCGTATCAGCGGGCTTTTAGCGTCATTGCGGATCAGCATCGCGGCTTCAGGTGTGCCCGGATCAGCATTGGCAAATAATACGCGGCCCTTTAATGACGGATGGCCGGCTATATACATATCCCTTTTTCGGCTTTGGTCATCCAAAACAAAAATAAACTTGCCCCGGGCCTGTTGTAAAGTGGGCCAGTTGCCTTTAAGTACGGCGCTTTCCAGCGTTTCATATTTACCGCGTACATCGTCAGGCGTTATTAAATGTTTTTTGCCTAGGTATTTAAGCAGATTATTATCTGCCTCGTCAAAAAGAGCGGGGGTAAATGTTTCGGGCGCGTTGGCGGCTTTACTTTTGGGGTCGTCTTTGGGCTCTAGTGTAATGAATACCGGGTTATGGCCGGGATGCGCCTCGCTCCAGTTTTTAAGCTGGGTAAGGCAATCTTTAAACGTAGGGCAATTGCTGCGGTAATCATAATCTATCATGTGGAACACCTTAAAGCCGGGCTCTTTCATTTCGCCCTGCGGATCATACGGCGGCTGACCGGGAACAATATCCAGGCCCTTTGGATGAGCAAATTTACCACCTTTCGTATCGGCATAAATATCAATTTCAAGGTTACGTAAACCCATATTTAGTTGGTCATCCAGCGGGATATGCTCATAGTCTATCTTATATGTATTAGTGTCATGGGCCAACATTAGCTTGTACAAAGCCGGATCAATTGCCCTCTTATAACTATTATGCGATCCAATGATCTGGATCTTATTGATAGGGATGTTGTCTGCGCCAGCATCGGTACGCATTAAAGGCAATGATAAAAGCAATAGGATGCCAAAAAGTAATTTCATGTTTGTTTATTTAAACCTCGGCAATTACAGCCTGATGCATATATAAGCTTTTAATATTAATATATTGTTAATGGTTAATGGCTGATTATTGCTATAGCCAGGTTTTTAATAAGTTCTCA
Organism: Mucilaginibacter sp.; assembly: GCF_028288185.1. Taxonomy (GTDB): domain Bacteria; phylum Bacteroidota; class Bacteroidia; order Sphingobacteriales; family Sphingobacteriaceae; genus Mucilaginibacter. Next base: position 19,710 of record NZ_JAQBOF010000019.1, on the reverse strand, counting down.
TCGTAATAAATATCGATGTCATCCCGACCAACGGAAGAGATCTAACCCCGTTGGCCCGGATTTGTAATCCCGGACCAGCTTTTGCCCGTTGGTCCGAATTTGTAATTCCGGACCAAGTTTTCAGGGGATTTGCAATCCCCATACCCAATGCCCCACGCGGATCAAAAGATCCGCAACGAAATTGGTCCGGATTTTTCAACATCCTTTATTTGGTATGGCATAAATCACGTTGCCTGAAACAGATAGATTGAAGCCCATATTTTTTACAGAAGGAAGTAACAGTTTCCATGTTTTGCCCATATCAGCCGACCGGTATATACCATCCGCGCGACCACATATTAAATATTTACCCGCTTGTTTGATGGAAAAAACATTCAATGAAGATTGCCCGCTTATTTTTGTGATAAATGATCTATACCAGGAAGGCTGAAGTTCTTCACCTATGGTATTCCAGGTTTTTCCACTATCAAGTGAAATGTGTATGGTGTTTGTTTGGGTTATTGTGTTGTGGACAATAGCAGCAAATCCTCCATTGATAGGTTCCACAGCGATGCCAGCCCCCCCTTCACTAACCACACGATCCCAGTTTTGACCATCATCGGTCGATCTTAATATTCCCTCGTTGCTGGTAGACAGCAATACACCGTTTGACTCTGCCAATCTCATTGCACCATCTCCAACTTGCACTTGTTCCCAGGTTTTTCCCTTGTTAGTGGATCTAAAAAGGCCGTTATTGGAGCTAATGAGAACTGTGCCTCCGGCAGTTTCAAAAACGGAGCGTACTTCTCTCGCTTTATAATTCTTGTACATCCAATCTACCGTTTTGTCTATGCGTACGGCTTGCTCTTGAAAATCCGTGTACATGGGCGACCAATCACTCGTTCCGTTTATTTTTTTTAAAAATTGTCCCCTAAAATCGTATGCAAATATCCCATTCTTGCCAGGGGCGATATCACGCTGTTTACCAGGGAAAATCTCTTTTGTCCAAAAAGAAGTTGTGGAATTTGGTTCACTGTGATAAACCCCATTGCCGGCACGTACGTAGAGCCCACGGTCATTTGCAAATAAACCATGATACCACACCCCTGTTCTCTGCAAATTTTCAGGCAACCCTTTGCTAATGTCCTGCCATGTTTGTCCGCCGTCAGCAGATCTTAAAATTATGGTTGCAGACACTGATTTAGTGCCTGTTGTTGTTTTATCTCCTGCTGCCTTTTCTTTTAGTACAAAAGAATTTAATAGAAATAATACCAGGAGGATAGCCGGAACAAATAAAAATAATCTTTTCATTTTTTTAAATTTAAAGTAAAACATAGAACGTTTCTTTTATTTTTCACATCCTATCAAATTTGATTCAGCAAATCTACTTTGATATTTTTGGGCTTGAGCGGTTTGGATTGTAAATAAAAATGTAAACTTTGTAAATAAAAACTTGACACTATGCATCTTAGCCGAAATCTCCTCGCCGGGAAACGCAAGTACCTGTACGGATTGATATTACTCTCGTTTATCTCTGTGATCTGCGTGGCTTTCAGTATGACCGGCAATGATGACTTTGATATCGCCAGGAGGGAAGTTTTACTCCGCAGGATCGGAGATGAGCTACTCACACAGTCGGGCGACCGTACATCACGAGTGCTTCCGGTAAAAAAGATCGCAGAAAATGAGTACCAGATCAGGTTTGAGAATGAGCTTACTTTTCAATCGGACTCCCTGGTGAATACTACGCGGCGTTTGTTGGCCGATGACCCGCTCGCACGTGATTATATTGTTAACGTTCTGAACCGTGGCAACTCCAGTGTGGCCTATGGCTACGCAATATCCAAAAATAAAAAAAATGATATTGTACCATGCAGAGGAAGAAAGCAGCCCAGAGGACGTTACATGATCAACGTTAAATTTAAACCGACGGGGATAAATGCAAAGAATGGATATCTTTTGGGCAGCCTGCCATTTTTAGCATTTGTTGGTTTTATTTTTTTGAGAGCTGTTAAGCCGAGAAGAACGCTACCTGAGGATGATCAACATGCGAGCTTGATTACTTTGGGCTCAGTTTTGTTCGACTCGAAGAATCGGAAGCTCATAATAAACGGAAAGACGATAGACTTGACCGGAACTGAAACCCGTTTGCTCCGAATTTTCGCGTTGTCTCCTAACCAGACTATAGAGAGAAGCCGGCTGCAAAAAGAGATATGGGAGGATGAAGGTGTTATTGTGGGGCGTAGCCTGGATATGTTCATATCAAAACTTAGAAAAAAATTGGAACTTGATCCGAATATCAAAATTGTTGTTATTCGCAGCAAAGGATATAAATTGGAGATTAGCTATTAAGAAGAATCTTCCACCCCAAAACTGATCTTTTAGGATATAAGCCTATGTTAGACGTTCGTATTGAAATATAACCCCCCGTTGATCCGGATTTGTAATCCCCATACACTAATGACATTGCCCGTAAGCGGGAAAGAGGGCTATAAACAACCCTCTTTCCGCCAAAGGCGAAGAGAGGGTCGACGAGCAACGCGATGTCGGGGTGAGTCGACGCTGATAGTAACGCCCCTGCAGCGTTAGGGATTGCAGCGGATACCTGCCTTGTGGCTAAGGCCTGCAGTATGAGCGTAAAGCCCGGCCCGCAGGGAACGCCATTAATCACCAATTACCAATCCCACGTATTCAAATTATTACAAAACTGATTTCCGATTTTTTGATTGTCGTATCTAAATTATTGTAACTTTATTTCCCAAACCAATTAAACATAAACCCCTTATTCTAGTACTCATGGAGAAGAGAAGAGAATTCATTAAAAAAGTGGCTATTACAACCGGCGGCCTTGCATTAGGCGCCAAAACTTTTGGCTTTACAGCAAAAAGCTATAACCGTATAATAGGCGCTAATGATCGTATACACGTAGCAATCATCGGGCTTAACGGCCGTGGCGGCAGTATGTGTACCACATTTGCCAAACAGCCAAATTGCCTGGTACAAACGGTATGCGATGTGGATTCAAGAACTATCCCAATAACTCAGAAAAAAGTAGCTGCTGCCAGCAAACTAACCGACGGGCCAAAAGGCGAAGGTGATGTACGCAAGGTATTGGCCGAAAAAGACCTTGATGCCATCTATATAGCAACCCCTGATCACTGGCACGCGCCAATGGCTATAATGGGTTGCCAGGCAGGTAAACATGTGTATGTGGAAAAACCATTGAGCCATAACCCGCACGAGGGCGAGATGGCCGTGGCCGCGGCACGTAAATATAAACGTATTGTACAAATGGGTGCGCAGCGCCGCTCGTCACCATTGGCTATACAGGCGGTTAAAGAATTGCATGACGGTGTTATCGGTCGTGTGTATTTCGCTAAAGCCTGGTATACCAACAATCGTAAAGCAAATTTTTATAAGCCGGCAGCTGTTCCGGATTGGTTGAACTATGAACTATGGCAGGGCCCTGCACCACGTAAGCCTTATATGGATGGATTGATCCATTACAACTGGCATTGGAAATGGCATTATGGTACAGGCGAAGCCTTAAACAACGGTACACATGAAGTGGATCTGGCCCGTTGGGGACTAGGTGTTGATCTGCCTACCCGTGTATCATCAGTAGGTGGCCGCTACCAGTTTCAAGACGAATGGGAAACTCCTGATACCCAAATTGTAACAATGGATTACCCGGGCCGTGTATCGTTGATGTGGGAAAACCGCAGCTCGAACGGAATGAAGATAGAGGGCGCAGACCGTGGTGTAATATTTTATGGCGATAACGGCAGCATGAACACCGATGGCGAAAATTACACCATATACGATCAAAGCGGAAAACTGGTAAAAGAAATTAAAAAGGCCGGCCCGGCAGAAGATGCGGGTATACAGGGCCGCAACACCGCCAGCCCAAGCTTAGGTATGGATAGCCAACACGTAGCTAACTTTTTAGAAAGTATCCGCGATAATAAAACGCCAAATTGTGATGTTGAACTAGGTTATAAGAGCGTTGTTGCCATGCAGTTAGGCAACATATCATGGCGCGTTGGCCGCGACTTGCACCTTGACCCGAAAAACGCGCATATATTAAACGACCCTGAAGCACAAAAGCTATGGAGCCGTACTTATGAGCCGGGATGGGAACCAAAAGTTTAATCTTTATAAATCGTTCGACTAAATAATTCAGTAATGAGAAAATATACTGGTTTGGGCAATGTTATATTAGCATCTGCCGCTTTAATGCTATGTTCTGTTTTAACTAACGCCGATGTTCCGGCAAAGCGTCCATCGCCTAAAAAAAATACGGTAAAACATGCTGTTGTTGAAACATCGCGCATGGCGTGGTGGAGCAAGGCGCGATTCGGCATGTTTATACATTGGGGCGTGTATAGCGTACCCGCCGGTGTATATGAAGGCAAACAATTTAAAGGTTTGGGCGAGTGGCTTATGCACGATGCTAAGATCCCGGTAGATACTTACCAGGCTTATGCTAAAGATTTTAACCCAACCGAATACGAACCCGAAAAATGGGTGCTGATGGCTAAAGCCGCAGGTATGAAATACATTGTAATTACCACCAAACACCATGATGGTTTTGCGATGTTCGACTCGAAGGCCAGCGATTGGAATATCGTTAAGCGTACCCCTTATGGCAAAGATGTTATAAAAATGCTGGCTGATGCCTGCCGTAAATATAACATGAAGCTGGGTTTCTACTACTCGCAAGCTAACGACTGGAACAATGCCGGCGGTGCTGCCGCTGGCGGCCATTGGGATAAAAAACAGGATGGCAGTTTTGATGATTATTTAGACAAAGTAGCTATCCCCCAGATAAAAGAAATATTAAATAATTATGGTGATGTGGCAGAACTTTGGTGGGACGTACCAACGGATATGACTCCGGCACGTGCTGCCAAGATCACTCCGCTGTTAAAAGATCATCCAAACATTATTACCAACAACAGGTTGGGCGGTGGTGTACAGGGCGACCTGGAAACCCCTGAACAATACATACCTGCAACGGGGATACCGGGCCGCTATTGGGAAGCTTGTATGACCATGAATGATACCTGGGGTTTTAAAACCAACGATCATAACTGGAAATCGAGCAAAACGCTGATACGCAATTTGGTTGATATCGCCTCGAAAGGCGGCAACTACCTGTTAAATGTTGGCCCGCAATCAAATGGTAAATTTCCTGATCCTATCATCAGCATATTAAATGACCTGGGTGCATGGACCAAAGTAAACGGAGAAGCTATTTATGGCACTACAGCAAGCCCTTTCCGCAGGTTGCCATGGGGCAGATGTACCACTAAGGAACAAGCTGATGGCAACACCATGCTTTATTTGCATGTATTTGACTGGCCGACTAATGGCGAGTTAGTAGTGCCGGGATTAGATAACACAGTTATATCAGCAAAAATGCTGGCAAATAGCACGGTTTTAAAAAGTAAGAAAACAGCCGAGGGCGTATCAATAACAGTACCTACTGCGGCGTTGGATGAAAATTCGACTGTAATAAAATTGCTGATAAAAGGCAAGCCTAAGGTTACGCAACTTGTTCAATCTGCCGAAGCAGACGGCTCGTTTGTATTAAATCCTTTTGATGCCGATGTAAAAGGTTCTATACAGGCAGAAGGTTCGAGAACGCCTAATTTAGGTTACTGGACAGATCCAAAATCAATAGCATCATGGCAAATTAAGGTTGCTAAAGCCGGTACTTATACCATGGAAGCAGCTGCATCGGCACTTAAAGATGACCAGGCTATTAACATAACCATTGGCGACCAAACTGTAACCGCCGCAATTAAGGGCACAACCAGCATGACCAAGTATAATAAAATAAGCCTTAGCGAAATTAAAATTACCAAAGCGGGCGTAAATACCATAACTGTAACGGCTGTGCCTACAAACTGGCAGTATATAAACTTGCGTGCCATAACCTTTAAACCTGTAAACTAATTATAACGATGAAGAGAAATTTATTGCTGATAGCTTTCCTTGTATTTACAGTAACGCTGGTAAAAGCAGCCAAGGTTGATACGGTGGAAACCTATAGCGATGCCATGCACAAAAAAATAAAAGCGGTTGTTATTACGCCTGCTGATTATGAGCAGGGCAAAGCATATCCCGTTGTTTATTTATTGCATGGTGCCGGTGGTAACTATAAACAATTTTATGGCGTTAATCACGATATTGCGGCATTGGCAGATTATTATCACCTGATGATAGTTTGTGCCGATGGTGGCGTTACCAGCTGGTATTTTGATAGCCCGGTTGATCCGACTTTTAAGTATGAAACTTATGTAACTAAAGAGCTGATAGGCTTTATCGACAAAAATTATAAAACCATAAAAAATAAAACCGGCCGCGCAATTTCGGGCCTTAGCATGGGCGGGCATGGTGCAATGTATTTGGCTATACGTCACCAGGATCTGTTCGGCGCGGTTGGCAGTATGAGCGGCGGTGTTGATATTCGCCCGTTCCCTAAAAATTGGGATATGGCCAAACGCCTGGGCAGTTATGCCGAAAATCCGGAGAACTGGGAGAAAAATACAGTTACCAATATGTTGTACCTGTTAACAGCAAACTCGCTGGCCATAACTTTTGATTGCGGTACAGATGATTTCTTTTTTAAAGTAAATAACGAATTGCACGAAAAAATGTTGGAAAGAAACATTCCGCATGATTTTACGGCTCGTCCGGGTGCGCATACTTCGCAATATTGGGCAAACTCTATACAATACCATTTGTTGTTTTTTAATAATTATTTTAAAAAGAGTAATCCACAATTAAACTAATAAACGTGCGTATAGACTTACGAAGTTTTTAAACGGCAAAGCCCTCAATGAGGCCTTTGAAAATAAAAAACATCGAATTAAACTTCGTAAGTCTTGACACAATAACTTCTATTTATGTCTTACCAACCATCAGAACAACGATACCAATCAATGCCTTATAAACGCAGTGGCAAAAGCGGCTTAAAACTGCCTGCTGTATCATTAGGCTTATGGCAAAACTTTGGCTATTATGATCAACTTGAAAACAGTCGTAATATCCTTAAAACCGCTTTTGATAATGGTATTACCCATATCGACCTGGCTAATAATTACGGCCCGCCTCCGGGCTCGGCCGAGGAGAATTTTGGGCGGATATTACATTCTGATTTCCGCGATCACCGCGATGAGCTGATCATATCATCAAAAGCCGGCTATACCATGTGGGATGGCCCTTATGGCGATTGGGGAACCAAGAAATACCTGGTATCAAGTTTAGATCAAAGCTTAAAACGGATGAAGCTGGACTATGTGGATATATTTTATCACCATCGCCCAGATCCGGAAACACCATTGGAAGAAACAATGGCTGCTTTAGACCTGATTGTTCGCCAGGGCAAGGCCTTATATGTTGGTATATCAAACTATCAAGCACCCGAAGCTAAGCAAGCTATCACTATGTTAAAGCAAATGGGAACGCCAATAATTATCCATCAGCCTAAATACTCCATGTTCGAGCGTTGGGTAGAGGGTGGCTTACTAGATGTACTGGAAGAGGAGGGGATAGGTTGTATACCTTTCTCGCCATTGGCACAGGGATTGTTAACCGATAAATATTTGTATGGTATACCGGCAGATTCGCGCGCGTTAAAAGTGGGCGACTCATTAACCGAAAATAGCATCACCCCTGACAAGATAGAGAAAGTTAAAAAGCTAAATGATCTGGCCAAACAACGCGGACAGAAACTGGCGCACATGGCACTGTCATGGATTTTAAAAGACGATAGGATAACATCGGTGCTGGTAGGAGCAAGCAAGCCCGAGCAATTATTGGACTCGTTAAAATGCCTGGAAAACACCAAGTTTACACCCGAAGAATTGAATATTATTGACGGGATATTAAAATAATAACCTTGCTGATTAATACAAAGTAAAGCCCTGATGTATTTAAAACATGCCAGGGCTTTATTTGTAGTGAAATTTAAAGTTATCCCATGTAGGATTTCGAACTTCATGCGATTGTGTCCATGATATTCCACTAAGTTTCTCATTTTGATTTGCTATTATGTCTCCGGAAAAAGCAACCGGCACATTAACCGTACAGAAAAAAAAGCAAAGGGCGATAAATTGCTTTGTTTTTAAAAATTAATTGATTTTTTGAAAAAAAAAGCCTGATTTTATTTAATTTTTTAGGTTAAATTTCAATATCACTAATTAAATTAAAAATTTTGATGCTAAAAATGCCATTTTGGTGAATGTATTTCATTATTATTAAGATAATAATGCGTTTTTTATAAATAAAAATTTTAATTTTACGATTAGGTGATCTTAAAATTATATTAGCATTAAAAAATATTCTAAATATAACGAAGAAAGTGTTCTCGCTTGTTTAAAAGAGGGAGATATATCTGCTTTTGAGCAAATATATCAACTCAATTGGTCAATTCTTTATAGTTATGCCTACAATATTTTAAGAAATAAAATGATTTGTGAAGAAATAGTTCAGGAAACATTTCTTTCATTATGGAATAAGCGTGAGGACTTATCTATCACAAATTCACTAAAAGCTTATTTGTTTTCAGCTGTTAAATTTCAAGTTTTAAATTATATCCGCTCCGAAGAAGTAAAGAGAAAATATGCTGCGAGTTATATTTTATTTGAAAAATCATTATATGATAATTCAAACGAAGAAAATATACACTTATTAGATTTGGAAGATTTTATTGAAAATGAAGTTTCAAAATTATCTGATAAATGTCAGCAAGTTTATAGATTGAGCAGGAATGAGCATCAATCTATAAAAAACATAGCCGATCTGTTAAATATCTCTCATAAAACGGTAGAAAATCATCTCACTAAGGCATTAAAGCAACTAAGGTCAACTTTAAGTGGACTTTTCTTTTAGTTAGTCGCACTATTTTCGCTGTTTTAGTATTATACTAATACTTTATTTGTGTTTTATTTGCAATTATAGATCGTTTAATGAGTTTTTTTTAAAAAAATCATATAGTGACTAGGTGTATCGGCCCCGTTGATTGACTTACATATATAACCATATATATTGTTGTAATAAATGCAAGAAAAGTTTGATAAATTAATTGATCAGTATCTAAAAGATCAACTAAGTTTTGAGGAAAAAATCAAAGTTGAGATGATGCTTGACCATCTGACTGATTCTACAGCATTTGATAATTTACCCAAGTCTGAGCGGGACAATACTAAAAGGGAAACATATAAGCGATTAATCGAACATATAAAGCCTGTAAAAAAAAGCCCTGCATTGATAGTACGTATGTATCCCTTTTTAAAGGTTGCTTCCTGTATTATTTTATTTGGTGTTTTTATAGTTGTTTTTCGGGCCAAACTTAAAGATGTGTTCAATATTGAACAATATGCTTCAATTAAAAATTCATCGGGCTATATTACCAAAAGAATACTTTCAGACGGGACTATTATTTGGTTAAAGGGCGATAGTAAATTGGATTACCCTGTAAAGTTTAAAGGGGCCATAAGAAGTGTTAGCCTGGAAGGGGAAGCCCTTTTTGAGGTAGCTAAAGACGCAGCACATCCCTTTATTATTCATTGCGGTACTTTAACTACCCGCGTATTGGGTACAAGCTTTAATATTAGGCATGCCAATAATAAAATAGAGGTGAATGTTTTAACCGGACGTGTTTTTTTAAGTTCAAAAAACACAACAATTACTTTGCATCCTTATCAAAAGGCCATATACTCACCATTAAAAAACGTTATTATTAAAGTAGTAAAACCTGTTTTTGATGTTACGGCACTTACCAAAGGAACAGAATACGATATGTTATTTAATGATGTACGGGTAGAAGACGTTTTAAAGCGAATTGAAAAGAAGTTCGGTATATCTATTGCTGTTAAAGACTCCTCAATAAGCAATCGCCTGATTACTGCTGATTTTACAGATCAATCTTTGAAAAATACAATTAAAATGATGAGTGAAGCGCTTAATATTGATTATGAAATAAATGGAGACGCTATAATATTAAAAGATAAACACATACTAATTAACTAAACTAATTAAACTGATTAACTAAGATAATTGCCTATGATTTAAAAAAGAACTCTCTAAATAAAAAAGCAGAGATGCTGAATCCATCTCTGCAATATACTTCCCTTAGTTCTCTATAAGAATAACCCATTGTTTGGGTAAGGGGATTTTTTTGTCTCATTCAATCAGAAAATCAACAAAAATTAAATAAATGTATGCAAAAATGTAGGAAAAAGAAAAAGAATTTTTTAATAAAGCTTATGCGAATATCAGTTTTACAAATCATTGCGCTGACCGTATTATCGGGTATAGCTTTCGCAAGTCCTGATTATGCACAGATTTTAGATAAAAGACTATCAATTAACGTAAAGGACGTTACGCTAAATGATGCATTAAGTAATATTAAGAATAAGGTTGATGTAAAGTTTGTTTACAGCTCCAGTATGATCCCGCTTAATACAAAAGTTACTATTAATGCCAGCCAGGAAAAACTGGGTATTATTTTAAATACGCTGTTTATTAAATTAAACATTAAATATACTGTGAATGATAATAGCGGTTACATCATTCTAAAAAAGGATGACAAACCAGTTTCAGACAAAGCAACACTTATTACACCAATAAATGTTGCAGAACGGACAATTACAGGAACAGTTACATCAAAGACAGACGGATCTACTTTGCCGGGAGTTAACGTATTAATTAAAGGCACCAATAAGGGTACCGCTACAAATATAGACGGGAAATATTCATTAATTGTTTCGGGTGACCAAAGTGTTTTAGTTTTTACATATATAGGTTATAAAACGCAGGAAATAACAGTAGGTAATGCCTCTGTGGTAAATGCTCAACTTGTAGATGACTCAAAAGGGCTTAATGAAGTTGTGGTAACTGCAGCCGGTATTAAACGGGGAAAAAACTCATTAGGATATTCTGTAACAACAGTTAATGCCGACAAATTAGCTCAAAAATCAGAAGCGGATCCATTAAGAGCATTAGAGGGAAAAGTAGCCGGCGTTAATATTGCTTCATCTGGTGGTGCAGCAGGTGGTGCTACAAATATTACTATCAGAGGTAATTCTTCTCTTAACGGAAACAACCAGCCGTTATTTGTTGTGGACGGTATACCATTTGATAACTCAAGCTTTGCAAACGTTGGTAACACCACCGTTGGTGCTGCTGCCGTTACTAACCGTGCTTATGACATTGATCCAAACAACATCTTAAGCATGACCGTTCTTAAGGGTGCTGCAGCTGCGGCCCTATATGGTTCAAGAGCCGCTAACGGAGCTATTATAATTACAACAAAATCAGGAAAGAAGCAGAGCAGGAAAGGAACTGAAATAACCTATAGCACATCTTATGCTGTTGAAAACGTTTCTGGTTTACCTGATTATCAAACCAGTTACGGACAGGGAACTAATAACGATTACAGGCAAGGTGTTTATGCATCATGGGGACAGCCTTTTCCGGGGATTACAAGTATTCTTCCAACACGTACAACTATTCCGCACCAGTTAACCCGTACGTTTAGTTCAGCGGTATTTCCTCAATTTTATCAGGCGGATGGTGTAACACCTATCCAGATACCCTATAAATCGTATGCTCAGAGCAACGTAAAAGACTTCTTTCAAACAGGTAGTTTATTTGAAAATGCTATTTCCATTTCTTCAGGTAGCGAAAAAGGCAGCTTTACGGCCGGTATATCCAAAAGTGACAATACTGGTGTAGTCCCCAATAATACTATTAGCCGTACCTCAATAAATTTGGGCGGTAACATCAAGCTTGAAAATAAATTTTATGTAAGCGGCTCTATCAATTATGTTCAGACAAATCAAAAAACACCTCCTATTGGCGGTAGCGGGTCTATCATGGCGGCCTTAATGTATACTCCTACAAGTTATGACCTTACAAATAATCCTTATGAAAACCCAATAGATGGTAGTAATGTATATGATTATACTGGTATTAATAACCCTTACTGGTCTGTTAAACATAGTGTTTCAACCAGTAATGTCGATCGTTATTATGGAAACTTAGTGATAGGATTTGACCCGTTGCCGTGGTTAAACATCCAAAATACTGCCGGTTTTAATGGATATACAGACAGGCGCGTAGATGTTAGCGGAAAAGGTGCTTCTTCTTATAGCCCGGGAAATATTACAATAGACAATATTTACCGCCAGGAACTTGATAATACCCTGTTGATTACTGCCACAAAAGCGCTCTCAGAAAATTGGTCCTTAAAATGGATAGTAGGTAATAATATTAATCAGCGTTTAACAAGCCGTACAGCTTTTTATGGTGACGGAATGATTGTTGCCGACTTAAATACCATTACCAATACAAGTTCTATTACACCTATACAATTAACAAATAACAGAAATTTTATTGAACAACGATTTTACGCGTTTTTTACAGATATGACCTTTGACTATAAGAATTATCTTTCTTTAAACTTAGTGGGTCGTAATGATATATCTTCAACGTTGCCTGTAAACAACAGGACCTATTATTATGGTGGAGCAAATGGGTCATTCGTGTTTTCTAAAGCATTAAAACTGCCCGATAATATACTTAATTTTGGTAAAATAAGAGGAGGATATACCCGGGTTGGTAATGAAGCAACACCCTACCAAACAGCAGAATTCTATTTAATTAATTCAACTACAGGCGGTATAGGTACACCATTTACCCCAGCTAACAGTAGTACTTTTAACACGGTTACACAAACCGATTTGCTTACTAACAATAATTTAAAGCCCGAATTTATTACCGAGCTGGAGTTAGGAACAGAATTGCAATTTTTTGATAGTCGTATTGGTTTAGATTTTACTTATTATAATAAAAAGAGTACTTCTCAAATATTTGAAGTAACCGCGGCTCCTTCAACAGGCTACACCTCGCAAATACTTAATTTAGGTAAATCTACAAATAGTGGTATTGAGGTAGGGCTTAATTTGGTGCCTATACGTACTAATGGTGGGTTTAACTGGGATATATCAACCAATTTTACCCGTAACAGAAACATCATTAATAATTTAGGGGGTTACCAGCAGTTTGTTTACGGGGGCTCTGTACACATTGTTGGCCAGCCGTACGGCCAAATATATGGCACTGGTTATGCACGTGATGATGCAGGTAATATATTGATAGATCCTAATACCGGAAAACCGCTTACCTCGCCTGCTCAAAAAGCAATAGGCAATCCTAATCCTGATTTTGTATTAGGCATTACAAATAATTTTAGCTTCAAAGGTCTTTCATTAAGTGTATTATTTGATTGGAAAAACGGTGGTGCCCTTTACTCCAGCACCATTGGCAATATGCTGGCCCGTGGTGTAACTAAAGATACACAAAGCAGAGAATACCAAATTGTATCTCCCGGTGTATTAGGTAATGTGAATACCCTAAAACCATTGCTTGATGTAAGCGGAAAGGAAATACCTAATAACGTAGGCATGGCTTATGAGGACTATTTCTTCAGCGGTGGATTAGGGCCCGGTGGCGTAAGTGAAGGTTCTGTTTTTGATGCTACAGTATTTCGTTTGCGTGAGGCATCCCTAGCTTACCAGATACCAAAGAGTGTTTTGAAAAAGACTCCATTCGGAGCTGTTTCTATTTCGATAAGCGGCCGAAACCTATGGTATTATGCGCCAAACTTCCCTAAATACACAAATTTTGATCCCGAAGTGAGTTCAAATGGTGCAGGTAATTCTCAAGGTTATGATAACCTTGTTGTTCCAACAACTAAAAGGTTTGGGTTTAACTTAAGAGCAAGCTTTTAAAATATGAAATCAATGGCATTTAAATCAGATATACTTATGAAATTAAGATATAAAAACTACATTTTGCTGCTGACAATTATATTGTTAACAGGCAACTCCTGCAAAAAATTTGTAGACATAAACAAAGATCCTAACAACCCAACATCGGCACAGTTATCTTTATTATTACCTTCTACTGAAATATCAATGGCTGGTAATTTTACAGGAATAATAAATGGTACATCTGCCATTATGCAGCACACTATTCCTTCAAGTACTTTAAGCCGTTATCAAGAATCAGGCAGTGATTTTAGTAGTTCCTGGGATGGGCTTTATAGCCAAACGCTGAATGACATAGAAGCTATTATAACCGCCGGAACAACGCAGCAACAATGGGGCTATGTAGCTATTGCTAAGATTGAAAAGGTATATATATATAGCTTAATGGTTGATATGTGGGGGGATATACCTTATTCGCAAGCACAACTAGGACAGCAGAATAATGCTCCAGCTTTAGAAGGTGGCGCGGCAGTTTATGAAAAGTTACTTACCTTATTAGATGACGGTATTGCGGATGCAAACAAAATAACTGCAACCACTTTGGTTCCAAATAGCTCGGATGTATTCTATGCGGGTACTAAAGCTTCATGGGTCGCGATGGCTAACTCATTAAAGTTAAAAATGTATAACCAGATCCGTTTGGTTGACCCTGCAAGATCAACCGCGGCAATTAAAACTTTAATTGCTGGCCCGTTAATCAATAGCAATTCGACTGATTTTACCTTTAAATTTGGTTCGTCTATAAATCCGAGCAATCGTCATCCATGGCATAAGTCAGAATACACGTCTGGTAAAAGTTTCTATCAAAGCCAGTCGTTCATAGATTTGATGTTTGGTCTTGATGATCCTCGTTTGCGGTATTTTATTTTCAGGCAAAATGCCACAGTGGGCTTAAATAATTCAAGCAACGGTAATGGTTATTATGGTCGTAATCCAGGTGACGGTACAGCAGCACCTGCGGATCAGGCCCGCCGTTCAACTTTCGGTATTTATCCGGCAGGCGGCTTGTATGACAACGCCCCGATAAATAACTTACCACTAACCAACCTTTATCTTACAAATACGGGTGCTATCGGTTCAACAAAGGTAGTGGCAATCACAGATGGCACAGGTGCGGGCATTACGCCATTAATCACCTATGCTATGGTTAAATTTATCAGAGCCGAAGCTGCTTTAACATTAAATACAGGAGATAATGCCAGGCAAAGTCTTAGTGATGCAGTTACTGCTAATTTAAGCAGTGTAAGCACTTATGCCGCTGCAAATGGGGGTATTGCAATGCCTGCCGCAACAATAACAGGTTATGTAAACAGGTTACTTGCACAATATGACGCGACAGATGCTGCCGGAAAATTAAACCTGGTAATGACACAAAAATATATTGCTTGTTATGGCAATGGTATGGAAGTGTACAATGATTACAGACGAACAGGTTTACCGGTTTTACGCCCGCTTTTATCACCACTTAACGTATTCCCGCTCCGACTTTATTATTCTCAAACAGAATTGTCTGCGAACGCCTTTTTTGCCACAAATGGAAATCAGCTTCAAGTTGCACAGCAAATCACTCCTGTTTTTTGGAATAAATAACCGGCTGACTAACACCAACATATTTAGCTATAAATGAAATATTATAACATAAAAAATTAGTTATGAAAAAATACATAATGGTCTTATCATTTGCTTTATTGGGGATGGTTGGCTGTAAAAAGGTTAATTACGAATGGCAGAACTATACTTATACTGCCGTTCCGCTTGTTACTATTGATACCACAAAATCGGCATTGCCAACACGGCAGGCAGGCAAGGTAGTTTTCTTTAATTTGAAAGATCCTGCTGTTGCCAATCAACAGTTTTCTTATACTTTAAACTGGACTGATTTTAATGGCTTATCGGCGCCGGTGAAATCTATTGAGGTTTACTCCAGCTTTAATAAGGCAGAGGCAAGTATTCCGGCTTACCCCATAGTAATATCTTATCCCGGAAACCAGTATCCAAACATTGCACAGTTTCCGCTTCCAAGTCTGGTGGGGTCGGCAGATAAGCTTTATGATACGGCTACCCAGTTTCCTAAAACTTACACCTTTACGGCTGCACAGTTAGCAACAATAACCGGAGTGGTTTTAAGTACCGTTTCAGTAAATGATTATTTTGAATTTAAGTTTATACTGAACTTAACAGACGGCAGGCGGATAGTATCCTATTTTAATAATGTTTGTGACGAAGCGCGTGGCGAACCTGGTGATTGCAGGGTAGGAGCAAGATTTAAGAGTCAATAAAAATGATAGATATGAAATTTTTTGAAAGAAAGTGGATAAAGTTAGTCTTGATTTTATTAATGCTAGGCATGCAACAGGAGCTATATGCCCAGGAAGATGCTCCGGAAACGAAAAAACTGGCTATTGCAGATAAAAAATATAGCCGGGAAGTTAGCATTGTCGCGAATAAAGTAGGTGTAAAAAAAGCTTTTCAAACAATTGTTGATTTGCAGCCGCAAACGCTACAGGATCATCTTTTGCTTACCCAAATACCTGCTCCGCCTTATAAAGAAATGGTTAGGGCAACAAAATATGCTGAATTGATGAAAGCCGCCGGCGCAGATTCGGTATGGATTGATAATGTAGGGAATGTGATTGCTAAACGGAAAGGCCGTGTAGGTAAAAGAACAGTTGTACTTGAAGGCCACATGGATACCGTTTTTCCTGAAGGGACTGATGTTAAGGTCAAAAGTAAAGGCGACACTTTATGCGCACCCGGAATTTCTGATGATACCCGGGGGCTGGCAATGGTGCTTACTGTACTTAAAGCTGTTAAACAAAACGATATAGAAACTGACGCCGATATATTATTTGTTGGTGCGGTAGGCGAAGAAGGGCAGGGTGATTTGCGTGGTGTTAAAAACCTTTTTAGCGATAAAGGCCCGGGTAAAATTGATTCTTATATAGCTATAGACGGTACCGATATAAACAGGATTGTACACCGTGGCCTGGGGTCGCACCGGTACCGGGTTACTTTTAAAGGTCTGGGAGGTCATTCTTCGGGAGCATTTGGTTTGGCCAATCCGCATAATGCCTTGGCTCGTGCCATACATTATTGGGTTTTAGATGCTGATAAATTTGCGTTTGAAAAAGGCGTGCGGGTTACTTATAATGTAGGCGTTATAGGGGGTGGTACATCTGTAAATTCAATTCCTTTTGAATCATGGATGGAAGTAGATATGAGATCAGAAAGCCCCGAACGCTTAGCTGGAATTGACAAGCTGCTTCAGGATGCCGTTCAAAAAGGGTTACAGGAAGAGAACCAAATGAAACACTCGGGCCCACCTCTTACAGTTGATGTAAAATTGATCGGGGATCGCCCATCTGGTTTAGAAGATCCGAATTTGCCATTTATACAACGGGCAATTGCTGCCACAAGTTTTGTACATGCAGTACCGGATTTAGGTGTAGGTTCAACAAATTCAAACATCCCATTTTCAAAAGGCGTTCCGGCAGTTACGCTTGGTAGCGGAGGGAAATCAGGTGGTGCTCATGCTTTAAGCGAATGGTGGTTAGATGATAAAGGCTACCTGGCTACGCAACGTGCACTATTGCTATTGGTAACAGAAGCAGGAATGCCCAATTGATTTTTCTACAGATAAATAATGGTATACGTCTGCTTAAATATTAGAATATATTAATAAACAATTAGTTATGAGAAGAAAAATTAACAGATTACTTGTTTTGCCGCTGCTGTTTTGTTCGGTAATAGCCGGAGCTCAAACAGTCCCTTCGCCAAAAGAGCATTTTGGCTTTAATATAGGGGATGATTATAAACTGGCAACTTATACGCAAACCGAAGCTTATTTTAAAAAGCTGGCTGCCTCTGACCGTGCCCGGTTGGTAGATATTGGTTTAACCGAAGAAGGAAGGCATCAATACATGCTTATTGTTTCTTCTCCGGAAAATTTAAAAAACCTGGATCGTTATAAAGAAATATCTCAAAAGCTGGCACATGCCGCTGACCTGACGGATGCTCAGGCTAAAAGCATGGCCACCGAAGGAAAATCAGTAGTGTGGATTGATGGTGGATTGCATGCAAACGAAGTAGTTGGTGCACATCAGCTAATTGAAACCATGTGGCAACTGGTAAGCCGCAATGACGAGGAAACAATGAACATTTTAAAAAATGATGTTATTCTGTTAACTCATGCCAATCCGGATGGGATGGAGCTTCTTTCCAACTGGTACATGCGGGAAGCTGACCCCAAAAACCGGAAGATGGATATTCCAAGGTTGTTCGAAAAATATATCGGCCACGATAATAACCGGGATTTTTATATGATGAATATGAAGGAAAGCCAGAACATCAGTCGCCAGCTGTTTGTAGAATGGATCCCTCAAATTATGTATAATCATCATCAGTCAGGTCCGGCAGGCTCTATTCTGGCAGGGCCGCCTTATCGCGATCCGTTTAATTATGTATTTGATCCCCTGGTTGTTACCAGTATTGACGCCGTTGGTGCAGCCATGAATAACCGGCTTAACGTGGAAGGAAAGCCTGGTTATACACAACGTGCTGGTTCTCAGTTTTCTACATGGTGGAATGGTGGCTTACGTACAACACCGTATTTCCATAATATGGTTGGTTTGCTTACCGAGATTGTAGGAAACCCTACGCCTCAAAAAATAGCTTTAGTGCCCGAGCGCTTAATTCCTAATGGCGCTACGCCAAATCCGGTTATACCTCAAACATGGCATTTTCGCCAATCTATAGATTATTCGGTGTCTTTAAACTATGCTGTGCTTGATTATGCTGCCAGATATCGTACTGAATTGCTTTATAACATTTATAAGATGGGTAAAAATTCTATAGAGCGTGGAAGTGGCGATCATTGGACATTTTATCCAAAATTTATTGACTCTATAAAAACTGCCTTTGCAAGGGAGAAAGTGGTAAGCGGAAAAGATAGTACAAACAATATGTCTGGTGAGTTTGCTTTTGGAAGAGAGGGTGATATTCCGGCTAAGTATTATGATCAGGTATTAAAAGATCCGGTTAACCGGGATGCACGCGGGTACATACTTCCTGCTGATCAAGCTGATTTTCCAACCGTAGTTAAATTTATTAATGCCCTGATGTTATCCGGGATACAGATACAAAAAGCTACCGCAGATTTCACCGTAGCCGGGAAGAAATATGCTGCAGGATCATACATTGTTAAAAACGATCAGGCATTTCGTCCGCATGTAATGGATATGTTTGAACCGCAGGATCACCCGAATGATTTTCTTTATCCGGGAGGCCCTCCAATCAAACCGTATGACGCTGCCGGCTGGACCCTCGCTTTTCAAATGGGCGTTAAATTCGACCGTATAACGGAAGGTTTTGAAGGGCCTTTTGAAAAGATACCTTATGGAACTATTCAATCTCCGCCTAAACTTAGTATACCATCTGTAGCTAAAGCAGGATATGTAATAAGCCCTTCTATTAACAATGCTTTTATTGCAGTTAATGATTTATTAAAAGCCGGTGTTAGCGTTTACCGTTTACCTGCTGGTGTAAGCAGCGTACCTGGTGATGGACCTGGTACCTTCTATATTCCTGCAACGGCTCAGTCAAAAATAGTACTTGAAAAAGCAGCAGCTGACCAGGGTCTTAAAATTGCTACGGTAGCCAAAACGCCCGCCGGTGCTGTTAAAATTTCGCCTACACGCATTGCCATATGGAACAACTATGGCGGATCAATTCCGGCCGGTTGGGTGCGCTGGTTAATGGAGCAATACCATTATAATTTTGAGATGATTTATCCGAAGGCTATTGATGCCGGTGATCTTCGTAAAAAATATGATGTTTTAATTTTTGTAACAGGCGGCATTCCTCCTGTTGGAAAAGAAACTCCGAGATT
>NZ_JAQBOF010000038.1 GCF_028288185.1 Mucilaginibacter sp. | reverse complement strand
TCCTTTTTACCGCAGCCGGTATTAAAATCATGCGCCAGTATTTTCTGGTATACAGTGGTGATCTGTTCTGTAACAATACTTATATCCTCCGGACTGATAACTATCTTTTCTTTATAATACTCGCCCTCGCTTATCGGTTCCACAAAGTCAAATATGGTGGTGGTTGCTTCCCAATCATTACTGGGGTCGTTATCTATCAGTATCTTATAAAATACTGCCTGGCGCCAGTAATCGCCGCCTTCGGGTTTGTCGTTTGTGGGGCGCAGCAGTTTGTCTTTGGCATTTTTTAGCTTGCCCGTTTTATAGTCTACAATGGTTGCCAGCTTGCCATCAAACTCTATTTTATCCAGGTTACCTTTAATGGGTACGCCTTCAATCTCAATGTTTTTTATGCCGCGCTCGGTAACAGCCACTTTGTTCCATTGGGTTACGTTTTGCTCATAGTATGGCGGCAATATCTTATCGCCATAATCAACCCGCAACTTAAATTCTTCTTTGGTGAATGAGTCGCGGTTACGGTACATGTACCATTTAAACTCTTTCATAAATTGCTCTGTGGATGGGAAATTATCGTCATCATCCTTTAACCACCTAAACGCCTTGTTTAACGCCCAATGTACTGCCTGTCCAAAAGTAGCAGACGGACTTTTACCCGATGGTACCCTTATCAAACACTGGAAATAAAACCGCAGCGGGCAATCCAGATAATTACTCAAATGCGTTACCGATAGCGTATAGTTTTGCAACAACTGGTTAATGTAACCATGATCTATGAGCTCAACTTTCGGTTTATCCGCTTCGCTAAACTGGGTAGCATAAAACTCCATCATGGCAGCTTCAGCAACTTTAGGATGCTCGACAATCATATCGGTTTCGGCTAATATCTCGCCTATGAATTGGGATGACTCCTGATCCTTGCCCTTTTTATCTTTATTGGCATAGGATATCATCAGGCATTGTTTGGCCCGTGTCAACGCCACATAAAATAACCTGCGCGACTCTTCTTTTTGGGCGATATCATCATTACTCGCCTGCGTTAGTGTATCAGGATAGCTAAAGCCATTGTTGCGCCCCTTACTGTCCCAGGTCTTTTTATCGCAGCCTATAAAAAACACATGCTCAAACTCCTGTCCTTTAGAGCCATGCGCGGTAAAGAAGTTTACGCCGTTATCCGAATAGATAACCTGGTTCAAGTCCAGCCTGATGCTGTTTTTCTTCATCAGGTCGATGGTAGCAATCAGGTCGGCTAGTTTTATTTCGGGATTCTTGCGGCTTTCGTCCTTTAAAAAATCAAAGAAATTGGTGAGCACCTGCATATAAGTACCCTTATCGGCCTGCTGCATAATGTAGCGCAGTATGCCCATCTTGCCAATAACCTGCTGAAACAATTGCTGCAACGTAACACTCAATGCGTCTGTTAATAACAGGTCGATATTATTGAGCAGGTATTTCATTTCCACATTCGGCGCGGCATCAAACAGCCCGGCTTGTGCAGGCATGCGGATCTCGTGTATGTACCTACGCAATGATGTTTTAGGCACATTATTGGCCGATGTAACAAAGTTCTCTTTTGATACCGCGATGCTGGCCTTTGCAATCTCTATCGGCGGGATGTTAAAGAAATCATAGTGCAATATTTCAAACAGCAACTCATCACCACTATAAGGCGAGTCTAACTCCATAGCTAAATAACGCAGTATGTTGATGATCTTCTCGCCGAAAGGGATAGTCAAGACATCAATTTTACGGCGGGTATTAACCGCAATTTTTTGCGCATCTAAAAATTGTATCAGCGCCTCAACCTGGTTATGGTTGCGGTAAATAACCGCTATTTCGCCGGGCGGGGTGCCGCTATCTACCAAATGTTTTATGCTGATGGCCACATCCACCATTTCCTGATCGGGGTTTTCGTATTCGCGGATAACCGGCTTTACAACTAACTCGTTAAATCTCGAATGTGACGATTGCAGGCTTTTATCTAATGATAGTTGCTTAGTTAATCGCTCATTATTATTGTTGATAAGCGCTTTTGATATATCCAGTATATGTTGATTAGACCTATAATTATGCTTTAACACAACGGTTGATAACGTGCTGACATAATCGGTAGCAAAATCCAGGATGTTTTTCATATTGGCACCCTGGAACTTGAAGATGGATTGGTCATCATCGCCCACTACAAATACGTTGGGGGTTTCCCAGTAATTTAATAAGAACTTCAACAACTCGTTTTGCGATCCGCTGGTATCCTGAAACTCGTCTACCAAAATATAATGGTAGCGTTCCTGGTATTTGCGTAATATCTCTTCGTTTTCGCGGAAAGCTTTTAATACCCAGATGATCATATCGTCATAATCATAACGGCCACGGGCCTTCATTTTGGCATCGTAACGCTGGTACTCAACAACCGCTGCCAGCAATTTCTTCATCAGATCATGCGCGGCATCAATATCTTTTTGCTTGGGGTCGCCAATAGCTATGCCTTTTGCGGCGTTTGCTCTTTTGTAGATAAACTCTTCGCGATTGGGCAGGTCTGCTAAATATTCGTTGATGGCTGTTTCAATAAACTGCTCGTTCCAGTTCTCGCGCTTCATGGTCGAGAACAGGTTTTTCAGCCTGGGCACATCATAGTATACATCGCCGGTAAAACGCTTTAATAAATGGTCGTTAGGGAAATCATCTACCAACTCCCTGAATAGCATAGCCGACTCCAGGTCAGACAATGGCTCCAGATTCAGTTTGCCAAAGTATTCCAGGTTTTCCTGGATCACCTCATTACAAAAAGCGTGGAAAGTATATATATGTATGCGGTAAGCATCGGGGCCAATAAACTCGAATAAACGCTTGCGCATGGCTACCGCGCCAGCATCGGTATAGGTTAGGCAAAGTATTTCGCCTGGCAAAGCATCGGTATCCGTTAATATCTTACCTATGCGCGCTGCCAGTATCTGTGTTTTACCTGTACCCGGGCCGGCAATAACCAGCACCGGGCCATCCATTTTATTTACGGCAGCTAATTGCTCGGGGTTTAAACCGGCTAAAGCTTCCTGGAATTTTTGATTGTATTTGTTGGAATTGGATTGCATCATTGTTTAGTAAAGATAGTAAGGATAGATGACGTGTTGAACTATCTTATTAAAATATTCGGTTCACATTTATAGTGAAGTTGAGTTTTTATTTAAATTTGATATGCGACCAAAATCGCCGGTGCCCAAATCTTAATGCCAGAACAAAGCGACAAAGATATCGATGCCGATAAATTAATCTTGCAAGAATAGCTGGATGAATTAGATAGAAGACTTCTTGATCATCATAATGGCGTTGGCAGAACCTACACCTGGGAAGAAACCATTGCCATATCAGAGAGAAAATGTTAACAGATAAGAAAAAAAATAAAAGAGACTAACGCATACAATCGTTATCTTTACCCCAGAGGATTGAGACTATGGGATTACCGCTACGGATTACTTTTGATGACAAAGACTATATCTATCAGATACTTAATACAAACCTGATAGACAAACACACTACCGAATTAGAGCTTATTTTTAACGGCGAAAAAGTAGAATTGATGATGGATGAAAGGAAAACCTGGATCCAAAAAGATAATAATAACACCATTGATCCAAATTTGGTGCAGGCACTTGGCCGCTCGGTATCCTTGCGTTTAAGGATGTAATTATTTAAGGTTGTAGTGTTTGAAAACACCTCGAAACACCACATAACACTTTGCTACACGTATAAAGCAGCACTATACCGCACTACATCCGGCTACACTTTTGCTATAAGCCCGTCCCGGTAGGGAAATAAACATTCACGCTTACCGGCAGCTTACCCGTCGGTTTTAATTGCCCGGTAATAACTTTTACTGCTGCTCTTTGCAATTCATCGCTCATTTGGTAACATACCAGCAGGCCCGCGCTTTTTTCAATGCCCGGCAAGCCGGCAATAGTATAGGCGTTGGCAAAAACGCTCACCACCACCTTATTATTTGCGGGCAGCGCTGCTATAAATTGTTTAACACCGTTACTGTAATCCAGCTTGCTTGCGGGGCGGGTACGGGTATCATGTATGCTTACGTAAACCTGGTTGTATTGCTTCAGCATTTCTAATATACGGTTCAGGTCGGCAACCGGCGTACTTTTATTTACCAGGAACAAATGGCAGTTAGGCGACCACCTGGCCAGTTCTGTCTGGAAAGTTGTATAACTCTCAACCCCAATGCTTACAATTGCTGTTTTTTCTAATGGATTAAGATGTATAGACTCTGTAGTACCTTTTATCATTGTTACCGCGGCATCGCTTAATTGTTGTATCAACTGACGGGCCGGTTCGCGGTTAAGATCAGAAAGGAGGTTAGTAGTTATAACATCTTTCCGGTTATTTAATCCTGCCCAATATTTGGCGGCTAGTACCTTTTTTACTTTCGCTTCAAAATCAGCATTGGATATTAAGCCTTTACGTACCGCTTTCCGTATTTTTAAAATGGCTTTTTTCGAATCCATTGATAATTCTATAATATCGTTCCCCGCTAAAAATGCCTGTAGTTCTGCTTCACCATTAGGGAAGTATTTAGTTACCGCCTTCATTTCCATAGCATCAGATACGACCAATCCCTTAAAGCCTAATGAATCCTTTAAAACTCCGGTCACAATTTTTTTAGATAAGGTTGACGGTCGGTTTTTGGTGCTATCCAACGCGGGGATACTCATGTGGGCTATCATAACGCCATTAATACCTGCGGCAATAGCTTCCCTGAAAGGATATTCTTCTAACGAATCTAACCGCTGACGGGTAAAAGGCAGCAAAGGTAATTCAAAATGCGAATCGACATTGGTATCGCCATGGCCGGGGAAATGTTTTGCGGTGGTAAGCAACCCCGCGTCCTGCATCCCCTTAAAATAAGCAATACCTTTTTTGGCGACATTATATTTATTATCTCCAAAGGACCGGTAGTTAATAACCGGGTTATCGGGGTTATTATTTACATCCATATCGGGCCCAAAATTCATTTGCATGCCCAGGCGCTTAAAATCATAAGCCACCTGTTGGCCCATCTTGTAAATCAAGGTGTTATCCTGTATGGCGCCCAAAGTCATCTGGTATGGGTATGATAGTGTAGAGTCTAATCTCATTCCAATTCCCCATTCTCCATCCATAGCAATTAGTAGGGGTACCTTAGCAATGTGCTGATAACGATTGATTAATTCAGCCTGCCTAACCGGTCCGCCTTGAAAGAACACTACACCACCAAGTTGCTCCTTATCAATAACATTAGCTACAGAATCTTCATATTTTACCCCCTTGTTTGTATGTGCCCTAACAAAGAATAGCTGAGCAATTTTCTGTCTGCGGCTCAGCTTGTTATATACAGAATCTACCCATTTATTTTGTTGGCCCAGTAATTGAATATAGTTACCCTGTTGGGCAAATGCGGGTAAAACAAAAAGGTTAAAGATTAATAGTAAAAATGGTCTTAAATAGTTTCTGATTAGCTGCATAAACCAAAAGTAAATTAAAATGGCAAAAAAATGCAACACTTTATTATTAAACATCGTATAAGCGGGTGTTAAGAATTTATAATTAAATGAAAAAAATTTTCCTTTTAGCTACAATATTGCTGGCTACAAGGACCCTAAGCGCTCAAACATATTTAAACAGTGATCGTTATGATTTATCAAGTAGTACTGACCCGATAGTGGCTTTTACAGCAAGTGCCTCAATGACAAATACTACAGGTGGTGCAAATTTTAACACCAGCGGCCTTGCAGGTTTTAGCGCGGGTTTTGCATTCGATCTGCCTATAAACAACACCCTATCAATAACCCCAGAAATATTATATGCACAAAAAGGATACAGCGCAAGTACTTCATTTGGTAACTTTACGCAACGCTCTCAATATATTGACATACCGGTACTAGCTAAATTTAAAGCAGGTTCACGAATAAGCTTTTATGCAGGCCCGCAAATATCTTACGCTATTTCTTCAAGCAATTCATTCAGCGCTAGCTTTACAAAGTCACAACAACAAAATTATGTTAATACCAGCAGCAATCTTTTATTACAAGGGGTAATTGGTTTAGGTATAAACGTTACCAACAAAGTTGAATTGCGTGCACGTTATGCAATTGACATGCAAGGAAGAAATACAAATGGTAACAATATTGTTCCATCATACCGCAACCAGGCCGTACAATTAGGCTTCGGTTTTAAATTTGGCTAATCAATATTATATATAAACTAACTGATCTTATTATAAAAATGCAAAGCCATCTGTAATACGGGTGGCTTTTTGCTTTATAGCCTGTTATTGCTTATTAAATACAATATAAAATTGTGACAAAAGCTAATTAATTCAAATAGTATATTTGCCCCTCATGCAGAATTTAGTTAACGAAGTTCCCGCTAAGAAAAATTATGAGTTTATAGATGCCATACGCGCAATTGCTATGATCAGTATTGTAATGGAGCATAGTTTTTCATTTAACGCTGAGCAATACAACCCCACCGACAGCCTTAGTATAATTACTTTGGCGACTGTTCTTCAGTATATAAAATTTGGCACCATAGCCTTCTTTTTATTAGCCGGATTTTTGATCGGTGAGAAATTTACCACCTACACCCCGCTACAATATTTAAAAAGGCGCGTTGACAATACCATATTACCCTGGGTATTTTGGTCGTTGTTTTTTTTAGGGACAATTGTATTGAATGATGTGGTAAGCGCCTACCAGTTTAACCATGGCCAGTTTGAGCCAAATTACACCGCCCGGTTCTTTAATTATTTTAAAGTTATTTACTTATACAGCAACTATTGGTTTATACCCAATTTTTTAATTTGTATAGGTATATTATTGTTGTTTCAGCGTTACCTGTATTCTTATTGGCTGGGAGCGGGTTTGCTTTTATTCACGGTACTTTATATGTTTAATATATATAACGAGTGGATAGAGCCAAGACACTCTACCGCCATATTTGGATTTGTATTCTTTTTATGGCTGGGCGCGCAATTTAACAGGCATTTAGCCGCTTTTGAAAAATGGTTAAACAAAACGTCTATTTGGCTTTGGCTTTTCTTATCAATAATAACCGGCCTAATTGGCATAAAAGAAATATTATACCTTAAAGCGCAAAACAGCGTAGATCCTTACAACACATTGAGGTTAAGCAATATTGTATACTCTATGTGTTTCTTTTTCTTCCTGCTGAAAATAAAGAATTTCAAATTCGTCAACTTCATAAAACCCCGCGAAACTACGTACGGTATATACCTTATACATTATATATTGGTGGCTATGTTATTGCCCATGATATTCCCATCGCTTAGGTTTGGCATTAAAGGATTATCCTATGGTGAGGTCTGGGCTTATATGATAGCTCGCTTTTTAATCGCTTATATTGTAACATTTATAATAGTTTCGCTGATCAATAAAAGCAGGGCTAAATGGTTGATAGGCAGATGAGAATATTATCTATAACCCATATAAATTTTGTGGTTTATTATGATGCTAGCGGGCTAGGATAAATCAATTGCTATGGTACCTCTCCCTTAGTTAGTTTCCTTGTGAGATAGCAACAAACCGGGATTATATTTATAAGCCCTGTTTACTAAAATTCTCTTTTTTGATTAACCATTAATTAACCATTTCGTTTTGGTTAATATTTAATTATATTAGTATACAATATAATTAACTTAAATTCTTAATCATGAAAAAAAATTTAACAACGCTCCTGACGGGTATTTTATTAATCCTATTCGCTGATTCCTGTAGAAAGGGACAAACACCACTTGAAACTCAAACGAATCAAACAAAAAATCAAGTATCAAAAATGCCCGGTTTTGGTGCTATACTTGATAGAAAAGCTTATCTAAATGCCCCTAAAGCAGATTTTAATCAAATAAAATCACTTCTTTCAAAGAATGGTTTTGCTAAAGATTTAAAGCTTGATGCAACCCTTCCATCTAGTGTATACTTAAATTACCCAGTGGTAATGAACCAAGGTACTAGCAATACTTGCGTATCATTTGCAACAGATGCAATGATAGAGACTCTTAACAACGAATTTCCAGGTATAAATGTTAGCAACCCACGAAGTCCCTGGTTTATTTATCAAATGGATCATTCGTTTTATGGGGGTTGTGGTAACCCAGGAATGCACACATATAATGGAATCAATATTGCAAAGATAAAAGGAATACCTAGTTATACTTTAGACCCTGACCCTGGAGACACTGGGGACAATTCTGATGACTTTTGCCATTTACCTGCCACTAGTGTGATAAATGATGCTGCCACAAATAAGATAGGGAATTTTTATTCACTTTCAACTATCTCTGATATTAAAATAGCCTTGAGCTATCACCTTCCGGTAGTTATGGGATTTAAGGCATTTTCAAGTTTTCTGACTGCATTTTACAATGGCACCACTTATTCAGCAGTAGGAACTGATGATTTAGGTACAGGTCATGAAGTTTGTATAGTAGGTTACGATGATGCAAAACAAGCCTTCCTTGTCCAAAACTCTTATGGAACTACCTATAATAACAATCCCGCTGGGGATCCGGATAGACCAGGCATGATGTGGTTCGGTTATAATTTATTCTCTGAACCCTCTCTGCAAATTGAACTTTATGTAGGTACACCTAATATTCCTGTATTAACTGTTTCTGATCTTGCATTTGCCGGAAATACTTTATATGCAATAGGTGCAACAAATGTTGGTAATGGAGGAAATGCAATATACCAATGGGGAAATAATGCCTGGGCAAGATTAAACGGTGCAGGTATTGCTATTACGGGAACACCTAGCGGTACGCCCTGGGTTGTAAATAATGAAGGAAAACTTTTCCAATACGTATCCAATATTTGGCAACTAGTATCAATGGGGCTTACCGATGTAAGTATAGGTGCAAATGGGGCAATGTATGGTATAGGGGATACATCCACTGATATAGGAGGGTATGGTATATATGGGTATGCGTCTAATGGCACATGGACAAAAATTCAAGGAGCCGCTGTCAAAATAAAAGTAGATCCTACTGGGAGACCATGGGTCATAAATGCTCAGAATTATGTTTTTAAATATAACGGCACTGTTTTTCAATCATTGCCCGGCAGGATTACCGATCTAGCAATTGGGGCTAATGGAAGTGTATTTGCAATAGGGAATAATACGATAAATACAGATGGCTACGGGATTTACAAATGGTCTGGTAGTGACTGGATATTAATTTACGGCGCAGCTGTTCACATTGCTGTAGATAAAACTGGCAATCCTTGGGTAGTAAACTCAGTAGGCCACCTTTACAGCGGCACGGCAGGAGGTGTCAATAATCCATATAATTATATTTGGACACAATTGAATTAAATAACAATCATCTTAAAGATTAGCTATAAAGAAGCGCCATGAGGTTAATTTCATGGCGCTTCTTTAATCGGCGCTAAAGGTTTGCATATCTATCAACTTTCGATATAAACCATTATGGCTTATTAACTCCTGGTGATTGCCTTGTTCTGCTATCTTTCCATTTTCTAACACCACAATTATATCCGCATTTTGTATAGTACTTAATCGATGAGCGATGATTAATGAGGTGCGGTTCTTCATCAGGTTATTCAAGGCATCCTGCACCAGTTTTTCAGATTCGGTATCCAATGCTGATGTAGCCTCATCCAGCAACATTATTGGCGGGTTGGTTAAAACGGCACGGGCTATACAAATGCGCTGCCTTTGTCCGCCGGATAGTTTGGTACCACGGTCGCCTATGTTGGTATCATAACCTTCTTCGGTTTCAAGTATAAAGTTATGCGCGTTGGCAATGCGAGCCGCTGCTTCCACCTGTTCTGGTGTGGCATCGGGTTTACCAAAGGCTATATTATTATAAATAGAATCATTAAACAAAATAGATTCCTGGTTAACAAAGCCCATTAATGATCTTAATGATTCGGCAGTGATGGATTTAATATTATGGTTATCGATCAATACCTCGCCGCTTTGCGGATCAATGAAACGTGGGATCAAATCCATCAAAGTAGACTTACCACCACCCGACGGGCCGACTAGTGCTACCGTTTTTCCTTTGGGGATGTTTAAGTTAACATCATTCAAAACCAATTTTTCCTCGTAAGCGAACGATACATTTTTAAAGTGGATGCCTTCGTTAAACTCGGTTACTGTAATAGCGTTTGGCGCATCAATTATTAATGGCTTTTCGTCTATCAACGCTAATACACGCTCGCCGGCAGCTATGCCGGAGTGGATGTTGCTAAATGAATCTGATATGGCTTTAGCCGGGCGCATTACCTGCGAGAACAAAGCGATATAAGCTATAAATGCAGGACCGCTTAATGCCGATGTTTTGTTTAATATTAAATACCCACCATACAATACGATGCAGCTTACCATAGCAACACCCATGGTTTCGGACACAGGCGATGCCAGTTGCTGGCGCTTAGCCATAGATCGTGCTATGGACGAGTACTTTTTATTTTCGTTATTAAAACGTGTTTTTATAAAATCGCCCGCGTTAAAGGCTTTGATAATTTTAATGCCTGATAATGCTTCATCCAGGTAACTTATCATATTGCCATAAGTTTCCTGCGCGGCTATGGCCTGCGATTTAAGCCTTTTTACTATACGCGATATAATAAATGCCGATACCGGGATAACCAACAACGAGTAAAAAGTAAGCTTAGCGCTTATTAAAAACAACATTACTATATAGGCGATAAGTTGTAGCGGTTCTTTAAATACTACCTGCAAGGTTCCTGTAACAGAATATTGTACCACCTGTACATCTGATGCTACTTTGGATATGATATCACCTTTGCGCTCGTTACTAAAAAAGCCCAGGTGCAGGTTCATCACATTATCAAAAACTGATCTACGTAAATTTAAAAGCGTGTGCACCCTTAAATTTTCCATAATACGCTGGGATATATACCTGAACAAATTACCCAATATAACTGAGGCTACAATAATGCCGCAAACTACCTGTAAAGTTACCCATGCATTATAATGATCTATAAGATAGTGTACATAATAATTAAACATACCCATTATATCAAACCACGAGTGTGGTTTAACATGTGCCTGTACAGATGCAATGCCGCTTGTTTTATCAGAAGAGAATAATGTTTGTAATAACGGGGCCAGCAACGCCAGGTTAAGCGTATTAAAAATGATAGAAAATATGGTGGCTATTATATATGGAATGGCAAATTTTTCAATTGGCTTGGCAAATGAAAGTAACCTGAAATAAGTCTTCATTAAGGATATTTAAAGGGCGTAAAGTTAACGGTAATAAATCAATAATGTTGTCATATTATCGGCCGGCTAATCGCGCTACCAAAGCCTCAAAATGATCCTGGAAGAAAAAGTCGTGACCGCCCTCGCCCTCGGGTACAACATTTATAACATCAAAGCAAACTTCCAGTACGCGCGGTACCTTTAACCCTTCGGCTATAGAGAATGGGAACGATTGGTTACCTATAAACAATTTACTACCGGCTATAATTTGGGCCAATTGCAAAAAGTCATCAACCTGTACCCATTTAATATTAGGTATGGCTTTCAATATATCATCATATTCAGACTTAACACCTACAAATACCACATTATCATACCCGCTTAAAAATTTATAGTTCACTAATGGGTTGCGGTAACGTTCGCTGCGGGCAACAACTATTGTATTGTTATAATCCTTATTGGGTTCAACCGTTAACCATTTTTTCCATAGCACCGGGCTTACCCCGGTTATATAGCCGCACCAGCGAGCTATGTTGCCTTTATCCTGCGGTACAGCTCCCGAGCGGAAATAGTCCAGGTCTATATCAATCGGTTGATCTGTATTGGCTTCGCACTCATTAATATAAGGTTGCGCTTTTATTAAAGGCACCAGCATGTCCACCATTTTTTGGTTAAGCATTACATTGCCTAGCGGATGTGTTAAACCCTCGGCCAATTTTGATGGCTGATTAAGCCTGAAATACAAATTGGTAGCCACACCGGTTAGCTCATGTATCTCGCGAATGGTAGGCAGCGCGTAAATAATATCACCCGAGTTACCGCTATGGTTAAAGTTTACCTTTTTATGAGCATCGGCATACGCCTTAATTTTATTGAAATTGCTTAGCCGCTGCGTATCGGTCATGAAGCGCTTAAACTCAATGTTTTTATAGTTAGCCAGCAGCCACTTGTATTCTTTATAAGCTCTCTTGTCGGTATGTTTAAGCCAAAGCTTGCTAAATAGATTTTTCTTTTTCATCAGTATATTTATTATATGGCCAGCTCCTTTACTAATGCTTCAAAATGCTCCTGGAAGAAAAAGTCGTGCGCGCCCTCACCTTCGGGTATTACATTGGCCGTATGGAAATAAATTTCCAGTATCCGCGGTATCTTCAGTCCCTCGGCTATAGAAAATGGGAAAGACTGGTTGCCAATAAAAAGCTTGCAGCCTGCAATTATCTGCGCCAGTTTTAAAAAGTCATCAACTTGCACCCATTTTATATTGGGGATTGCTTTGCGCATATCTTCATACTCGCTTTCCACCCCAACAAAAACCATGTTGCTATAATTTTGCAGGAAAGAATAATCTACAAACGAATTACGGTAGCGCTCGCTGCGTGCAACAATTATAGTATCCTTATATGTTTCGTCAGCTTTAACGGTTAGCCAGCTTTTCCATAATTGTGGTGTTACACCGGTTATATAACTGCACCAGCGGGCAATGTTGCTGTTATCTAACGAGAAAAGCTTGGCGCGGAAAAAGTCAAGATCAACATGTATTTGCTGGCCGTTATAAACCTCGCATTTATTAATGTAGGCTTGTTGGTTAATCAACGGTGCAAGCATATTTACCATTTTATCGTTAAGCATTACCGTCCCCAACGGGTGCGCGGCATAGCCTGATAAAACCAACGGCTTGCCTGTTTTTAAATATAAATTGATGGGGGTGCCCGTTACTTCGAATATTCGTTTAATAGTTGGCAGGGCATAAATTACATCGCCGGCGTTACCGCTGTGTATTAGGTTAAGCTCGGGAACGGTTTTGCAAAGGGCAGTTATTTTATCAAGTGTATTTAACCTATCGGTGCCGGTAAAGTAATTATTAACCTCTTCCTGCCCGTAGTTTTTACGCTCCCATTTATATTGCTTGTATTGCGGGCGGTCTGTGTACTTTAACCAAAGTTTGCTTACTAAGCTCCTTTTTTTAAACATATTTTCCTGGCTAAAATATTAAGGCAGTATTGCGCGAGCCGCTTCAAAAATACAAAGCAGGTTTGAATAATAATAATTCAAGCAGCATTACAGCACTTATCAGGGTTTAAAGCGTGTGAGTTTTATATTTTTTACCGATACCCTGATATCATCTATCACATTAAACAATGTCCGCTTGCTATTGTGTTGGGCAAGCAAGGTATTCAGGCGATCTTTATATTGTTTGATAAGGGCCTGGTTTTTAAAAAGGTCCGTATACGCTTTCCAGATCCACCATTGGCCAACCAATAGTTTTGGCAGCAAGTCTATTAAAGTTATCTGTATATACCAGCCTAATAACGCCAAGCCGTTTAAATGCAAGGCGTGCATATAAAAGCGGTTACGGAAATAGGTAATTTTTATCCATTTAGGTTTTTGGTAATCTTTAGTAGTTGCCGATACCTGGTGCCGGCAAATAGCCTGATGCTGATAGTAACATTTCCAGCCCAATTTCCAGGCGCGCAGGCTCAACTCCATATCCTCACAATAAAATGGCGAGAACAACTCGTAAAAACCACCAATCTGCTTTAGTTTAGCCGCATCAATTAACGCGTTTGCTCCTGATAGATAGAAGGTATACAACTCCTCTGTACTGTCATCGGTATAATAAAAATAATCTGTCTTTAACTTTAGGCCGTTAAACTTGGGCATACGGGCGGCATCTTGTATATGGTCGCCCTCCATATCTATAATACGGCCCATTACGCCGAAGGTATCATCAGCTTCAAAATATTTAAATTGGAGTTCAAAATAATCAGGTGTAAGTTTTACGTCCGAGTTTAATAGCAATATCAACTCATGCTGCGCTATGGCTATTCCCTGGTTACAGGTGTAAGAGAAGCCGCTGTTTTTGGCGTTTACCAATAGTTTTACCTGTGGATATTCCTGCTTAATAAAATTAACCGAATCATCTTTCGAACCATCATCCACCACAATAACCTCGTAAGCTACCCCGGCATTTTCTATAGCGGCAAAAGTATGGGGCAGGTAAGTTGCCAATAGCTTTTTGCCATTATAATTAGGGATGACTATGGAAATTGTTCTTTTTATGCTCACCGGCTATTTAACTATTTTATAATTGCGGTACTCGCTAACGCGCCAACCAGTCCAGTCCTCTATTTTTTGCAGCGCCTTGCGGCGGAAGGTCATTTTTTTATTTAACGTTTTCAAGTCTATTTCCAAATTCCAGTTGGTAGCCGCTACCCTGCCTTGCATTACCGCGGGATGTGTGCCGGTAAAATGCACCAGTCTATCGGGGTTTTTATGACTATAATCAAAAGTAAAGGTATCGGGCAGGTTTTGGGCCATCCATTCATCATCATGATAAAACTGGTTAAAATTACGCAGCTTGTTTGCCAGGCCCGATGGCGGTTTTACCCAGCCGTAATGATAAATATAAGCGTCTATCAGTTTTACGTTTATCTTACGGTTATCCCATCTAAAGCCTTGCGCGTCGCGGTAGGAGTGGATGGCTTTGTTGTTTCGTACAATCCGGATCTCGCGCCTGTACCATCTGCGCGAGTGCCCGTAATAATCATACGAGCCATAAAAGTGCAGGTATTTAAACAACAGGCCCTCAATCCGGGTATCGTTTAAATTATCTTCCATTTCTCTTTTTATGGTTGGCAGATATTTTTCATGTACGCACTCATCGCCTTGTATATAAAAGGCCCAGTCAACATCAGGCGATATAGCGGCAAAAGCTTTATCAGTTTCGGCAGCAAACACGGCCCCACCTTCGCGGATGGAATCGTCCCAAACGGTATTAATGATCTTTATCTTGGGTGAGTCAATGCTGCGCACCAGTTTTTCGGTATCATCATCACAATTACCCAGCGCCACTATAAATTCATCGCATATAGGTAAAATAGAGGTTATAGCTTCCACAATGGGGTAATCGTTTTTTACCGCGTTGCGGATAAATGTAAAACCGGCTACTTTCATTAAACCTTTGTTTGTTTTAAGCTTGAGTGGCAAATATAGTTATCTATTAATAAGGTAAACAAAAATGTGAAGATAGGGCGGGGATTACTCACCCCTGCTACGGTACGCTGACCCACCATTTCTTCGCTGCGCGGAATGGTTGGCATTGACAATATACTGTCACCATTAAATATTCTTTTTTTAACGATATTTAAGGGTGCCCCAAAACATATTTTTGATGCCAATGCAGTTCTTTGAATTATTAAAAATTTGCCTGTTTAGTGCTTTGTAATAATTAAATAACTAATTATCAATTATTTAACTAAAAAATAACACGCCGATATAAGGCACAATACCCGGAAAACGCCCCCAATTACTACCGGCATAAGGCCTGATGCCCGAAAAAAGGCCTTTTTTACTACCAGCATAACCCCCAATACCCGGAAAACGGTAAAAATTACTACCGGCTAAATAGTTTATACCGGTAGTAATGTATATTGTGGTTTCGGTTCTATTTTCGTTCTTTGTAAAACCATGTCGGCAGCAAACAATATTAATTTCAAATCGGTAGCACGGTCACTTACAGTTGTTGAAAACAACCTGCCCGGTGCTGATGAATTATTAAAAAGCCTGCACTATAATAAGAGTACACCTATTATAGGTATTACCGGCCCGCCGGGTGCTGGTAAAAGCACATTGGTAAACAGCTTAATTGAGCAACTGGTTAACAAGGGCAATAAAATAGCGGTGTTGGCTATCGATCCTACCTCGCCGTTTAACTTTGGCTCCTTACTAGGCGATAGGATACGGATGACCGGCCACTTTAATAATCCGGATGTTTTTATAAGATCATTAGCTACTCGCGGATCATTGGGCGGCTTGTCCGCAAAAACCATTGAAATGGCTGATGTATTGCGTGCCGTGGGTTTTGATTACGTGCTGATAGAAACTGTTGGCGTGGGGCAATCAGAAATTGAAATTGCCGGATTGGCTGATCTGACGTTTGTTGTGCTGGTACCAGAATCAGGCGATGAGATACAAAACATCAAATCAGGCCTGATGGAAATTGCCGATGCCTTCATCATTAACAAAGCCGACCGTGCCGATGCTGACTTGTTTACCAACAACCTCAAAAAGATCATCCACCAAAAAGAAACTACCGAAATACCTGTTTTTAAAACCGTAGCCACTACAGGCGCAGGTATTAATGAAGTAGCCGATTTTATATCATCAGCAAAAAATATAAAAAATACCCGCAAAGAGTTTTTACTGACGGAGAAGGCCTATAAACTCATTCAGCAAAAGCGTATGGAAGGTGTAGATAAGAAAAAGTTGCAGCAGGATATTGCCAAAGCTTTAAATGATGAAAGGTTCAATCTTTATAGTTTTGTAGAAGCGTTTAAGATTTGACAACTTTTTAAAAGTTGTCAAATCTACTGCTCACTAACAAATCCGAAATTGAACATCCGAAATCCGATATCTTAACTATTCATTATCTCTTCAATATGCTCTGCCTCTAAAGGTATATCAGCCATTAAATCAACATTACCGCCTTTAGTTATCAGGATATTATTTTCAAGTCTGATACCTAAGCCTTCGGCAGGGATGTAAATTCCCGGCTCGCAGGTTAATATGTTACCAACCTCAAATGGTTTATAACGGCTGGCATAATCATGCACATCTAAACCCAGGTGGTGCGATGTACCGTGCATAAAGTATTTTTTATAGGCCGGCATTTTAGGGTCCTGTTTTTCAACATCGTGTTTGGTTAGTAAGCCAAGGCCAATTAGCTCGCTGGTCATAACTTTACCAACCTCCTCATGGTAATCATTCCATATCGCACCTTCTACAATCATTTTTGTTGCTGCTTTCATTACACGCAACACGGCATCATATACTTCGCGCTGGCGTTTGGTAAAGCGGCCATTTACGGGGATAGCACGGGTCATGTCGGCATTGTAGTTGGCATACTCGGCACCAAAATCAAATAATATTACATCGCCATCCTTACAAACCTGGTTGTTATCTATATAATGTAACACAATAGCGTTTTTGCCCGATGCTATAATTGGGCTATAAGCATGGCCGGTTGCACGCTGCCTTACAAACTCATGTATTATCTCTGCTTCTATTTCGTATTCGGTAACGCCGGGTTTGGTGAATTTCAGCACACGCTCAAACGCGTCCTTAGTTATGGCGCAGGCTTTTTTGGTCAGATCAATTTCTGTTTGTGATTTTACGGGGCGCAGGTCGCGCATTATCAATGCTGATCTTTCATAATTATGCAATGGATATTTTGCACGTAAGTCTTCAAACATGCGCAGGTCGCGGTAAGGCACCGAGAAACTAAACCGATCATTCTCGTTTGTATTAATATAAATATTATCCGCGTAGTTTATTATACTATGTAGTATATTATTAAATTCACTAAGCCAATATATACTTTCAATGCCCGATGCCTGTTTTGCTTCTTCTTTGGTATATTTGTGTCCTTCCCAAACTGCAATATGTTCATTAGTTTGTCTTAAAAAAAGTACTTCTTTGTATACCGAATTAGGACAATCCGGAAATAATAAAAGGATACTTTGCTCCTGATCAACGCCTGTTAAATAAAAAAAATCAGGGTTTTGCTTAAAAATAAACGCCTGATCGCCACTTCTTGGGAACTCATCATTAGCGTGAAATATAGCTATTGAGTTCGATTTAATGCGTGAAACGAAATTTTTTCTATTAATTATAAATAAATTATTTTCGATGGGTAAATATTTCATAGTATTTTTTATTATTTGTACTACTTATAGAACATTTTTCATTTCTTTGTGTTAGTATTATAATTTTTGGAACAGTATTTGGTAATCGTTTCAAACATAATTACTATTTTTGAAAAAAATCACAATTAAAACATTGTTTAATCTTAAAACTATGAACTATTCTACATTAAAAAAAACAGTCGGTCTTTCACTCGTTTCTTTGATGGTTATAGGTGCTGCTAACGCCCAAACCACAGGATCATCGACTACAACTACAGCCAAGGTATTTGGCGGTAGCGGACAGTACAATACCTGGAGTATTGGCGTTAACGTTGGTGCACTTTCACCAACCCTTGCAACAGGGGGCGGATCTGATTTTCCCGGCAACGTTGTTACCTTAGGTTACGGTTTATCTGTTAAAAAGCAATTAGCACACTCATTTGCGTTGCAATTAGATTTACGCGGTGGTAAAGTACAAGGTACTGCTGGTAATAGAGGTTTTGTTACTGATCAGAGAACAGGTAACAACTACATCAAATATTCTACTCCATTTTGGCAAGGAACTATTAGCGGTGTTGTTAACGTAGCTACAATTGATTACTTACGTCGCGAAAACGCTATTAACTTCTTCGTTAGTGCCGGTGCTGGTTTAGTAAACTTTAACCCAACTATTTACGGTGCTACTACTCCTGGTTATCCTACAATTGCGCAAGAAACTTACAACACTGCAAGCGCAACTAACCTTAACCCACACACTGTAACTAACTTAGTTATCCCAATTGGCGCTGGTGTTAAATTTAAATTAACTGACGCATTAGGCTTAAACTTAGGTTACACTGAAAACTTCCTTGATGGTGATGTATTTGATGGTGTAAACGCAGGTTACCATAACAATGATCATTACTCTTATGGTTATGCTGGTTTAGAATATACTTTTGGTTCAAAATCAAAAGCTAACTTAGAGTGGGTTAACCCGGTAGCTATGATGTATGACGAGTTGTATGACGAAGCATTACGTAAAGAAGTTGCTGCCTTAAAAGGCCGTGTAACTAACGTTGAAAACGCAGTTAACGATTTGAAAAAAGATTCTGACGGTGACGGTGTTGCTGATCAATTTGACAAATGCCCTAACACTCCTGCAGGTACTGTAGTTGACGGTTCAGGTTGTGCTATTGTATTCCCTAAAGTTGAAGCTCCTGTTGCTGCTGCTGCTCCTGCTGCGGTTGCTTACAGTAACATACAATTTGAATTTGATAGCTCAGTATTAAGAACTTCATCTTACCCAGTATTAGATGCTTCTTCTGCTGACCTACGTGCATCAGGTTCTAAAGTTGAATTAGACGGTTTTGCTTCATCTGAAGGTACTGCTGCTCACAACTTAGTTTTATCTAAAGACCGTGCTAACTCAGTAAAAACTTACTTAGTAAACTCTGGTGTTGATGCTAAAAAAATAAAAGTAAAAGCATACGGCGAAACTATGCCAATTGCTGATAACTCAACTGAAGACGGACGTGTATTAAACCGTCGTGTTCAATTCAAAAAATAATTTTTGATTCAGTTTAAACAATATAAGGCTCTCCAATTTTGGAGAGCCTTTTTTGTTGATATATTTGTACATACATTCCGGAAGCAAAATTTTAAGTAAATTTGTATTATGTACTTTTTCCGAAAAAAAGATCCCAACAGGCCAACCAGCTTTAATTTAAAGGTGATGCATGCAATAAATGCTATTGCTATCACCATGTTCCTGCTGGGAATAATCTGGAAACTGATACAATGGTTCATCTTAAAAAAAACAGGCTAATAGTCTAATCAATACAATCACAATAAAACTCAAGCTATAATAAAATGAAAAAAGTAATTAATACTGCCGATGCTCCTACACCTATTGGCCCATACAACCAGGCTATACAAGCCGGCAACACCATTTTTGTATCAGGGCAAATACCTTTACATCCTTTTACCGGCGAATTAGTTACTGATAACATTACTGCGGCTACCCATTTGGTAATGGAAAACATTGGCGCCATTTTAAACCAGGCTAAAGCCGATTTTACACATATTGTAAAAAGCACTATATTTTTAACCAGCATGGCCGATTTTGCCGAGGTAAATGATGTTTACGGTTCATACTTCGAAGATAATTTCCCGGCTCGCGAAACGGTACAGGTATCTGCCTTGCCAAAAGGTGTAAGTGTTGAAATTTCTGTAATAGCAGTTAAAGCCTGATAACACGCCTTGAACGGTCAGCCATTTCAAACTCCTATTGAGTATTTAAAAGGCGTTGGCACCGCCAGAGCCGATGTGCTTAAAAAAGAACTGGCTATCAAAACCTTCGAGGACCTGCTACAGCATTTCCCGTTCAGGCATATTGACCGTACCCGTTTTTATAAGATAAAAGAGATCCAGCAGGACCTGCCCTATGTGCAGGTTATTGCGCGCCTAACCCATAAAGAACTACTGGGCGAAAAACATACCAAACGCCTGGTAGCCCAGGTGCAGGACGAAACAGGCATAATGGAACTGGTATGGTTTCAGGGTATTAAATGGGCCGAGAAGAACCTGATACCAGGTAAAGCTTATATCTTGTTTGGCAAGCCGGGATCATTTAATGGTAAAGCGCAAATGTCGCACCCGGAATTTGATCTTTATTCGCCCGAAGTATTGCAACGCAAAGGCAATATGACCTTGCAACCCGTATACAGCTCGACCGAAAAACTTAAAGCATTTACATTAGATAGCAAAGGCTTACAAAAGTTGATAGCCGGCTTGTTAGAGCAACATGCTAAAGATATTCATGAAAACTTACCGCTCTATATTATAAACCAATTTAAGCTGATGGGCAGAGCTGATGCTTATCGTAATATA
Organism: Mucilaginibacter sp.; assembly: GCF_028288185.1. Taxonomy (GTDB): domain Bacteria; phylum Bacteroidota; class Bacteroidia; order Sphingobacteriales; family Sphingobacteriaceae; genus Mucilaginibacter. The sequence goes on along the minus strand of NZ_JAQBOF010000038.1, from coordinate 60,632 downwards.
CATTTCCCCGAGGATGCCGAAAAACTGGCTGAAGCCAGGCATCGCCTTAAATTTGAAGAACTTTTCCTTTTACAATTGAAACTATTAAAGAACAAATTACTGCGCATACAAAAGTTTAAGGGAAATATATTTGATAAGGTTGGCCCTTACTTTAATGAGTTTTATCATAACAAGCTGCCGTTCGAGCTAACCAATTCGCAAAAAAAAGTTTTAAAAGAGATACGACAGGACACTCAGCGTGGCGTACAAATGAATCGTTTGTTACAGGGCGATGTAGGCAGCGGTAAAACTGTTGTGGCCTTAATGAGCATGCTGATAGCTATTGATAATGGCTTCCAGACCTGCATTATGGCACCTACCGAAATATTGGCTAACCAACATTACCAAACCATAAAAAGTTTAGTGGGCGATGATTTTGTTGAGGTTGCCCTGCTAACCGGATCAACCAAACCCAAGGGCAGGAAAATACTACACGAAAAACTGGAGAACGGCGAGCTTAAAATATTAATAGGCACTCATGCCCTTATCGAGGATAAAGTACAGTATAAAAATCTGGGCATGGTGGTTATTGATGAACAGCATCGCTTTGGTGTCGAGCAACGCGCCAAGCTTTGGCGCAAAAATATTGTACCGCCGCACATATTAGTGATGACGGCTACCCCGATTCCGCGTACACTGGCCATGACTTTATATGGCGATCTGGATATATCAATAATTGATGAATTACCGGCAGGGCGCAAACCTATAAAAACAGTCCATTTTTATGAGAACAGCCGCTTGCGCATGTTTGGTTTTATGAAGGAGGAGATAGCCAAAGGCCGCCAGATTTATATTGTATATCCGCTGATACAAGAAAGCGAAAAACTGGACCTTAAAAATTTGATGGATGGGTTTGATATTATATCACGTGAGTTCCCGCTGCCCGATTATAGGTTGAGCGTAGTATATGGTAAAATTAAAGCTGCCGAAAAAGAATTTGAAATGCAGCGCTTTGTTAAAGGCGAAACGCAAATAATGGTTGCCACCACCGTAATTGAAGTTGGCGTAAATGTGCCAAACGCATCAGTAATGATCGTTGAGAATGCGGAACGGTTTGGCTTATCGCAATTACACCAGCTACGGGGCCGTGTGGGGCGCGGGGCCGAGCAATCCTATTGTATATTAATGAGTAAGGATAAGTTAAGCCATGAGGGTCGTATACGCCTAAACACAATGGTTAAAACCAATAATGGCTTTGAAATTGCCGAAACCGACCTGCAACTACGCGGCCCGGGCAATATTGAAGGCACCCAACAAAGCGGCCTGCTCGACCTAAAAGTTGCCGACCTTACCACCGACCAGGATTTGTTAATGCAAGCCCGTAAGTGTGTGGAAGATATTTTCGCGGTAGACCCACAATTGGTAGCACCCGAAAATCAAATATTGAATTTAGCTTTCCAGGTTAAGAACGCGGGGTTGAGTTGGGATAAGATATCTTGAGTCTGCGGTTACTCACCCCGACATCGCTTCGCTTGCCGGCCCTCTCTTCCGCAAGCGGGAAAGAGGGCTGATTAATCAATGAATATTATAACCCTCTTTCCGCCAAAGGCGAAGAGTGGGTGGTCGAGCGAAGCAAAGACCGGGTGAGTAACCGGCGCGCATTTTAAGTCATCCGCTAGTATTTATTTCAAATAATCTTCAATCTTAATTTCTGAATTGTAATTTTGTTTAATGGCAGATACGGATAGTCAACCTTTACCTAAAAATGATTCTTTTATAGCCTTACGTTATAAAGATTTCCGCTCATACCTGGGCATGAAGTTTTTCTTCACGTTTGCTTACCAAATGCAGGCCGTTATTTTAGGCTTTTATGTTTATCAGTTAACCAAAAGTGCATTTGCTTTGGGTCTGATAGGCCTGGCCGAAGCTATACCATCAATAGGTATTGCTTTGTATGGGGGGTACATTGCCGATAAATCCGAGAAAAAGAAGATGCTGTTATTTGTGTTCTTCGCGGTATTGTTCTCCTCCATCGTAATGTTTACCATCACCCTAAAAAGTATGGAAGCCTATATTCATGTCGGATGGATCATTCCTATATTATACGTAATGGTTTTTTGCAATGGTGTAGCACGCGCGTTTTATAACCCGGCTGCTTTTACCATTATGGCACATAGTGTACCGAAAGAAGTCTACCCCAACTCCAGCAGTTGGAACAGCTCAAGCTGGCAAATAGCCTCTATTTTGGGGCCATTGTTTGGAGGGTTGATATATGGCTTTTATGGTATAACGGCAACTTTTAGTGTTATCATTATATTCCTGATAGTGGCGCTGGTTTGCGTGTTTTTCCTGAAAAGATATCCGCCGGTATATGTCCCCAAAGAAAGTATTTGGGAAAGCTTATCAGAGGGCATACACTTTGTATTCCACAACAAAATGATGATAGGCGCTATGAGTTTAGACCTGTTCTCGGTATTTTTTGGCGGCGCGGTAGCATTGCTGCCGGTATTTGCTAACGAGATATTGCATGTAGGTCCGCAAGGCTTAGGTATAATGCGCGCCACTTCATCATTAGGCGCGGTACTGGTTATGCTGGCTATGGCGCGTATATCGCCTATGGGTAAACCGTGGCGCAATTTATTGATAGCGGTAACCGGCTTTGGCTTATCCATCATCTGCTTTGCTTTATCCCATAATTTCTACCTGTCGCTTTTATTTTTATTTACCGAGGGTGGATTCGACAGCATTAGTGTATTGATACGCGGCACCATTATGCAGATACTAACGCCTGATAGTATGCGCGGACGAGTATCAGCAGTAAATCAAATGTTTATCGGTTCATCTAATGAGATTGGTGCTTTTGAGTCGGGTACAGCGGCAAAGCTATTAGGTACGGTACCGTCTGTACTGTTTGGCGGTAGTATGACTTTACTTATTGTAAGCATCACTTACTTTAAAACTAAAAAGCTGATACCGTTATCATTAAACCAGATATCAGCGCCCGAAGTTAAAAAGGAGATAGCTGTATAAAAAACTTAATCGCCCTGTTATCTGAAAAACAGCGGGAACCCTTCAACCCCGTCGAAATTCAATCTAAGCTATAAAGGAATTTCATTATTTACGGTCACTTAGGCCAACTGGATCTGTTAATGCTTAAAATATAAAACTTTTCATCAGTTTGTTGATTATAGTATTACGACTCAATAGTCTAAATTTCCTTTATGACCCAATCAGCAGTAGTATTTACCGTTTTAAGCGATGGCCTGTTAGCTGGCCGCGAACTCGGACAAAAAATAATTGATAAATTAGCTGACAATAAACCGCATGTGGTAATAGTTTTTGCTTCATCTGTATATGATTATAGCTTGCTTTTAAAAGCGTTAAAAGAAACCTGCAACCCGGAAATACTGATAGGAAGCTCTTCCGCCGGCGAGTTTACATCCGGCGATTTTGGCACAGACTCTGCATGTGCTGTGGCTATATATTCTGACGAGCTCAAATTTACTGCAGGAGTTGCAGAAGGGATACAGGGAAACCGGGAAAAGGTGGCCGAGAATTTATTTAATGTGCTGTCACCTGTTCATGAGTATCAATACCAATATTATTCGGCAATGATATTTGCTGATGCCCTGTCGGGTTACACCGACGAAATGATTGAACTGCTTACCGAAAAAACGATGGGTAAATACCAGTTTTTTGGCGGAGGTGCCGGCGATAACGCCAATTTTCAAAAAACGCATGTTTTTTTTGGCACTGAAACATATACAGATGCTGTTGTATTGTTAGAAATTTTGTCAAATAAACCTATTGGAGTGGGTGCTGCACATGGCTGGAAACCTGTGGGCGCACGGATGCGCGTAACAGAAACCGATGGCATGAAACTGGTGAGCTTAAATGCACGGCCCGCTGTCGAATTATTTATTGAGCACGCAGCCACTACCGGGCAAACATTTATTCCTGAAGATCCAATTCCTTTTTTCCTTCACAATATATTGGGAATAGAAATAGGTAACGATTATAAATTAAGGGTTCCGCTTAGCGTTTTGCCCGATGGTTCGATTACAATGGCGAGCGACATTCCCATTGGAACATATGTGAGCTTTATGGAGACTGATAATGACTGCTCTAAGAATGCTGCAATGAATGCAGCAATAGGTGCCGTTAAACAGCTGGGCGATCATAAACCCAATGTCGCTCTTTTTTTTGATTGCGTAGCCACCAGGCTAAGGATGGGCAAGGAGTTTAATTACGAGCTTGATAAAGTTAGCGAGACCTTAAACGGCGTTAGTTATGCCGGGTGCAATACTTATGGACAGGTAGCACGTGTTACCGGGCAATTTAGCGGATTTCAAAATTGCACCGCGGTAGTTTGTGTAATTCCGGAGTAATGCTACTAAAGCTGATTGCCGGCTTAAATGACCGGGACAATCGATTTGAGGCAGCTAAAAATTTAGCCGGATACTTTGGCTGTAGTTATCTTTTTGTTTTTATTATCGACCAGGAGATTGGAGTTCTATTGCCGGCCCCCGGGTTTCCGCAAACCTTGCCGGATGGTTGCGCATGGCAGTCTTTTATTAATAATTGTCCGAACGATGGTTGCTATTCGGGTTCATTACCCTTTCCGGAAAAACAAATGGTACTACCGGCAATTGGCATTTCTGGGCCTGAAAATTCTATAATTATATTATTGGGAGGAAATCCATCAGCAGGCGAAGTTGCTCCGCTGAAAACAATTTCGCCAATTTTGATAAGCTTATTTACCCAGGAGTCAATACACTCCGCTGTTAAAACCAAAGTTGCATTTGCAGAAAAGACAGTAGCCAAAGCTGAAAAACTGGCTTCCACAATTGATGTAATGCGCACACATTTAAAAGATGCGCTTATCCAAAAGGAAAAAGATAAAAAAGCTATTGAGGACCTGATGGAAAAAAAGGATGAGTTTATGAATGTGGCGAGTCACGAATTAAAAACTCCAATTACAACACTCAAAGCATATTTGCAAGTACTTCAAAAGATGGTACCGGCTACAGCGCTATCAAGTGCAGGTGATTTTATTAATAAAGCTAACAAGCAAATAAAGAAACTAACCGACCTTGTTGATGACCTGCTTGACGTAAACAAAATACAAGCAGGTAGAATGGTTTACCAATTTTCTGATATTAATTTAGTCACATTAATAGAGGAAATTGTAGAGCAAACACAAATGACAACGTTAACACATCGTATTGTACTTCAAAATAACAGTAGTGTAATTATCAGTGGCGAAAGGAACCGTTTGGAACAGGTGCTTGGTAATTTTTTGTCGAATGCTATAAAGTACTCGCCTAATGCCTCGGAGGTAGTAGTTAAAAGCGAGTTAACAAACAAAGAAGTAAAAGTATCGGTACGGGATTTTGGTATTGGGATTCCGCTTGATGAGCAAGAACATATATTTGATCGCTTTTATCGGGTTAATGAGTCGTCCCGCAAATTCTCCGGCTTAGGGTTGGGGCTATTTATATCGGCAGAAATTATTAAAAAGCATGGCGGCACCATAGGTGTTGAAAGCAATGGTGCCGGTTCTGAATTTTATTTTACTATGCCCCTGGTAAAGGTGGTGGATTGATTTTAGATGATGATTGTAATTCGAATCGGATCTTACTTTTGCTCGCTAAACATTAGCCTTAATAAACACAGGTAGCTAATCCACCTCCACAGTATCTTTCTCACCAATTTGCTGTCTCCACATGGCGTAGTATAACCCTTTCTGATCTAACAGTTCGCTGTGCTTGCCCGATTCGATGATCCTGCCTTTTTCCAAAACATACACCCTATCGGCATGCATAATGGTTGATAAGCGGTGCGCTATCAAAATGGTTATGTGATTATTAAACTCTGATACGTCTTTAATAGTTTCGGTTATTTCCTCTTCGGTTAACGAGTCTAATGACGATGTTGCTTCATCAAACACCAGCAGATCTGGTCTGCGCAATAAGGCGCGTGCTATGGATAAACGCTGCTTCTCGCCACCCGAAACTTTTACACCACCCTCGCCAATTACTGTATTTAATCCATTGCTGGCGCGAGCCATTAAAGTTTGACAAGCGGCGCGTTGTAGTACATCCAAACATTCCTCATCGGTAGCATTGGGGCGAACGAATAATAAATTCTCTCGTATAGTACCAGAAAATAGTTGGGTATCCTGGGTTACAAATCCGATTTTTTCGCGTAGCTGATCTAGATCTATTTCTTTACTTGGTATATCATTATAGGTTATATCACCTTCTAATGGCTGATACAAACCAACCAGCAATTTAACCAATGTAGTTTTACCCGAACCAGACGGACCGACAAAAGCAATGGTTTCACCGGTATTGGTTTCAAAGCTGATATGATTAAGCGCGTTACGATTTGCGGTTAAATGCTTAAAAGTTACATTATCAAAAGTTAGCTTGGTTATTTTCTCTACTAAGACTGGTTTTTCCGGCTTTTTATCAATAGGTGTGCTGGTTATACGCTCAAAATTAGCTAACGAAACCTGAGCCTCGCGCCATGCTACAATAACATTACCCAACTCTTGCAAAGGGTTAAATAAAAAGAATGAATAAAACAGCAAACTAAGGTATTGGCCCGCAGTAATAGTATGATCATGGATAAGCAATAAAAGCACCACAACCATTACACTACGCACAAAGTTTACCGTAGTCCCCTGCACAAAGCTCATGCTGCGTACATATTTAACTTTTTTAAGCTCTAGCCCAAGGATTTTGTATGTGGTACTATTTAAGCGGCTTATTTCCTGCTTTACCAATCCAAGACTTTTTACCAGTTCAATATTTCTTAATGACTCTGTAGTAGAGCCCGCAAGCGCGGTAGTTTCAGACAATATACTTCTCTGTACTGTCTTTATTCGTTTACTTAGTGATGTACTTACAAACGTAATAATGGGTATTGCAGCTAAGTACACCAGGGTAACTTTGTAGCTTACAAATAATGAGTAAACAATAACAAAGCTCATCCCTGTTATACTCACAAATAATATCCCTATAAACGCGGTAATAAATGCTTCACTATCCGTACGCACTTTTTGCAATATCCCCAATGTTTCGCCGCTGCGCTGATCTTCAAAAACCTGGTAAGGCAACTCCAATGAGTGTCTCAGCCCATCAGCATACATTTTCGCGCCTACTTTTTGGGTAATGATATTGGTAAAGTAATCCTGGAAGTTTTTTGCTATACGAGACACCATGGCTACGCCAACGCCGAGGCCTACCAGTTTTAGCGCGCTACCCAGGTATGCGCTTAAATTAAGTTTATCGCTTTGACCGATAACGGTGTCAAGTATACGCCCTGATATATAAGGGTCCATTAAAGAAAATCCAATGTTCATCGCTGCCAGGAATAAGGCAAAAACAACAATACGGCGGTGTTCTTTAAGATATGATAGTAGTATTTTCATTTAGTAATTTGATTTTAGCCAAAAATAAAAAAAGGGAACGGCTAAGTAGCTCATTCCCTTTAATTTGACAATCAGGTTAAATTAAACCGTCATTATATCTTTTTCTTTAGCTTCAGATAGTTGATCTACCTTAACAATATAGGCATCGGTCAGCTTTTGTATCTCGGCTTCGCCGGCTTTCATTTCGTCTTCTGACACACCTTCGGCTTTTAGTTTGCGTATTTTCTCATTAGCATCCTTACGTACGTTACGGATAGCTATTTTACCGTTCTCGGCCTCGCCTTTGGCTTTCTTAGCCAAATCACGTCTGCGCTCTTCCGTTAAAGGCGGTACATTTATGCGGATGATAACACCATCATTTTGAGGATTAACACCGAGGTTAGCCTCCATAATAGCTTTTTCAATAGCGCTTAATAATGATTTTTCCCAGGGCTGTACCACAATCGTACGCGCATCGGGAGTGTTAACCGTACCTACCTGGCTTAGCGGAGTTGCGGTGCCATAGTAATCAACATACACATCATCCAGCATAGATGGGCTTGCCTTGCCAGCACGTATCTTATTTAATTCGCCGTCTGCATGGTCAATTGCCCTGTCCATTGCAGCCTTAGCATCAGTTACTTGTTTCTTAATGAGTTCGCTCATTGCTTTATATTTTTGACAAAAATAGTAAAATCTATGAAATAGCCTTATAGTGGTTTGCCATTATCTTCGGCCCATGGATTAAGCAATTCTAAGCCATCAATGTTTTTAAATTTGCATATTGTACTCGCTACGATAGTCTACTTACCATCCTTATTATCTGTAAACAGTTTTGACTTGTCTACCTTCTCTACCAAATCGCCATCCTTTAGCGTCTTAGATATGGCTGGGTAAGGGGCAGATACTATCTCATCTCCTGCTTTAAGGCCGGTTAATATCTGTATGTACATATCATCCTGTATACCGGTAGTTACCTGTACCTGTTTAACTTTGCCTGCGTTGTACACAAATACGTATTCTTTAGTAGGTGCGTTGTTTGCTGTTTTAACAACTTTAGCATTGTCTTTTTTAGGGCCATTCATGTCAGTCTTCTTCTCATCACGGGTAGTAACCGATTGTATAGGTACCGCCAATGCTTGGGTATGATTGGTATTAATATCAACCGTAGCGGTTAATCCCGGACGAAAAGGTGATGGATTATCCGTAGTTTTTTTAAGCAGATCTACATATGATTTTGGATCTATCCTAACCTTAACTGTAAAGTTGGTAACCTGGTCGGCAGTGGTACCTACCACATTTGCCGAACTGCCTATCTCTGTAACTACACCTTTAAACTTTTTACCTAAAAAGGCATCCACCTCAATTTTTGACGAGTCGCCAACTACTATGCGGTTAATATCGTTTTCATTCACATCAACGTTTACATCCATCTGGCTCAGGTCTGATATGGTCATGATCTCTGTACCTGCAAATTGGGCAGTACCTAAAACACGTTCGCCTTTTTCTATTGATAGTTTAGAAACCACCCCATCAACCGGCGAATAGATGGTTGTCTTATATAAGTTGTCCTGCGCTTCTTTAACCGTTGCTGATGATTGCGCCAAGCCATAAGTAGATCCTATTACATTTTGCTTAGCTGCTTCTAACGATGCTTTTGCACCTTCGTAGCTGGCTTTAGCATTGCCAAACTCAGCAGCGGTAAGTACTTTATTATCATAAAGATCTTTACTGCGTTTGTAAATTGCAGACTGGTTAGTAAAGGTAGCTTCGGCTTGCTTTAGCATTTGGCTTGAATTACCAACACTGGCTTTTTGCGAGTTATATGATGCAACCGCACGCTCATAGCCCGACTTTAAAATGTCAGGACGTATCTTACAAAGCAGCTGACCTTTTTTAACCACATCGCCCTCTTTAATTGGCAGCTCAACCACCTCGCCTGATACTTCTGGGCTTATTTTTACTTCAACATGCGGTTTTATTTTGCCGCTGGCGGATACGGTTTCATTGATATCGCGCACAGCAGATTTTTCTGTGGCAACCTGCGTTTTATCAGATTTACCAATTAGGCCTGTAGCTTTACCTATTATCAGCAGTACAACCAGTACGCCAAGTGCTATAAGGATATATTTTGTAGTTTTTCCCATGATGGTTCAGGATATTAAAGTGTTATGGTGTTACCCAGGTAATAGTCAATTATTTTGCTTCTGAAAACGACGCTGTATTTAGCCTCGATCATGTCGTTTTGTGATTTGTTAAAATTGGTAACCGCGGTATTATAATCCAGCGAGTTTACCAGGCCTACGTCATAGCGCTGTTTGGTTACATTCAAAGCGTCTTTATTAGCCTCGAAGGTTTGCGTAGCCGATTGATATTGTTTTTCGGCAGATTGCAGGTCAAGCACCGCTTGTATAATGGTTTTACTTAAATTGTTTTTAGCAATCTGGGTGCTCAATTGCGCGTTCTTATAGTTCAACTCGGCTTTATGCACTACTGTACGGGTATTAAACCGGTTGAAGATGGGGATCTGCACGCTTAATCCTATTGATTGGTTAAAGTTATCGCTAATCTGGCTAAACGCAGAATATGGCCCATATATCGGCTGATTATAAGCAGTTACAACCGCCTGGTTGGTAGCCTGTACTATACCTATTTGTTGGGTAATAGCTGTTTGGCCAATAACACTTTGATTTAAACGATCTGAATAACTGGATGCTAAACCTCCATACAAACTAACTGTTGGATAAAAATATCCCTTAGCTATCCTGATGGCCTGCTCATAAGTTTTTTGCTGCGTTTCGGCCAAGCGAATATCTGGGTTAACACCTAATGCGGTTTTAACTACCTCGTTAGCATCATATACTGTTTTAATATCGGTAAGCTTGCTAATGTCCGGGCGTTCAACCGTAATCTCGGTATACGGGTTCATTTCCATATACTGTTTCAGTATCAATACAGATAAGTCAAGCTGGTTCTGCGCTGTAGTTAAATTTAGATTGGCGGTTGATACCTGCGCTTTAGCCTGCGACAGATCAGCCAGTGTTTGGTTACCTACTTTAAAGCTAATATTTGATTTATCTAAGTTCTGGCTGGCAATATCAATTTGTTGTTTAGCAGCAGTAACCAAATCCTGGTTAGTTAATATTTGCAGGTAGTCAGTTACAACGCTTAATACTAAGTCGTTTTTAACTTTAGCTGTTTGACTTTTGTTAAGATCAAGCAATAGCCTGTTTTGTATAATTTGGTTACGCAATATACCGCCTTGATAAACAGTAAGCTGTAATTGTGCATTACCATTAATATTTAATGATGTTGATGAAGTATAGGTAAACGAACCCGCTACCTGGCTACGACCAAAGTTATACCCACCCGATGTATTTGCATTTAAACTAGGCAGCATGTTATTTTTAGATTGTTGCAAGTCGGCAGTGCCAATGGCTTCGTTAACCTGGGCTTGTTTAATGGTTAGGTTGTTTGCCAACGCGCGATCTACCGCCATTTGCAGGGTTATTTTCTCCTGCGCTTTTGCGGTGAAGCTTACCAGTATAGTAAGCAGCAGGCTTAACATAGTTAACCGTTTAAATATAAATTGTGTCATAAACTTATTCATCAATTATTTGAGATGTTAGATTTGAGATGTTAGATTTGGTTGTTTACAAATAAAATTATAGTTAATAACTCTTTTCTCATATCTCACGTCTAAAGCTCCTATCCAAAATGTACCTGGTTAAAACTCCCTGGCTGCTTAAAAAGCTATATCCCCAACTAACGTGGGATGTAAACAAGGCTAACCGTTGCATTTATCTCACTTTTGACGACGGACCTATACCTATTGTTACACCATTTATATTAAATATTTTAAAACAGTACCATGCCAAAGCCACCTTTTTTTGTATTGGCGACAATATACGCAAGCATCCTGACATATTTGAACAGGTAAAAGCAGATGGCCATGTTATAGGTAATCATACCTATAACCACCTTAAAGGATGGAAAACTGATGATAAAACCTACCTTGATAATTTTTTACTGGCGGATGAATTAATTGGCGGCAACTTATTCCGCCCACCTTATGGACGGATAAAAAGATCGCAAACAAAATTACTGAAAGAAGCTAAACCCAATCTACAACTCATCATGTGGAACGTTTTAAGCGGCGATTTCGATATCAACCTAAAACCCGAACAGTGCCTGGATAATGTTATAAAAAACACTACCAATGGCGATATTGTCCTTTTCCATGATAGCTTGAAAGCATTTGACCGATTGGAGTATGCCTTACCAAAGGCGATGGAGTATTGGAGTAAAGAGGGGTATGAATTTAAGAGCCTGGCTGCTGAGTTGTTTGAATAGTGTCCTTCTCTGTAGGCTTACCATCATTTTTAATAATGGTATAAACTATAGCCCCAATAACAGTAATAGCCAATACAACTAATCCTATCCATCCCTTGCGTTTGTCCTGGCGCATTAACCAAATTAAAAATGCCACCATCGGCAGTACGAAGATTGTCCAGAATATAATTGAGGGAGCGGTCATTTTAATGAGTGAATTATTGAATGTTATTTTTAATGAGCGAATTATTAATTGTTTTTATTTTTTGAGCGGCGAGGGTCTTGCAATAGTGAGATTAAACATTCACTCATTCAAAACTCACTCATTTCACTCATTATCAAAATGGCATTCTTGCCAACGGTGCTATATTTTGTTTGGCAAACTCGCCTTTTAAATATTTATGGTAACCGACTATGGCTATCATGGCGGCATTATCTGTACAGTATTGCATTTCGGGGATAAAACAGTTCCAGCCGTTTTTATCGCCCATTTGCTGCAGGCCCTGGCGCAAACCGGTGTTGGCTGATACCCCACCTGCCAAAGCTATGTCCTTTATCCCATAAAAATCTGCCGCTTTTTTAAGCTTGTTCAGTAATATGGTAACTATTCGTTTTTCAACCGATGCACAAATATCATTTAAATTTTCGGCAATAAAGTTGGAGTTAAGCGCTACGTTATCCCGAATAAAATAAAGGATAGAAGTTTTTAACCCGCTAAAGCTAAAATCAAAATTGGGTATCTGCGGTTCGGGGAATTTATATGCATCGGGGTTACCCAAACGCGCGTGTTTATCAATTAACGGGCCGCCCGGGTATGGTAAACCTAATATCTTACTGGTTTTATCCATCGCTTCGCCTGCGGCATCATCCAGGGTTTGGCCCACTACTTCCATATCAAAATAGTCTTTCACCATTACAACCTGCGTGTGCCCGCCAGATACGGTAAGGCATAAAAACGGGAACGATGGTTTCCTGTCGCCGATAAAATGTGCCAGTACATGCGCCTGCATGTGGTTAACTTCGATAATTGGAATGTTTTTTGCCAGTGCAAAAGCCTTAGCGAATGATACGCCAACCAGTAAAGATCCTAAAAGTCCGGGGCCGCGTGTAAAAGCTACCGCATCAACAGCATTTTTGCTTACTTTTGCGTTTATTAATGCTTGTTGTACAGCCGGAACTATATTTTGCTGATGAACCCTTGAGGCAAGCTCAGGAACAACACCTCCGTAAGCTTCGTGTATGGATTGGTTGGCAATAACATTGCTTAACATCACACCATCAACACATACCGCGGCAGAGGTGTCATCACATGAAGATTCGATGGCTAAAATTACGAGCGGCATATTGAATTATTGAGTTATTGAGTTATTGAGTTATTGAATTATTGAATTATATGGGTAAACCAACAAAATTTAACAATCAGCAAATCAATATTGAACTAAATGAGTTATTGATTTACCGGTTATTATGAATACATAAAGCATTCAATAATTCTGTAATTCAATAAATCCATAATTAAAGCACAAAGTTATTAAAAAAGTACTAAAAATAGCCCTAAGTATAGTATTGTTCCTGCTACTGGCAGCGAGCATATTGTTGCTGTTGTTTCAGTACAAGCCGGTACAAACCTGGGCGGCAAAAAAGGTTACGGCTTATCTGTCGAAAAAATTAGGTACAGAGGTTAACGTAAAGAGCTTATATATTAAGCCTTTTACATCAGTTGTATTAGAGGATTTTTATGTGCTGGATAAGCAACGTGATACGTTAGTCCGCGCCCCTAAACTTACTGTTGAACTTAATGGATTCTCACTTTTTAGCAGTATCAGCGATCGCAAGATAGATTTTGCTTTAATTCAATTAGATAATGGTTCTATCTATCTTAAAGATTATGTAAATAGAGTTACTAACCTACAGTTTATATTAGATAGTTTAAAGTCAAAAGATACCACCAAAAAAGTAATACCCGGCAAACCCTGGACCTTAAAGTTTGAGAAATCGGTTATCAATAATTTCCATTTCCGCTTTAAGGATCTAAAAAAACACGACAAGGTTAACGGGATAAACTTTGATGATCTGGATGTACATAATTTTAGTGTAGTAGTTAATAATATGGATCTGTACCATCACCTATTTATGGGCAATGTGCAGCATTTAACCTTAAAAGAAAAAGGTGGGTTTTATTTAAAAGACTACACAGCTGTTACTACTATAGACTCGAACCGAATACTGGCACAGCACTTATTTATTGAAACCCCACGGTCTATCATTAAAAACAGTTTGGACATGAAGTTTAAGGCGTTTAAAGATTTTAGCGACTTTACCAGCAAAATATATATGGATGGCAACTTTAGGTCATCGCATATTTCATCAACAGACATTGCGCTTTTTACCAGCGGACTTGAAAAAATAAATTTTGAGTTAGGTATTGATGGCCGTATACAGGGCGTGGTAAATAACTTAAAGGCCACCAACCTTACCATTACTGCAGGGCAGGCCACCTTTGTTAAAGGCAATTTTAATTTAAAAGGATTGCCACATTGGGATAAAACATTCCTCGATTTGAAATTTGACCAGATAGCCACCAATAAAAAAGACCTTGACTATTTATACAGCCACTTTACCGGCGACCCGAAAGCTGTTGCTCCCGTTATTATTGGCAAGTTTGGCAACGTAAACTTCACCGGGAAGTTCAAGGGCCTGCAAAACGATTTCGCTGCATCGGGCACGTTTAAAACACAGCTGGGCAGGTTTGACCCTGACATTAAACTTAAAACAAACAAAGCAGGTACGCCAAGCTATAGCGGTACGGTTGATGCTTATGATTTTAACCTGGGTAGTTTAATAGGCGATACCACAATAGGCCGCACAACATTTAAAGCCAATATTAAAGGCAGCGGCAACGCGATGAAAAATCTTAATGAAAATGTAAGCGCCAACATTGCCTATTTGAATTTTAAAAATTACGACTATAAAAACATAGCCGTAAATGGTACGTATTCCGGCAAAAAAATAGATGCCAAACTAACCATAAACGATAAAAACATAAAGTTTGACGGAAGAGGTAGCCTTGATCTTAACCCAACCCTGCCGGTATATAATTTTTCGGCTAACGTGCAGGATGCCAACCTGCATACTTTAAAATTAATTAAAGACACTATTGTTATAAGCGCGCAGATAAAAACAAAATTCTCTGGCAATAACCTTAAAAACTTTGAAGGTAATATTCTGCTATCGCCTATACGGATAATTGACCCGCGTAATAATTATTTGCTTGACTCGGTGTATTTATCAGCAACAGGTAAAGGCGATTCAAGATTGATAGCCATACAGTCTGATGCTATTGATGGCAGCATTAAAGGCCGTTATGACCTGGCCACTTTGCCATCCTATTTTAAAACGATTGCTAAAAAATACATACCTTCTTTACAGGCAGATATCACCCCACCAAAACCACAGAACTTCGAGTTAAATCTGAAGATAAAAAATCTCGACCCGCTTACGGCTATTTTCCTGCCTGATCTTAAAATACCTGAGCAGGGCACGTTTATAGGCAAATTTAATTCGGTTGATAAAACGGCGAGTATTAACGGCTATATTAAAACCATCGTCTATAAAAAGATTGTTTTCCATGATTTTATTTTGGATGAAAGCACAAGTGATAATTACCTGGGTATCAACTTATCCTTAAAACAGATCGATCTTAGTAAAAATCTGTTCATTAAAAATATAGACATTACCAATTTCATTAATAAGGACAGCTTAAAATTCAACGTTAAGCTGGCTGATAAAGACGCGGCTAACCAGCTGGATCTTTATGGTTTGGTTAAGTTTGGCAGAGATACTACCGCCAAGCTAATGTTACTGCCATCAGATATTATACTGGAACATCAAAAATGGCGCTTGCAGGAACAAGTGAGGATACGTTTGCTCGATGGAAAAACGCAAGTAGAGGGCTTTGAGCTTTCTAACGGTTTACAACTGGCCAGGATAGATGGCTTTATTTCTGATAATCCTGCTGATAAATTAAAATTATCTTTCAGCAAGTTTAGTATGGGTACGCTTGATGAGCTTACCAAAGCTTCGGATATTAAACTAAGTGGTACTATGAATGGCGATGTGCTGTTTAGCTCGATCCTGAAGTCGCCGGGGATTGACGCGCACCTTAATATTGATTCGTTTAAGATGAATAAAACCATGGTGGGTAATATTAAGGTAGTATCAAATTTAGATAACGAGCGCAGCCGGGCCAATGTAAACATCAATATACTTAACCGCGGGCTTGAAACACTTAATATTCGCGGCGCCTATTATCTGGGTAAAGGCACGGATGACAAGCTTGATTTTGATGTTAAAATGACCCAAACCGAGGCCATCATTTTCGAACCTTTTGTAAAAAGCCTGGTAACTAACTTAACGGGCACCGTATCAACCAACCTTAAATTAACAGGGTCGCTGGCAAAACCAGAGTTAAACGGCGACATTGCATTGGTTAATACGGGCGTTACCATAAATTATTTAAAAACGTCTTATACGGCAAATGATAAGTTAAGTGTAAATAATAGTGTTATCAATATCAATAGTTTGGTATTAAAAGACGCGCATGGCGGGGAGGGAACAGCTACTGGAAAAGTTGACCTGAATAACCTATCAAACCCAACACTTGATGTTGACTTGAAAGCTACTAACCTAATGGCATTAAATACGGCATTCAAGGATAATCACCTGTATTTTGGTACCGCCTATGCCACAGGCGATTTTAAATTTGCCGGCCCTGTTGATAACATGAATATCAATATTAAAGCCACTACACAAGCCGGCACCGTGTTTAATATCCCGCTTAATACTTCAACAACAGTTAGCGATTATGATTTCATAAAATTTGTAAGCCATAAAGATACCACGGGCCTTCATGTAGATAAAATCAAGGCATTTAATGGTGTAACTTTAAATTTAGAATTATCGGTTGATGAGAAATCTATTGTTAAGATCACTACTGATTATGGGGTATTGACCGGCTCTGGCCAGGCAAAGAATCTAAATCTGCGCATAAACAGCCTGGGCGATTTTGATATGTTTGGCGATTTCTTAATCACATCTGGTAAGTTTGAGTTTACCGCTAAAAACTTTATCAGTAAAAACTTTAGTGTAACACAGGGTGGTACCATCCGCTGGACGGGTAACCCCAGCAATGCCGAAATTAACCTGCACGCCATTTACGAGGTACGTGCGACCACTAAACCGCTTTACGCGGCGGCGGGCTTTGCTGATGGCAAAAGTGGTAACGCCGGTAATGTTACGGAGTTAGTGCAAGCCGAGTTGATCATTACCAAATCCCTGATACATCCGGACATCAACTTTAATTTAAACTTCCCTACCAACCCATCCATAAAAGATGATTTGGCAACCTACCTTGCTGATGCCAACAACCGCAACCAGCAGGCATTAAGCGTTATTGTGACCCGTAATTTCGCATCGGGTGGAAATAATAATATAACCAACCAGGTATTGGGCACCGCCAGCAGCGCGGTGAGCGAGTTTGCTTTTAATAAGCTCAATAGCATCATAGCGCAATCAAATATCAGTCACTTTGATTTTAACATACGCTCATTTAACGATGCCAGCGCATCATTAAAATTCTTAAATAACAGGCTGTTAATTAACGGAAGTTTATTTAATAATACCGGTAGCAATACATTATTTAATAACAGCACTACCTTATTAAATTCGAACTTTAATGACCTTACCAAGGATTTTGAAACATCATACCTGATACGGCCTGATGGTACGCTTACAGCGCGTTACTCTTACCGGGTACTAAACACTACCTTAAATGTTATTGACCAGTTAGCACCGCAATATGTAAACGGCCTGGGCCTTGTTTACCAACGCGATTTTGACACTTTTGGCGAGTTTATACGGAACATGTTTATGAGCAGGCGCAAACGTGCCCCGGTTACACCACTGGCAACACCAACAGGCACGCCGTTATCGCCGGGCAATACTACAACTACTACCCCGCTTACACCTACGCAACCGGCTAAAAAGGACGAAGACGATAATTAATGATCGCGCATGATGGTATGGTCCATCTTGTCGCGCTTGGTTTTTAGGTAAGCCTCGTTATGTGGGTTTGAAGCTATTTCTATTGGGATGTTCTCAACCACTTCTAATCCGTAACCTATTAGCCCGGCCCGCTTTTTAGGGTTGTTACTCATTAAACGCATTTTTGATATGCCAAGACTGCGCAGTATTTGCGCGCCAATACCGTAGTCGCGTTCGTCCATACCAAAGCCTAGTTTAATATTGGCTTCAACAGTATCAAAGCCATTATCCTGTAGATTATAGGCTTTTAATTTATTTACAAGGCCAATTCCCCGGCCCTCCTGGTTCATGTAAACTATGGCGCCTTTACCCTCTTTAGCTATCATCTCCATTGATTTATGCAGCTGTGGGCCGCAATCGCAACGGCATGATCCAAATATATCACCAGTAACGCACGAGCTGTGTACGCGCACTAAAATAGGCTCATTGGGCTCCCAGGTGCCTTTCACCAAAGCAATATGGTTTTCGCCGGTGTTGAGTTGTGTATAGGCTATCATTTCAAAGTCGCCCCATTCAGTAGGCAGCCTTACAGAAACCTCTTTCTTGATCATGGTTTCGGCATCCAGCCTATAGGCTATAAGGTCTTTTATTGATACTATTTTAAGGTCATATGTCTTGGCTATTTCTAATAGTTCGGGCATGCGGGCCATATCGCCATTCGCGGTCATAATTTCGCATATAACCCCGGCAGGTTCTAACCCAGCCAATACAGCAAAGTCAATGGTCGCCTCGGTATGGCCTGCCCTGCGTAATACACCACCATTTTTTGCTATCAACGGAAATATATGTCCCGGCCTTCCCAAATCCTCAGGCTTTGTAGCTGGGTCAATTAACGCCATTACAGTTTTTGATCGATCAGTAGCCGAAATACCGGTAGTGCAACCCTCCAGCAGATCAACTGAAACTGTAAAATTGGTTTCGTATGATGTTGTGTTATTGCTCACCATAGGCTCCAATTCAAGCTCGGTAGCGCGTTGTTGCGTAATAGGGGCACAAACTAGTCCACGGCCATGATGTACCATAAAGTTTATAGCTTCTGGCGTAGCATAGCGCGCAGCAGTTAAAAAGTCACCTTCATTCTCTCTATCCTCATCGTCAACAACAATTATAATTTTACCCGCTTTTATAGCTTCTATGGCTTCTGGTATGGTGTTTAGCATTTTATCAAATTTGACAGCTTCATATTTATCAATACGCAGCTTATAACTACAAAGTTAACTGATAATAAAAAATATTCGGGTCTGTGCTTTGTAAATAATAATACCGACTCATTATAGCGCTACCTTGCAATTAGAGATCTTGCTGTTAAAGCCTACATAAATATGGTTAGGTATTACTATAGAGAAAACATACCTATACTCGCCTGCAACAGGCGGCGCCTCGAATGTAAAAATTACCCCATAGGGGTTAGTTATATCTAAATATTTATCGTACCTATAATAAAAAGGGGCCTGGGTTTTATTATTAACGAACGTGAGAATCAAATAGGCTCCTTGCGATTTAAGTAGCTTTTCTTCGGCAAGAGGCAATCTATTAAACATGTTAATCAGGATCTTGCTTTCGGCCGATGCTTTAAAATCGGTCGTGCTTAATACATCTATTTTTATATTGTTAAAAGATGAAAAACCGGGAATGGTAGTAAGGAAATATTTGTTTCCGTGTGGTACGCTAACTTCTTCGCTTGATTTATCAATTGGCCCGTCAGAAACATAGCAAACAGTCTTTCCTTCAAATTTTTCTTCCAGTTGAGGCAGATAATTGTATTGTGTTTTTTTAAACCAGATATCATTTACCGCAAAACATTCATCATGGGTATAAAACCTATAGTATGAAGGCTCATTGTACATG
This sequence comes from Mucilaginibacter sp., assembly GCF_028288185.1. Classification (GTDB taxonomy): domain Bacteria; phylum Bacteroidota; class Bacteroidia; order Sphingobacteriales; family Sphingobacteriaceae; genus Mucilaginibacter. The sequence continues at coordinate 40,954 of NZ_JAQBOF010000038.1, read as the reverse complement.
TTGCTAAAAACCAAGGGATAACCTTTTGACTTAGCTTTTAGCATAGTTGCCATTAGCTTTGGATTTTTATCATTAAAATTTGATATCGGACGAAAATCAAAGATCAAATTCAGCCTGAAAAGTATAACCACTATCAGGTTGAAGATCAATGCCCCATAGATAAAATTTTTATTAATCTTAATGTTTTCGATATACAAATATGCCAGGCAAAGCATAGCGGGAAATGCTATGGCAGTCCAATGCACATTTACCATTTCTTTAAATGAGGACAGTAAAAAGAAAAGAAAAACCCCTGTCACATTGTATTTTAGCGCCTTTTGAAACTGATTTTTGGGTTTAGATAAAATACTGAATACAAACAAAATTACCGGCCCGGTAACGGCAGCCTGCTCGCCCAGATAACTTAACACATGTTGTATATCAACCGCGTTGGCCCGCTCAAAAAACTGGAAAATAATAGTGGGATAACCATTTTGCGCCTCCCAATAAACATGGGGTATATACAGTAGTACAGTTATTAGGAAAACGAGATAAAACGACCTTTTAAAAACCAGTTGCCTGTTAGATAATATGGTAAAGCCAACTAATAATATACCGTGATATTTAGAGTATAACAATAACGATGTTACTATAGCTAATATAGCTGCATTTAAAAAGCTATCCGCATTTAAATACCTGCGATAGGTGTAAAGAAACAATACTGCAAAAAACAGCATTGGCGTATCCGGAATAGCCAAAAACGAGTATAGATTTAAAAATATTGACGAAAGTAATAAAAGCGATACCAGCTTAAAGTTAACGGGCTTTTCGGCCTCGCCCTCTATAATTTTATAAATGAGGTAAAAAGTTAAACTACCAATTATTGAGCTTAATAACCTAACACCTATTTCATTATTACATATAGAGCTGCCTATTTTTATTAGAAACGCTATCATAGGCGGATGATCAAAATAACCCCAGCTAGGATATTGAGCATAAAGCCAATAATAAGGCTCGTCATTTAGTAAAGGCGAGAATAGTGATTGCGCAAAATTTACAATTAAAACAAATCCAAAAAGCCACCAAGCCTTATCAGCAAAAAAAGATTTTGTCACTGTATTTGATTGCATTTATTTACCATTAAGGTTTAACTAGTCGACATAATAGAACTATGAAGTTCTATTAACTATTTTTCAACATCGTCTTCCTTTTTATTTGATTTGAAAAGGTTATTGAAAAAACGTTTGTATAATTCCATATCAAATAATGCAGAATCGGTAGCTGCTTTATAGGACAAGAATATACCTATCGGGGTTATAACTATGATAGATATCCATGCTCCAAAGATTCCGGAAACATTGCCTTCGTGAGCCGCTTTTTCTCCAATAGTTTTAATGATATAAAACAGCAAAAAGAAAATCACCGATATAACTACCGGCAAACCCAACCCGCCTTTACGGATAATTGCCCCCATTGGCGCGCCAATTAAAAACAGCGCTATACATGATACCGAAAGCGTAAACTTTACCTGATATTGCGCATAAGCGCTGCGTTGATTTTTAATCAATTCGTCCATACGGTCGGCCTTTACCTTCACCAAGTCCTGGATGGACCTGGCCTCACTTATCGCGTTGGTAATATAGCTTGATTTTGCAGAGTTATCGCCATACTCCATAGCACCGTGTTTATAGGCAACATAGGTTTTTACAGCGTCTGATTTTGCGGGAATAGAAAAGTATTTAATATAAGCCCTTATTAACGGATAATTGGCCCTGCCGCTGCTATCAATAAAATGGCCCATGATGGCCATGGTATCTTTTAATAACCTTCTATCCATCATCTGGAAAGCGCCCCTAAAACCGTTGGGGTCGGTACGTTTAAATGCAAGGCCGGCAAGGTCAAGCTTATTTCGAGCTGATTTAAACCTAAAGCGGGTAAACACTTGCCGCGGGTTAGGGTTAAAATTATTCCCTCCAGGTGTTTCCGCATAACGTATGCCATCTTCAAGCTCTATGATCAGGTAACGGTTATCGTTCGACCGGTACATTCTGCCGGTTTTGGCCTTCATTACATATGCAGGGTCATTATCAACCGTTTTTTTATAGATAGTAAGGCCGTGCAGCGTTTGCCCGTCTTCGTCCTTTTTATCTACACGTATGGTAAAGTTGGGGAAGCTGTTGCTAAACACACCCTCGGGCAAAAAATTGGCCGACTTTTGGTTACGGGCATCATACAGCAACGAATAATATTTAAGATTTGCCTTTGGAAGCATGTAATCAGAAAAGAAAAACGCGCTTATGCTTAACAGAAGCACCACCACAAACATGGGATAGACAGCCCGGTTTAATGATATACCGGCAGATTTAATAGCAACCAACTCATAATTTTCTCCCAAACTACCATAGGTCATGATGGAGGAGAGCAATACAGACAGTGGGAGCGCCATAGCCACATTAGTAGCCGAAGCATACAGCATCAACTCTAAAATAACGTACCACTCAAAACCTTTACCTATAAGGTCGTCAATGTATTTCCATAAAAATAGCATCAACAACACAAACATTACTATCAAAAAGGTCACTAAAAATGGCCTGATGAAAGATTTGAGTAATAAAAGGTGCAGCTTCTTCACGTTACAAATTAACGAAATAATTAAAGCTTTATGCGCCCAGTACGCTAATAAGGTACTGTATCTGGTTATCCCAGATCAGTTTGCGTTCGCCAATAGTTTCTTCGGTGGCAAAATCAGTAACACTCAGGGCCACATCATTGGTAAGTTCGTCCTGTATTATTTCCATTTCGAAATAGCACTGCGGCTCGTCATCATCCCATTTAAATTTTACCAGCTTGTTTTCTTTTATAGCCATTAGTTTGGCCTTTTGCTGTTCACCATCCCAGGTAAAGGTATAAATCTGGTCGCGTACGCTTACATCATCAGCAAACCATTGGGTAAGCCCGTTGGGCTCATTTAGGAAAGTATATAATATTCGTGGTGACGATTTTATTTCATACTCAATATTAAATTTTTTCTTCTCAGACATAAGGGGTCTATAATTCAGGGCTTAAGCCACAATATTAACATTTTTTCTAAAGGAAACGAATTTTCCCTATATTTGCAAACCTTTTTAAGGAGGTAAATATTTAAGGCGAATGTAATCAATAGATTAGCTTTAACTTAAATAATGCTTCCAAGAAATAAACGGCGGGGTAGCTCAGATGGTTAGAGCGTAGGATTCATAACCCTAAGGTCGGCAGTTCGATCCTGCTCCCCGCTACATTGACAGTCAGGCTTTTAAGGGTTACCCTTAAAAGCCTTTTTTCATTAAAACACTTATGAAAAACTCCCTTCGCATAGCATTAATATTAACCGTGTTAACCAGCCTTGTAAAAGCACAGGATCATAGTTTTGACCCACCATGGAACACCCCGCCACCCAGTAAAGTAATGTTTACTATACCTGGCATTGATAACGTACCCGATCTGTTTGGCGATATTAATGACCCGCAATTAGTAATATTTTTTGCCGGCAACCAGTTTATGTGTATTGATGATTTGCTGGCGGCATTTAAAAAAGAACATCCGCAATACCAGCGCATTTTTGCAGAAACATTGCCGCCCGGTATTTTAGCAAAGCAGATCGCCGGGGGGTCTGTCACTATCGGCAATATGCGCATTACTTTAAAACCTGATATTTATACCGCAGGCAAAAGCGCTTTTGACGAAATGCCTCAATACTTCGCCGCTACCGAAACCTATGCTTCTAACAACCTGGCCATTATGGTACAAAAGGGTAATCCAAAAAAGATAAAAGGGTTGAAGGACCTGGCCCGGCCCGATGTACGCGTAAGTATGCCCAACCCCGAGTGGGAAGGTATAGGCAAACAAATAGAAAAAGCCTACGTAATAGCCGGCACCGAAACCTTGCGCAAAACCATAATGGAGGACAAAATAAAAGATAGCACCACTTATTTAACCCAGATCCATCACCGCCAAACACCCATGCGGATAATGTACAATCAATCCGACGCGGCACCGGTATGGTATAGCGAAGCTTATTATCAAATGATGCTTAAACACCCGGTTGATATGGTAGAGATACCCGCAAATGAAAACATTAATGCCGCTTACATAGCCGGATTATTAAAAGACGCGCCACACGCAGAAGCCGCAAAGCTATTTATGGATTTTTTAATAAGCCCTACAGCTAAAGCCATTTACCGTAAATATGGATTTGCAAGTAAATAGGTTATAAACAGCTAATTTTTACTTAACCTCATTTGTAATTGGGTCCGGCGCAGCCGGATGCGTTGGGTCATAAACAGCTACGCCAACCCGTGAGTCGGCACAGCCATAATACAAATACCATTTATGTTTAAACCAGGCCATGCCTTCAATAAACACGGTGCCGTTTACGTATTGTCCGCTTTTTTCAAATGGCTCCATGGGGCGAAGAAAAGGCACATCTAAACGGGCCATCAGTTTAGTTGGATCGGCTTTATCAAACAGCATTTGCCCGGCGCAGTACGAGTTACCGTTAAAGCGCTTATCGCCGCCATTACCGAGATGATTTTTGCCATTGTAGAAAAGGATGATGCCCTTTTTAGTCAGTATGGCGGGCGGACCGCACTCGGTTAGGTCGCTGTCAAAAAAACCTTTGCGTGGCGATGCCAGTATTAACAGATCACCCTTATCATCAACCAATGGCGACCAATCTACCAGATTAGTTGACGTTGCCGCGTAAACATGCTGCTCGCCCCAGTATATAAAATATTTGCCGTTCACTTTGGCAATTACCTGTTTATCTCCTTTTAGTTGTGTTAGAATAGAAGCCGATTTACTGGCGATATTAAAAAATTTGCCATCATAAGCTGTTTTAAATATCGGCCCGTGTTTGTCCCAATGGATCAGGTCCTTTGATGTTGCTACGCCTAAGCGCGGCACTTTGCGGTTCCATTGGGTATAGAGTACTACATAAGTACCGTCTTCTGTTACGGCTACACGCGGATCCTCGCAACCGCCGGGCCATTCGTATTCTTTCTGGCTATCATCTGCCGGGTAAAAAACAGGTTCGGTTTTACGGGTAAAGTGCCGGCCATCGGTACTGCTGGCATAACCTAACCGCGAGGTACGGGTACCAATATTTACCCCGCTTTTATCTTCGGACCGGTAAAGCACAACAATTCGCCCGTTCTTTACCGTTGCCGCTGGATTAAACGTATCGTTAGCTTCCCAATGTATAGTCGACTTGCTCATCGGGTCCAGGAACGTTGCATCAATATCAGGCGAAATGATCGGGTTGATCCCGGCGGGCCGCGTAAAACCACCAAATGCCCAATCAGGCAATATATTTTTATCTTGCGCAGTAGAAATTTGTGCGAAAAATATTAGGAAAAAAAGTGTTATTATTTGGCGCAGTTGTTTATTCATTACTTCTTTATTTCAGTAATCATCAATACGATATCTCCGTTAGCAGGCAATGTTAGGTTGGGTGTAAGTTTACCCAATTTCACTTTCGGCATTACCATTTTTTTAACGTTGCCGGTCTCACAATCAAACAGCTCGGCCTTAACCGGCTTGCCTTTAAAGTTAAAAGCCACGCTAATATTTTTTTCGGCCGATGTTGAATTATAGGCGTAAATAAAGGTAGTGCTTCCACATTTAGCGCCGTAAGTTGTTGTACCTTCTGCGGCTACAGTTACCGGTTCAAACTTACCTTTACCTGCTGCTAACATTTTATCAGAAATTGTACGGATCTTTTTTAGATACTCGTCTGTTTTGCGGTTATCAAAATACTCCCACCACCAGCTCATAGGCAGTATTGGGGTCGATGCAAATAAGCCGTACCATAAGCCGCGTTTATAATCGCTATCCATATCGGGCGCAAAATCATCAAAGTTTTTAGACCAATCCCATTCATAACTATACTCGCCAATTACGTAAGGTTTATTAAAGTTCTTTTCGTATTGATCAATGTTTTGAGGGATAGATGCCGTGTTTTTGTAGATATGTTTCTGGTTAAAATCCAGGTGCGGCAAATCATTCATTCCTTTCAGGTCGCGGTGCGATATGCTTGTTGTTACCAGGTGATTATATGGATCTATAGATTTAAGATAGGTGCTCATTTCGCCATGCCAGTTAACAATAGAATCTGCACTGATAGCTTTGTTTTTATTACCAAACTGTACATTATCTACTTCGTTAAAAAACTCCCACGCTCCCACGCTGGTGCTGTATCCCCATCGGGCCACAAAATAGCGCAGGCGGTTTTTATAGCGCTCCATAGATTTTGGGTTCACAAAAAAATCAGCAGCCGTTGGCGAAAAGCCACCATCGCGTGGACTGTAATTACCCGGACCAAGCGTTAGCATTACACATAAACCCAACGAGTCGCAAAGGTTAAATAGGCGGTCGATCTTTTTAATGGCGCTGGGGTTATAATAAGCGTCCGATGGTTCATAACGGTTACTGTTAAAGTTACGGTGCCAATCCAACGGTAAATTAAAATTGCATACCCAGGTACGGAAAAAGTTACCGCCATGCGCTGCTAACGATGGTAGCATATATTCATAATCATACTTAGGTTTCTGTTGCAGTTCTCTAAAAAATTTAGAGTCGTCACTCTTTCGCGATTCCCAGCCAATGTTCTCACCAATACCACGGAACGGTTTGCCATTATCAAACTGGAACTCCCAATTATTTTGGGGATGCAGGAAACCATTTTTACCCGACGGCGAAGAAATAAACGATTCATCTTTAGAATGCGTAACCACACTACCAGCTTTACTAAACTCAAAAGCATACGTATATTTCCCTTTCTCCTGCGGTGCGAACCGAGCTTTCCACAAGGATGCGGCACCGCTCTCGCCCGACTCATAATAACAAGGCAATACCAATTTTTTACCTGACGGGGTATGCAGCACCATATTTAACGCAACATCTTCCTGCAAATAGGGATTTTGCCAATCGGCAGTTAGTGTGATGTCAAATTCGGTTTTTTCATAAAGCATCGGTTTTAACGTAACCAGTTTTACACTGTTGATGCTTTGTGCAAAAAGTGTAAGCGTCAAAATGCATAGCGACAAAATAGTAAGGTATATTTTCTTAGTCATTTGCTTATCGTAAATGCGGCATCTGTTACTTATTAAAAAAAGTATCTAACAACACATAGCGCTTGGCGTTCTTCTCCGCTTCAGAATGTGCATTTTCATCCAATATCATCACTTTAGGGTTGTTGCTTTGCATACTATACCATTTAGCTAGGCCAGGCCCGTTAGGGTCGCCGGTTTTTATAAAGTTGGCAAAGTAGTTCTCCATAATTTCTGATGTTTTGTAATCTTCTGACGTCCAGGTATAAACTTTATTGTATGGAAGATTACCCAACGCGTATTCAATTTCAGATGCATGGTTTGCGCCATATCTCTTTTCCTTACTTGGCTTGGCACCAATCGCATCGGGGCGCATACGAGTAAACAGGTAACTATATACCGGCTTGCTATGAGTTTTGCTTTGCATATCAATAAACTTCCAGGTAGCAAATGATATAAAACGATCAGATGCCAGGTCGGTAGCTGCCTGCTCTACATCAGCATCCGTAGCTGCCGGGTAGGCATTAAATACTTCATCTGCCTTATCACCATAATTCTTTGTAAGATTTGCTTTATAATTTTCTACCGTAGCGGCATCCCGTCCTAAAAACGAATGGAAATTAACCTCTGCCGAGTTCCATCCTGCCAACAAAGGGATATCCATTTGGCGGCCGCTAGCAAATATGGCCTGCGGCGTTTCAGGTAAAAAGTAACCATCAATAGTAGTTGGGAAACGTGAGTTTTGTGATAATTTCAATAGCGAGTCGGCAGGTATTTTACGCAGATCGGCCAACGATTGCGCATTTACTTTGGCAGCAAATTTAACGCCGCTTTGTTCGGCATCGGCCAGCGATGACGGTGACAGGTTGCCCAAAACCGAACCGCTTTCGCCAATGGCTCCCGCAAATAATCTTTTTGACAACGGCGATGCCATCTGTGCGCAGACCGACATAGAGCCCGCCGATTCACCGCCTATAGTAACTTTATTCGGGTCGCCGCCAAAAGCCGCTATATTTTTCTTCACCCATACCAGTGCAGCATGCTGATCCATAAAACCGTAATTGCCTGATGCGTGATGGGCTGATTCTTTCGTCAGATCGGGATGTGCCATAAAGCCAAACACGCCTAAACGATAGTTTAGTGTAACCGTAACTATCCCCTTGGTTGCCAGGCTTTCGCCATCATACCGGTACTCTGAGCCGTCACCGGCATTAAAGCCGCCTCCGTAAAAATATACCATTACGGGTAATTTGTCAGTCGCGGTTTTTGCTGGAGTCCACACATTTAAGTATAAACAATCTTCCTTTGTTCCCGCGCTGCGGAAAATCATATCAGAGTACATATAACGTTGCATGGCCTGGGGACCAAATTTGTCGGCAGCCCGTACGCCTGCCCAGTTCTTTGGAGCCTGCGGTTCTTTCCAGCGCAGATCACCAATAGGTGGCTGTGCATACGGAATGCCTTTAAATGAGTGCACACCGCTTTTCTCGGTAGCGCCTTGTAATACGCCATTGGCTACTTTAACCTTTGGCATATCGCCTGAAATGGTTTGCGCTTGTACCGATAATACGGCACCACTCAGCAGTAGTAAAAATATTTTTTTCATGTAAACCTAATTGGCTAAGTATATTATAATAAGCGATATTTTATTTGAGCATCCTGCTCCCAAACAAAAAGGTTGTTTTTATCCGTTACTCCGGCTGATTTTATAAAATTGCCTATACCTATCGCCGTAACCTTTTTACCGGGCATAGTAACCAATTTAAGGGTATCGTTATTTTGATAAGCGATAATAGTTTGTTTGGCATTGCCTGATATACTACAGGTCTTTCCTTTACCGATATACACTTCTGGTTCGCCCGGCTTAGCAAAGTAGATCTCTCCCTTACGCTGCCAAACGGTTTCGATGATGTTTGATGAGTTTATCCTGATGCCACCACCATCCATGGGGCAGCCATTTAATTTCCAGGTATCCAGTCCCATTTTTTCGGCAGCAGCAAAAGTTTGCCCGCCATTAATAGACTTCATCACATACAGATCCCTTGAGCCATTTAGCCAGTTCCTGAACATGATAGCAATTGTACTCCCATTTATAGCGATGCTGGGTTTGCAACATTCGCATACATGCAGATCGGGCGATTGATAGGCCAGGTGATTTGTTGACCACTTATTGGATTTGCCTGATAATGACGAAAACCAAATCTGATTTCTTTTCCCCAATCTTATATCTAACCATACGGCATAAAAGTTGTCGTTTTTGTCTGATCCGATTGCCATTAAACCTTCGGGAGCCGAGCCTTTTAAATCGTTAACAACACCCATAGGCACCCAATTGGGACTTTTATGATCTTGTTTAAACCAATGGATATTTCCGGCTTTATCCATGGCGGTAATTACAGAATAATTAGCCGAGCTACTTAACTGCGGTCCACGGCTCATACCCAAATGCATTTCGGGAACATCTGCCACTAAAACCGGTTTTGAAAACGATTGCCCATGATTAACTGATGTCGCGCAAAATATCTTGTCCGCCTGCCCATAAACTACCCTTACCGTTCCGCCGTTGTCAACGCTTACTTGTGGCTGTGTCCCCTCTCCAATGACGCTTGCATCAGAGATTACCGGACGGGTCGATGCTCCGTAGCCGATGGCTATCAGCATTAAACAAAAAATATACTTCATGACTAATTAAGTTTAGTGCTAATTAAAGCATTATCCATCAATATTTTACTACTGAAATACTTACCGGCCCCAACAATCCTGATGATACCACACCTTTACCATAGTTTGGCGCTGTATTTACAACTGCTTGTCGTTGATCGGCGGGTAGTTTGCTGTCACCAATTAAGCGGTTAACCCAGGTATTTACTACTTTAACTTCAATTTTATTTTCGCCGGGTTTCAGGGCTTTGGTGATATCCAATTGGTAAGGTGGGGTCCACGCGCCGCCCACATCAATACCGTTTATCTTCACTTTAGCTATTGCCCTTGCCAAACCCAGGTTAAGGATATAGTTTTTACCCTTTACAACGCTGCCCATATTAAAGGTATTGTTGTAAAATGCGGTACCCGAGTAATATTTTATGCTGTCGTTTGTACTTTTAGACCAATCGGTTAAGGTTTCAAATACAACAGGTTTAGCAGGCCCGCGCATTTTACTGTCGAATTGAACTGTCCACGGTTTATTTATAGCGATAGTTTCGCTGGCCGTTGGATAATTTGACCGGGTAGTATCTTTCTGCACACCGTCTTTTCTAAAAACTATAAAGGCACTTTCATAAGGCACCAGTTTTAAAGGTACTGTAGTTGTACCGCCGCTTTGATAAACCGAGGGCAGGGTGCGAACATCACCCGTAACAGCATCCCATAGTTCGGCCTGTTTGCCGGTTATCCTGAATTTAGGTGATATATTTACCGTTTTAGCTTTTTGATTAGATACAAAATAGATGGAACCGCCATCTAAAGCGCGATGGATAAACAGGATAGAATCACTTTGCGTTACTTTAGCGTCAGGCAAAACTTTAACCAGGTTTAGCGCCTGCTGCATATCCATGCCGGATAGTACCATGCCTTTGCCATAATGGTTTACTTTAACCGTACTACCGTCTATCTTTCCCCAAAGTTCATCAGCAATGCTTTGCACTTGTTTGTCTGCCGTTGGGAAACCTTGTAAGCTAGGCGAGCGGGTAGGTTTTGGACCTAAGATTACGGCGCCTTGGGCTACTAATTCTTTCAGTTTCGCCAGCAGTTCCGGGCGGATGGTTTGCAATTTGGGTAATACCAGTATGCTGTAATTTATTCCGTTTGGTAAAGTTAACTTGCCGTTGTTTACGGTTAAGCGGGTTTTAATTACTTCGCCATTGATGTAGTCAAAAGAATATCCCTGCGGTAATGCCGGGTCAATAACGCCTGTCATTTTTGGCGCGTCCTCGCCAATAAAATAAGCAACATCGGCTACATAACGCCCTTGTTGCAGCATCATATTGCAGCGTTTAGAGTATTTTAAAAATACATCCATATCAAAGAACCAGGTATTTAACCGGTTAAATTCTACACCAAACCAAGTGTTAAAACCCGGCCCTTTATCATTAGCCTGCTGGATGTAAACGTGCAGTAATGTATTGTTAATGCCCTCGGTAAAAAAGCGGTCGCCGCGTTTTTTAAAGTTGGCGGGGTAGCGCGAGAATGCATCCCCGGCGGCGGTAAATGATTCGGCTGATACCTTAGTTTTACCATAAATATGCGCCGATGATGAGGCCGCTTTATTTTCTATATCGCCCAGATCGCCCTCGCTCCAAAACTCGCCACCTATCTCGTCCGATTGACCGCCATATTGCAAAAACTCGCCGGGGTAACCCCAGTGACCATAATTTTCAAGCCAGGTAGTCAGTCCATATTTATGGCTGATCTCGCGCAGGCCGCCCACATATTTATAAGAAACGTCATCGGCAATTAAGCGGCGCAAATCCCATAAAAATCGATCAGATTGGTCGGCACTGCCTACTACCTTGCCTTGCATAACCGGCAGGTAAGGCACCGGATCATATTTATAAGTTGCTTTAAATTCGTTTATCAAATCATCGGTCCAGTTTTGGCCGCCGGTTTCGTAGCTATCCTCAACGGTTACTTTCCAGGTTTTGCGGTCTTCGGCCGGGATGCGTTTCATGATCTGGCCCAGGAAAGCGTTAAAGTGTTCGGCTATGTGGGCTTTGCTCATTTTATCAGCTTCCAACCCGGTTCCTTCGGGTGTAGCGGGTGAGTTTTTGACATTGGTTGGTGTCATGCCCGTACGTTCAATAATCCAGTTGCCGGCAGGTACGGTCCAGTTCAAGGTACCATCAGCGGCCATGAATTTTGAAATATCAATTACTTTCTGCGGATCAATAACATATTTATTATTGTCAATAATCGGTTGCGGCGCCCATTGGTATGCCTCCCAAAATGGATGAGGTGTTGGCCACATTTTGGCCTCGGTTTTTTCTACATAGTTCTCTATAATCGGCGTAGCCGATAACTTTAACTCGGCAATACGACAATTAGCTGATACACGGATAAACACCACCCTAAAATCAGTTGAAGAAGTAGCCGGGATAGCGATAGCAGCCGGAGCGAATGGTAAGAACCCAACATTTAAAGCCGGATTACCTCTATCAACAGAAAAATGTTTGATGCTGGTAAATGTGCCGTTAACCTTAGCCTGTATCTCGCCCTCGAAGGTCATCGCTTCATGGGCTGGGGTAATTAATAAACTACGTGCTATAAAGGTTTGACCAGCATTTATATTTAAAGTAAATGGCTGGCCTCTTGGTATTTTTACATTAGTGGCTTCATCATTATCCATCAAACTATTTAACGACTCGACCTTCGGTGTAGAAGATAGTGTTGGTTTAAAATCACTTATTGCCGCATCAAAATCAGCAGCAACGGGGTAAGCAATAACCTTTACATCCTGGAACTCTTTAATAGGTTGTTCCAGTTTTTGGTTAATGGTCGTTCCTCCCTTCACCCTGATTTGTGATGAAGTTAAATAGCGCATAGCCTGGCTCGGTTTAACCCACGGTCCGCCCGATTGGCTCCAACCGGGGCTGTTAAACAGGCCTATCTCAATATTTAAACGGGTAGCTGTTTTAAGCGCGGTATGCAAAATATCCCACCACTCATCCGAAAAAATCTTAACCTTACCAAAAGGCATATCATCAATACCAATATTGCCTATAAAAGCGCGATTGATGCCAACTTTCTTCATGGCCTCCAGGTCTTTTATAACGCCTTCTTTTGATATGTTATCAGATATCCAATACCAGTAAACACTCGTCTGGATATCATCAGGCACGGTTATAAAACCAGTCTCGACCGATTTAAAATTTGGCATAGCCGCATTAGCGACAGGTTTAACCTGGGCATTACCATCAGCAATAAAAAATCCTGAAAATAACAGACAGACAGCAAAGTACTTCGATATTATGGCCTTGTTTAAGCTCATGAGGTTATCAATTAAATAAGAATTAATTGGTTTATAATTAACTATAATTTTGGTACATTATAGTTTACCAAACATAAGCTTATGCTAACGATTATCCATCCTGTACTGTCCTCCACCTCTAAATGTTAGGCTAAAGCCTTTCCTTATTGTTTGCTATTCCGTTGGCTGAAGCCAACGGCAATGAAATATAACACGATTAATAAATTTATTACCGTCCCTTTTAAGGGATGGATGGATAACAAAGGAATAAAAGGCTTTAGCCAAACTAATAAACACGCTCCGACATCAGATTCTTACCGTTCCGACGTCAACTTCTTGATCAAATCCGTCTCCTCAGCTTTGTAAACCGTTCCATCCTTACGGAAAATATCATGGAACCATAAAGCAGGCTCGGCACCACTTGGGATAGGGGTATCCCACGCGTAAATAGTATTGGTTTTGCCGGATACAAAGCCCCAGTTAATAGCGCCTACGTTTTCGCGTTTTAACATCGGCATAACCGTACCGAAGGTACTTTTACGCGGGCGTGCCATGTACTCGGTACAGATCAACGGTTTGCCATGTGTTTTAAGCAGGCGCACTACATTAAGGTGTGCAGGCTCTTCATCATAATTATGGTAGGTGATAATATCAGAGTTTAACGCTTGGAAAGCGTTTAATTTTTCAAATGTCCAATCCCATAAACCGGCAGATAATGGCTGATCAGGATTTACATCGCGTCCCCAGCTAAATACGCTGGCTAGCAATGGCATTGATGCTTCTTTTTTACCGCTGTTGCCTGGCTCATTAAATAGGTCCCATAATAAAATGCGTTTATCATGCGCGAAAGTGGTCAGCACATCTTTTACATAATGTTGCAGCAGGGCCATTTCTTTTGGATCTTTTAAAGCCGGTACACCAGGGTCCTGCACCCAGCCCGAGTTATGAATACCCGGTTTTGGCTCGGGCTGTATACCGGCTTTTGGCGCGGGGTTCCAGCAATCATCAAAAAACACAAATATGGTTTGGATATGGTGCTTATCAGCAAGGGCTAAATATTGGTTTACGCGCGATTTAAAACCTTTCGGGTCCTCGGTATAAGCAACGCTGTGTAGGAAAACCCGCATGGCGTTAAAGCCAATGCCTTCGGCATAGCCCAGTTCTCTATCAATAGTTTTAGGATCAAAAGTATCGGCCTGCCACATTTCAAGCTGGTTAATGGCGGTGCTTGGGGTGAAATTCGCACCTGCTATCCAAGGGTGTTGTTTTGACCATTGATTAGCTTTTTCTACCGACCATACTTTACCTTTTACGGCTTTAGTTTGTGCGTTTGCTGTACCCATACCCAACATAAGCAGGGTGCCTAATACCAATTGAGTTATATTTTTCATTTAGTTTGTATTGTTATTCGATGGTTTATTTGGTTTGATCGCCGTTAAGGCCAGCGATCTAAAATTTGTTAATATTACGCACTTTTATTCAAAAAACGGATAGTTTTACTATTAAGACAGTACAGGACGGATTATTATGATCCTAACCCTATGTTTGATAAACTATTATAAACAACCGGCAATCCATTGCTATAAATATATGATCTCAAAAAAAATTAACATCAGCCCTAAGCCGATAATGTGTCTTGCAGTCTGCCTGTTTTGCTTGAACACTAAAGCACAAAGCGTTAAAGTTATGCAGTCCGGGCCCAAAATTGTGAACATTGTAAACTTTATACGCCTGCTTGAACCACGCGATGCCAAAATAACCCAGGATGTGCTATATCAAACTGTTGTAAAACAGGTGGAGATCATGAAAAAGTACCACTTGGGCGGCACTTTTTTGTTACAGTATGATGCTTTGATGGATAAACGCTACCAAACCCTATTAGCCGGATTACCCAAAGGAACTATCGAGATAGGTGCCTGGTGGGAAATACCACAACCTTTGGTTGAAAATGCAGGCATGAAATGGCGCGGCCGCTACCCGTGGGATTGGCGCGCAAATATTGGTTTCTCTACCGGCTACACGCCTGTCGAGCGCGAAAAGATAATCGATGTTTACTTTACAGATTTTAAAAAGATATTTGGCTATTACCCTAAAACGGTTGCCTCTTGGTTTATTGATGCCTACAGTTTGAATTACATGTACGAAAAGTATCACATAGTCGCATCGGCTAATTGTAAGGACCAGTACGGTACTGATGGCTATACCCTTTGGGGCGGCTACTGGAACCAGGCTTATTATCCAAGCAAGATCAACTCGTATATGCCAGCGCAGCATGCAGATAAACAAATACCGGTACCTATCTTTAGATTATTGAGCAGTGACCCGGTGCGCCAGTATGATACCGGCTTAGGTTCGACTCGTCAGGGTGTAATTACTTTGGAGCCGGTTTACAAATTTGGCGGCGGCGACTCTACCTGGGTAAACTGGTTCTTTAAATCGTTTACGGATGAGAAGTCATTAGGCTTCAACTACACACAGGCAGGGCAGGAAAATTCCTTTACATGGGATGCCATGAAAAAAGGTTTTGAGCTGCAAATGCCGTTAATTGCCAAGCTGCGCGATGAGCATAAAGTAAGGGTTGAAACCATGGAGCAATCCGGCACCTGGTTTAAAAAGAATTATAAAGTTACCCCAGCTACCTCATTTACCGTTACTAAAGATATTGAAGGGAGCGACTTAAAAACAGCTTGGTTTAACAGCCGTTTCTACCGCATAAATATTTTGTGGGAACACCATACTTTGCGTATACGCGATATCCATTTGTTTGATGAGGCTTTCCCATCCATATATGAAACCCAGGCGGCAACATCAAACGAGTGCATATTTTATACCCTGCCGATTGTTGATGGCTACATCTGGAGCAGGCGCAACCAGATAGCGGGTTTACGTATAAAAGCAATGATTGATGGTAAGGATGTATCGGTAGAGGGCGGCGACCCGAAGTTCACCAATACCACGGCGGGGACCCTGCATGTCTCCTGGCCGTTAACTACCGTTGATGGGTCGTTGGAAATGGAGATGACCGAAGGTAAGCTTAAAATGAATTTATTAAGTAAGGCTAAACTCGACTGGTATTTTGACCTGAATATAGCGACCACCGCTGCGGCCAAACTACCTTTTCAAAACATCAATGCAACCAATGTGGAATGTAAGTTTGAAAACACTAGCTACCAACTGAAAGCTGTTAAAGGTGCGTTCTCGAAACCCGATAACGGCGCGGTATTAAGGTTAAGACCACAGGCCAATAGCATTGTTTTAGACCTGGCAGATGTAGTGAAATAGCGCGCTTATTTTATCATGCATCGCCTTTTTAACTAATCTCTTACTTCACACTCTTTTTCTGTACAATAAAGAATCCTGCTACAAACACTACTGCGAATACTGCAAGGCTTACAAATACATCATGAGTAAAAATATCTATCACAATTTGTGTTGGCGGGGTGCCGCGTTTGTGTACGCCCATCATGCTTTTTAGAGCAAGCATTGGGTGTGCGTAGGGTATAATATAAGCATAGTCCCAATTTACGCCAACGCTTATCACACCTGCTATAAAACATACAAAACCAATACCCATCGGCTTTAAAAAATCGGTCCAAAGCAGGCTTAATAAGAACTGGATGGAAAGTATGCCTAATGCTGACAAGAACAGCTTAAAATAGATCTGTAACAATACCCACTCCGTGTGGTATTCCAAAAATTTCAACCCTGGTTTTAGTAAGCCTAACAGATCGCCAAAGCCTATGGTAAATAGCGCGAATAGTAATAGTGTTAAGAAAACTAATATAACTGCATATAAAAACTTGGCAGAGTAAACTGACCACTTGGCTATAGGCAGGCTAAACAATGTTTTCCAGGTATCAGCCTTATGCTCAATACTGTTTACAGAGTAAGCAATAAATATGGCATACATCGGCAGCAATAAAGCGCCCATTATGTTTAATACCGCGCCCGCAAACTGTAGCCAAAGCAGCATGGCTGGTATATGTGTGAATTTATCGGCATGCGTATAAAATCCTATCGATATCAGTAGTATCAATATAAAAGGTAATAGTATAGATGCCCAAAAACCTAATGTTTTACGGCTCTTATAAAATTCTGAATGGAGCGATAGTAAGAAGCCTTTCATTTTGCCGGTGTTTGGGTAATGTCTAAAAATAATTTTTCAAGGTCCTTCTGTACTTTGTGTATGCTGTAAACCGTGTAACCGTTTTTGTTAAGCAAGGCATTGATTTGCCCGGTTTTTTCTTTTGATTGATAAGTGACAGATAAATAATGGTCGTTAATCTCAATTACGGTATAGCTGTTTTTGGTAAGCAGGTTTGCGGCATCAACGGTATTGGTAGTTTCAATATGTACCAATGGTTGACTTATGGCTTCCAAATCTTTCATTTCGCCTTGGAACAACAACTCGCCATTATTAATAATGCCAACGTGGGTTGCCATGCGTTCAATTTCGCCTAGTAAGTGGCTTGATATAAAAACAGTTTTGTTATGCTCGGATACTAATGTCTTTAACAGTTCACGTATCTCTATAATACCATTGGGGTCAAGGCCGTTAGTCGGCTCGTCCAGTATTAATAGTTTGGGATCAGACAATAGCGCCAGCGCAATACCCAACCGTTGTTTCATACCCAACGAATACTTGCTCGCTTTTTTATCAGCCGCTTGCGATAAACGCACAAGGCTAAGCATTTCGTCAACCCGTTTTTTAGAAGCTTGTAGTAGGATGGCCCGGTTCTGTAAATTTTCGCGGCCGGTAAGATGTCCGTAAATGGCGGGTTGCTCAATGAGTGATCCAACCTGTGATAATATTTCCTGGCGATTTGCGTGGAAATCAAGGTCGAATAACTTGATATTGCCTTCCTGCGATTGCAGCAAGTTAAGCAGTAGTTTTATCGTAGTGGTTTTCCCGGCACCGTTAGGGCCAAGAAAACCATATATACTTCCTTCCGGAACTTGTAGTGATAATGATTTAACAACCGTTTGGCTGCCAAAATTAAAGGTTAACCCTTCGGTTTGTATTACCATACATCTTGCTTGCTTACTGAGCAAACAGCTTTTATAAGGTTAACTCCTTTAAAAAATAAAGAAGTTGCATGTACTGTAGAAGCAGTACTGTTTTCTAAGTTTTGTTTCTTTTGTTCAAACTGATAACTTATGCCCATAATTAATGCAAACATTACCGGAGCAAGTAACAGTATAAATGGATTTGTGTTGGTAAACAGCTTTTTCATTGTGTGTGATTTTGATAGAACAAAGAAATATTAAATTATCGGCCTGCTAAAAACATTTATACCAACTCCCTTAATTTCTATATCAACGCCAGTTTATATTCAACGGCTGGTTTGTCGAACAAAAATGCCCGTTCATCGATGAAATAGATAGCTCTATATAAATAATGTATTGCTGCAGATCAAAACATTAATTTTGATGCGATGAAACCATCATGAGCTCCAAATAAAAAACATAACTCATGATAGCTTCATTGCCTTTAAAAGACAAATAATTTTAATGAAAAAGGGTTGGCAAATTTTCTGGCACATATTTATTTGGATAGGCATTATTGTGTTTTTCCTTTTTATTGTGCACAATAATACCAAAATGACCACCGAGCGTCTGCTGGTTATTTTTGTGCTTTACGGTAGCATTAATATTAGCCTTTTCTACATTAATTATCTGCTCTTTATACCACGTTTTTTAAACCGAAAGCATTACGGCGTATACATAGTAGCCATATTAATAACTATGGTTTTATATGGCGTAGCTAAATATGGTGTAGGGCTTATATTTAGAGAGGATGTGTTAATGCACATGCGGGGGGCGAAAGATCTACGACAAGAAGCCATAGGTTTTTGGTCGTATTTTACAAGTACGCTATTCACCAGTATTATATTTATATGTTTGAGTATTTTATTAAAGTTTAGTGTTGATTGGTTCCTGAATGAACGGATCCAGCGCGACTTGGAAAATCAACGTTTAAGCGCCGAGTTAGCCTTTTTAAAATCGCAGATAAACCCGCACTTTTTATTTAACTCATTAAACAGTATTTATTCGCTGGCTTACCTGCAATCAGAAAATACGCCGGGCGCTATCCTTAAATTATCAGAGATTATGCGCTACATGCTGTATGAGTGTAATGATAATAAGGTTGATCTGTCTAAAGAGTTACAGTACCTGCAAAACTACATCGACCTGCAAAAAATACGTTTTGGCAACAATGCTTATATTGATTTTAAAATAGATGGCCAGGTAACCGATCAGCAAATAGTGCCTCTGCTGTTAATAGCCTTTATTGAAAATGCTTTTAAACACGGCATAGCTAATGATTCGCTTACGCCTATCCGATTGCTAATAAGTGTTGATCAGCAGCATTTACAGTTTTACATACAGAACAAAAAACACACTAATAACCGTGATGCCATGGGCGGTATCGGCTTAAATAATGTTAAACGCAGATTAGATTTATTATACCCCGGCAAATATAATTTAGACATCCGCGATGAAATAGATACCTACACTTGCGAATTATCCTTAGTTTTATAGCATGATACGTTGCCTGATAGTTGATGATGAGCCTTTGGCATTACATATACTGGAAGACTATATATCCAAAGTGCCTTTTATGGAGTTGGTTAAAGCTACAACTAATCCTATTGAGGCATTAACGCTGGTACAGGATGACAACATCGACCTGGTTTTTCTGGATGTACAAATGCCAGAACTTACCGGCATACAATTTCTGCGTATCGCCAATGGCAAAACCAAAGTGATCTTAACTACAGCCTATCCGCAATACGCGTTGGAAGGTTATGAGCTTGATGTTGTTGATTATTTGTTAAAGCCGATAGCATTCGACAGGTTTTTTAAAGCGGCGCAGAAAGCGCAGGGAATTATTCAGCCATCAAAAGTTGTCGCGCCCGAGCCGGTACAACAGATCCAACAGCAACAAAATGATTTTTTAAGCGATTTTATTTTTGTTAAAAGCGAGCATAAAATACAAAAGGTGTACCTACACCAGATATTATTTATTGAAGGATTGAAAGATTATATATCCATTTTCACCACTACCGAGCGTATCATCACCCTACAAAACATGAAGAAGATGGAGGATACCTTGCCCGAGAAGCATTTTATCCGTGTACATAAATCATACATAGTAGCCCTTAACAAGATCGACAGTATAGAACGCAGCCGTATCCGTATAGGCGATAAAATTATCCCGGTAGGGGATACCTATCGTGATGAGTTTTTTAAGATAATTGACGGGAAGAATGGGTAACCGTCCAGCCCCCTGAAGGGGGAGTTTTTTGACTAGCTAATTGGCTAATCAATTGCTTATTGTTCCCCTTTCAAGGGGTTAAGAGATTTGCCCTAATGCTTTCTTTATCTTGTCTTCAGCTTCTTTTACCATTTCTTCTACAGTACCTGTTCCCGGTTCAATAGGCTCCAACACCTCCCAAGTCATACTTGTAAAAGTATTCAACGGATATAAACCGTACTGAATCATTTTCCAAGAATTATTTATGGCGATGGGCACAAGTAATGCGTCAGGACATTTTTTAAGGATGATAGCAATACCTCCAGCCTGGAAAGGTTTAACCTTGCCGGTTTTAGAGCGTGTGCCTTCCGGAAAAATAATAGCCGACCATTTGTTTTCTTTCATCCGGGTACCCAATTTACCCATTTCCATTAATGATTGGCGCGGATCATTACGATCAATATTTGCCCCGCCACCATATTTTAAGTTAAATGATATAGAAGGAACGCCCTTGGTAAGTTCAATTTTTGAAATAAACTTTGCATGGTATTTACGCAGATACCAAATTAGTGGGGGGATATCTAACAGGCTTTGATGATTAGATAAAAAAATCATTGGCCGGCCTACCGGTAAGTTTTGGTTGTTAATAAACTTAACAGTATTGCCAAGTAGGTAAACCGTATGGGTAAGCAGCAGGTTTAAAAAATCAACGACACTTTTATGTGCCGTATAACCAAACAGTTTATAACTTATCCATTGTATAGGCTGAAATATAACCAGTTCCAATAAAAAAACCAGTATGGCAATTGGCGATAAAATGTAGCCCAGAAATTTTTTCATGCGTTAATTAAGCCGCGAAATTAAAAATAATTTAACAATTACGCAGGCAACCTGTTTTCCAACAAAAGTAATTTAACCTTTAAAACGGCTGCTACAGTAACCGAGTCTTTAATTTCGCCGGCACAAACCATGCGGTAAACTTCTTCAAAAGGTACTTTGTTTACTATCAACTGTTCGGTGTCTTCGGGTTCGGCTTCAAATTGTTTCAAACCGGTTGCCAGGTAAATTATGCATAACTCGTCAGTTACAGAATTGCTTAAATGCATACGTTGTATCTCTGTCCAGTTTGCGGCAGTTAGGCCGGTCTCTTCCAGTAGTTCGCGTTTTGCGGCATCTAAAGGGTTATCAGCCAAGGGGCCGCCGCCTTCGGGTATTTCCCAGCTATATTCGCTTAACGCAAATCGATACTGGCCAACCAAATAGGTGTTCATATCGGCATCCAGAGGAACAATACCTATGGCCCGGTTTTTAAAATGCACCTTACCGTAAATACCCGGATTGCCTGACGGATTAATAACCTGGTATTCGGTTAAATTTATCCATGCATTATCATAAACCTCCGTTTCTGATCGTATCTGCCACGGGTTTTCTTCCGGATGACGCATAGTGATATATAATTAAGTGGGTTTGTTTATTTTTTCGGTGCAGGTGGTAAAACTTCTCTTGTCACACCTTGCTTAACGCCTTGTTTTTCGGTAATACCGTAGTATGGATTTTTTATGACCGGGCTATCATTTAACCAATAGCTGTCATTGCTGGCGCAATATTGCTTATATATCGTGAAGCTGTTTAGTTTTAAAGTTTTTAAAGCAGCATATAAAGCGTTTGACAGCGCCGAAAAGTATTTGCGTTGGTATGATAAAGAATTACTCTCGCTTATTTCGCGGCAGGTAGATTGTATCCTGCTTAGATAATCAAACCAAGCACTGTGTTGCTCGTTACTCATATCTTTTGTAGGCACCGTATTTAAGTCCCAGATCAGTTTACCTGCTTTGTTTTGGGCCAGCCCTGCTTTGTTAACTACCAGGGCGTTTTTAATTTCTAAATAGTCTTTAAAAACAGTGGTAACCGCAAAGTTTAATCCGCGTTGTTGGGCGTTCACTGTATTTATCCCGGTTAAAATTAGGGTTAAAAATAAGAGCATCTTTAGTAATTTCATGCTTAATAAATATTAGGAGCAATAAAAAAGAGCGATAGTTTATCTACCGCTCTAAGTTAAAAAATCAAATTAAAATTTTATTACAATCCGAAGGCTGTTTTTACCTTGTCAACGTAATCCAGTTTTTCCCAGGTAAATAATTCTACTTCTTTTGTTATTACTGTACCGTCATGGTGCGTAAAGCTTTTAGTTACAATTTGGCTTGGTTTGCCAAAGTGACCGTAAGCAGCGGTTTCGCTATAAATAGGGTTACGCAATTTAAAGCGTGTTTCTATAGCGTATGGGGTCATGTTAAATATGGCCTCCACTTTTTTAGCTATCTCGCCGTCGTTTAGGTTTACTTTACCTGTACCGTAAGTGTTAATGTAAATACCCATTGGCTGTGCCACACCAATCGCGTATGATACTTGTACCAAAACTTCGGTACAAACACCGGCAGCAACCAGGTTTTTAGCAACGTGGCGGGTAGCATAAGCCGCAGAACGGTCAACTTTTGATGGATCTTTTCCAGAAAATGCGCCACCACCGTGTGCGCCTTTACCACCATAAGTGTCCACAATGATTTTACGGCCGGTTAAGCCGGTATCACCATGCGGGCCACCAATAACAAATTTACCGGTTGGGTTAATATGGTATTTAATATCGCTGTTAAAGAAGTGAGCGTATTTTGGATATTTAGCTTTTACACGTGGTATTAAAATACCGATGATGTCTTTGCTGATCTTAGCCAGCATTGTTTTCTCCTCGTCAAAGTCATCATGTTGGGTTGATATTACGATAGCATCTATACGCGTTGGCTCGTTGTTATCATTATACTCCAAGGTTACTTGCGATTTTGCATCAGGGCGCAGGTATTTAATATCCGTGTTTTCCCTGCGGATAGCTGCCAGCTCAATTAATAAGGCATGAGCAATATCCAAAGCCAATGGCATATAGTTATCAGTTTCGATAGTTGCATAACCAAACATCATACCCTGATCGCCGGCACCTTGCTCTTCTTTTGATTGGCGATCAACACCTTGATTAATATCAGGTGATTGCTCATGTATGGCTGACAGTACGCTGCAAGAGCTGCCATCAAACATGTATTCGCCTTTGGTATAGCCAATTTTATTAATAACCTCGCGGGCTATTTTTTGCACATCAAGATAGGCTTGCGATTTTACTTCGCCGGCCAAAAAAACCTGCCCGGTTGTTACTAATGTTTCGCAGGCAACTTTTGATTCAGGATCATGAGCCAAAAAATTGTCGATTAACGCATCCGATATTTGATCGGCAACTTTGTCCGGGTGTCCTTCTGATACGGACTCTGATGTAAATAAGTATGGCATTTTTTTTAATGTATTACGTAAAAATATAAAAGAAGAATTTTAACTGAACTTTGTAAAGAAGCAGGGTTTTAGCACTTTTTTACGTGGTTGCAATCCGGTCGCGACAGGTCGAGACAACTAAATCAGTCCACTATTGTGCGGTAAAAATAAAACAATTTTTACAAAGCCGAAAATACATTTACTTTTGACAGCTAAAAATATTTTATTGAAACGAAAAGCGTTATTTATTATAAACCCAATATCAGGTGGGAAGAAGAAGGACGGCGTACCCAAACTAATTGATAAACAGTTTGATGGTGAGGCGACTATCGTATTTACCCACGGTGTATCGCATGCTAGTGAGGTAGCTTCAGAAGCTATTGACAAATATGACATTATAGTAGCAGTAGGAGGTGATGGTACTGTAAACGAAATAGCATCGGCATTGGTAGGCAGTAATGCTGTATTGGGTATATTGCCATTTGGGTCTGGTAATGGGCTGTCACGCTTTTTAGGTATCCCTATGAATATTGAAAAAGCAATTGCAAATCTTAATACCGGCAATATTGCCGTCATCGACTCGGCTCAAGCAAATGGAAAGGCCTTTTTTAATATGGCCGGTATGGGGTTTGACGCGCACATAAGCGAAGCATTCTCGCACGGAGAAAAACGCGGATTTATTACGTATATTAAAACGTCTTTACAGGAAGTAATTAAATATAAATCACAAACCTATAATATTGAAATTGATGATGCCGTATATAATCGAAAAGCTTTTATGTTAAGTTTCGCTAATTCATCACAATACGGTAATAATGCACACGTTTCGCCGCAAGCATCGGTACAGGATGGTTTATTGGATGTTTGTGTTATAAAACCCTTCCCTTTATATCGTTTTCCGGAGATGTGTATACGTATGTTTACAAAAACAGCAAACAAATCTAGCTTTGTCGAAATTATTCGTGGTAAGCATATAATAGTTAAGCGTGATAACCCTGCGCCAATGCATCTGGATGGTGAGCCTGAAATTGCAGGAAAAGAAATTGAAATTAATATTATCCCGTGTTCATTAAAAGTTATTGTGGGTAAAGATTTTTAAGTTATGTCAAAAAAAAACAAAAACTTTACCGGCATCATGTACTCTACAAACCCCGGTTTTGAATATAAAGAAACTAATAATTTAAATGCCGTAACCCTGCCGCAGCAACAGCAAAATTTAAGGATATTTTTAGATAGAAAGGGTGGGGGCAAACTGGTTACAGCCATAGCGGGCTTTGTTGGCACTACTGCCGATTTGGAAGAGATAGGCAAAACCCTAAAAACCAAATGCGGCGTTGGCGGTACGGTAAAAGATGGCGAGATAAAAATTCAGGGCGATTTTCGGGATAAAATTTTAACATTATTACTGGCAAATGGCTATAAGGCCAAAAAAGCAGGCGGATAGTATGCTTCTTATCAAACATATCAGCCAATAGCCTGCACTATGTTCAATCAACACTAAGTTATATTCCAAATCCAAACTCATTCATTGTTAATACAATATTAAATAATTAGACACACATATTGACTAATTATTTAGTTATTATTGTAATTATAAAAATAAATGTGGCCAATTACTTGCAATAGTGTATAAACCTGCTAATATTGCGGCACAAATTATATTTTTTTACAATAATAGTTATTGCAATAGCGTTGCATTTGTGTACATTAGATGCGCCATTGCATAGTAGATTACTTTTTAACGTTTATAACGATTAACGATGAGGTAACTTATATAGGCTAATTTACACCCGTGATAAAGAATATTCATAACAAGATAATTACAGAAGTATAACAGTATAATTACATAACTTTTATAACGTATTGCTTGCTATTATAAAAAATAATAAGTTTTATTGTAAAAAATTGTTGTAACAAGTATTAATTTTTAATTAACACAATATTAAAAATGATATCTACCAGAACTGAATGTTAAATAATTATTAAAGAATAACAAAAAACTTTTTTTATTTCATTAAAAGTCTATTTTTGTTATCCGTTTAAAACACACACAATTAACTAACTAAAAATAAATAAAAACTAAAAACTAAAATTTAAAGTAATGGCAAACGCACCAACAAAACCAACTACCGTTAAAAAAGAAAGCTCAAGTGCATCTGGCATGTTTGCGACCTTGACTATCCCACTTTGTATTGTAACTACAATCTTAATTTACTTATTTATATTGGGAGATCCCAGCCACTACAAAGGTGGTGACGTTAAAGCTGGTGAAACAGTTGACGTATTTGGTATCATCCACAGAGGTGGTGTCCTGGTACCGTTGGTAATGGGCTACGTATTAATGGTAATTGTATTCTCTATAGAACGTTTTATTGTTATTGGTAAAGCATCTGGTACTGCAAGTGTTGACTCTTTTGTTAGAAAAGTACAAGGTTTTTTAACAGCAGGTAACATTGACGCTGCTTCTGCCGAGTGCGATAAACAAAAAGGCTCTGTAGCTAACGTTATTAAATCAGGTTTGAAAAAATACCGTGAAATGGAATCAGAAGCAACATTAGATGTTGATCAAAAAACATTAGCTATCCAAAAAGATATCGAAGAAGCAACCGCTTTAGAGATGCCTATGTTAGAGCAAAACTTAACCATCATAGCTACATTGGTATCAATCGGTACATTAACCGGTTTGTTAGGTACGGTAATCGGTATGATCAAGGCGTTCGCCGAGTTAGCAGGTTCTGGTGCTAACACAGCAGCGTTATCATCAGCTATCTCTGAAGCATTGGTTAACACCGCTTTGGGTATCAGTACTTCAGCTTTATCAATTGTAATGTACAACGTATTTACATCAAAAATTGACGGCTTAACTTACGCTATTGACGAAACAGGTTTCAGCATTGTGTCTACATTTGCTGCTACTCATAAAAATAAATAAATTTTAGTGTTAATATTTCGGCCCTGATAAGGTTTAGGGCCGAAAATTAATTATTTAATAACACTATATATTTAAACTAAGATTATGGCAAGAGCAAAAGTTGCAAGAAAAAGTACAGCAATTGACATGACCGCGATGTGCGATGTTGCGTTCCTGCTGCTAACTTTCTTTATATTATCAGCAAAACCAAAAGTTCAGGATCCGGTACATGCCGATATTCCTGCTTCAACTACGATACAGGCCCTGCCCGAGAATGATTTTTCAAGCCTTTTAGTGGCCCAGGGAAAGGTGTTCTTTAGCGTAGAAGGTGCCGAGGTGCGTGTGGAGACTTTAAAAGGTATGGGCGATCAGTATAAAATTGCATTTACACCCGAAGAGATCAAAGCATTTAGTAATTTGGATAACGTAGGCGTATCAATACAGTATTTAAAACAATATTTAAATCTGACTACCAAGGAGCGAGCCTCTGTGGCGCAAACGGGTGTACCTGTAGATACTACTGACACCAATGAATTGTACTGGTGGGTTAAAAATGCCCGTAAAGCTGATAAGCTAGTTCATAACAAAGAGTTAAGAATAGCTATAAAAGGCGATAGCAAAGAGGAGTACCCTACAATTGCAAAAATTATTAAAACACTGCAAAAGCAGAAAGTTAACAAGTTTGGTTTAATCACATCGTTAAGAACGGTAGCAAAATAAAAAATTATGGCAGAATTAGATACCTCCGGCGGGGGTAAAAAAGGCGGCGGTAAAGTAAGGAGTAAAAAAGCGTCAACCCGCGTGGATTTAACCGCGATGGTGGATTTGGCTTTCTTACTGATCACTTTCTTTATCCTTACCACCACATTGCAAAAACCAAAAGCAATGGATTTGACTATGCCGGATAAGGACGAGAAAAACGACCAATTGCCCGTTCCAGCGTCAAGAACAATGACCGTATTGTTAGGGTCAGGAAATAAACTGGAATGGTATATTGGCGAGCCCGGTAAAAGCGCACCCACAAAAGAGAGCTTTGGTAAAAGTGGTATACGTAAAACATTGCTGGAAAAAGGCGCCGAAATTTTGGCAAAATCCGGTAAAACGATGATCGTGTTGATAAAACCAAGCGATAAATCTACTTACGCTGACATGGTAACTATGATGGATGAACTAAACATAGTTAATAACCAGCAACGCGCCATTGTTGACATTACGCCAATGGAAATTGATCTCTTGAAAAGAGACGGGATATATTAATTAATAAAAATTAACGTTAAAATTTAAAGCTTCAAATAATGCTGGGATCTAAATTAGACATATTAAAGCAGGAATGGATCGACGTTGTTTTTAGCGGCAGAAACAAAGCTTATGGTGCATACGAGTTAAGACAGAAAAACGGCGGAAGAACCAGCCGTGCTTTCATCTACGGTGCTGCATTCTTTATATTTGTTATATCGTTACCAACAATAATCAATAAGCTGGAAGGATTTATCCCAAAAGCACCTGTTAAGGTAAAGATCACTGACGTGGTGCTTACACCGCCGCCGGTTGATCAGAAAAAATTACCACCACCACCACCACCAGAGCCGGCTAAACCAAAAACGGATCAGGTTAAATTCCCTCCTCCGATTGTAAAACCGGATAACGAGGTAAAAGAAGAACCGCCTACACAAAAGGACTTGAAAACTGCTGACCCTGGTCAGAAAGATCAAAAAGGTGATCCTAACGCTGATGTTAGAATTGACGAACCTGTAGGTAACTCTGATGTTAAACAAGTTACAGAGGATGAGAATAAAATTTTTAGCCAGGTAGAAAAACAACCCGAGTTTCCGGGTGGTTTGGAAGCATTTGGTAAATACTTGTCAAATAATATCAAATTTCCCGCTGTTGACAGGGAAAATGGTGTTAGCGGTAGGGTTATTTGTACATTTGTTGTTGAAAGAGACGGCAGCTTAACTGATATTAAAGCTGTACGTGGCCCTAGCCAAACAACAATGGACGAAGCCATCCGTGTTTTAAAGAAATCACCTCACTGGAAACCAGGTATTCAAAATGCTCGCCCGGTTCGTGTATCTTACACAGTACCAATTAACTTTACGTTAGGCGAAGAAAATTAAAGTATGCCATCCAGGTTTAGTAATAAGCAGAAATCGCCCGCAAAGCGATTTCTGCCTATTTTAAGAGCAATAGTATTCTTTGCTGCAGGTACTGCCGTAATTTTTTGGGATGAAGTATTGCCCGATTACGGTTACAAAAAAACATTATTTGGGTGTTTATTAATTCTCTATTCTATTGTGAGACTTGCACTTTTATTAAGAAAAGAGAAAATAGAGAATGATGAAGAATAAAACTGCTTGTGTAATAATGTGTTTTATTGCTTTTGTAGGCATTCAGGCTTGTAAGCAAAAAACAGCTACAACTGTACCCGAAGAAACAGTTAATACAGGCAGTGTAAAAATCGCAGCTGACGAATCGTGTCAGCCGATAGTTGACGAGGAAGCTTATGTTTTTAAACAGTTAAATACTCAAGCTAAGCCTGATATTTTATATCGATCAGAAAATAGTGTTTTGCGGCTATTGTTAAACGATAGCGTTAGGTTTGCAATCCTATCGCGTGAGCTAAGACCGGATGAGGTTAAGCTATTAAAAGATAAAACGTTGCCGCCTGTTATTAACCGTTTTGCTATTGATGCGGTTACATTTATTGTAAACCAGGCGTCAAAAGATACGCTTACATCGGTTAACGAAATAAAAAAAATGCTGAATGGGAAGACTAAAATGGGTATAGATATCGTTTTTGATAATGCAAACTCAAGTTTGGTAAGATACTTGAGGGATCTTTCTGGAAATAAAGATTTTAAACTAAAAAATATTTTTGCGGTCAAAAACAATAAAGAAGTAATAAAGTATATTAGCCAACATCCGCAAGCCATAGGCATAACCGGATTTAGCTGGCTTAATGACCCCGATGCTGATTATGCAGAGTCGGTAAAAAAAGTTAAAATAGTAGCCGTGAAAGATGAGAACAGTAAAGATGCCCCTAATCAATACTTTAAGCCATCACAAACTACTTTAGCGTTAAAACAATATCCATTTACAAGAGGTTTGTATTTGGTGAATTGTACCGGGAAATTAGGTTTAGGCTCAGGTTTTGCTTACTTTGTGCTTGGAGACCGTGGACAAAGAATTATTTTAAGATCGGGCATATTGCCTAATTCAATACCACAACGAGAGATTGTTATTAAACATAATTATTAAATATATATCTAACTAAAATTAAAACAAGTGATGAAAATGATCAGTAAAATAGCTAAAGTGGCATTAGCGCTGGTATTTATAGGATCAGCAGTTTTTGGGCAAAGTCTTGCTGACGCCAAGAAAGCTATTGATGCAGAGCAATATCAAAAAGCAAAGGGAATGCTTAAAAACCTTACGGTTACACAGCCAACTAATGACGAAAATATTTTTTACCTGGGATGGGTGTATTTGATTCAGGATTATATAGATTCTGCAAAAACAACGTTTACAAAAGGTATAGCAGTTAATCCCAAATCGGCTTTAAATTATGTCGGTTTAGGTGCAGTGGCGCTATCAGGTAATGATAATACAGGTGCTACGTCTAACTTTAACCAGGCAATTACAAATACCGGTAAAAAAGAAAGCACACCATATTTATATATAGGCAAAGCATATTTGCTGGATGCTAAGGACGGAAAATTCCCGCCTGCAAAAGCAAATGCTGCTATTGATGCCTTAACAAAAGGTAAAGCAGTAAACCCTAAAGATGCTGAAGTATTGGTAGCATTAGGCAATGCTTACCGTTCACAACTAAAAAGTAATGATGCTTATGATGCCTATCAGGCAGCATTAGCGCTTGATCCAAAATCGCCAGCTGCAAATGTGGCTACAGGTGTATTATGGAGATATGCTGATAACTTCTCTGATTCAGAAAAACAATTTCAGGCAGCTATCGCTATAGATCCTAACTACGGCCCTGCTTACCGCGAATTGGCCGAAACTGATCTTACAGAGGCGCAAACAAACATTAAAGTGGCATCTGCCAAAATAAAAGAAGGTGTAGAAAACTATAAAAAGTTTTTAAGCCTGACAGATCAATCGCCAGAGTCATTAATGCGCTACGCGGATTTCCTTGTAAATGCTGGTGACTATGTAACTTTGCAGGAAGTGGCAACAAACTTATCAAAATCTGGTACTACCAACCCACGTATATACCGTTACTTAGGATATGCGGCCTACGAGAATAAAGATTACCCGGCTGGTTTAACTGCTATGAATACCTGGTTTGCAAAAGCACAACCTAATCGTATTTTACCACGTGATTACGGTTATTTAGGCCGTTTACAAATTGCAAGCGGGCAGGATACAGCAAAAGGAATAGAAACCTTAAAAAAGTATGCTGACTTAGATACAACCCAAGTACAAGATGCGTATACTGAAATAGTCAATGTATATAAAAAGAGAAAAGACTATTTAAACACAGCTAAAACTTACGAGGAGATGACTACTAAGGTTCATAAACCACTGGTTACTGAACATATTTATGAGGGAATTTATTATTACTTCTCTTTCAGCTCTAAAAATCCGGATTCTACATTGTTAATTAAGGCAGATTCGGCGCTGAGTTACGTTCAAAGAGTAATGGTTGAAAAACCCGTTCCTACAGAATATGTGTATCGTGCACGTGTAGCTTCAGTAAGAGATGGAGATCTTACCAATATGAAAGGCTTGCCTAAACCATACTATGAAAAGGTTATCGAGTTATATACAGCTACAGCACCATCTACCGAAACAAACAAAAAAGATTTTGCCGAGGCCTATGCTTATTTAGGTACTTATGCGCAATATCATGATAAGGATGATGCTAAGGCAATGGAATACTTTACCAAAGCCAAAGAGATAGATCCAAATAACAAACAAGCGGCCTATTATTTTGACAGCAAAAATGCACCGGCGGCATCAACGCCTGCGGCCAGGCCCAAAAAGGCTGGTACTAAATAAATTTAATAAAAAAGGCCTCGATTGAGGCCTTTTTTATTAACACACCATTTGTATATTTGCACCCATGGAAGTACAAAGTTTGCCGGTTAATTATTTGCCTATCATTTTCCAAATGATAGTTGCTGTAGGTTTTGTGGTGGGTACTATGTTTGTAACACATAAAATAGGCCCTAAGCGTGTAACTAAAGATAAGTTAACCCCGTTCGAGTCGGGTATTGAGGTTATAGGTAATGCCCGTACACCTATATCTATTAAATACTTTTTGGTGGCTATCTTGTTTGTATTGTTTGATGTCGAGGTAATATTTATGTACCCATGGGCAGTAAACTTTAAAGAACTTGGCGCTACCGGTATGTATGAGATGTTTATTTTTATGGGCACTTTATTGGCTGGTTTTATCTATGTCATAAAAAAAGGCGCTTTAAACTGGGATTAGAGCCCACCCAACCCTCCCCGGAAGGGAGGGTCTTAAATATTGGCGCTTTAATAAAGTCTCCCCTACCGGGGACGATTTAGAGGGAGCCGGGCTGTTTAGAATTGTTCTAAATATATTTCCTATCGTTAATAGTGTATCAGATACAAGGTTTTTTATCATAAATTTGCGCTTTCTATCCACCCTTTTTTGGATAGGAAATTGTAGTAATAGATTTCATGAGTGATATTCAAATAGTTGGTGCTCCTGCCGGTGTAGAGGGTTCAGGATTTTTTGCTACTTCGCTGGACAAGGCGGTAGGTTTAGCCCGCGCAAATTCTTTATGGCCATTACCTTTCGCAACATCATGCTGCGGTATCGAGTTTATGGCTACCATGGCCTCACATTATGACTTGTCTCGTTTTGGCGCAGAGCGTTTAAGCTTTTCGCCACGCCAGGCCGATCTGTTAATGGTTATGGGTACCATCGCCAAAAAAATGGGTCCGGTTTTGCGCCAGGTTTACCTGCAAATGGCCGAGCCCCGTTGGGTGATGGCAGTAGGCGCTTGCGCGTCAAGCGGCGGTATATTTGATAGCTATTCGGTTTTGCAAGGGATAGATGAAATTATACCGGTTGATGTTTATGTACCGGGATGCCCACCTCGTCCTGAAGCTATTATTGATGGCTTTATGTGTATCCAGGAACTGGTTAAAACAGAGTCAACGCGCAGAAGAAATGAACCTCAGTACCAAAAATTATTAGCTTCATACGGGATACAGTAATGGGTAAGATAACTAACGAAGAGCTTTTACAAAGCATCAATAGTAAATTTGAAGGACAAGTAACCGTAATTGGCGAGCCTTATGGTTTGCTAACCTTAGAGACCAACCCCGAAAGTATTATTGCATTACTAGGTTTTATAAAAACCGACCCGGCTTTACAATTTATTTATTTAACAGATATTACCGCGATACATTATCCTGAACAGGAAAAAACTATCGGCGTAATTTATCATATACATAGCCTGGTAAATAATGTACGTGTACGTATAAAAGTATTTATTGATGGCGATAACTGCCACATACCTACAGCTACAACTGTTTGGGAGGGTGCAAACTGGATGGAACGCGAAACGTATGACCTTTTTGGGGTAATATTTGATGGCCATCCCGATTTACGCAGAATATTAAATGTTGACGACATGACGGCTTTCCCGATGAGGAAAGAGTTTCCATTAGAGGATCCTAACCGTGTTGATAAAAAAGATTATTTTTTCGGAAGATAGCAAATGCAGAACCACCCGGTATATACAGATAACGATCCGCAAAACGAGCCCTCAACACTCAACTTGGGGCCTACACACCCGGCGACGCATGGCGTGTTCCAGAATGTGCTGCAAATGGATGGCGAAAGAATTATAAGCGGCGTATCCACCATTGGATACATACACCGAGCTTTCGAGAAAATTGCTGAGCACCGCCCATTTTACCAGATAACCCCATTAACAGACCGTTTAAATTATTGCTCATCGCCCATAAACAATATGGGCTGGCACATGACGGTTGAAAAAATGTTGGGCATTGCCATGCCAAAACGTGTTGATTACCTGCGTGTAATTATAATGGAACTGGCCCGTATATCAGACCACATTATCTGTAACGGTGTATTAGGGGTTGATACTGGCGCTTTCACGGGTTTCCTATACATGATGGAGCATCGCGAAGCTATTTATGAAATTTACGAAGAAGTTTGCGGCTCGCGTCTTACCACCAATATTGGGCGTATAGGCGGTTTCGAGCGTAACTTTAACACTATCGCTTTTAATAAGCTGCGCAAGTTTTTAGTGGACTTCCCGCCGGTATTAAAAGAGTTCGAATCATTATTTAACCGTAACCGCATATTTGTTGATCGTACCAGGGATGTAGCCGCGGTTACTGCTGAAGACGCGATAGCTTATAGCTGGAGCGGCCCGTTATTGCGCGCTGCCGGTGTTGATTATGATGTTAGGGCCATGAATCCTTATTCATCATACGAAGATTTTGATTTTGAAATACCCGTTGGCGACAATGGCGATGTTTATAGCCGCTTTTTAGTGCGTAACGAAGAAATGAAACAAAGCTTGCGCATTATTGAGCAAGCTTTAGTGAAGCTGGAAAAAGAACCGACAGATATTTTCCATGCGGACGTACCTGAATTTTATTTGCCTCCAAAAGAGGAAGTTTACAATAATATGGAAGCCCTGATCTATCACTTTAAAATTGTGATGGGCGAGATACCTACCCCAAATACCGAAGTATATCACTCGGTAGAGGGCGCTAACGGCGAGTTAGGATTTTACCTGGTAAACGATGGAGGGCGTTCGCCTTACCGTTTGCATTTCCGCAGGCCAAGTTTTATAAATTACCAGATGTATGCCCCAATGAGTAAAGGCATGTTACTGTCTGACGCGATTATTAACATGAGTAGTTTAAACGTTATAGCCGGAGAATTAGATGCTTAGAGTTGAAGATACCGTACAAGCTCCGGTTGAATTTTCACCCGCGCTAACAGCTCAGTTTGCTGATATAGTAAGCCGTTATCCCGAAGGGAAACAAAAATCGGCCCTGTTGCCTATACTGCATTTGGTGCAAGCCGAGTTTGGGTGGACAAGCCCGCAGGCAATGGATAAAGTTGCAGAGTATTTAAAATTGCAGCCTATTGAAGTTTATGAGGTAGCCTCATTTTACAGCATGTACTTTTTGCGTCCGCAGGGTAAATATGTTTTAGAGGTTTGCCGCACTGGGCCATGCTGCCTGGTAGGTGCCGAAAAAATAATGGACCATATTGAGCAACAATTAGGCGTTAAAGAAGGCGAAGTTACTGCTGATGGCTTATTTAGCTGGCGCGGGGTGGAGTGTTTGGCAGCGTGCGGTTTTGCGCCTGTTTTACAAATCGGCCCCGAATATACTTTTTATGAAAAGTTAACCAATGAGTCTGTAGATACATTGATAGCAGATTTAAAGGCTAAAGGAAAATAATTTACAAATGGAATGGACAATGCAAATTTGATAATTGGAGATTCATTATTTGCATTAGGTTTGATTTTAGTATTTGTAACAGGCGGATTAAAAGAGAATAGCATTATACTGGTACCGCTGCTTGTAGTAGCATTTGCTAGTTGTATAGTCAGACATATTAATTATTATAACGAAACTGGTAGATATTTTTAAAGCGAATGACAGTTAGAGGAATGATGATATTGAGGGATGTACTGTATGCAGTACTGGTAGTAATACTATTATTACCATCAAACCCCATTGGAGTAGCGTCTACACTTAGGGTAGTTTTAATAGTTCTGGCCATTGGCACGCGTGTTTGGCAGCATGTAAACTATTACAAGCAAACAGGCAAAATATATTAACGAAATGGGACGCAAATTACTTTTAGAACATATAAATGTACCCGGCATCAATACTTTTGATGTTTATCGCTCAAAGGGCGGGTATGCGTCTGTTGAGAAGGCTTTGAAAAAAATGACACCCGATGAAGTGGTGGAAGAAGTTAAAAAATCAGGCTTGCGTGGTCGTGGTGGCGCGGGTTTCCCTACCGGGATGAAATGGGGCTTTTTGGCTAAGCCAGAAGGTGTTGCCCGTTACTTGGTTTGTAATGCGGATGAGTCTGAACCCGGAACTTTCAAAGACCGTTTCCTGATGACTTATATCCCTCACTTATTAATTGAGGGGATGATAGTAGGCAGCTATGCCTTAGGTGCAAAAACATCATATATATATGTTCGCGGCGAAATGATGCCGCAGATCCGTATCCTTGAAAAAGCCATTGCCGAAGCAAAAGCGGCAGGTTTCCTCGGAAAAAATATATTAGGCACCGGTTATGACCTGGAGCTGTATGTACAACCCGGTGGTGGTGCTTACATCTGCGGCGAAGAAACCGCGTTGCTGGAATCATTAGAAGGCAAACGTGGTAACCCGCGTATTAAACCACCATTCCCGGCAATCGCGGGTTTGTATGGCTGCCCAACTGTGGTAAATAATGTTGAATCAATTGCTGCTGTAGTACCTATCATTAATGAGGGTGGCGATGAGTATGCTAAATTAGGTATAGGCCGTAGTACCGGTACTAAACTAATATCAGCAGGTGGTAACTTGGTAAAACCGGGTGTTTATGAGATAGACCTAGGTTTACCTGTTGAAGAATTTTTATACAGCGATGAATATTGCGGTGGTATCGCCAACGGCAAACGTTTAAAAGCGGTTGTTGCGGGTGGATCATCTGTGCCGATTTTACCGGCTAACCTGTTCTTAAAAACTATTAATGGCGAAGGCCGCCTGATGAGCTATGAGTCTTTATCAGACGGTGGTTTTGTTAGTGGCAGTATGATGGGATCAGGCGGTTTTATCGCTTTTGATGAAGATCAATGTATCGTTAGAAATACCTGGAACTTCGCTCGTTTCTATCACCATGAAAGCTGCGGACAATGTTCGCCTTGCCGTGAGGGTACCGGCTGGATGGAGAAAGTATTGCACCGTTTAGAGAATGGTCATGGCAGCATGAGCGATATGGACCTGTTGGTTGATGTAGCTAAAAAGATAGAAGGAAACACCATTTGCCCGCTGGGTGACGCGGCAGCATGGCCGGTGGCCAGCGCGATACGCCACTTTAGGGATGAGTTTGAATGGCATGTAACGCATGCAAGCGAAGCTACCACAAGAAATTACGGGATAGCTCATTATGCTGATCCGTTGCCTGCGCCGGTGGCCGGCTAAGTCAAAATTAAAAAGTAAAAATTCAAAATTTGAATGATAAGCCATATGATATTAAGCACAGGTGCTACCAATTCTCCAAAGAGATTGTGCTTTTTATCTCATCAAGCAAATACGAAAGAATATACTTTTCAATATTTGACCAGCTTTTAAGGAGTGCAACTTCGATAGGAGCAAATATAGTTGAAGCGAAATCAGGAAGTTCGCAAAAAGATTTTAGGAATTTTTATACGATAGCTCTAAAATCAGGAAACGAAACCAAGTATTGGCTTTGTTTAATAAGAGATACAATACTGATCGAAGAAAAAGATCAGATAAATAAATTAATAAATGAAGCAGATGAGCTTTCAAAGATCATCGCATCAATAATAATTAGTTTAAAAAGTAATTTAAGTTAGTCACTTCAATAATCAGTTTTGACTTTTGACTTTTTAATTTTGACTTAATAATGAAGGTTACAATAGACGGAATATCAGTAGAAGTACCGGACGGAACATCCATCCTAAACGCCGCGAGGATAATAGGTGGTGATATTGTGCCGCCTGCTATGTGCTATTATTCTAAACTGGCCGGCAGCGGTGGTAAATGCCGGACTTGTTTGGTAAAGGTGAGTAAAGGTTCTGAGAAAGACCCACGCCCTATGCCTAAGCTGGTAGCATCATGCCGTACCAATGTAATGGACGGTATGGAAGTGCAAAACATTACTTCGCCCGAAGTTATTGAGGCGCGTAAAGGTGTGGTAGAGATGTTGTTGATTAATCACCCGCTGGATTGCCCGATATGTGACCAGGCCGGCGAGTGCCAGTTACAAGACTTAGGTTTTGAGCATGGCGCTGTTAAAACCCGTTATGAGTTTGACCGCCGCACTTTTAACCGTATAGATATTGGCGATAAAATACAACTGCACATGACGCGTTGCATCCTTTGCTACCGTTGTGTTTATGTTGCTGACCAGATAACCGATCATCGTATACATGGTATCCTGAACAGGGGAGACCACTCTGAAATATCAACCTACATACAAGCAGCAGTTGATAATGATTTCTCGGGCAACGTTATTGATGTTTGCCCGGTAGGTGCGTTAACCGATAAAACTTTCCGCTTTAAAAACCGTGTTTGGTTTACCAAGCCGGTTGAAGCACACCGCGACTGCGATCACGAAAAATGTAAAGGCGAAGTAACCCTTTGGTACAAAGGTGATGATGTTTTACGTGTAACCGCGCGTAAAGATGTTTATGGCGAGGTAGAAGATTTTATTTGCAATACCTGCCGTTTTGACAAGAAGAAAACAGCCGATTGGGTAATTGAAGGTCCGCGTAAAGTATCGCATCAATCGGTTATCAGCTCTAATCATTATGATTTTACGCCATTGCCGGTTGTTAAAACCAACCTGGTATTGCAAGAGGCCAATAAAGAACAATTTGAACGCGAAACACGCTTATAATGGAATTAGCAGACATCATAGTTAAATTTATACTGGTAGTTATCATTTTTGCCATAAGCCTGGTTATAGCAATGTACTCTACCTATGCCGAGCGTAAAATAGCGGCATTTTTTCAGGACAGGATTGGCCCTAACCGTGCCGGTCCGTGGGGTTTACTACAACCACTTGCCGATGGTGGTAAAATGTTTTTGAAAGAAGAGATCATCCCAACCAATGCCAGCAGCTTCCTGTTCATCGTAGGCCCTTCGTTGGCTATCATGACGGCTTGTATAGGTTCGGCAGTTATACCGTGGGGGCAAAAATTAACCATTGGCGCACATGTTATTGACCTACAGGTGGCAGATATTAACGTGGGTATCCTTTATGTATTCGGCGTAGTATCATTAGGTGTTTATGGTGTAATGATAGGTGGCTGGGCATCAAACAATAAATACTCTTTATTGGGCGCTATCCGCGCGGCATCACAAAACATCAGCTATGAAATTTCGATGGGTTTATCCATCATCGCTTTATTACTGATAACGGGTACTTTAAGCCTACGTCAAATTGCCGAGCAACAACATAGCTGGCATTGGAACGTATTGTCTCAGCCGGTAGGCTTTATACTGTTCCTGATCTGCGCATTTGCCGAAACTAACCGTACACCATTTGATTTACCAGAGTGCGAAACTGAGCTGGTTGGTGGTTATCATACAGAATACTCATCCATGAAACTGGGCTTTTACCTATTTGCCGAGTATATCAACATGTTCATATCATCGGCAGTAATGGTTACGCTTTATTGGGGTGCATACAATTATCCGTTTATGGATTGGATGGCCGCTCATATCGGTACAAATGGCGCGGTAATATTGGGTGTCACTTTAATGTTTGCCAAGATATTTTTATTCATATTCTTTTTCATGTGGGTACGCTGGACAATCCCGCGTTTCCGTTATGACCAATTGATGGACCTGGGCTGGAAAATTTTAATACCGATAGCCATTGCAAATATTGTTGTAACCGGTATTGTTATTACTTTAATTAACAGATAAGATGGAACCGCTAAGTAATAAAAGAAAAGTAGTTGATAATAAGCCGTTAAACTTTTGGGAACGTGCTTACCTGCCTGCAATTGCGCAAGGTTTGGCAATTACCATGAAACACTTTTTTAGAAAGCCGGTTACGATCAGCTATCCGGAAGAGAAACGTGAGTTTTCTGAAAACTTCCGTGGTATGCATTCGCTTAAACGTGATGAGAATGGTAAAGAGCGTTGCACAGCCTGCGGCTTATGCGCGCTATCATGCCCCGCCGAAGCCATAACCATGACCGCTGCAGAGCGCCAACCGGGAGAGGAGAACTTATATCGCGAAGAAAAATATGCAGCTGTTTATGAAATTAATATGCTGCGCTGTATTTTTTGCGGTCTTTGCGAAGAAGCCTGCCCTAAAGAAGCTATCTATTTAGATGGCGACATAGTACCGTCTGATTATTTAAGGAAAGATTTTATTTACGGCAAAGACAAATTAGTTGAGGCCCCGTTAAATCCATAAAGAAGTTTTATACCTTTGCCCATCCAATTTTTGGTGGTCGAAAGTGTTTTGTAATATATAGCAAATGAATACATTTTACTTCATCGCGTTTTTGTCCATTTTCTTCTCCATCTTGGTGATCACGGCTAAAAATCCCGTGCATAGCATCCTTTATTTGATACTAACGTTTTTTACGTTCACTATCCACTACATTTTATTAAATGCCCAGTTTTTGGCTATAGTAAACTTTATTGTGTACATGGGTGCCATACTGGTGCTGTTTCTGTACACACTGATGTTGATGAACCTTAATAAGGAGTCTGAACAACCAAAATCAAACCTGATAAAATTTGCCGCGGTTATTGGCGGAGGTTGTTTTCTGGTGACTATTGTGGCAGCGTTAAAAGCATTTGGTGCATCAAACCCTGTAATTTTAAAAGACCCAAACCTGGGCCTGGTTAAAAACTTAGGGAAAGTATTATTTAACGAATATTTATTGCCTTTTGAGATATCGTCAGTATTGCTGTTATCGGCAATGGTAGGTGCTGTATTATTGGCTACTAAAGATCCTAAAACTGCTGCATAATGGAAAACTTAACACATACATTACAAGCTGTACCGCTTAACCATTACATTATATTAAGCACCATTATATTTTCAATAGGGGTTATGGGTGTATTAGTTCGCCGTAACGCCATCGTAATATTTATGTCGGTCGAATTGATGTTGAATGCGGTAAACTTATTATTAGCCGCCTTCTCTGTTTATAATGGCGATGCAAGCGGGCAGGTTTTTGTATTTTTTATTATGGCCCTGGCCGCTGCAGAAGTAGCCGTAGGCCTGGCAATAATTGTAATGATATACCGCAACACAAATTCGATAGATATTAATGTGTTGAACAGGTTAAAATGGTAGCTTAATTTCGGATTTGAATTAATTTAATAATAAAGAAAAACGTAATACGTACAACGTCAAACGTACAATATAACAACATGGATAAATACATCTGGCTTATTCCTTTATTACCGTTAGCCGGTTTCGTTATTAACGGCCTTGGCCGCAATGTACTTTCAAAAGGCGCTATCGGCTTTATCGGCAGCCTGTTGGTTTTAATATCATTCGGGCTAAGTATCGGCGCTTTTTTTCAGATCAAATCATCAGGCCAACCTATTTTTGTTGATCTGTTTACCTGGTTCTCTGTAGGATCGTTACACATCAATTTTGCTTTCCTGGTTGATCAGTTGAGTTCTATCATGCTGCTGATCATTACCGGCGTTGGCTTCCTGATCCACCTCTATTCAAT